>JAZRCG010000044.1:0-30010 GCA_045659645.1 Bacteroidaceae bacterium | reverse complement strand
ATTCGCCATGCTCTTTGATCGTTAAACAATCATCGTTTGTTGTATTTGGGAAAAGGGTGTTTTTGGTGGACACCCCATTATGATAACTGTTATTCAACGTTGCTGATTCAGTTGCTTTGAGGGGGGCATCGGGAGCAACCCCGGTGCGAGGATTGGCACTTGCCGTTCCTGGTATGAAGTCATCTGTGGACACAGATATTTGTTTTATTCCTTTGCTACCCACGACTGAGTTGCATAATGGAAGTGTGTGACTTTCCTTTGGCAAAATAATGAGGTCACGTTGCAAATGTACTTCTTTTTTTTCTTTTATGAAAATTTAAGGAAAGGAAAATGAGGTTAGGAGGGAAAATTATTGATGGAATGGCAACAAGGCAACGATTCTTTCAAGCCAAAGCTGGTCGGTGTGGTCAAAGGTGGAGAGGTGTTCGCTGTCTATGTCGAGAACTGCAACGATGCCATTGCCAGAATGTACAGGAACTACAATTTCAGAGCGCGAAGCACTGCTGCATGCTATGTGTCCGGGGAATTTCTCTACATCGGGGACTATGATGGTATGTCCGAGTTGCCATGTAGTGCCACAGACACCCCGTCCCTTGGCAATACGTGTGCATGCCACAGGGCCTTGGAAGGGACCGAGCACCAGTTCGTTACCTGCGACACGATAAAATCCTACCCACCAGAAGTGGAAGGTCTCGTAGAGGCAGGCCGAGATGTTTGCCATATTGGCTATGACATCATCTTCGTCCTGAACGAGTGCCTCTATCTGTGGAAAGAGGTTTTCGTAGAGTTCCTGCTTGTTGTTCCCGATGATAGATAGATGTTCTGCCATAGTGCATGCCGTTGTAGGGAGGGAGGTTCAGGGGCATTTGAAGATGTACTTAGCATCCTTTGCCATCCAGACTGCACGATGCGCCATCTTCCATTTCATCATCCACCAGAGAAACGGTTGTGGCTTCAATTATTGGCATAGCCTTTTCCATGGAGAAGGTGATGGTGCCATCTTCGAAGAGGAAACATGGAATGCCAATGGTGCCACGTTTAAGCACAGGTGCAAAGGCAGGGTGATTGTCGCGCAAGGCAAGGAACTCCTTCAGGTTTCTGGCATGTTCGCCAATGTCGATGAGTTGAATTCGAGGGTCGCCCGATAACTGCTGCTTTGTAGTGGTACAATCGGGACAAGTTTGCATTACATATACTTTAATCATAGTCGTATATCCGAGAGTTTTGGTTCTTATTTGATGAAGACGGGTTCTGCCACAGATTCGTCGGGCCACAGGGGAAGGTAGAGCAGGGGAGAGGGAGTGCCACCTGCGCCGTCCCATTCAATTTTTCTGAGTGAAGCGAAGTTGGGCAAGCCAAACTCGAAAGAGCGTCCATATAGAAGTATTGCTCCACGCAGAGGATCTCTTTTCCAAAGTCCTCCGCCCCCGGTGGCATCTTCTCCAAAGTTCAGCAGGTCGTGATGAAGATATACCTTGCCAAAGCGAAGGATGCCATCCTGTGTGATTATAAACTTCTGGTACATAATTCTATGCGGTGTGTACGTCTCTTAGTGGCTACTTGTTGCAAAGGAAGGTGAACGAGGCATTTATGATAGCACGCCTGATTTCCTTGTCGAAAATCATTTCCAGCGGGAAACCATAGGTGATGGATCTGTAATCACTGCCCTGGTATGCAACGGCTCCTGGAGTTTGCTTGACGGTAACCTGAGGGATTTGTTGGATTACCTCGGTGCTATCCTCGGCAATGGCTATCTCTGTGCGGTAGGAAGTGTGGCTCTCGTTGAATAGCAGTGTGGCGAAAGCCCCTTCTGTGGGCTGTATGGCATTGACGCGTGCTGTGTGGTAGATGTGAGGGTTGGGCAGGGAGGCTATGCCAAACTCTGTGCCCATGCCCCGTACCTGCATGCTGTCGGTGCGCACATTGTCGGTATACATGTATTTGAGTGTCTTGTAGGCAAAATCCCGTTGCTCTGCCGTGCGGAGGTCTTCGCCCAGATATGCTCCGCTGACCATGAGACTGCCGCCGGTGGCTGTGTATGCCGTGAGTGCCTGTTGCAGGTATTCGGGGAAGGTCTGGTAGTTGCGGTGCGAGTATCCGTCGAAGCGTTGTGCGCCAAGGATGAGGTCTATCATGGCATAGGGGGAGAGGTCCATCTGAGGAATGGCAGAAACCATGCACGATGAGATGGCCAGGTCTCGGCGTGCCGAATAGTCCTGGTCGGCAAGCAGCAGGTCGGAGGCGTGCATGGAGGGATAGTTGAAGGTGTTTCCTGCCATGGGCATGCCGTTGAGGTCGTACACGCTGGTATTCTGCATGTAAGCCACACCGGGGTCCTTGGTCATGTCGAATCCACGGACAGAGTCTGTATCCAGGGCTTGTGCTGCTGCAAGACGTTCAAATCCGTTGACAATCATTACCTCCGTAGCATTCTTGCTATATGGCACACGGGCACACACTTCCTCGCTCTTCAAGCTGCTGCCGCCGTCGTTGACGGCAGCCACACGGAACCGGTACAGTATGCCTGGAGTGGCATTGATGTTCACCCGGTTGGTGTTTACCACGATGCCGTTGTCCCAACCGCGGTCGTTCTGCTTAATATATATAATGTATGATGTTGGTGTAGCGGTTGGTTCCAGAGGATCTTCCTGTGGTGTCCAGGACAGGGTTATCTGTTTGTCCTTGGCGTTTGCCACGGCGGCAAGGTTCTGGACAGGCAAAGGCTGTACGCATGGCGCGGGTCTTTGGTGTATCTGGGCATTGTATTCCAGAATGGTCTTGTAGATAGCTCTGGAAAGGATGAACTTGCAATATGGATCGTGAGCCACAAGCATGTCTGCGTAGTTCTGGTGCGAGAGAAGTTCCAGTATCATGGAAGGAACCTGAGGCTCGCGGCTCTCGGAATAGTTGCGGTCATAGAGCGAGCGCCTGTTCCATCCGCCCAGATGGAAGGTCATGTCCTTGTGGATACGAGCGAGCATAGCGTCGGCAAAGTCGCGGCTGCATAGTCGGGACATTCCTGTGGCCAGACGCTTGTCGTAGTATTGTGTGGTATAGACGCCCAGGGTGCCTATGATGTCCATGTTGTTGCGAAGTCCGGCATCGGTGTGTATGCCAAGTGCAAGTTCTATGGGGACGTTAAGTCCGGGCAATGTGTCGCATGGCATGAAGGCAGAGCCGCGAGCCAGGTGGTTGAGGCCATGGCTTCGTGCATTTATGTCGTCGGCATAGTCATTGCTGCCCTCCTTGGTGCTATACACTGAGTAGGGAGCGCCTGCCCATTGCATATAGTACCTTGCTCCCTCGAGGTAGCGAGGCAGACCGCTGATTTTCTGGTATTCTTCGCCAGGGTTGCCACGTTCTATGTTGCCCATTCCTCCGCCAAAACGAACGGCATCGGCAGTGATGTGCCCTCGGTGCTGGCTGAAATTGTTCAGCGAGACGGAGCCATCCAGGGTTTGTCCTTTGGAAAAGGCAAATGTGCCCAGGTACACCCATGTCCCTCCTCCCATGCGCTGGTTTACGCGTACCTGAGTGTTTACTCCTTGGTGGCGTATGTTGTAGATGGCATCTGGTACGCTGGTAGGTAAGGTCTTGTAGGAAACGTAGACGGCATATTCGCCGTCCTCGGGAATGTTGGGCACCCAGGTGATGGTGGAAAGTCGGGAGTGATCAGCTTGGGCATCAGTTACTCGTGCTGTTCCCTCCTCAAATGGGTTCTGCCTGTCACGATAGAAATCGCGCCAGTGTGCAAATCCGGTTCCGCAATCCACCCATTTCATGTTGCCGTTATCCTCGCGATAGGCACCGCCTATGGATGGGCGGTCGTTGTCCACTATCACCTCGTTTGTCTGTGTGTCGCGTTCACGTGGAGAGAAAACCACAGCACCGGCATTCTCCAGCATGGGCATAAGGAAAGGTACTACGAAGGTCTGCGTGAGTATGTCTTCGCAGGTACCAAAGAGACCAGGACGTTGCCAGCGCCATTGGTCGGTCTTGAAGTCGTAATATCTGCCGTGACTTGCCCACAAGGCTATATGTCTGCCCTCCAGTCCGTTGGGGATGCTGTACGGCCGGTCCATCTGGAAGGTCCAGGCATTGTCGTTGTGCATGGTGTTTCCCCAGTACCTGAGGGGATCTGGGCTTGGCAGGGTGTTGGCAGGGACAAGCTGTTCTATGGGATATCCGTTCACGCTGATGATTAGTTTCCATCGCCTGTAGGCCTGAGGCAGATATTCCCTTACATCCTGATATATGGTGGCAACAAGTTCGTTGGTAAAGGGTTGGCCCAGGAACACCTCGCTTACGTCTATTTCCACCTCCTTCTTCTGCGTGCGGATATATAGGTGCTCCACTTTGGCCTTGTCCTTGCTGGAGTAGGCAGAGTTCTCGTAGGTATTAAAGTATGTGCCCAACCTTTTCTTTACGTTTCTGGCAGGTTGGGCAGATACTGTTGTAGTCATGATGGCTACAACTATGAGGAAAATAATTCTGAGCATCGGCGTGTCTTATGCCAAGGCTTGAATGTCGTCGATGATTTCTTCGGTTCTGGCAACCAGGTCTTCGCGAAGTTTCTTGAAGAAGTTCTTGCCAGCACCAGGCTGAACGTGAGATATGCGGCTTACTATGTCTGCCTGCATCATGAGGATGCTCTCCATGATATTTGCCACGGCATCCTTGTCCACGTTCTCATAATAGTTCAGTGCTATGCACTCGGCAAAGAGTTCGCTACAGAGGTTGTTGATGCTCTTTTTCAGTTCACGTCTTTTCATAGTTCTAAGGGTGGCGTTTTGTTTATGATTATGTCTTGTTATTGTCTTTTGGATGCTTGGTATTCCGTTGCCCATCGCCTCGTGAAGCGATGGCTCTCGCTTCGTGTTCCGATGCTTATTGTCTCGTGAGGCGTTGTGCGTTGTCTTGTGAAGCGCACAGCACGGAGCATGTTTTCCAGTTGCTAAGGTACACAATTATTTATAAATAGGCAAGCAGGAACAGTCTTTTTACGGCTTTTTCCTGTATTTTTGGTCTTTTGTTGCCGTTGTTTTCCTGTTATTAACAGAAATATCCGTATCTTTGACAAGCAAATATTGTATAACAATTAAATAAACTCAAAAGACAAATGGAAAAAAGTGCATTGCAGATTGCAAGAGCAGCTTACCAGCCTAAGCTGCCCAAGGCCCTCCAGGGTGCTGTAAAGGCTCAGGAAGGTGCTGCTACCCAGAGTGTAGGCAACCAGGAGGAGATCAAGGCCCTCTTCCCCAACACCTATGGCATGCCCGTAGTGGAGTTCGTTTCTGCCGAGAGCGAGAACAACACCGCTATCAACGTGGGTATCATCCTCTCTGGCGGTCAGGCTCCTGGCGGCCACAACGTTATCAGCGGTCTTTACGACGGCGTGAAGTCTCTGAACAAGGACAGCAAGCTCTACGGTTTCCTGATGGGTCCCGGCGGTCTGGTTGACCACAAGTACGTTGAGTTCACCGACGAGCTCATTGACGAGTACCGCAACACTGGCGGTTTCGACATCATCGGTTCTGGCCGTACCAAGCTGGAGAAGGAGAGCCAGTTCGAGGCAGGCTATGAAATCCTGAAGGAGCTGGGCATCAAGGCTCTGGTTATCATCGGTGGTGACGACTCCAACACCAACGCTTGCGTCCTGGCCGAGTACTATGCTGCCAAGCAGTATGGCGTACAGGTTATCGGTTGCCCCAAGACCATCGACGGCGACCTGAAGAACGAGCAGATTGAGACCTCTTTCGGCTTCGACACCGCTTGTAAGACCTACTCTGAGCTCATCGGCAACATCCAGCGCGACTGTAACAGTGCCCGCAAGTACTGGCACTTCATCAAGCTCATGGGCCGCAGCGCTTCTCACATCGCACTGGAGTGCGCTCTGGAGACCCAGCCCAACGCATGTCTCATCTCTGAGGAAATCGAGCAGAAGGAAATGTCTCTGGACGACGTAGTTACCTACATCGCTCAGATCGTTGCCGACCGTGCCGCTGATGGCAACAACTTCGGTACCGTCCTCATCCCCGAGGGTCTTATCGAGTTCATCCCCGCTATCAAGAAGCTCATCCAGCAGCTGAACGAGGTTCTCACCGATCCCGCTACTGGCGAGTCTCGCGAGTTCGCAGGTGCTGAGGAGCAGATAGCATTCGTTAAGGGCAACATCGCTCCCGAGAACCTGGCTATCCTGGAGTCTCTTCCCGCCGACGTGGCTCGTCAGCTCTGTCTGGACCGCGACCCCCACGGCAACGTGCAGGTTTCTCTCATCGAGACCGAGAAGCTGCTCAGCCGCATGGTAGAGGGCAAGCTCGCTGCATGGAAGAAGGAGGGCAAGTACACTGGCAAGTTCAGCGCTCAGCACCACTTCTTCGGCTACGAAGGCCGTTGCGCTGCTCCCTCTAACTACGATGCAGACTACTGCTACAGCCTCGGTTACAACGCCAGCCGCCTGATTGCCAACGGCAAGACCGGCTACATGAGCGTTATCAAGAACACAACCGCACCTGCCGCAGAGTGGATTGCAGGTGGTGTGCCCATCACCATGATGATGAACATCGAGCGCCGTAACGGTGCCAACAAGCCCGTTATCCGCAAGGCTCTCGTTGAGCTCGAGGGTGCTCCCTTCAAGTTCTTCGCTGCTCATCGCGAGGAGTGGGCAAAGCAGACCGCATACGTATATCCCGGTCCTATCCAGTACTGGGGTCCCACAGAGGTTTGCGACCAGTGCACAAAGACTCTTGCCCTGGAGCAGGCTAAGTAATTCCTGATGCCTCAGCAAAGGAAGACAAATACATCCGCCCGCCGGACTTCTCCCCGCAAGAAGGGGAAGAAGACCGGTGGGTTTTTCCTGTTCCGATGGTTGCGTAGCATACCCATGTGGGGCTTCGTGCTTGGTGGCGTGGGAGTGGTGGCGTTGTACTGCTTCGTGCTATTCCATTTCTTCGTGGACCCCTACAGTTTCCAGTGGAAGGCCATTTATGGCGAGACAACATATCCTGCGGAATACACCGTGCGAGGCATAGACGTGAGCCACTATCAGGAGAAGATCGACTGGGAACGGCTCCGTAATGCCAACATGGGCAACGACCCCGTTTCCTTCGTTATCATCAAGGCTACGGAGGGTGTATCCTTGATGGACGACTACTTTAATGAAAACTTCTATCAGGCACGCAGAAACGGCTTGATAAGAGGCGCTTATCATTTTCTTACTCCAGACGTATCTGCCAAGAAGCAGGCAGAGTTCTTCCTTCGTCAGGCACACCTTGAAGAGGGCGACTTGCCTCCTGTGCTCGACATCGAGGACGAACGCAAATGGCTGGCCTCGGGCAAGAACAAGAAGCAGATACAGCGTATGGCGCTGGAGTGGCTCAAGGTGGTGGAGAAGCACTATGGCGTGAAGCCCATCATCTATAGCAGCTATCGTTTCCGCCGCGACATACTCACCGACAAGCGCTTCGACGAATATCCCTTCTGGATGGCGCACTACTATGTTTCCGAACCAGCAAAGAGTGTCAAGTGGCATTTCTGGCAACATACCGATTGTGGTAGACTCTCAGGTATCCGTGGCCCAGTGGATTGCAACGTCTTTCACGGCACCCGTGCAGAACTGGAACAGCTGCTCATAAAGGAAATCCCCGATGAACGTTGACTTGCTTTCGCTCGATGAGCGCAGGCAAATAACGTTGAATGTTGAGCGGTGAGCGGGTAGGGACGCTGCAGCGTCCGCTATTCTATCAGCATCACATTCTCTTTCCATAGGATACGATGCCGTCCGCTTTGTTTAATTCGGTTTCCCATTGGTTTTCGTTTTCCGTTTTCACCTTTATTCGCTTTTGCTCATCAAGCTCTGCAAGTCCGTTTTCCATGGCATATCTGGGTGACCAGTACCAACCGTTATTTGGGTAGTAGTAATAGTAATCCATATATACCGTCCAGTCGTAGTAGTCGGCAATCTTTGTCAGATAGAACTTGTCGTTGCTGCTTCCGAAGCGCCCCTGAAAATGGTCGGAGGTCATTGTGTAGTCATATATGGCACAATCCAGACTTGGGTCGCTATGGTACTGGAGGTAGACTATGCCATTGCGTATTTCCCAATTGAAACGGTTGTAGATGTGCGAGTAGGGACCGTGCTCGTAGTAGTCCACCTGCTTGCCATATCCCCATGTTGCACCGTCGTGTTCGGGGTAGAAGACTATGTCCGTGTCGTAGGAGTCGAAGGTGTACAGGCGTCCGTGGTGGCGGTAGGTGTAGTACATGCCAAAGTCGCCCGTCCACTGTCCGGCAAACTTTATGGATTGCTTCACGTCCATATCCTCTTCCCAACCGATTACCATTCCGCACGAGTTCAGGCAGAGCATAGCCACCATCATTATGCAGATGTTCTTGAGTAGATTTCTTCTTTTCATATCCTTGTCCTCCATCTTATGTTTTTAGGTTCTTTTGTCTTTTTTCTGATGCAAAGATACATTTATCCCAGCATGGAATCAGAGGGGAAAAGCAGAATACTATGGAGGAAAGTCCTCTGTGTTTAGGGGAAAACGCAGAATGTATGTCATGCTGCTCTTTTGGGGCATACCTTCGTATTTCATCAATTTATTTGGTAGATCGCCTGGAAAAGCGTACCTTTGTGTTGCATGAACGGACCAGACGACATAGAGAGGGTATTGCTTGAAGGAGCGAACTGGAAAGAGTTGCGCTTCTATCAGAAGTCGGAGGCATTGTACCAGATGACCTTCGTCTTCTGCGATCGTTTCCTACCCAAGCACGGCGACCGTACGGTGGATCAGATGGTGCAGGCTGCTCGCTCGGGAAAGCAAAACATCATAGAAGGCTCTGAGGACGGCAAAACCTCCACGGAGATGGAAATTAGACTGCTCAACGTGGCACGCTCCAGCATTCACGAACTGAGGGAGGACTTCAAGTACTATCTGCTCTCGCGCAAACTCTCGCTATGGGACAAGCATCACCCTCGCTATGCAAAGATGCACGACTTTACAAAAGCGCACAATAGGCTCAAGGACTATGAACCTTACTTCGCCAGGTGGACCAGCGAGGAAATGGCCAACATAGGATACACTATGTGTTGCCAGATAGATGTGATGATGAACGGCTACCTTGCCACCCTGGACGACCGTTTCCGCAAGGAGGGTGGTATAAAAGAGCGTATGTACCGCGTGCGCACCGGCTACCGTGCAGAGCAGGACCGCAAAATGCGCGAGATGGAAGCCACCATCCAGCGCCAAGCAGAGAGAATAAAGGAACTCGAGGCCGAACTGGCGAGGAAGAAGGAAGAGGAGAGGAAGGAAGAGGACGCAATAGGAAACAATAGGACGCAATAGGACAAGACCATAAAGGCTCCACTCCTCTCAGGTCCTCTATAGTCCTCTCTCATCCTCTCTCATCCTCTCTCATCCTCTCTTATCCTCTCTTATCCTCTCTTATCCTCTCCCGTCCTCTAATAACAAACTATACACTATGCAACAATTACTGATTAGTGCAGCAGGCCTTTGCGGAGCCACCATGTTGGGTTCCGTTCTCGGCTTCTTCATAAAGGAACTGCCACACAAGTGGAATGATACCGTCCTTGGCTATTGTGCCGGCATAATGCTGGCGGCATCTACGATAGGGCTGATAGTGCCCGCCTTTGAGGCTACGGGCGAGGGCATGCCTTGGTGGGGAATAGTAATAGGTGTGATGGCAGGGGCTTTCTTCCTGAATGTCATAGACCTTGTTACGCCACACATGCACACCATCACAGGTCTGGACACCGAGGAGCACCGCAACAATGCATCGCTGAACCGCATCATGCTCTTCGTCATGGCCATTGCCATACACAAGTTTCCCGAGGGCATTGCCGCCGGCGTCAGCATGAACGGCGACGAGGTCACATCGTGGGCAGTAACCCTTGGCATAGCCTTCCACAACATCCCCGAGGGAATGGTAATCATTGCCCCCCTGCTGTTGGCTGGCGTCTCGCACGCGCGTACCTTTATTATATCCTTGTCTATAGGACTGCTTGAGGTTGTGGGAGTTCTCGTAGGCTATGGCCTCGGTGCCATGTCCGCCACCTTGCTTCCCGTCATGCTGGGCTTTGCCGGTGGAGCCATGCTCTACGTCACCTCCGACGAGATGATACCCGAAACCCATGCCCATGGCTACCAGAAGCAAGCCACCTACGCCCTGCTTTTTGGCTTCATGTCAATGCTCTTGCTGGAGGAGCTGTAGGAAGTTTTATTTCTTTCTCCTAAGGATTTTGTGATTTCTTAGAGTTAAGGTCTTCGTAGGAATGAATACACACTGTTTTATGTGTGGTCGGTTACTCTATCTTCATTGAGTCTTCTATGCTTCTAAGTTCTTCTATGGCTTTAGAGTATCCCTGCACGGCAGCCTTGCGTAGCCAGTTCTTGGCTTCTGTATAACTTTTCTCCACACCTTGGCCTTCTTTGTAGAAGATCCCCATCCTATATTGAGCCTTTGCATTTCCCTTTTCTGCAGACTGTTGATATAGTTTTATTGCCTCGTTCAGGTTTTGCTCTACTCCATGTCCATTTTCGTAGCATAGTGCCAAATTATTTATTGCGGCTTCGAAATCTTGTGAGGCTGCCTTTTTAAAGTATTTAACTGCTTCAAGGTAATTTTGTTCCACTCCTTTACCCTCGTAATAACATCCACCTAAACCGTTCAGTCCAGCTTTGTTTTCTTGTTTGGCTGCTTTACGATACCATTCTACGGCAAGAGAATCGTTTTGCTCAACTCCTTCACCATGTTCATAACAATATCCCAGGTTGCCTTGTGCCTTCGCCTGACCTTTAATCGCTGCCTTTAGGTACCATTTGAATGCTTCGTTATAGTTTTGTCTGACACCACGACCCAAATCATAACTCAGTGCCAAATTGTATTGTGCAGTGGCGTTATTATACTTTGCTGCTATGCGAAAAAACTTTACTGCCATTTTATAATCTTGAGGCAGAATATCGCCTTTTGCATACCATGTACCTATGGAATTCAGTATTGATGTCCAATTGAATAAAAGCCATATAAATGTAATACAGACAACGATTATTGCTTTAGTAGACTTTTTTAATGTTAGGTGATTCTGTTCCATTTGTGTAAGGATTTATGGAAGTTTTTATTTCTTTACTTTAAGGTCTGCCACTACCGTTACTACCGAGCGTGCTGGTATGGAGAGGGTGTTCAGGCCGTGCTCTCCAGTGTACTCCAGGTTCTTGTCTATGGAGGTTACATAAACTTTGCCCTTTCGGCATTCGTCCAGTCGTAGTTCCAGGGGAGCATCCTGTTCCGTATAGTTGATTATGACGCTCACGACCTCCTTGCCGTCGGTAAACGAGGACACCATCAGCGATGTTGCGGCTTCTACATCGGAAACATTCTGTCCCACGGGTTTCACGTCTATGCGCTTCATTCCCGGGCGGACGAAGAAACTGTAGTTAGCCGTTGTCCAGAACATCTTTGTGGGGGAGATTATGCCGTCGTATTTTACCGTCTCCTGCTTCGAGTCCTTTATGGGCAAGAGTTGTATGGGCACGTCCTCGCCCAGTGATACTGCCGTCCACCATTGCCATGCCGAGGCATTGGCAAGTATCAGGTCGTTGTGTATTATGCGTGCCGTGTAGAGGCCCAGGTTTATGCTCTTTGTGGGAGACGAAGGCATGGTTATCTCCTCGTTCTTCTCCAGTATGCAGTATTCCGAAGCCCAGAACTTGGTTTCGTGCCCGTTCTTAGAGATAGCCTCGTGCACTCTGTTGCGCATGTCCACCAGCAGTTCTGCAGGGTATGCCGTCCAATAGTCGTGTGCCGCCACGCAGTTGTACAGGTTCTTCATGTCCAGTACACTGTATTTGCCATTCTCGTAGAACATAGAATGTATGATGTCGTCCGGCACTCGCTCGTTCTTGTCTATCTCGAAGAGGTACTTCATTTCGCCTATCTCGGGGATGATTATCTTGGTGTTCAGTTTCTCATCCTCTATGGCCTTGTCCAGTTCCTTAACCATGCGGAAGATGTCGGCCTTTGTGGCGAACGTACCCTCCTGGAACGAGTTTGAATGCCACTCGCCGTTGGGTTCGTTCAGAGGGCTGATGTAGTTCACCCCATATCCCTTCTTGCGGAAATGCTTGGCACAGGTTACCAGGAAACGGGCAAAGTCGTCAAACTTGTCCTCCCTCAGGTTCACGCACTTGCTATCTGCCGCCACCGTGGCACCGCTCCTTGTCATGAAGTATGGGGCAGAGTTTGTGAAGAACAGGAAGTTGTTCATCCCCCTCCGCCTGGCAGCCTCCATGAACCATCGTTGTCCTGCCTGTTTTGTGAAGTCCCATGTGCCGTTGGCAGAAAGGAAACATTCTGTCCTGTTCCAGCTGTTGTCCACCCCCTTTGTCTCGCGGTTCTCGTAACTGCCTGCACCTATGTTCACACGCCAGTTGGTGAGAGCCATGCCCATGGGGTTGCCCTTCTCGTCGAACTCACGCTTGAACAGCAGGTCGGCTATCTGCTCCTTCTTCTCCTCGGGCCAGTATTTGCCTATGAAGTCGCATCTCCATGCATCCGAAGCGCTGAAGTTGTCTATCACCTGGTAGGTTTTGTTCTTGTCTATCTCGTACACCTTGCGGTTCTGTGCATCAGCCATATTCGTTGCAACCCACAATGTCAGCGGTATCAATGCCGTCCTCAGGTTCATTCTCATATAGGTAGGTATTGGTTAGTTACATGCGTAAAGTTACGAAATAATTGCCGAATAAAGGCAAGGCAAAGGGAAATATTGGCAGAAAGGATGGAATGTTGCCCTGTCAGCACCCCTTTGCCACGGATATTAGGACGGGAAATAGTATCTTTGTCCTCACATAATATAATATATAATGTAAGGAAAGATGAAGAAAATACTTTTCGTATGCCTGGGCAATATATGCCGAAGCCCGATGGCAGAGTTTGTGATGAAGCGCCTGGTGGAAGAGGCAGGCAGGGCAGGGGAGTTTGAGATAGCCTCGGCCGCCACCAGTACTGAGGAACTGGGCAATCCCGTGTATCCGCCAGCACGGCGCAAGATGGCAGAGCACGGCATAGATTGCAAGGGAAAGACGGCACGCCAGATAACGATGAAGGATTACGGGTATTACGACCTTATCATAGGTATGGACTCCAGCAACCTGCGCAACATGCACCGCTTCTTTGGCGGCGACCCCGAGGGGAAGATAAGCCTGCTCCTGGATTACACCTCGCGCCCCGGCGATGTTGCCGACCCATGGTACACGGGCAACTTCGACGCCACATGGCGCGATTGCATGGAAGGGTGCACTGGCTTACTCAAGACGTTGTAGGGCATACGTGGTGTGAGAGGTCGGAAAACGAAAGTAGGAGGAAAACTGCTTCGTTTTCCTCCTACTTGTTACATGTATTATGACAAAGTTTAGAGCCCGTTGCGGAACTGTATCATCTTCAGGGCTGTGATGGCACACTCGTCGCCTTTGTTGCCCAATGCTCCTCCGCAACGATCCAGAGCCTGCTGCATTGTATTGCAGGTTAGTAGGCCATATATTACGGGAACCTCTGCCATACGGTTCAGTTCTGCTAATCCCTGTGTTGTACCCTGGCAGATATAGTCAAAATGAGGAGTGTCGCCCCGTATTACACAACCGATAGCAATGATGGCATCCACGTCGGTATAATCCATCATGGCAGAAGAGCCATAGATGAGTTCAAAACTGCCCGGTACGGTCTTCACGATGATGTCGTCCACATTTACACCATGTCTAAGCAGAGTGTTGTATGCGCCTTCCAAGAGTGCACCGGTAACTTCCTCGTTCCACTCGCTCACGACGATACCAATCTTCCATCCCTCGCCGTTGGGCACGGTAGTGGGGTCGTAACTGCTCAGGTTGTGCAAAGCACTTGCCATATACTTTTATTGTTTGAGATAATTACTTCAGACGCTCGATGTACTTGTCGATGTCATTGCGCTGGAAACTCTGGGGATAATCGTTCTTGATGGTTTCATAGCACTCAAGAGCCTTGTCCTTGTTGCCCAAAGCTTCGAAGAGCTGTCCAGCCTGAAGGTAGAAGAGAGGAGAGAGTGTGGTGTTGTCGGCACGCTTTGCAGCCTCCAGCAATGTAGATGCAGCCTTCTCGTTCTGGCCCAATTGTGCATAGCAGTTGCCCAAGGCAGCGATGGCAGCGTTGCTAACCATAGCATCGTCGCATGCATCAAAGTCCTTCAAATACTTAACGGCTTCTTCTGCCTTGTCGGTATGTGCATAGCAAAGACCGGCATACAGACGTGCAAGATTACCACTGGGGGTGCAACTGAACTCGTCAATAATCTGCAGGAAACCAGCATTAACGCCATCACCATTCAGGGCCTGTTCGTAGTTGCCTGCGGCAAACAGTTGCTCGGCAACGGCAATGTTGTCTGCAGCCTTGGCTTTTTGAGGCTGGATGTAGTACTGGTTCAGCAGCAAAGCAATGATAATAACTGCAATGGCACTACCTGTAATGATGGACAGGGTCTTGAACTTTTTTTCCACGAAACTTGTGCCAGCGGCTATAGTTTCGTCAATCTCGTTTACAGGAGCTTGTGTTGTCTTCTTGCTCATAATGTTTATTTGTTCTTGTTTTTAATATTTGCTATAGGTCAATTCAAGATGCAAAGATAGTCTTTTTCCTCAATATACCGAAATTTATACATCTATATTTTGGCAATGCGGCCATTTTTGCCTAATTTTGCGAATGATATGACTTTGAAACATCTCTCAATACTCAACTACAAGAACATTGCCGAGGCGGAACTGGACTTCTCGCCAGGCCTGAATTGTATAATAGGAAGCAACGGTGAGGGAAAGACAAACCTCTTGGATGCTATCCGTTTCCTTTCTCTATGCAAGAGCCTGGGGGTTACTCAGGATTCATTGTGTATCAGGCATGATGAGGATTTTTTCATGTTGAAGGGAATGTACGAGCACGAGGATAGCACCCTGGAGGAGATACACTGCTCCTTGAAGCGGGGCCAAAAGAAAATCATGCGACGCCAGGGCAAACCATACAAGCGTTTGGCCGAGCATATCGGCTTGATACCAATCGTCCTCGTGTCGCCCATGGATGGAATGCTCATAGATGGAGGAGGCGAGGAACGCAGACGTTTCATGGACATTGTAATATCGCAGAAGGACCTGCCTTATCTGGATGCATTGGCACGATATAACAAGGCCCTTCAACAGCGTAATGCTCTGCTGAAGATGGACCCGCCATGTGATGTGGAAATGTTGATGCTTTGGGAAGAGCAAATGGCAAAGGAAGGAGAACTCATATATAGGCGCCGGCAGGAGTATATAGAGTCATTTACCCCCATTTTCCAACGCTATTACAATTTGATTGCCCAGAATCATGAATCGGTAACCCTGTCTTATACAAGTCATTGCCAGAGAGGGGCTTTGATAGATATTATACAACGCGACCGTCACAAGGACTTGGCTGTTGGATATTCTCTGCATGGGATTCATAGAGATGACCTGGAAATGCTGATAAACGGTTATCCTATAAAGAGGGAAGGCAGCCAAGGCCAGAACAAAACCATGCTTGTGGCTTTGAAATTGGCTCAATATGAGTTTCTGCATCGTGCTGGCAACGGTACTCGTCCCATATTGTTGCTGGATGACATCTTTGATCGTCTTGATGCGCAGAGAGTGGAGCGTATCGTAAATTTAGTAAGTGGGGATTCCTTTGGCCAGACTTTTGTGACAGATACAAATCGTGATCATCTGGACAAGATACTCAGACTGACGTCTCAGGATTACAAGTTGTTCCATTGTGAGAATGGTACATTTAAGGAGATAGGCAACGTATAGGTAAACGGTTTGGGATGACAATATGGAAAGGCACAAAAGTTTACCCCTGAATAGTCTTTTGGATGTTTGGCTTCGTAACGAGGGTTTGGAGACACCCCTTCTTCAGCATCGTATGATAAAGGGATGGCCGATAGTGATGGGAGAAACCGTAGCACAATATACGGGAAATATCTCTATCTTCGGCAATACGCTTAGAGTGCAGATCAAAAGCCCTGCTCTGAGGCAAAATCTGTTGATGATGCGAACAGAAATAGCCAGAAAGATGAATGATTATGTAAAGGCTCAAGTCATACAAGAGGTCGTCTTCTATTGAGAATATTCATTCATTTTCTGCATTTGAGGCTTGTTGAGTATTCTAAAAAGAATAAAAAACGTCCGTTATCCTCATTTTGTTGATATGATATACCTTATCTTTCAGTAAAAAGATGTAACTTTGCACCCGCAATTACGAGTTAATTGCATATTTCAAACCTATAAAACCATTAATTAAACATTATGGCAACAAAAATTCGTTTACAGCGCCACGGTCGTAAGAGCTATGCTTTCTACAGCATCGTGATCGCTGATGTAAGAGCACCACGTGATGGTAAGTTTACAGAAAAGATTGGTACCTACAACCCCAACACCAATCCTGCCACTGTAGATTTGAAATTCGACCGTGCATTGTACTGGGTAGAGAGCGGCGCACAGCCCACCGACACCGTACGCAACATTCTCTCTGACGAGGGTGTGTACCTGATGAAGCACCTCCGTGGTGGCGTCAAGAAGGGTGCGTTTGATGAGGCTGCTGCACAGGCTAAGTTCGACGCTTGGAAGGCTGACAAGCAGAAGGGTCTGGCTGCATTCGCTGCCAAGGAGGCCGCTGCTAAGAAGCAGGCTGCTGCTGAGAGACTGGCTGCCGAGAAGAAGACCGCTGAGGCAATCGCTCAGAAGGTAGCTGACAAGAAGGCTGCCGAGGCTGCAGCAAAGGCTGAGGCTGAGGCCGTAGAGACTGCTGAAACAGAAACCACTGAGGCTCCTGTTGAGGCATAATCAAAGTTCAAAACATTTTCCAAGACAAATTCCAAACAAACATACAAGAGGACTCTGCTGTGAAGCAGGGTCCTCTCCTTATATATAAGAATATGAGTAGACTTCTTCTTGCATGCTTGCCAATTAAGGAGAGTCAGAAGGCGGTCCATGAGGAGGCTTGCTCTTTAGGTGGTACAGAACATGAAACGCTCAAGGTTCCAAATCCGAAGGTGGATTCAGAGCCTTGAAGTTAGTTGTGGGTATGAACAATGAACTTTACTTTATCATGTTTACCGAGCGCTTGACAAATTTTGTCAGTGCTTCGCCAGAAAGCATGCCATTCTGAAGAAGGGCAAGGTCTATGAGCTGACTGATGCGCTCTGTATTCTCTGTTTCAAGGAGTTCCTTGACTAAGGGAGAGTCGGTATTAAGTACCATATTGTACATGTCGGGCATCTCGCCATAGAACTGCATACCAGGTTGCAAGCGAGCCATGTCCTTCATACGGCGCATATATTCGCTCTGTGTGATGATGACTGGCAGTTGTTCCTCGCCCATGGCTTGTGTCTGTAGCGTGAACTCTACTTTGTCCATCTTTGGAAGGAGTTCCTTGAACTGGTTTTGAAGTTTCTCGGCCTGTTCCTTGTCCAGTTGTTCCTTCTCGTTATCGTCGCGCTTTATCAGATTGTCTACGATGTCGGCATCTACGCGTGTGAAGTGGGTCTTCTCCAACTTCTGCTCAAGCATGTTGATAAGAGGAGTGTCCAACTGGCCGTTCATCATCAGTACGCTGTAACCTTTCTGTTTTGCTGCCTCGATATATGTGTACTGGCTTTCAGAATCTTGTGCGTAGAGATAGATGAGTTGGCCGTCCTTGTCGGTTTGGCTGCTCTCTATGAGTGTTTTGTATTCGTCCAGGGTGAAGAATTTGCCCTCTGTGTCCTTCAGCAGGAAGAACTGCTTGGCCTTGTCATAGAACTGTTCTTCGCTGAGCATGCCATAGTTTATGAAGATGCTGATGTCGTTCCACTTATCTTCAAATTCCTTACGTTCGTTCTTGAATATACTGTTGAGGCGATCAGCTACCTTCTTGGTGATGTACTGACTTATCTTCTTAACATTCTGGTCGCTCTGCAGATAGCTGCGGCTAACGTTCAGAGGGATGTCTGGAGAGTCGATGACACCATGAAGCAGGGTAAGGAATTCTGGTACGATGCCCTCAACCTGGTCGGTAACGAACACCTGATTGCAGTAGAGCTGAATTTTGTTTCGCTGGATGTCCAGCTGGTTCTTTATCTTGGGGAAGTAAAGTATGCCGGTGAGGTTGAAGGGATAGTCTACATTAAGGTGGATCCAGAAGAGGGGCTCGTCTGCCATGGGGTAGAGCTTACGGTAGAATTCCTTGTAGTCCTCATCCTTCAGTTCATTGGGTTTGCGTGTCCACAGTGGCTCTGTGTCGTTAATGATATTGTCCTCTTCTGTTTCCTGCATCTCTTTTTTCTCTTCGTTCCATTCGCTTTTCTTGCCAAAGGCGATAGCAACGGGCAGGAAGTGACAGTATTTCTTGAGCAGGGATTCTACCTTGTGTTTTTCCAGGAACTCCTCGCAATCCTCGCTGATGTGCATTACGATGTCGGTACCTCTGTTTTCTTTCTCTACTTCTTCCAATGTGAATTCGGGACTACCATCGCATGACCACTTCTGTGCGGGTTCTCCTTCTTTATAGCTCTTGGTAATGATGTCAACACGGTCGCTGACCATGAAGCTGGAGTAGAAACCAAGACCGAAGTGACCGATTATCTGAGGAGCGTCGTCCTTGTATTTGTCCAGGAAGTCGTTGGCGCCAGAGAAGGCAATCTGGTTGATGTACTTCTCTATCTCCTCGGCTGTCATGCCTATGCCGTTGTCGCTAACGGTGATAGTTTTTGCCTCCTTGTTCACGGAAACGCTAACCTTCAGTTCTCCCAATTCGCCTTTGAATTCTCCTTTGCCTGAAAGAGCCTTCAGCTTCTGAGTAGCATCTACGGCATTGCTCACGATTTCGCGAAGGAAAATTTCGTGGTCGCTATAAAGGAATTTCTTGATTACGGGGAAGATGTTTTCAGTTGTTACCCCAATGTTGCCTTGTTTCATGTTGTATGTTGGTTTTGTTATAATATTGCTATTTGGCTTGTACTTATTGAGTTGTGTATTAGAGTTTGATTACTTGGCCTTCTATCTGATTGGCAAGCAGCATCTCACATATTGGGTCTTCTATGAGGCGTTGTATGGCGCGGCGTAGTGGGCGTGCGCCATATTGGAGGTCGTATCCCTCCGCTACAATCCTGTCTTTTGTCTTCTCGGAAATCTCAAGCGTATAGCCCATTTCAGAGATACGGCGTACAAGAGGTTTCAGTTCTATTTCGGCAATCTTCTGTATGTCCTGGCGTGATAATTGGTCGAAATATATAATATCGTCCAGGCGGTTGAGAAACTCAGGAGCAAACTGTTTCTTCAGAGCTTTCTCTACAATGGCGCGAGTCTGTTGCTTTCGTTCCTCATCGGATGGGGCAGTCTGGAAACCGATGCCTGTGCCGAAGTCCTTGATCTGTCGTGTACCTGAATTGCTTGTCATTATTATAATGGTGTTGCGGAAGTCTATGGTTGTGCCATTGCCGTCGGTCAGTCTGCCTTCGTCCATAACCTGCAACAGGATGTTGAACACATCGGGGTGAGCCTTTTCTATCTCGTCAAGCAATACGATAGAGTAGGGCTTGCGACGTACACGTTCGGTGAGCTGGCCGCCTTCCTCGTAACCCACATATCCCGGAGGTGCACCCATCATGCGGCTGACTGTATGTTTCTCGCCGTACTCGCTCATGTCTATGCGTATCAAGGAGGCTTCGCTGCCAAACATTTCCAGAGCCAGACGCTTGGTCAGGTAGGTCTTGCCCACACCCGTGGGACCAACAAAGAGGAATGTGCCTATGGGGCGATTGGGATCTTTCAGTCCCACACGACTGCGTTGAATGGCACGCACCACCTTGCGTACGGCCTCGTCTTGTCCGATGACATTGCCCTGCAGGTTCTTGTCCAACATTCTCAGACGTTGATTTTCCTCACTGCCTATGCGGTGAGCGGGAATACCTGTCATTATGCTCACGATCTGTGCAACGGTCTCGCTCGTTACTTCCGAGCGATTCTGTTCCTGTTGTTCCACCCATGCCTGCTGGAGTCTCTCCAACTGTTCGGATTTCATCTGCAGTTCGTCGCGCAGGTCTGCCGCAGCCTCGTAATTTTGTGCCTTGATGGCCATGTTCTTGCGTTCCTCTATGCTACGAAGCTCCTCTTCCAGCTTGTCCATTTCTGTACTTGTGGGTATGTTGGAGATGTGCATTCTGGCGCCACTCTCGTCCATAGCATCTATGGCTTTGTCTGGAAAGGCCCGGTCGCTGATATAGCGTTGGGTGAGTTGTACACATGCCTCAAGGGCTTCATCGGTGTACTGTACCTTGTGATGTTTTTCGTAGGCAGATTTCAGTCGGTGCAATATTTGCAGAGTTTCCTCGGCGGTGGTGGGGGATACCATTATCTTCTGGAAACGACGGTCCAAAGCACCGTCCTTTTCAATAGTTTTGCGGAACTCGTCTATAGTGGTGGCACCGATGCATTGCATTTGGCCACGTGCCAGGGCAGGTTTTAGCATGTTGGCTGCATCCATGCTACCTTGCGAGCCTCCGGCTCCGATGATGGTATGTATCTCGTCTATGTATATGATGATGTCTGGATTCTTCTCCAGCTCCATAAGCAAGTTGCGTACACGTTCCTCAAACTGGCCGCGGAATTTGGTGCCAGCCACCAGGGCTGCCATATCCAGTGTGAGCACACGCTTGCCCCAAAGCTGGCGAGCTACTTTACGTTCAATTATGCGCTGGGCCAATCCCTCTACTATGGCACTTTTGCCCACACCGGGTTCGCCTATGAGGATGGGGTTGTTCTTCTTTCTTCTGGACAGTATCTGTGCTACACGCTCCATTTCCTTTTCTCTGCCCACAACAGGGTCCAATTCTCCCTTGCGGGCCTTTTCGGTAAGGTCGGTACAGAAGTTGTCCAACACAGGAGTTCCTGTCTTGGATGTCTTTTTCTTTGTGAGTATGGGAGAGTCGTTGTCGGCAGCGCCGCTCAATTCAAAGCCATCATCTGTGCTGCCGTTTTCATTTTCGTCGTCTTCGTCGTTTGTGTGACTGTACCCGTTCCTTACGTCGCCAAACAGATTTTCACGTGTGAGGCCATGTTCTTCCAGTATTTGCTGAATGGGGCTGCCCTGATCCTTGAGCATAGCTTTCAGAAGGTGTTCGGTATCAACTTCGTCTGCATGTTGGGCTCTTGCCTCCAATATGCTCAAGCGCATGAGTCGAGTTGCTTCTCGGTTCATTTCTATGGCATTTTTGTCTGGCACAACGGCAACCTTTCTTTCGCCTACCCTTTTCTCAAGGTGACGCTTCAATGAGAGCAGGTCTGGCTGGATCTCGTGCATGAGGCGTGTGGTCTTGCTGACATTTTGTCTCAACATTCCCAACAAGAGATGCTCGGGTGACACATTGTCACACTCCGTACGTTGTGCCTCTTCTCTGGAGAAGTTGAAAACTGATGCCATATCATTAGAGAACTTGTTGTCCATAAGCGTATATATGTGATGTGCGGTCGGATTTTAGCATTTAACCGCATGGTTACATCTATTCTTATGCAAAATTCATGCCAAAGTTGGTGTTATACATTATTTATATTTTAGTACCTCGGATTCTGTCAACCAGACGTCCTGTTTTGGTCCTCCCGAGGACCGACCTGAAAGAACCGGGAACTCTCGTCTCGGTCCTCGGGAGGACCGGCCTCCGTTCTCCCGAGAGGCTTATTGTCTGTTCTGCAACTGTGTTTAAATGGAAAAAGAAAAGACTCGCAAACGCCATTGTAGGCGAATGCGAGTCTTGATAAAAAGGTTTATGTCAATTCGGGGATTATTGCTTAACGATATTGGGCTTCTCCAGGCCATAGCCCTTCTTGCTATCCTCGGCCTTCAGCCATAGAGCCAGGCCAAGAGCAACAACACCGAATACTGCGAAGATGAGCATGGGCAGAGTGTAGTCGTACTGGATAACCTCGTTGCCGTCGCGAACTACGGTGCCAACGATACAATATTCGCTCAGCACATTGCCGATGAGCAGGGGCACGCTACCCAAACCGATGTTTTGCACCCAGAAGATGAGCGCATAGGCAGAACCCAGAAGGCGCAAGGGGATAATCTTGGGCACTGAGGGCCACATGGCACTGGGCACCAGAGAGAAGGCTACGCCAAGCAATACCATGATCAGGGCTGCAAACCACCAGTAGTTGAGCATGGGCATGGCAAAGAGCAGGTGCACGATAATGAGCAGCACAGAACCGATTACCATGATGGTGGCACCCTTGCCATACTTGTCGTAAATACCACCGAAGATGGGGGTCATGAGCAGGTTGCCAAAGGGGAGTATGGAGGGAAGTAAACCTGCCAGGGTGGGGTCTACATTGTACTTGTTTATCATCAGCGAAGTAGCATACTTCAGGAAGGGGAACACGGCAGAGTAGAAGCAGAGGCAGAGCAGTGCTATCAGCCAGAATCCCTTGCTATTGAGGATGATGGTGAGGTCGCCCAACTTGAAGGTCTCGTCGTCGGCATCATCAGCAACAAAGGCGCCTTCCTGCTTGTCCAGACGGCTGTCCATAACGCAGAACACGAGGTATGCTAAAAGACCGATAACCAGGAGTACCCATGCCATGAGCAGAGGAGTAGACACCTCGAAGTTCTTGGCAAGGATGGGGCTTACGGCCAGAGCCAGAGCTGTGCCCAAACGTGCTACGGCCACCTGAATACCCATTGCCAGGGCTGTCTCATAGCCACGGAACCAGCGTGCGATTACCTTGGTTACGGTGATGCCGCAGTTCTCGGTGCCTACGGCAAACACAGCATAGCCAAGGCATGCTACAAGTACCTGCTTGTTGAGGCCAAGGAAGATGGCTTCGCCACCAGGCTGGATGTACTCGATGGCATAGTACTTGATGCCGGCACCTGCTACCATGAACAGGCAGGTAACCACACCGGTTAGACGCACGCCAATCTTGTCCAGAATGATGCCGCCGAAAAGGAGGGCGAAGAAGAACACGTTGAACCACATGTAGGCCCAGTTGAAGTTGCCGAAGTCGCTGGCACTCCAACCCATACCGCCCTGTTCAACGGAAATGCCGAGCATGTCCATCAGGGGAGACATGGCATCGGTCAGGAAGTAGCCCCACATCATGGTGAAGCTTACGATGATGAGTGCCGTCCAACGTGCTACCCATGAATCGCGCAGAGTTTGTTTTAATGCTGTTGTCATTATGTTTTGTGTTAGATGATTTTAGTTGTTATAGTTGTTATAGAACCTCTATGTCTTCTATATTTAGGAGATATTATTCTGCCTTCAGCCACTTGTCCATCCAGCGGAAGAAGGTGCGCTGCCAGAGGATGCCGTTCTGGGGCTTGAGCACCCAGTGGTTCTCGTCGGGGAAGAGGAGCAGCTGGGCAGGTATGCCACGCACGCGGGCGGCGGTGAAGGCACTTTCTGCCTGGGTGTACTCGATGCGGAAGTCCTTCTGTCCGTGGATGCAGAGGATGGGAGTGTCCCAACGGTCGACATACAGGTGGGGAGAGGTCTCAAACACCTTGGCACGCTTGCCCTGAGCGTCCTTGTACCAGGGAGCCTGACCCATATCCCAGTTGGGGAACCAGAGTTCCTCAGTTTCCATGTACTGCTGCTGGGTATTGAAAATGCCGTCGTGGGCAATGAAGGCCTTGAAGCGCTTGTCGTGGTTGCCGGCAAGCCAGTAAACGCTATATCCGCCGAAACTTGCACCCACGGCACCAAGGCGCTCGGCATCAACCCAAGGCTCCTTGGCTATGTCGTCGATGGCAGAAAGGTAGTCCTTCATGCACTGACCGGAGTAGTCGCCGCTGATTTGCTCCAGCCACTCCATGCCGAAACCGGGAAGGCCACGGCGGTTGGGAGCGATGACCACATATCCCTGAGATGCCATCACCTGGAAGTTCCAACGGAAACTCCAGAACTGGCTAACGGGCGACTGAGGACCGCCTTCGCAGAAAAGCAGGGTGGGGTATTTCTTTGTCTCGTCGAAATTGGGAGGCAGGATTACCCAAGCCAGCATGTTCTTGTTGTCGGTGGTCTTTATCCAGCGCTCGCGCACCTCACCGAACTGGAAGTGGTTATAGAAGGGTTCGTTCTCCTTGGTAATCTGCTCTGTCTTGCCGTCGCTGATGTTTACGAAGAACACCTCGTCGGCACGGCTCATGGAGTGGCGCTTGGCAAGGAGTTTCTCACCCTGGGGATGAACACCCAGTAGAACAAAGTCTGCCACCTCGTCGGTAATCTGCTTTACCTCGCCTGAAAGGTTGGTAGAGTAGAGGTTGGTCTTGCCATGCCATACGCCAGAGAAGTACAGGGTGCTGTTGTCGCTTGCCCAGGCAAACTCATTCACACCGCTTTCAAAACTTTCGGTAACGTATGACTTCTTGCCAGTAGCAAACTCGTAGATGCAGAGGCGTGTGCGGTCGCTTTCGTATCCGTCGCGCTCCATGCTGCTCCATGCAATGTATTTGCCGTCGGGCGAGAACTGCGGATTCTGGTCGTAACCTGCATTCACATCCTCCTTGAACTGGTTCACGGCCTGGTGCTTGAGCGAGCGTGTGGGGTCGCATGCAGGGCGCACATATCCCTCGGGCTTGCAGAGGTTCTTTGTCTCTCCGCTCTCCAGGTCATAAAGGAAAATATCGCTATCGGTACTGATGGCATAGTCAATGCCAGAAAGTTTGCGGCAGGTGTATGCCAGCTGCTTGCCGTCGGGGCTCCATGCAAACTGCTCTGTGCCGCCAAAGGGAAGCATGGGACTTTCGTAGGGAGTGCCATCGAGAAGGTCCTCGCCCTGGCTTACCTTGTTGCCGTCGAATGAAGCAATGAAGGGGTGGGGGGCAGACTTGGTATAGTGGTCCCAATGCTTGTACATCAGATCGTTGGCAACGATACCAGTGGACTTGCTGAGGTCGTCGTCGTTTTTCTGCACACTTGCCTCGTGTGCAACGGTCTCTACCAGTACAACCTTCTTTCCGCATGGCGAGAACAGATAGTCGTCCACGCCGTTTGCCTCGAATGAAATCTGCTGGCGGCCGGTTCCGTCGGCATTCATCATCCACAGCTGCATGGTACCGGAACCATCATTGGCGCTTGCAAGGAAGGCAATCTTGTCGGTACCTGGAATGAACGAGGGGGCATACTCCGAAGCAGACAGGGCTGTGAGCATTGAAGGCTCGCCTTCTGCCGAGGGTGTTGAGGTGTAGATGACAGAACGGCTGCGGTTCTTCTCCACGCTATAGTAGGTAACGCCATAGACCGACTTCTGTGCATCGGCAGAGAGATGGTAAGCGCCTATGCGGCCCATTTGCCACATTACCTCGGGGGTGAACTGATGTGAAGAGTCTGCAAACTCGGAGGTGCGTCCGATGTTGGCAACGTCCGAAGTGTTCTCTCCGGAGGGAGTGCATGCCACAAGTGAGAGCGACATAAGGGTTGAGGTTAAGAGTTTGTTCATATTTGTAGGTTTATTGTTATGTCAGGTGCTTTGATAAGCAGAAATCAGGAACCAGAGGATGAAGTCCGAAGGCTTGATGCTCTAATTCCCAATTTCAGAATTGTATGAGAGTGTACAGGGCAGGAATGTTCCTATACCTTATATATAATATAGGTTTACTTCCTGTTCTTCTGCTGCTCTTCCATCTGCTTCTGCAGAGCCTCGAGACGGGCAGCCATGCCAGTTGTCTTCTTGGGGTCATTCTTGTGCTTGGCACGATATTCCTCCAACTTGGCAAGAAGTTTCTTGTCGTCGGTGGTCTTGCGCAGGAACCACATGATGAGGATGCTGGTAAGACCAGAGAGGAAGTAGTAGTAGCAAAGGCCGCTTGAGTAGTTGTTGAACATGAAGAAGAACATCAGGGGCATGATGTACATCATGTACTGCATCATCTTCATCTGCTGTGCCTGCTCGCTGGACATCTGTGCATTCTGCTGGCGCATGGAAATCCATGTGTTGATGATGTTGGTGGCGCAGAACAGTATGCAGAAGATGCTCAGGTGGTCGCCAATGAGCCACAGGTCGGCATCCCAACTGATAAGTTCGTCATAGGCAGAAAGGTCGTCTGCCCAAAGGAACTTCTCGCCACGCAGGGCAATGGCGTTGGGAACGAAGTTGAAGAGGGCAATCCAGATGGGCATCTGAATGAGCATAGGCAAGCAGCCGCCCATGGGGCTTACGCCGTATTCGCGGTAAAGCTGCATCATCTCTGTCTGCTTCTTCATGGCATCCTCTGGCTTGGGATACTTGGCATTCAGAGCATCAACCTGGGGCTTGAGAACTCGCATGCGAGCACTGCTCAGGTAGCTCTTCTTGGTGGTGGGGTAGACAAATATCTTAACTATGATGGTGAGCAGAAGCAGTACAATGCCCATGTTCATGCCGAAACCGGAGAGGAAGTCGAACAAGGGCAGGATAATCCAACGGTTGATGATGCGGAACAGAGGCCAGCCCAGATATACGAGGTTCTCCAGTTCTAAATCCTTGCCGGATGCAATGAGGTCGTCGTGCTCCTTCAGTAGGTGGAAGTCGTTGGGACCGAGGTAGAGGCTGAGTTCTGTAGGCTGTGTACCTCGTGGGTCAAAGCCACAAGTCATGTGTGCTGAGTATTTCTTCAGGTCACCAGAACCCTTTTGGCATGGACTGCTCTTCAAGGTCGCATTGTCGAACTGTTCGGGAGCGATAAGAACGCAGCTGAAGAACTGGTTCTTGAAAGCTACCCACTCCAAAGGCTTCTCCATGGTTTCGCTATCTTCGCCGCCTTCAGACAGATTGTCGGTATCGTCGTTCTTCTCCTTGAAGGTCAGGGAAGAGAATTGCTGCTCGAAGTCGAAACCCTTCTCCTGCTGGGCGGCAACATCCTGCCAGTTAATGGTCATGCTCTCGGTGCCGGGGTGCAGAACAGACCCCATTCCTGTGGCCTGCATGCTTATCTTCACCAGATAGCTGTTTGCCACCAGATGGTAGTTGATGTCGAGGTGCGATGTCTCGTTGCCCAGACGCATGGTAACGGTGCTGTCCGTACGGTTGATGGCCTGGAAGGTGTAGTCGCGGGTGTCGATGTTGTCATCCTTGCCCACCAACTGATAGCTAAGGCTGTTCATTCCCTTGCGCAGGAGCTGTACATCCTCTTTCTGCTGGTTCTTGTACTGGGTGAGGCTTGCACTCTGTATGCTGCCACCCTTGGTGTTCAGTGTGATGTTCACAAGACCATTGCCAATGGTCACTTCCTCGCCCTGAGCATTGCGTGCTTCAAAGAAAAGGGCGGTGCTGTCCTGTGCCTTCATGGCCAGTTCCAGAGCCTTCTGCTCTTCAGCCTTTTTTACAGCCTCTGCCTGCTGTGCCTGCAGGATGCTGTCCTGTCGGGCGGTCTCCTGCATCTGTGCAATTTCCTCGGCAGAAGGCTGGCTGTACCAGCTGAATCCAATCAGCACAAGTGCAATGAGCACAAAGCCCGTAATAGTGTTTTTATCCATAATTTTATATTTGAATTTCGCATAAAACGCGTGCAAAGTTACGATTAAGTGAGCGAATAAACAAGCAAAAATGTCTTTTAATTCATTTATATATGTGAAAGTTAAAATAAAGTAGTATCTTTGTGCTGAAGTACAATAATGTTACTACTATGCATAGAAACTTGCTTTTTACCCTTTTGGTATTGTTCCCGTTATTGGTTTTTCCTGCAATAAAGGCGGATAGCGTCTTTGTTTATGAAGAGACTGAACTAAAAAGCTGTTTGGATTCAATTTCAGATGTTTACAACAGTAAGCTTACAGCGTTGGTTAAGCAAAGAGACAGTCTTTTGCAGAAAGAACCTAAAAACGTCGTTCCTGATGCATATAGCATACGTTTGTTGATGCCGCCAACTTTCTTTTCCTCATCCGTGCTCCAACAGTTTGTTGTTGATACAACGCAATGTAATAACGACCCTAAGCTGATGCGCCTGACTATGCTTAACGATGCTTTTGCAAAAATGTATGTCAACAATCCTGGGATAGTGGAGCAGACTGAGGATGATATAATGCAGGCTGGAACATTGCGTTCGGATGTAAATACGACCTTGACCACAGATAGTAAACTTTCTGACAAGGTTGTTACGGTGGATCTTGGTGCCGAATTAGATGAAGAGGTGGAGCTTGTTACTCGTAGACCTAACTTTTGGAAATTATCCGGTTCTGGGTCTTTACATTTCACTCAAAACTATTTTTCGGAAAACTGGTACCAAGGAGGTGAGGACAATTACTCTTTTCTTGGTTTGCTTACGCTGAAAGCCATTTATGATAACAAAAAGAATATTCAATGGGAGAATACACTTGAGGGGCGTTTAGGATTTCAAACTACAGGCGAGTCTGACGATTACCATTCTCTTAAACCTACAGATAATCTATTGCGTCTGACTACAAAATTCGGCTACAAAGCATATAAGAAACTATTCTATACTACGCAGGTTCAAGCTTATACCCAAATAGTGCCACTCTATGCTGCCAATACGGATGATATTAAGACTGATTTCCTCTCACCTTTGAATCTAACAGTCTCTATAGGTTTGGATTATAAGTTTGAAACCAGAAATCAGAAATTTAAGGGAAATGTCTACTTAGCACCCTGTGCCTATAATATGAAGTATGTAAACAGATTGGAACTGGCCAAAAATCATGGTATTGAGGAGGGGCATCATGCATTCCATAACTTTGGTCCCAGTATAACTGTAAATGCAAACTGGCAGATAGTCAAGAATGTTTCGTGGAGTACCCGTATGTATTGGATAAGTGACTTCTCATATACTAATATTGAATGGGAGAATACATTTAATTTCACTATTAACAAGTACTTGTCTGCCAAGTTATTTGTTTATCCTCGATTTGACGACAGTAATAGCAAATCCGACAAGGAAAAGCAGAATTACATGATGTTTAAGGAGTTGTTATCCTTAGGGGTAAGCTATGAATGGTAAATCTATTTAGTCATATACATCTATTCAATCATGAATATTAAGACAGCTGAATATCTCATATCAAGTGCACGTGTTGACCAATGTCCTCAGGGCAATTATCCAGAATATGCATTTATAGGCAGAAGTAATGTAGGCAAAAGTTCTTTGATAAATATGCTTACTGATAATAGCAAGTTGGCAAAAACTTCCTCAATGCCTGGAAAGACTATACTCATAAATCACTTCCTCATCAACAAGGCATTGGATGGAAAACAACCATCAAATCTAACAGAACGACCTTGGTATTTGGTTGATTTGCCTGGGTATGGTTATGCCAAGCGAGGTAAGAAGGAACAGGAGAAGTTTGAGCAAATGATAACGTCATATATTTTAGAGCGAGAGCAAATGACGTTGCTTTTCTTGCTGATAGATGTGAGATTAGAACCTCAGAAGATAGATCTTGAGTTCATAGAATGGCTTGGAGAGAATGGTGTGCCGTTTGCCATTATCTTTACCAAGGCAGATAAAGTGAGCAAGGGGCGTCTCGGAGGTAATGTACAGCACTATCTAAAGGAACTTTCAAAGCAATGGGAAGAGTTGCCTGTTCATTTTGTAACCAGCAGTGAAAACAGACTTGGTCGTCAGGAATTGCTCCATTATATTGGTGAAGTCAATTTGATGATACAGGGTTAAAATGTAAGAATGCTTGTTTAACTGGTATATACATATATATATACTGCATTCTTTTCCAATGATAGAATAGGGCGGGGACTTCTTAAAGATATCTGTATATGTCTATTTTCTAAGAAGTCAATGGTGCTATAGGATACATGTTACTATATTTGATGAAGTTTGATATAGAATTTATGATTATCAAACCTTTAAGAAGAACTCACGTGAGAATTGGCAATGGATAAGAAAAAATACGATTGTCTGGCTGAGCCATATTCGTCACGCTTTTCAAATAACTCTTTTATTATCTGACTACAAAAGTACAAATTATTTTTCAAAT
>JAZRCG010000043.1:0-16577 GCA_045659645.1 Bacteroidaceae bacterium | reverse complement strand
CTCCCTTGTGGAGGGGCAAGGGGGAGGGTCCCATCCATTAACCAAGACCTCAATCCCCCTTATTGTATATACTCCCCTCCCTTGTGGAGGGGTAAGGGGGAGGGTCCTCAGTTTTCCGTTTTCCGATTTCACATTTCACTTTTATAATCATGGACATTCAACTTCCCCCCCGCCCCTGGTATATAAAGTACCGCATGCACATCCTTGGATGCCTTGTACTTGCAGGCATCGTTGTCTACACCATCTATGTGGCACTCTCGCCTCGCCGACAGAGCATCAAGTCGGAGAGCGTAAAGATTGCCTCCGTTCAGGATGCACCTTTCATGGAGTTCCTTGAAACCGAAGGCATAGTGCACCCCATCATGACCATACAGATCAATGCCCTGGAGAAAGGCTTCGTCGAACAGATTGTCCGCGAAGAGGGTGCCATGGTACGCCGTGGCGACACCATCCTTGTCCTCAACAATCCCGAACTTATGCGCACCATTCAGGAAGAGCGCGAACAATGGGAGAAGACCCAGCGCAACCTCCGCGAGCAGGAAATACAGATGGAGCAGAAGAGCATCTCGCTCAATATGCAGGCTCTGGAGCAGCGCCATCAGTTGGCCAGTCTTGAGCGAAAGCTCACCCAGAGCCGCGAGGAGTTCTCCATGGGTATAAAGAGCCGTGCCGAACTTACCATTGCCGAGGAGGACTACAAGCACGAGCACCAGAAGCTGCTCTTGCAGATGGAGAGCCTTCGCCACGATTCCGTTACTGCTATCCTGCGTCGCGAGATGATTGTTTCCGACCGTCAGGCGGCGGCACGCAAACTGGAGAAAGCCCAAGAGCGCATAGACGGCCTCATTGTCCGTGCACCTCAGGACGGACAGTTGGGACACATCAACCTTACCATCGGTCAGTCCGTCGGCGGCGGTGCCATGATAGGAGAACTGAAGATAATGAACCAGTACAAGGTGTACACCCAGTTGAGCGAATACTACGTTGAGCGCATCAGTGCCGGCCTGCCTGCCACCATCATCCAGAAGCAGGACACCTTCCCCTTGCGCATCAGCCGTGTCATCCCCGAGGTAAAGGACCGCAAGTTCGACACCGACCTGCTCTTCACCTCCTCCATCCCCGAGAACATACGTCTGGGCAAGAGTTACCGTGTGAAGATAGAGCTTGGCCAACCCGAGCCTGCCATCATCATACCCCGTGGCGACTTCTACCAAAAGACCGGTGGCAAGTGGATATACCGTATGGTGGAAGGCAGCAATGTGGCACGTCGTGTGGACATAAAGATAGGTCGTCAGAACCCCGAGCAATACGAGGTTATCGATGGTCTCACCCCCGGCGACCAAGTAATCGTAAGCGGCTATGACAGATTGGGAGATGTAGAGGAGGTGGTGGTGGACTAGAAGAAATGGCGGACCCCTCCCCAACCCTCCCAAGGGCGGGGAGTGGTTACAACTAACTGATAGATGCCTCCTGTCCAACTCTCCATAGATACAATATGCAGTTGTAACTGACTGTCCCTCTAAGTTAGGGGGACGAGCGAAGCGGAGGGGGTATGTTGCAAAATATAAACTCCACAAAACACCCCCTAAACCAATAATTAAGAGATGTTGAAAAAGGTTATAAATTAGGTTAGAAGACGTCCTTGCCCTCCAGTTTTGATGGAGGGCAAGGAAAAGAAGCACAACAATGTAACAAAATAACCTCCAATCCCGTTATTACCATAAAACACGATTCATCACAAATATGGAAAATCACAATCAATCACAATCCCATGTACATTCTACTCCCTCCCCTTGTGGGAGGGTATGGGGAGGGGTCTTCTTCTTTCACCATCTAAAGACCGCTTGGCGCAATCTGCTCAAGTACAAGACGCAGAACATCATTTCCATTGCCTGTCTGGCCGTGGGTGTGATGTGCTTTGCCGTGGTGTTCCAGGTGGGAAGTGCTTACCTGAGGAATCTGTATTACACAAAATACGACACCGGACGTCCTATTTTCCACTTCTACGAAATGACCGAGGAGGAATACAAGAATTACACCCCTTCCGCCGATAATAACTTCAAGCCAGAGCCACCAAATATGTATATCACGGATTCCTTCGTTGAAAAGCTCTACAACTTGGAATTGCCGGCTATGCGCGAACTGCATGGTTATGATACTTGGGCAACAATGGCAAAATTTGAAGATGGTACAGACATTGACAAAACTTGTTATACGGGCACAATTACTTGTTCGCCACGCTTCTTTCATTATCAGAAGTATCGCTCAGCAATTACCGGCCAGATTATTCCCGAACTGAACGAAGGCGAAATTCTCATCACCGACCAATTACGTGATCAGGTTTATGGCAAAGATGTGGACCCACGTGGATTTCATGTAAGCGGATCCCTAATCAAAGAAGAAATCAATGCGGTCATATCCGATGTGCTTAACACTAAAGAACGCAGTAATAATATAATAAACAAAGACATCATCCTGTGTCATAAAAACTTTATCGTTGACAATCGTTATGCTTTCTTTAAAGAATACGCACAAATAGAACTGAACGAAGGTTACACGGCTGAGGATATGCATGAACAGCTTGTCAGCGCCTTTCCCGAATACTATGTGAAATTGCAACAGCCCGACTTTGACTGGCAAACATTTTCAATCCTTGGCATCGTTTTCCTGCTTGGAGGCAGTGTGTTGCTCATTGGTGTAACAGGATTCCTGAAGATGCAGTTGCAACTCTTTGGGCTGCGTTCGCGCGAAATGGCATTGCGCCGTACGATGGGTGCCAAGCCTCGACATCTGTATGGGTTGTTGATGGCTGAAATAGTCCTTGTATTTGCCATCACAGCCTTAGTGACTTCATTCATTACCATTCAACTTGTTCACAATGCACTGCCCATTATACAAAGCGTAAATGAAAATTTCGTGATTGACACCAACCAATTGGTAGAGACAGGCTTGTGGATTTGCCTCGTCACTTTGGCAGGATCAATTGTCGTAGTTATCTGTTCCGTTTATCGCCAGGTGCACAGCCCTGTGGGAATGCGTGCCGGGCGTAGCGGAAGTCCGCGAACCGCAGGACAGAGCATCATGATCTGCATTCAGTTTATCATCAGCATGTTGCTCTCCTTTGCCGTGTTGGGAGCATTCTACGTACTCAATGAACTTGCAAATGCCAAGTATGGAGGCGTGAAGGAGGACAAGGCACCTTACCGCAATGTGATTATGACGGATCTTTGGACAATGGACGAGAAACTTCCCGGCTTTAAGGATAAACTGATGCAAACAGGACTTGTGGAGCATATCGGTAAGTATTACTACAGTACGGGACATACTTACGGAACCGGATACAACGAGGAGCTTTTCGTACGCGCCAGATTAACGCTCAACGAGAATGGTGATACGATTTATGGAGTCAGCGTACTTACAACCGACGAGGAGACCCTGGATTTGCTCAAAGTGAAAATTACCGCAGAAAAACCAACAGACGAGAAGCTTCAGGCCGTTACGTGTGCCCTCTACGTGCGTAGCGAAGAAGTGGAACGTTTGCGTGAGAAATGGAATTTGCCCATAAGCAGTGATGTGCAGACGCGCAACCTCTACCGCAACAATGATTACACACTCATTGGTTATGCTATGTCGTTGATGGGGAGCAGAACAGAGTTTTCAGGTGTTCCATCCTATTGGGTAATAGAACCCGACGCATATCGCGAAGAAACAGTATGGTGTGTCCAAATACCTAATATTATGACCTATTCTCCCACTGACCATTACCTGATATTCCCTAAGGAAGGTAAGTATAATGAGGTGAAGGAAGCCATTACCGATATGTATCGCGAGGCGAAACCGGATGACATGAATCCGTTGAATGTAAATGACCTCTACGAAACATGGTTCAAGGAGATCCGCTTGATTGAAATGATGCGCAAACTCTGCTTCATGCTGGTAGTCGTGTCCATCTTATGTATCATGGCAAGTGTGTATTCGGCCATTTCACTCGAATCACGTGGCCGTCAGAAGGAGGTGGCATTGCGTAAGATTCATGGTGCACACACTCGCGACATCATCCATTTGTTTGGCAATTACTACCTGCGCTTGCTCGGCATCAGTGCTCTTGTTGTCAGCATAGTGTCACTGCCCTTTATCATTATGCTTGTCAACAATGCTAATCTCATGACCGAGATGGCACTGACCACCCACAATATGAATTATGTGAATGGATTTGATACAACAGATTGGATAATGATTCTACTCTACCTCCTGCTCTCTATCCTCATCGTTGCATCCATCACCCTCCTCACCATAGGCAACAAGATATACCGCGTCAGCCAGATTAAGGCGGCAGAGGTGCTGAAGAAGGAGTGAAGACCAAACCAAACAGACCAAGCAGACCCCTCCCCGACCCTCCCACAAGGGGAGGGAGTGGTTACAACTTACTAATGACATAATAATTAGCTAACACATTCATTAACTCACCTTATCCCCTATACATTCTTCTCCCCTCCCTTGTGGCGACAGAGGCCTTCAGAGGAAGCACTGAATGTGCTCCTGTGCCTCTGGAGGGGAGCGGTCCCCACCGCGACGCGCGGACAGGTCAGGGGGAGGGTCCTCAAATCATCACAAATATGCAAAATCAAAATACAGTACATCATACTCCCTCCCCTTGTGGGAGGGTATGGGGAGGGGTCTTCCTCCTCCACAACCTTAAGACCGCATGGCGCAACCTGCTCAAGTACAAAGTGCAGAACACCATTTCCATTGCCTGCCTGGCGGTGGGTGTGGTGTGCTTTGCCATCACCGTGCATATTATGTTCAACTTTGCACGCAACTTATATTACAGTTCTATTGACCAAGGCAGGCCGGTGTTCACTATCTACGAGATGAGCGAAGAGGAATTCAAGAACACCGCCAAACATGATGCCAACGGAGCAGACAGACAATTGCCCATGGTGAACATCACCAATGCATTTATCGACAGGCTGTATAGCATGAAACTGCCTGCCATGAAGGAGATTCATGGTATTGTCAGTGTGATAGCCACCGACTTCGAATTCGAGGACAACACAGCACAACCCAAGACATACTTTGCCAGATATGCCCAGTGCTCGCCACGAAGATACCATTACCTCGGATACCGTTCGGCCATCACGGGCGAAAGGATACCCGAACTGAACGAAGGCGACGTGCTTATAACGGACGATCTCCGCGATAAGGTATTTGGCAAAGGTGTGGACCCTCGTGGTTTCAGGATACTTAGCGAAATATACGGTAGCCAGCGCACCATACGCGATGTGGTGAACATATCCGAACGCTTGGAGGATCATTACAACGATGCTATTATCTATTGCCAGAAGAACTGCATCGCTGAAACGCAATACAACCGCCTCAATAGCCTGCAGATAGAACTGGCAGAGGGCTACACGGCACAGCAGTTGCGCGAACAACTGGCAGGTGCCTTGCCCGAATACTATGTGGCTCTGCAATGGAACGCATGGGATTGGACAGACGATGGTCTGTTCTATCTGACGATAATAGGTGTTGTGCTTTTGCTTGGAAGCAGTGTGCTGCTCATAGGTGCCGTGGGGTTTCTGAAGATGCAGTTGCAACTCTTCTCGCTCCGTGCCCGTGAGATGGCTCTGCGCCGAACAATGGGAGCAAAGCCCCGACACCTGTTCCTGCTCCTCGTAACGGAAATGGCAATCATGTTCGCCTTTACGGCCATAGCCACGTTGTTGATCACCGTACAACTGTCGCGTTATGCCATGTCCATTATACAGAGGTTGAACGATGAAATCCTCTTCGATGTTGACATGATTGTGGAGACCGGCATGTGGATTTGCCTTGCCACATTACTTTGCTCCTTAGTGGTGGCTTTCATTTCCCTGTACCGCCAGTTGCACAGTCCCGTGGGCATGCGAGTAGGCCGTAGCGGACATCCTCGCACCAAGGGACAGAGCGTGATGTTGGGCACTCAGTTTGCCATAAGCATGATGCTCACCTTTGCGGTATTGGGTGCCTTCTATGTCCTTAACGTAATTGCCGAACAGGAATACGGAAACTATACAGAGAACAAGGCGCCATACCGCAAGACTCTTATGGCAAGCATGAGGACAATGGACATTGGAGTACCCGACTTTGTCAACAAGATAGCACAGAACAAGGATGTAGAGCACATATCCAAGTGCATCTACTTCTGTTGCGAATCCGAAGGTCCCGAGGTGGACGAAGGACTGATAACGCATACGCTCAAGTACAGGAACACCGACGGAAGCATCAAAAGTCATGCTTATAGTTTCCTCGCCACCGATGAAGAAATCTTCTACATGCTCGACATAGAAATCAGCGAAGACAAGCCCAAAGACGAGAATCTGCAGAAGCATGTCAGTGCCATATACGTTCGTACCGAAGAGGTGGAGCGTCTGCGTGAGAAATGGAACCTGCACATAAGCAGCGATGTGCAGACACGCCGACTTTACAAGGACCGTTCCTATACACTCATTGGCTATGCACCTGCCCTAATCGGCTATCGCCCAGGTTCGCATAGCACACCATCGTTCTGGTTGGTAGATTCTGATGTGGCACGGCAGGATTTGACTAATGCCAAGGAACTTCGTGCCTATAGCCCCGATGCCAACTATCTCATCTTCCCCAAGGATGGAAAATATGGTAAGGTAGAAGATGCACTTACCGAAATGTGGCGAGAGGCACAGCCAGGCAACATGAACGACGTACCTGTAGACAACCTGTACGAAGAGTGGTTCAAGGGCATACGCATGCTGGAACTGATGCGCGAATTGTGTTTCCTACTTGTTATCGTCTCCATCCTTTGCATCGTAGCAAGTGTCTACTCGGCAATCTCTCTTGAATCACGTGGCCGACAGAAGGAAGTGGCCCTGCGCAAGATTCATGGTGCCCACTCGTGGGACATCATGCGTCTGTTCGGCAGGTATTACCTGCGCCTGCTTCTCATCAGCGGCATCATTGTCGGCATACTCTCCATTGCCTTCATCATCATATTTGCTACTTTTGCCTTGGATGGCATAGAGAGCAAGGACTGGATGATGATTCTCTTCTACCTCTTCCTCTCCATCCTCCTTGTTGTGGCCGTCACCCTCCTCACCATCAGCCACAAGATATGGAAGGTAAGCAAAATCCATCCGGCAGAGGTGGTGAAGAAGGAGTGAAGACGAACGGAAAGCTCAAAACGGTAAACGGAAAGCTAAATACACAACATATAAACCCTATGAAAAAGCCACCCCAGTGCCATGCCAGTACCATAGTGTTGGTACTCCAGTACTAACACGTCGGTACTCCAGTACCAGCCCGTTGGTACTGCAGTACCAGTTATGCAACATCAATTTCGGTACTGGGAAGCAAAGAAAATAATAAACGGAGAACAAGGAAACTAACTCATACCTTATATATATTATAAACAACTAAACATTATTCATTAACTCATTAAAAAATCCCCATTCCCAAACAAACGGAAGTGAAAACGGGACATCGACCTAAAGGTTCGGCTTCGGTTCAGTTTTTCGATTTGACTTGCTTTAACGTCGACCTACGGTTATTATTCACCTGCGGTTCATCAAGATAAACAGTCGCTCTGGCTTATCAAGCTCCGCAAGGCAGTTTTCCGTTTTCCGTTTTCACTTTTCCGTTTCAAAAGGGAGGGGTCCTTTAAAACTATGCTTACATTATCAAACATCAAGAAGGTCTTCAAGACCGACGAAGTGGAAACCTGGGCTTTGCAGAACGTGAACCTGGAAGTGAAGAAAGGCGAATTCGTGGCCATCATGGGCCCCAGCGGTTGTGGCAAGTCTACTCTGCTGAACATCCTTGGCTTGCTGGACACACCCACAGAGGGTGCGTACATACTGGACGGCAAGGACGTGAGCCAGATGAGCGAGGACGACCGCACCGACTTGCGCAAGGGCAAACTGGGCTTCGTGTTCCAGAGTTTCAACCTCATCGACGAACTCAATGTGTCGGAGAACGTGGAACTGCCTCTGCTCTATATGGGTGTGCCCAAGAAGGAACGCCGCAAACTGGTGAAGGAGGTTATCGAGCGTGTGGCCATGACACACCGTGCACAGCACTTCCCCTCTCAACTCTCTGGTGGTCAGCAGCAACGTGTGGCAATAGCACGTGCCGTTATCTCACGTCCCCACATCATCCTGGCCGACGAGCCAACGGGTAACATCGACTCCAAGCACGGCAAGGAGGTGATGGACCTGCTCTGCGAACTGCACAAGGAAGGCACCACCATCATCATGGTAACCCACTCCCAGCACGACGCCAACTATGCCGACCGCATAATAAACCTCTTCGACGGCGAGGTGGTGAGCGAGGTGGAAATGTAGGGAGAAGACCAAACAAACCCAGCGGACCAAACAGACCCCTCCCCAACCCTCCCACAAGGGGAGGGAGTGGTTACAACTGCTATTGAATAAGCAATAGAAAACAATCATGTCACATCATTATAATAATCTATCTCAATCCTCAGTACATCATACTCCCCTCCCTTGTGGAGGGGTAAGGGGGAGGGTCCGCTGGGTCTTTCTCTCCCACAACCTCAAGATTGCCTACCGCAATCTCATGAAATACAAGTTCCAGACCCTCGTCAGTGTTTTGGCGCTGGCGGTGGGTATGGTCACACTGGCGGCTACGCACTTTGTACTGAAGCACATGGGAGCGCCATCCATCAGTAAGGAGGAGTATTACGATCGTTGCTATGTAGCGGACTTCCCCAACGAAAGTTACAAATTGCCCGTAGACAAGGAGGATGGCACGCAAGAATGGGTCACCATCCCTACCGAACGTGTCACACCCGAAATGCACGATGCTCTCTTCTCTGGCGGTCCCCTGCCCGGTGTGGAAAAGGTGATACGCAATGCCTTCATGGGTGGTATAACCATGGGCTCAGGAATGACCTTTAACCTAGCCGACAGTACCCAACGCGCCGGTGCCTACAATTACTATATCAAGCAGGCAGAAGACCTCAACTTCTGGGGCATACGCTCGGCTATCACGGGCGAGAAGATTCCTGTGCTGAACGACAAGGAAATGGTCATCTGCCATACGCTTGCACAAACCATATTTGACAAGGATAATCCAATCGGTTGCACCGTCGGTCTCACCCACAATGGTGAGTGGAAGGAGTTTACCATACGCGATGTATATTCTACGGACTGCATAGCCGATGGTGTTAAGACTGGCATTTATGTCCATGCCGATGGTATGACGGACGATTACCTTCGCAATTACTGCCTTGTGCTCCAGGAGGGACAAGACCCCAAGGAAGTGGAGGCAGAGTTGACACGCCGCCTGAAGCACTTTGATGGTATCTCGGCACGCCTCACCCCCCTGAGTGTGAACAATGCCGAGCAGACGAGGTCTTTGCTAATTACTCGCACCATCGTCTACCTTATCAGTTCGCTCATCCTTGCTGCTGCCCTCATAGGCTTCCTGAAGATGCAATTGCAACTATTCCGCATGCGTCAGCGCGAGGTGGCTTTGCGCCGAGTGCATGGTGCCACTAGCAGAAGCATCTTCCGCCTCTTTGCTTGTGAAACACTCTTCACCTTCGTGTTTACAGGCATCGTAGCAGGCATTCTTGCCACCTTACTCATCGACTTTGCCAACACCTCGCTCACTCTTTACCTTAACGAATGGGGTTGGCACATAGATGGTGTGTACGAAAGTGTTGCGGTGATACTTGGTGCCACGCTGCTCCTGAGCCTCGTGGTGGTATGGTTTACCGTCCGCACTATGATGCGCCAGCGTCAAAGCATGGCGATGCAATTACATCGCAGTCGTGGACACGCCCTTCGCAACACGATGCTGGGCATACAGATAGCCATCTGCATACTCTTCGTGGGTGGTAGCCTTGCCTTGACACATTTCAGCGAACTCGCCTTGAAAGGCTTTAATGTTCCAGAGAACGATGATTTCTATAAGGAGTGCATCATGGTGCGACCCTACCTTATAGAAGATTCGCCCAAAATAATGGAGTACCTGCGCACAGAGGCAAAGGACATCGAGTGCTTCATACCCATCAGAAATAGCTATTTCCGCATAAAGGAAATCCTTGAAGACCCCAAGGCAAAAGAAGAACTGGGATATTTATGGATTCGTCAGTATAATGTTAGCGATTCAACGCTGCTCAACTTCTGGAACCGCTCTATCCATTGGGTACTGCCCCCCAAGGAACGTGAAAATTGCATATTGATGAGCGACTCACTCTATACCAAGATGGATCGCTATGGACTTACCGCCAGCGGTGTTATTCAGCCAGAGGAAGGTTTGCCATATCGCATCGGTGGCACCTTTGCCACTCTGCCTTATATGGACAATAAGCGTTTATCCAATACTTGCCAGGTGATGTACATAAGAAATTGGAGCCAGGAGAGTGTCACCGAAATCATCGTCCAGCCCAAGAAGGGTGCGTACGAGCGAGTCTTTGCCAACCTCAAGGATGAAATGCACCGCATCAATCCCAAGCCCTTGGATCCACGCGTGGTAAATCTTCGTGAAACTCTCGACCCCGAAATCCGCCTCTTCGAAGTCATGCAACGCGCCTCGTGGATACTATCAGGTGTCTGCCTCGTCATTTGCCTAATGGGCATCTGGAGCACCATTGCTCTCGACACCCGTTCGCGTCAGAAAGAAGTGGCTCTGCGCAAGGTGCACGGCGCCAAGCGCAAGGACATCGCCTTGCTATTCGGTCGTCTCTACCTGTGGCTCATAGGCATTGCCACCCTTGTCAGCGCTCCCCTCATCATCCTATTCAACACCTTGCTGAAGGATTGGGCAAATAGCAGCATGGCCAGTTCCATAGCCGAACAATTGTCCCCCACCCTCCCAATCCTCGGTGCTCTCCTGCTCACCGCCCTCATCATCATCCTCATCGTAGGCTACCACCTCCACCAAGTCCTGCAAGTGAAACCTGCGGAGATGATTGCGAAGGAGTAAAACAAACGGAAAAGTGAAAACGGAAATCTGCGAGTAAGCGAGAGCAGAAACAAAGCTTGCTTTGATTATGCCGAGCGGAAGCAGGTTCAAGACCGCAACGCGGGATTAAAACGGAAATCTAACATACCCCCTTCGCGCTCGTCCCCCTAACTTAGAGGGACAGTCAGTTACAACTGAATATCCAAAACTCTCCCCCTGAGACAGGCGGGAGTACCCCGCAGGGGGGAGGGGGTGGATAAAATATAACGGACAAAACGAAAAAGAAGAACAGAAATCCAACATACCCCCAAGACGCTTTTTGAAATACAACTAATCTAGCATCACAAATATGCAAAACAACAATCACCCAGTACATCCTACCCCCTCCCTCACAGGGAGGGCTGGGGTGGGTCCAAGGCTCATTCTGTCCATCAACTTCCTCCAAGCCCTGCGCCACATAAGGCGCAATATGGGGCAAAGCATTCTTATCGTGGGCATCATCTCTATGGCGCTGACTGCCTTTGTGTTCTCTGCCTCTATGATATGGCGAGTGACACACGAAGAAACCTATGTGGCAGATGCCGACAATGTGTACCTTGTGCAAGCAACTACCCCCGAGGGGTTCAATGCTTACAGTTATTGGCTCACCGATAGTGTGGCGTGCGCCATCCGCGACCATGCCCCTACGGATGCCAAGGTGGGATTGTATCATCACACCGCAAGTGTAGAATTTATCGGTACCCGCGACACAACAATCGTACAACCTTCCAGAAGTGTCAACCCCGAATATTTCGAGGCAATGGAAATGGAGTTTATCAATGGCAGACCTGCCCGCGAGGAAAGAGAGGTGGTACTCATAGAGTCTACGGCTATGGCGCTCTATGGAACAACCGACCTGGAGGGTATGACGGTAATGGGAAAGGTAAATGATGTTCAAGAACCCTACCGCATCGTAGGTGTGGTGAACCTTAGGAACGAAAAGTCGATAAAGTATCCCACTGCCTTTGTGTGCAAACAGATTGAACCCACACCTGTCCAAGACTTTTGCTATGCGCCTTATAGTGCTGAGGTCTATGTACGCACATCGAATCCCAAAGCAATGCAGCGCTCCTTGGACGAGGTGCTGGAGCAGTTCTCCACCTCGCAATACAATGATGATTATACAAGCCTCCACCTCGTACCCTTGCGTATGAGCGCACTATTGAACTACGAGGGAAGTTTCTGGAAGGCAGCCTTCTATCCGGGCGTGTTCCTCATCCTCTCCACCCTATTGCTCATATCTGGCATCTTCTCCTATCTGGCATTGCTCAACAACGCAGCCGACCGTAGATGGACAGACCACCGCTTGCGCATCTGTCTGGGTGGAGGTAGTCGCGACACCTTGTTGCGCTTGCAGGCAGAGGTGCTGCTTATGTTCGGTGCCATTGGCGTGCTCACCTTTGTGCTGATGACACTAAGCTTCGATACCTTCTTCAAGGAGGTGAAGATTACCCACACCGAGGTGTACATGTGGTATGCAGGTTCGTTGCTTGTGCTGCTTGCCGCACTGCTCTTGCTCTGCCTGATACCAGTGTATGTACAGAATCGCCGACATCAGCGTGCCCTACAAGGTGCTCCACAGGGACGCGCATCAACCCTGAACTATCCCCTTGCCGTGGTGCAGGTGGCGGTTAGTGTGTTGCTCGTATTCCTCGTGTGGAATGGTGGCAGACAGGTACACTTTGCCACCGACGAGGTGCTGGGAGTGAATCCCGATGGGGTTTATACTCTTGACTGCTTGCGATACGACGCTCGTCCTGTGGTAAATACGCCCGAGATGGCACAAGAGATAAATGCCTTGGCAACGGTAGATACCTGTGTGATGAATCATTCCATCTTCGAACGCGGATGGGCTTTGGGCTGGAGAGTTGATGGTTTTCAGCACAACATCACCCTGATGGAGTTGACAGAAGGCACTATGCGTCTGTTTGACATCAAACCCAACTTCTGGAAACCTGTAGAGGATGAATTCCAATGGAAAGAAAACCAGGTGCTGTTGAGCAGCAAGGCAAAAGAGTATTTCGGGGTAACACCTGATAATCCTATACTCAATACCCACAATAAACTGGAGGTGATAGGCACGGTGGACATCTGCACGCGCGACCTTTACAAGGAACCCGAGTTGATTGCTTTCTGTCCAAGCATGGAGGAGCAAGCCACCCGATACCTATACTTCCGTTTCCTCCCCGGCAAGGAGAAGGAAGGCATTGCTGCCGTGGAAGAAATTCTGATGCGTCACGACATTACCCCAAATTCAGGAAAGGTGCGCATCATAAACTATGGCGACCTCATTGCCGAGAAGTACGAAAGGGAGCAACGCTACCTGAGGTTCTACTCCGTGCTCTCCGTAGTGGGTATTAGCATTGCCCTCTTCGGTTTGATAACGCTGATAAGTGCCGACCTCCAACGCCAGCGCCGTGCCATAGCCATACGCCGTGTCTTCGGTGCGCACTATGGGGATTGCCTTCGCCGCACTCTACGCACCTATGGTATCATCTCTGCCCTCGGCACTCTCATAGGCCTCTGCATAGGGTATTACTTGATGAACCTCTGGTTGAAGACCTACACCATGCAGATTACCCTTGGCTTCACCCCTGCCCTCGGTATCGTCCTGCTTATCTCCCTCATCATCACCGCCCTCGTTGCATATAAAGTAAAAGTGTGCTTCAGGGAGAATCCCACCGAGGTGATAGCGAAGGAGTGAAAGACGAACGGAAAAGTGAAAACGGAAAACGGAACCAAAGGTCGACGCCCGGAGGGGCTGAAGTCAAATCTAACATACCCCCTCCGGAGCTCCGCTCCTCGTCCCCCTATCTTAGAGGGACAGTCAGTTACAACTGAATATCACAGCGCCAGCCAACTGTCCCTCTAAGTTAGGGGGACGAGCGAAGCGGAGGGGGTATGTCCCACACATCTATCCAACACTTTTCCTCTCTGATATAAGAACAAACTTTTGATACAAATCTATGACCAATAATACAAGCGCTAATCATCACCAAGTACATCATACTCCCCTCCCTTGTGGAGGGGTAAGGGGGAGGGTCCACTGGGTCTTCCTCTCCCACAACCTCAAGATTGCCTACCGCAATCTCATGAAATACAAGTTCCAGACCCTTGTCAGCGTTTTGGCGCTGGCGGTGGGTATGGTAACTCTGGCGGCTACGCACTTCGTGCTGAGATACTATGCTCCACCTGCAATTTGCGATGAACCTTATTACGACCGTCTGTATGAGATGAGTTTCGCTAAAATTTCTTCCGATAAATTTAATGTCACTATTACCAGCGATATCCATACTGCCCTAACCTCGAACGGTGGAATGCCAGGCGTAGAAAAGCTTTTCTATGCAGATATGAGTTATGGACATATGAAAACAACAATAACCCTACCCGACTCCACAAAACTGCTTATGACGTCTGGGAGCAAAAACGTTGTTCCAGAATACCTTAACTTCAGAGGTATCCGTTCGGCACTGACGGGCGAAAAGATTCCTGTACTGAACTACGGTGAAGCGGTGCTGACCGAAACGCAAGCAAAACTGATCTGTGGCGACCAGAATCCCATAGGCACAAAGATTGAGATTCAAGAAATGGGTGCTGATAAGTATTGGCACTATGCCACTTACACAGTACGCGATGTCATCCGTAGCTGTTCTGAATTGGATCGTATCTATAATCGAATGTACTTTTGTGGAGAGCATCCTGGTGTTCCTATTGAAAGCTATAGTTTAGACGAAAATTACGAGGTTGTGCTACAGGACGGATATACCATGGCACAATTGGAAACAGAGGCTAACAACAGACTTGCACCACTGGGACTTAAGGTCAGGATTCGCCATGCTGACGAGGCACTAAAGGAGGAGATACAGGGAGTGATGCTGACCCGCACCATCGTATATCTTATTAGCTCCATGGTGCTTTTATCCGCACTGGTGGGTTTCCTGAAAATGCAAATACAACTCTTCCAGATGCGCAGACGCGAAGTGGCGCTCCGCACGGTGCATGGCGCTTCGGCGAGAAGTCTGTTTGCCTTGTTCCTGACAGAAACAATGATAACACTAACAGCAACTCTGGCATTGGCATTGGTGCTGATTTCGTGGTTGGAAAACTATTCGGAGCAACATCTGGGGGATATGTTTTACCAACAGGGATGGGTTGTAAATGGACATTTTGAAACGACTCTTTGGCTCTATGGTGGCATTGTCCTGCTAAGTGCACTCGTCGTGTGGATTACACTGAACCGAATACGTAATGCCAACCGAGGATTGGCAGCTGGCATGCACCGCAATGCCCGTCACACACTGCGCAATACTATGTTGGGCATTCAGTTGCTGGTGTGTTTAGTCTTCCTTGCTGGTTCTGTGGCGTTTTCGCAGTTCATTGGTCTTATTAAGGAGCAAATGAACATCCCCGACAATGATGAGCATTATGCAGAATGTATCCTGATTCGTCCTTTAACCTTGCAGGATGATTTGGCTTTGGCAGAGTACCTGCAAACAAATCCTGAAAATATCAAGCGCTACATCAAGGATATTAATTTCTTAAATACTTTCATTGAGTTTGATGAGACACCTGGAGCAAAGGATGCTTTTGAAAGTGAGTTCTTTAATACACACTTTTTGGCAGACACCGCATTCCTGGATTTCTGGCAACGTCCCATAAAATGGTTCGTACCCGAGGAACAAAGAAAGGAGTGCATACTGCTGACCGAAAAATTGTATGCCGAGTTTGATTCCTTGGGCATCATCAAAAATGGGAGCTTAACCATATCTCATTGGCAAGGAATCCCACCACTGCCCATAGGCGGAACCTTTGCCACAATGCCCTATAAGTACGATAACAACAAGTTATACATGGCATGGGAAGTAGTGGCACTATATGAATTAGGAAATAATATAAGGGCGGATTATATCATTGAACCCGAAGAGGGCAAATACAATGAGGCTATGGAGCAGATGAAGGAAGTGATGCACAGCATCAATCCGTTACCAGTAGAGCCTACGGTGTTCAATCTGCGCAAAGAATACACCCAAAAACTTTTGGTCTTTGATAACCTCCAACGCGGTGCGTGGATTCTCTCCGCAATATGTTTCATCGTCTGCTTTATGGGAATCTGGAGCACCATTGCCCTCGACACCCGTTCGCGTCAGAAAGAAGTGGCTCTGCGTAAAATACACGGCGCAAAGCGAGGGGACATAGCACTGCTATTCGGCCGCCTCTACCTGTGGCTCATAGGTGTGGCAAGCGTGATTATGGTGCCCCTACTTCTACTCTTGAACCAATTCCTTAAAGAGTGGGCTGTATCAGAAAAGATTCCTCAGCACCTCATATCCCCCGTAATGCCCATAGTGCTGAGCATCGGCATCACTTCCATAGTAATCCTCATTGTAGTGTCACTCCACGTCCGCAGGGTGATGAAGCAGAAACCTGCGGAGATTATTGCGAAGGAGTGAGAAACGAACGGAAAGGTGAAAACGGAAAACTGAAATCTAACATACCCCCTCCGCGCTTCGCGCTCGTCCCCCTAACTTAGAGGGACAGTCAGTTACAACTGAAAATCACAGCGCCAGCAAACTGTCCCCCTAAGTTAGGGGGGC
>JAZRCG010000042.1:0-44221 GCA_045659645.1 Bacteroidaceae bacterium | reverse complement strand
TGTTATTGAAAAATATCTATTGAGTTTCGATGCTCATTTCCAGTTAGTAACCATCCATCCGTGGGTAGATGGCAATGGTCGTATGTCACGATTGGTGATGAACCATTTACAATACGAATTTGGCTTGATACCATCGAAAATTGTCAAAGAAGACAAAGCCGAATATATTCAGTCATTGGTAGATGCCCGTGAGCAAGAAACATTGGCTCCTTATCGGGAATTTATGGTGGAAGAACATATCCGTAATTTGACCCGAGAAATCGAATCATTCAAGAAATCACAACTCGCTGACCCGATAAATCCGTCATTTGACTCGATAAAATCATCTTCTGACCCGATAAAAGATAAACTTTATCAGGCCATAGTGAAGGACAATACTCTGAACTATGCTGCATATGCTGCTATGATTGGTGTATCCGAAGCTACCGTTAAGCGTCGTTTGGGCGAATTAAAGAAGGCAGGCATCATTACACGTGTCGGTAGTAATAAGAATGGACATTGGGAGATTGTTGGAAAGGAGGGTGAGGTATGAGCGAATGGAAGAAAGTGAAGTTAGGAGAATGCATTACAACCAAAAAGGGATTTGCATTTAAGAGTGCTCTTTATACGCCAAAAGGAGTTCCTGTCGTTCGTGTCTCCGATTTTACATTAAACTCAATAACAGATAAAGACTTAGTATATTATCCAGTTTCGGAATATAATAATTACAAGGATTATGTTCTTACGGAAAAAGACATTTTAGTTCAAACGGTTGGGTCATGGCAATATAATCCAAACTCTGTGGTAGGAAAAGTGGTTAGAGTTCCTTATTATCACCAAGGTTCTTTACTTAATCAAAACATTGTAAAAATTATACCTATTGAATGTATTGATAAAGATTATTTATACTATAGAATAAAATGCGTTGATTTTTCTGGATATGTTATAGGAGAAGCAAGAGGAGCAGCCAACCAAGCAAGTATAACACTTGATACAATAAAAAGATTCGCATTTCTTTTGCCACCAAAAGATGTACAAGAGCGCATTGGTGCAACTCTCTCTCGCTACGACTCTTTAATTGAGAACTACCAAAAGCAAATAAAGCTATTAGAGGAATCCGCTCAACGTCTCTATAAGGAATGGTTCATTGACCTCCGCTTTCCAGGACACGAAAACACTAAGATTGTGAATGGTGTACCTGAGGGGTGGGAGAAGAAGAAGATTACAGAATTGGTAAATGTACAATATGGGTATGCTTTTGATGGGAAATTATTCAACAGCAATAGTGAAGGTATGCCTATTTTAAGAATTAGAAATATACCAGATGGAATAACGTCTGATTACACAACCGAAGAGGCTTCCGCAGATTATGTTGTACACAATGGAGATATTGTTGTTGGTATGGATGGTGTTTTTCATATTAATACTTGGAGTGGTGGCGATGCATATTTAGTACAACGAGCTTGTTCTTTTAGACCTATAGAAGAAGTAATAAAAGGGTTTATTTTCCTAGCAATAAAAGAACCTATAAAATATTTTGAACAAACCCTTGTTGGATCAACTGTTGCTCATCTTGGAAAAAAACATATAGATTCTATAGAGATATTAGTACCTAACAGAAAAGAACTATTTAAGTCTTTACAAGATATATTTAATCAAAGACAAAATATGCTTTACCAAATCCGTCACCTCACCGAGGCACGTGACCGCTTACTTCCCAAGTTGATGGGTGGAGAAATAAATGTGTAAATATGGGAGTACCTTATAGAACATATAACATCAAAACAAGCAGGAAAGAACTTCTTGAAGAAAATGCTTCAAAGTATTTGTTCTTTGCTTGGACTCTAAATCGTCTAAAAGAGTTCCTTTTGTGTCACGATGCTAAAAGGATAAATGAAGGATACATCACGAAAAGTATTTATAAAAGACTTTGTTAGAGGGAGTTAAAGAGCCAGACAAACTCATAGAAAAGTGGTTGGTGGATATGAAATTTATAGGATTAATAAGAATCGAGTATGACCCTAGAATAAAACAGACACTAATATACCTAACAGAAAAGGGGGTAGAGGAGTATAAGAATCAGACATACCATGCATTGGCTGCTAATCTGCTGGAGGCTCAAGAAAGTCGCAGATTATCCAAAACGGCCATTTTAATTGCCATTGTATCCATCTTGATAGCAATAGTAACGTGGATTATTTCATGTGTAATTGATTAAAACACTTTATTATGTCAAAAGACTACAGCGAAGACCAACTGATACAGAAAAGTGCAGCCGATTTGTTGGAAAACGAATTGGGATGGACCAGTGTGATGGCATGGGATGCAGAGGTGCTTGGCGAGGCTGGCACCTTGGGCAGAAAGAGCTATCACGAAGTGCTGCTTGTGCGTCATTTCTGCAAGGCACTGAAGACTCTGAATCCATGGATGACGGAGAAGCAGTTGGCCGAAGCGGTAGAGCGGATGACAGAACGCATGAGCAGCCAGTCGCTGATGCAAATCAACGAACAGAAATATCAGTACATCAAGGATGGCATACCCGTAACACGCACCAAACCGAATGGCGAAACGGAAGAGGTGAAAGCCAAAGTGATAGACTTTGCTTCTCCCCTAAGGAATGAGTTCCTATGTGTACGAGAACTATGGGTATATGGTGCATTGTACCGAAGAAGGGCTGACATCGTAGGTTTCGTGAATGGTATTCCATTGCTCTTCATGGAACTGAAGAACCATGACGTGGAGGTGGTTGATGCGTTCAACAAGAACTACCGGGACTATTTGGATACCATACCGCAATTGTTCCACCACAATGCCTTCATCATGTTCAGCAATGGATTGGAAGCAAGGGTTGGTACAATTGATTCGAAGTGGGAGTTCTTCCACGAATGGAAACGTCTGAACGAAATGGAGGCTGGAAGCATTGAACTGCCTACCATGTTGCGAGGAATATGCAAGAAGGAAAACTTCCTTGATTTGCTGGAGAACTTTATCCTTTACGACCACTCGGATGGTCGCACGGTAAAGATAATGGCACGTAACCACCAATACCTGGGAGTGAACCAAGCTGTGGAGATGTACCGAAACCGTGAATATGTAAATGGCAAGTTAGGAGTGTTCTGGCACACGCAAGGTAGCGGTAAGAGTTACTCCATGCTATTCCTCTCCCAGAAGATACTGCGCAAGTTTTCCAGTTCGCCTACCATTGTGGTATTGACCGACCGTGACGAACTGAACAAGCAGATAAGCGATACGTTTGAGAACTGCGGAATGTTGGGGAATGTTAAGGCTTCGAAATTCATTGCCCAAAGCGGTGAAGACCTGATAACCAAACTGAAAGGAAATCCCAGGTTCATCTTCTCACTGATACAGAAATTCAACCGTCCGGATGCGGAACCGATTTATCCAGACCACGATATAGTGGTAATCAGTGACGAGGCACACCGAACACAGAACGGTATCTTTGCCGACAACCTGATGCACCTGTTGCCTACGGCCAACCGAATAGGCTTTACCGGTACTCCCCTGCTCTCGAACGACAACATCACAGAGCGTACCTTTGGCGGATATGTCAGCATATACGACTTCAAACGTGCCGTGGAGGACAAGGCTACAGTGCCTTTGTACTATGAGAACAGAGGTGAGCGCTTGCAGAACCTACAGAATCCCGAAATTAACGAAGAAATAGCTTCTGCCCTGGAACAGGCAGGGGATATGGATGCTTCGCAATTGGCTAAACTGGAGAGGGAATTTGCCAAAGAAGTGCATGTGCTTACGGCCGAGAAACGCTTGCGTATAGTTGCCAAGGACTTTGTCCGCCATTATAGCGACTTGTGGACTTCAGGCAAGGCTATGATGGTGAGTTACAACAAGGTAACTTGCGTAAGGATGTACGACTACGTACAAGAGTATTGGCAGGAGGAAATAGAACTGCTGAAAAACAAGATAAAGACGTTGAGCTACCAACAAGAAGCACAGGAACTGAAGCGCAAACTAAGGTGGATGCAGGAAACAGAAATGGCAGTTGTCGTTTCGCAAGAACAGAATGAGATTCAAACCTTCCAGAAATGGGGATTGGACATTCTGTCGCATCGCCAGAAGATGGAAAAGAGGGAATTGGACAAGGAGTTCAAGGACAAGGACAATAAACTGAGGGTGGTGTTTGTTTGTGCCATGTGGCTCACGGGCTTTGATGTAAAGACACTTTCGTGCCTGTACATAGACAAGCCAATGAAGGCTCATACGCTGATGCAGACAATAGCAAGGGCCAATCGTGTGGCAGAGGGAAAGACTAACGGACTTATCATTGACTACATTGGCATAGTGAAGGCTCTACGTCAGGCTTTGGCAGATTATACAGCCAACCCAGACGGTGGAGACAGAGGCAACGACCCAACCATAGACAAGAAGGAACTGATCAAGCATGTACACGAAGCAATAGCGGCTGCAGCAACATTCCTGAAGGAACATGATTTTGAAATAAAACATCTGATTGATGCTGACAATTTCCAAAAACTGGCGCTACTCAAGGAAGCCGCCAATGCCATGTGCGAGACAGCAGAAGTGAGAAAGACCTTCTGCACCTATGCCACTACATTGCTGAAACTATGGAAATATCTGGATCGTGAGGATATCACACAGGAAATGAAACTGCACAAGGATGCAATAGAGGCCATATACAAGGAACTGCAGAAGAAACGCAAGCATGCAGACATTACGGACTTGAGTGTAGCCATCAACAAGATTGTGAATGAGCATCTGGAAACCGAATCCAGTATAGTGGCCGAGACGGAAACGTCCAAACGATTTGATATCAGTGGAATCAATTTTGATTTGCTTAGACACGAGTTTGCCAAGAGGAAAGACAAGAACCTAGTACTACGGGATATACAGGAACTGTTGCAGGAGCGTATAGCACAGATGTTGGCACAGAATCCATCGCGTATCAATTTCTACGAGAAATATCAGGAGATTATCCGTGAATACAATCAGGAGCAAAACCGTGTGAGTATTGAGCAGACCTTTGAGGAACTGATGCAACTGTCGCAACACTTAACGGAAGAAGAAAAACGCTACGTCCGTGAAGGTTTTGAGAACGATGAACAACTTTCCATGTATGACGTGCTGATGAAAGAGAACCTTTCAAAAGAAGACATCAAGAAGCTGAAGAAGGTTGCCGTGGATTTATTGGCAAAGATAAAAAGCATGTTGGATGAAATGAGCAATCCATTTGACAATCCTACTGCAAAAGCTACCATTGTCGTAACCATTCGTAATATACTTTGGAGCGACTTGCCCGAAAGCTATTCAGACGAAAGTATCAATTACTACAAGGATGCAGTTTATGATTATGTAAGCCAAAGATATGGTGGAATGATGTAGGCAAGTATTATAGGAGTAGTAATATACCAAGAAAAAAGACCAACCTGTATTGACTATTATTAGTTATGCCTAAGAAACAATCTATACAATTATTTGAAGAGCGTAAAGTGCGTACTGTTTGGGATGACGAATATAGAAGAGGGCTAATCAAACCATGACAAATTACCACCAGTTGATAATGAAAAGAACTTATGGCAAATCGTAAAGAAATAAGAAATAGCACAGCAGAATTCCTAATTTTTCAAATAGAAGGGAAGGAACAAGGTGTTGAAGTGTTCTACAAAGATAAAACAGTGTGGTGTACACAGAAGGCAATGGGGATGCTTTTCGATGTGAACATACCTGCAATAAGCAAGCACCTTAAAAACATTTATGAGCAAGGGGAACTCACAGAAGAGCGAACTGTTTCCAAAATGGAAATAGTTCGGATGGAAGGTAATAGGCAGGTTAAACGAGAAACTGTGTTCTACAATCTCGATGCTGTTATTAGCGTAGGTTAGCGTGTGAACAGCATTCGTGCAACTCAGTTCCGTCAGTGGGCAACAAGCGTATTGCGAGAGTTTGCTATACGTGGATATGTTTTGGATAAGAAGAGGATGGAGAACGGTTCGTTCCTTGGCGAAGATTATTTTAAGCATATAAGATTTCCTAAAGTTGCTTGAATAAAACAAAGCCAAAGGCAGTTGAATAGCAGGAATCTTAAAACAGCTATTTTGGATAGAGAAACACAGAGAGCCAGTACCGATTTTTATTTCACATAATCGGTACTGCAGTACCAGCCCATTGGTACTGCAGTACCGACATAGAAGTATTACAGTACCAACTATATGGTACTGGCTATCTAACCCAGTGAATGGATTCTATGTATTCGTCAAAATCGAAATGGGATTCTATTCCGCACTTTTTCAAGGCATTAAGCACAATCTCCTGCTCATCTGGAGGCAAGACTACCTTACCACTTCTGCGCATGAAATACTGATTGCGTCCGAAGTGCAAGATGAGCATATCCATGAACTTAGAATACTGCTGAGGGAACATACGTTTCTGGAAGTTGGTGAAGCCTCTGGCAAACCTTACTGGCTGGGCACAGGCATAATGAGGACAATTGTCCTGCATGGTGCACACTGATGGATTTATCAAGGTGAGGTGACTTCCCAATTCCTCATGACGACGGAATGCCAACTGGTGCAGGCAGGTATCTGCCTTCGGACAGTTGGCGTGCAGACAAAGCGGATACTTTGCCGGGATACCCTTGTTTGATTTTGTTATTCTGCTCATCTGTTATCTCTATTTACGTGTTTATATATGCTCAAAAGTACAACTATTTTTTGTATTTCCCTCTGCACATTAGAGAGAATACCACAATCAAAGCCAAGAATAAAAAAAGTAGCGAGCAACTACATTATCGAGTTGCCCGCCACTTGCCTATTATATGTCAACCTTATATTACTTTACTTCCTCGAAGTCGGCATCCTGAATGTCGTCCTTGCCACCCTGCTGGGCGCCAGCATTGCAACCACCGTTGCAACCACCGTTCATATCGGGACCGGGACCTGCCTGCTGCTGTGCCTGATAGAGCTTGGCAGCTGCGTTCTGAAGTTCAGTCATGGCTGCGTCGATAGCAGGGATGTCCTGTGCCTTGTGTGCTGTGCGCATCTTCTCGAGAGCAGCCTCTACCTCGGCCTTAACATCGGCAGGAATCTTATCACCAGACTCCTTGAGCATATTCTCGGTCTGGAAGATCATAGAGTCGGCCTGATTGAGCTTGTCAATCTTCTCGCGCTCCTTCTTATCAGCATCAGCATTAGCCTCAGCCTCTGCCTTCATGCGCTCGATCTCCTCCTTAGAAAGACCAGAAGATGCGGTGATGGTGATGTGCTGCTCCTTGCCGGTAGCCTTGTCCTTGGCAGAAACGTTCAGGATACCGTTGGCATCGATGTCGAAGGTAACCTCGATCTGAGGAACGCCACGACGTGCAGGAGCAATACCATCGAGGTTGAACTGACCTACGCTCTTGTTCTGGCTGGCCATGGGGCGCTCGCCCTGAAGAACGTGGATGGTAACTGCAGTCTGGTTGTCAGCAGCGGTAGAGAACACCTCGCTCTTCTTGCAGGGGATGGTAGAGTTGGCATCGATGAGCTTGGTCATAACGCCACCCATGGTCTCGATACCCATAGACAGAGGAGTTACGTCGAGCAGAACGATGTCGCTCTTCTCACCAGAGAGAGAAGCACCCTGGATAGCAGCACCAAGAGCTACAACCTCGTCGGGATTAACACCCTTTGAAGGCTCTTTGCCGAAGAAGTCGGCAACCATCTTCTGCACTGCGGGGATACGAGTAGAACCACCCACGAGGATAACCTCGTTGATATCGCTGTTTGAGAGACCTGCGTCGCGCATAGCGTTCTGACAAGGAATCTTACAAGCCTGTACCAGACCGTCGGCAAGACGTTCGAACTCGCTGCGGCTCAGAGTCTTAACCAAGTGCTTGGGCACACCACCATCGGCAGTGATGTAAGGCAGGTTGATCTCGGTAGAAGTTGTGCTTGACAACTCGATCTTTGCCTTCTCGGCAGCCTCCTTCAGACGCTGAAGAGCCATGGGATCCTTAGACAGGTCGATACCCTCTTCTGCCTTGAAGCCATTTACCAACCAGTCGATGATAACCTGGTCGAAGTCGTCACCACCCAGGTGAGTATCACCATTGGTAGAAAGAACCTCGAATACACCGCTACCGAACTCGAGGATAGAGATATCGAAGGTACCACCACCCAGGTCGAATACTGCAATCTTCATGTCCTTGTCGCCCTTGTCAACACCGTATGCCAGAGCAGCAGCTGTGGGCTCGTTGACGATACGCTTAACCTCGAGACCTGCAATCTGGCCAGCCTCCTTGGTTGCCTGACGCTGAGAATCAGAGAAATAAGCAGGTACGGTGATAACAGCCTCAGTAACCTCATGACCGAGATAATCCTCGGCAGTCTTCTTCATCTTCTGCAGAACCATAGCACTGATCTCCTGTGGAGTGTACTGACGGCCGTCGATGTCGACACGGGGAGTGTTGTTGTCGCCCTTCACTACGCTGTAAGGTACACGGCCAACCTCCTTGCTAACTTGGTCATAGGTCTCACCCATGAAGCGCTTGATAGAGAAGATGGTCTTCTTGGGGTTGGTGATAGCCTGACGCTTGGCAGGATCGCCCACCTTGCGCTCGCCACCATCCACGAATGCTACGATAGAGGGAGTGGTGCGCTTACCCTCGCTGTTGGTGATAACCACGGGCTCGTTGCCCTCAAAAACGGATACACAAGAGTTTGTTGTACCCAAGTCAATTCCAATAATCTTTCCCATAATTGTATTTATTTTTTATTTATTACCTATTTATATATAAGAACGTTTAACGTTTAATGTTTAAAGTTTAACGTTTATCCGTTCGCTATATAATACGCAAGGCCCGTGCCACAGAGTGCACGAGCCTTGTTTTATGCAGTTAATATGTCAGTTTGTCAGTATCAGTCGTTTTTCTCTGCCAGCTTTTCAGTTACCTTGGCAGTAATTTCCTCCAAAAGTTCAGGATTGTCGCGTACGATAGCCTTGACTGCCTCGGCACCCTGGCCAAGTTTGCTCTCGTTGTAGCTGAACCAGCTGCCGCTCTTCTTTATGATGCCCATGTCTACGGCAAGATTGAAGATTTCTGACACACGGCTTATGCCCTCGCCGAAAATAACCTCGAACTCTGCCTTGCGGAATGGAGGAGCCACCTTGTTCTTCACCACCTTAACCTTGGTGAGATGACCAAGAATCTCCTCACCGTCCTTGACGGGAGTGGACTTGCGGATGTCCAGACGCACACTGGCATAGAACTTCAGGGCATTACCACCGGTGGTGGTTTCGGGATTGCCGAACATGACACCAATCTTCTCACGCAACTGGTTGATAAAGATGCAAGTAGTGTTTGTCTTGGATATGGTAGAAGTGAGTTTGCGCAGTGCCTGGCTCATGAGACGAGCCTGCAAGCCAACCTTATTTTCGCCCATATCGCCTTCGATTTCTGCCTTGGGAGTAAGGGCTGCCACAGAGTCCACCACCACAATATCGATGGCTGCAGAGCGTATCAGCTGTTCTGCGATTTCCAAGGCCTGCTCACCGTTGTCGGGCTGAGAGATGAGAAGGTTGTCCACATCTACGCCCAACTTCTCGGCATAGAAACGGTCGAAGGCATGCTCTGCATCGATGAAGGCAGCAATACCGCCCATCTTCTGTGCCTCGGCGATTGCGTGAATAGCCAATGTGGTCTTACCAGAACTTTCGGGACCATATATCTCTATGATTCTACCCTTGGGATAACCGCCCACACCGAGAGCATGGTTCAGGGTTATGGAACCTGTGGGAATAACCTCCAGTTCCTCCACCTTCTGTTCGCCCATTCTCATTATGCTGCCCTTACCGAAGTCTTTCTCTATCTTGCCCAATGCAGCCTCCAGAGCCTTCAGTTTTGCTGTCTTTTCGTCTATTTCTACTATTTGCTTATCTTTTGCCATAAGAATTTTTATACGTAATTTCTTACAGATGTGTTACTTAGGCTAATTTCTCCTCGCTGAGATTTCATTTTTCATGCATTCCTGTAATAATGGTCGAAAATACTCAAACCTCACGAGGGTAAAATTCACCTCTGTCTATACTCTACTTTGTATGATGTATTAGAGTTCCAGGTCGCCGTCGTGAATCTCGTGCCAGGGCAGACCATGCTTGTTGAGCTCGTCCATGAATGGATCGGGGTCGAACTCTTCCACGTTGTGCACACCGGGCTTGCTCCAGATACCCTTGAGGAACATCATAGCACCAATCATGGCAGGAACACCTGTGGTGTAACTTACACCCTGCATGCCGGTCTCCTCGTAGGCAGCCTGATGAGAGCAGTTGTTGTAGACATAATATGTATGCTCCTTGCCATCGTTGCCGATACCACGGATGCGGCAACCGATTGAAGTCTCGCCATCGTAGTTCTCGCCCAGATCCTGAGGATTGGGAAGAACCGCCTTGAGGAACTGCAGGGGAACGATCTTCACGACCTCCTCGCCGGTACCGTCAGCCTTGGGAGCCTTGTACTCTACCTCATCGATGCGAGCCATACCGATGTTCTGGATTACGTCCAGGTAGTTGAGATACTGCTGGCCGAAGGTCATCCAGAAGCGTGCACGCTTGATGGTGGGGAAGTTGATTACCAGAGACTCTATCTCCTCGTGGTGCAACAGGTAGCTCTCCTTGGGACCTATGCCGGGATATGTCAGTGGCTGGTGTATCTCCATGGGCTCTGTCTCGATGTACTTGCCGTTCTCGTAGTACAGACCCTTCTGAGTAATCTCGCGGATATTTATCTCGGGATTGAAGTTGGTGGCGAAAGCCTTGTGGTGGTTGCCGGCGTTGCAATCCACGATGTCCAGATAGTGCATCTCCTTGAAGTGATGCTTGGCTGCATAAGCTGTGTAGATGCTTGTAACACCGGGATCGAAGCCGCAACCCAGGATGGCACAGAGACCAGCCTGCTCGAAGCGCTCGCGGTATGCCCACTGCCAAGAGTACTCAAAGTGAGCTTCATCCTTGGGTTCATAGTTGGCAGTATCCAGATAGTTACAACCAGTCTGCAGACAAGCCTCCATGATGGTGAGATCCTGATAAGGCAAGGCCAGGTTCATTACTATCTCAGGCTTGTACTCTGAAAGCAGGGCAACGAGTTCCTCCACGCTGTCCGCATCGACCTGTGCAGTAGTTACGTTAGTACCATATTTCTTGTTGAGCACCTCTGCCAGAGCATCGCACTTTGACTTTGTGCGGCTGGCAATCTTTATCTCAGTGAACACATCCTTGTTCTGGCATACCTTGTGAGCTGCCACTGTAGCGACGCCACCAGCGCCGATAATAAGAACTTTTCCCATATTGCTTTTCAATTTAATTCCGACTACAAAACTACAAAAAAAAGAGCAAATCCACAACGATTCACTCCTTTATTTGCCATAGCCAACGTATAATGCCTTTTCTTTGTATTGCTTTAATAATATATATATAAGGTGTACCATAAGAACTGCTCAAGATAAACCCAAATCGGTCATTATACAGTTACGCGCTAATGAAGCATGTTTTTTGTCTCTTTGTTAAGAGTTTCCCATCCGCTTCTGTCTTGCCACCAGACATATAAAGATTTGTAGCTGTCGCCAGGCAGGCGTTTGGTGCCCAATGATATTCTGGCATACGTGGACGACCATTCGTCCAGCCCTTTTTCCCTTCGATATTCCCAATTGGCATACTTGCGCTTCAGCTGCTTCTTTATCTGCCTGTACTTGAGCATGCGTGCCACCTCGTTTTCCATAAATTCGGCAAAGGTTACACTGACCTGATGTACGGTGTGGCTCTTTGGCGTGGCATGAACCTCTATGATACACTGCACTCCGTCGAACATGCCAGTGAGCGAGGTATGGGTGTCGGACATTGTCTGCACTTCGTATCCCATGCATTCCAGCGAATCCACAAACGCCTCCTGCTCTCCGCCAAGGGATATGCCAAGGAAAACAGCATTTTGGCATCTTCCCACACAGGGGAGAACCATACACAGGCACAGGATTGCAAGTTGTTTTAGAGTAGGCATACTATATCTATGTTGTCAGCTTGGGAAAACAAGCACCCCCGCTCCGTTGTCCGTAGGATAGGGAGAGGGGGTGCAGGTATTTATGGTTGTTCTATTTCAATCACTGATTACTTGGCAACCTTCTTGCTGCCGTTCTGGATATACACCTGACCAGCAGGAGTGTCGTTGATGCGACGGCCGCTGAGGTCATAGATAGGAGAGTCTGTCTTTGCATTGCCAGCACCGGCAACAGACGAAATGCCAGTAGCGGTTGTGAAGTCAATCTCTACGATACCATCCTTCTCGCAAGGAATCTCGGCAATACCATTCTTGTCGGTGGTAATGCGCACTTCCACACCATTCACCTTTACGCTTGCCTGGCTCAGTGCCATAGCGCCCTTGTCGCAACGTACCTTCAGAGGAGCGCCCATGTGGCTCTGGATACGAACAGCCTGACACTTGCCTGCAGACCAGTTGAAGTCTACGGTGAAGTTACCCATTGCCTTCATACCCTTCACATCGCCCTGCTTGTTCCATACGCTGGGGATAGCAGGCATAATGTTGATGTAACCGTGTGCACTCTGCATCAGCATCTCTGCGATACCGGAGCAAACGCCGAAGTTACCGTCGATCTGGAAGGGAGCATGAGAGTCGAACAGGTTGTAGTAGATACCGCCTGCACCGGCATTTGTACCATAGTCGGTAGAGTGCTTCAGAGCATTCTTGATGATGATGTGTGCATGGTCGCCATCAAGAGCACGAGCCCAGAGGTTAACCTTCCATCCCATTGACCAGCCAGTAGCAGCATCACCACGGAGTTTCAGTGAGTTAACGGCAGGTTCAAAGAATTTGCTCTCTGGGGTAATCTGGTCCATGGGGAAGAGAGCCATGAGGTGAGAGATATGACGGTGACCAGGATCATCGCTGACATCGTAAGGACTATATTTCCATTCACGAAGGATTATGTCACCCTTGTTAACGCCATTTCTGGGATTTGTCCATTGCCAGTTACGTGCAGTATTTGCTGTATAAACCTCGGTATGCAAACCATTGTCGGTCTTCTCTAAATACTCGTTCAACTTAGCAACATCGGCTGTAGTTAATCCTGTGTTTTCTACACCAAGTATACCAATAGCATCACTGAGATTCTGGAACAAATAGCTAATCATCTGCTGTGCATGTGCAGTACCATCCTCGCTTGCATGTGCATTTTGCTCAGCACTGTACTCGTTTGGTGCTACAAAAGTTCCATCGGGATCCACCTTGTACGCAGGAGAATAACCACTATTCTGAGTTGTACTGTTATAACCCTTATCTGGAATCAGACGGTGGAACCAGAACTTGGCACAATCCCACATTACAGGGAAAGCCTGTGCCAGGAACTCCTTGTCCTGAGTGTAGCGCCAGTGTGTCCACAGGTGGCTTGTGTACCATACATTGGCTACCAGATAGTTGTTACCCCAGGTGCTCATGCTGTTGTAGAGAGAAGTCTCGGTAAGTACGCTCCAGCCATGACCGCCATTGTACTGCTGGCCAACCTTTTTCCAACCATCGCTCTTAGCACCACGGATGATGAAGTTTACGAAAGGCTTGTGCAGGTCAGAGAGATTGGTAATCTCTGTGGGCCAGTAGTTCATCTGGATGTTGATATTAGTATGGATATCGGAGTTCCAGGGAGAATTAGTACCACGGTCGTTCCAGATACCCTGCAGGTTGTTGGGGGCCGCGATGGGCTTGCGGTTAGAGCTGATAGCCAGGTAACGTCCGAAGTGGAAGTAGAGCTGCTCCAGGAACAGATGGTCGTTCTTTGTGCTGGTACCATTCTCGTTGTTAGGATAGTAGTTGTCTACCAGAGTCTTGGTATCAATGGCGGGAGTCTGCAGACCCATGTCAAAGGTCATGCGCTTGGTAATGGCGGTGAAGTCCTCGATGTGGTCCTTCTCCACCTGCTCGTATCCCTTTGCAATGGCAGTCTCAATCTCCTTCTTGGCGCGCTTGCTCACGGCAGTCGGAGTTTCGCTTGTGAAGTAGTTGTTCAGTACATTCATGTCACCGTTGAAGTTTGTAGCACCCTTCAGGTAGAACTCCACGTATGAAGCATTGAATACAGAAATACCGTCGTCGCTGGTGATAACACTACCATCTGATACGATATGAACACGGGCGGCATGGTTTACAGCCTGCATGGCACCGGTGAAGACGATTGTACCGTTGTCGTAAACCACATCGTTGGCACCGATGCTCTCTCCGGGCTCCATTGTGAAGAACAGATACATCTTGTCTGCACCTTCGGCATCGTATCTGCCCACGATAACCTGATCAGGAGCAGAGCTGAAGTACTTGCGTGTGAACTTTGTGCCGTTGGCATTCTTAAACTCCACACCGGCTATACCCTCTTCGATATCCAGATAACGCACATAATCGGTAACGCCATTCTTGTTGATGTCGCCGTCCAGGTTTTCCACAAACAGAGAACCGAAGTTCATGAACGTACGGTTACCTTCTCCTGCACCTACAACATTGGCGGGACCGCTCCAGAGGGTCTTCTCGTTAAACTGGATTTCCTCCTTGAAGACACCACCGAAGACCATACAGCCCAGTTCGCCGTTACCCAGGGGCAGAGCATATTCCATCCAGGGGTATTTTACTTTAGTTGCCTCGGCAGAGGTCTTGTACCAGAGGGTATTGGGATTCTTGGGGGTGAACTTTGAAGCGCCGGTAATGGGTGCCTCTATCATGGCAGGGGCATCGGATGGGTCTACGAAGAAGACAACATTACCAGCCTCGGAAGACCAAAGGCCGATGTTCTTGCCTGCGCTGGCACCTTCCCACTGGTTGAAGTAGGCCTTGTCACTGCTTGCTCCATTCCACTTGATCTCATAGCCGCCACCATTTGCCTTCAGTGAGAAGCCGCTGGCATCTGCTGCAGCCTTGGTGAATACCAGATGAGTCTGGCCGGATCCGGTCTGGCTCTGTACCATGTGGGCATAGCGTCCGCTCTTGTTTACGAGTTGGAATTTGCTCTCGTTGCCGACAAGTTTCCACAACTGGTTGCTGTTGCTTGCACTGGCAGCCTGTACAGTAGCCTTGGCATCAGCACCATTGTCCTGGATTACCAGACCACTGTTGTTGAACTTCACGTTGTACCAGAACTCCTTTGCATCGGTAGAGAACAGGTTTGAAGGCTCAATGTATTCCACTTCTATGAATGAAAGGGGGTTGTTGGGGTCACCGGCAGTCCATTCGCCCAGTTCCTTGCCTGCACCGGCACCGCCCCACTGGTTCATGTTCTGGGAAGTACCGTTGCGCTGGATTTCATAGTAGCCCTTGGAACTGGACTGTGGCAATTTCACCATGATTGCCTGATTTTTGCTGGCATTTGTCTGGAACTTGCCACCACTGAAACTGAGGTAGTTGTCTCCGTTGCTGACAATGTAGTACAGGTTTGTACCTGCCGACAGGACACGCCACTGCTGGTTTGCCTTTGTTGCATCGGCATTGGCTGTGGTCACATTCTTGCCGCTGCCATTGTCCTGCAGGACAGCACCGCCGGTCATGAACTTAATCTGGTACCATACGGACTTTTCATCTGTTGATACAGCAGGGCATACTGTGTATGCAACCTTGACAATCATGTTTTGTCTATCCAGGTCCAACTTGCCGGTGTAACCAAAGATACTCACTGCAGAGAAGTCCGACTTCTCGTAATCGTCGGCAGCCTCAATGGTCTGACCGTTGGTATAGGTCTTGCCATCATAGATTACACCACCTTGTGCTGTTCCTCCCGTAACGCTAACGGTGAAGGAAACCGCCCATCCCTGCAACACTGTGCAGAGCAGGGCAAACATTAAAAGGAATGTTTTCTTCATTCTTGTTGTTTGTTTGGGTTAATACTATTTTCTTTTTACTTGTTTATTTCCCAGAATAGAGTCCGTTTGTTATTGCCTCAACGGAAATGGGCACGTATACCATGGAGTACCAGCCGGGTTCTTCCTCGTAGAAGAAGCCTATGCGCCCGTCCTTCTGCAAGGTCATGGTGCTATAGGCACTGCCTGTGTGGCTGACATGATAGGGCTGCTGGTTCCAGTTTTCTGCAAAAATCTTGGGAGAGGAATATGATGAGGCGTCGGTAATATCCTTCCAATATATCTTCACGTCCGAACGTCCGTCACCTGTGGGCAGGGACTGCAGTGCCAAGGTGCGCAGCGCTCCGTCAGACTTTCTCTTTGCCTGAAGGATGAGGATTTCGCCGTTAGTGCTGTTGCGGCCCACCTTGATGCCACCCTGTTGCTGGTCGCTGGCTACAACCTCGCCCCATGCACCATTAATCTTCTTGTCATCGCTGTACTTGTAAATATTGAAGTATCTGCCTGCACCCTTGCGGCTGCTCAACACTACACTGCCATCGGGCAGTTCCTCGCACTTGGGTTCGTCGCCATGAGGGCAGGGCAGGGCGCTCTTTCCGCCTAGGGCATGCCATGTCTGTCCGAAGTCGTCGGTATAGAGTACACGATTGCCGTGGTTCTTGGTCCAAACGGGGGCATAGACACGATAATGAGTGCCCACCTTGATGGTCTTGCTCTGTGTCAGTTTGCCGCTACCCACAAACAGGCTCTGCACGCGGTACTTGTCAAAACCCTCCTCGCCACGTTGCATGAATGCACTATAGAACACGTTGGTTATGTCCGACCATGAGCACATTGCACCTTGAGGAACTGGAGAATGCTTGCCATCGAGTGCATCACCCCATGTTTTGCCGTTATCAGTACTATACAAACGTGCTACAGGATTGGGTTCGCCGTCGGGCCAGTTGCCGTGCCAGCATACGGTGTGTCCGCATACATCAATCAGGAGTATGGCACCAGACTCGCGGTCCACCACCATGGCGGGATCGCCAAAGCCATCGTCGCGGACACCCTCGTCGCTATAACTGCCCTGGATTACGTATTTGCCCTCGCTCCATTTGCTGCCGTCTTTAGAACCAATACGCATAACCTGGTCCACACGGCCATAACCAATGTCGTTGCCACAGGGGCGTGCATCGTTGATGGCAAGCAGGCTGCCATTCTTCATCGTAACGATGCTGGGTATGCGGAAGGGCTCCTTGTCGTTGTGGAACCACAGATACTGGTACTCGCTCTCGGCGTCGGCATCATAAACCACATTCCAGCCGTCGGGATGCTGCTCTATGCGGTTTAGTTTGTAGCCGTGCAGCTTGGCATTGCCACGCAGACCGAAGAAAGCACCATCGGGTACATCAAAAGTGATGGCCTGTCCAGCCTTTGCCGCCTCCACGGTGTAGAAACTCTTCTTGTCCGCAATCTGCACTTCCAGCACACCCATCCACAGGTTTGTCTTCGGAGAACGTGTCTTGCCGTTCAGGATAACATTCACCTTCACCGTTTCTGCCATTAGGGCCATTGGCATGAGGAGCAGTGTAAGTGCCGATAAGAGATACTTGTTCATGATGTGGTTCATTTTTGTTCTTGCCATTCAGGTTGAAGTATTTTTTTGCTTAACTCCTTATAGGAGTCTTTTTGGGGTTGTTCCGCATACAAAGGTAGCGTAAATTTTTGAATATTTGAAAAATATTATGATTTATTTCCTGCCAAGCCGTACGTTGTTCTGTCATGATTTTGCTAAGAATATTGTTTGTCGGCAGGAAAAATACGTACAATGTTCTATGGGACGGCAGACCCTTCTTTACTGCAGTGTGCTTTATGGAGTTATATCTTCACGAAGATTATGAATGGTCCTCCCGAGGACCGAGGCGAGAGTTCCCGGTTCTTTCGGGTCGGTCCTCGGGAGAATCCAAATACGCCCTTCCCGAGGACTGTCTTGGGTCCTCTTGAAAAGGGATGCTATGCTTAACGGTAGATGTTTGTTGTTTGCTGGACTCTTTGTTAATGTATTGAAAACGAATCATATATATGATGTGCTTGTGCGTAAGTGTTTTAGCTGTTAATACCTGCTCCTTCTGCCACCATTGCTTTTCTCATGTCCTTGATGGTCGTATTACCCAAAGAGGTCCTTCTAAATTTGTTCTTGAGTGGGTAAAAAAGTTTACATTTCTGCCTAGTGATGTTGGTTCCTATATATCCATATAGCAATGTGCTGGAGCATGTTTTAGAAATAAAAAGGTGCATGTCTGCGGAAGCGGGCATGCACCATTATGCTGTATAAATTAGTTATCGCGTCAGCACTCCTCTACCTTCACGAGGCTTTGGCCGTTGACTATGAAGGCGGTCTGTACACGTTCCACAAGGGAGAGGCGTATGGCTATGGTCATTACAATGTCACCATTGTCCTTGTAGTCCTGGTTGACGATACGGGGTTGCAGGTCCTTGACCATGCGCATGACCATGTTCATGTGCTCGTAGCCGAAGGTCAGTTTCAGTTCCTTCTCCACCAGGCGTTCGGCATACTCGCCAGCTTCCAGTGCTTCGGCAGCTGCCGTGCGGTACGCTACGATGAGGCCGCTGGTGCCCAGTTTTACACCTCCGAAATAGCGGATTACCAGAATGATGAGGTCGGAAACGTCGGCACTGACCATCTGCCCTAATATGGGCTTGCCTGCCGTGCCTGAGGGTTCGCCGTTGTCGTTGGAACGGTACTCCTCGCCCTCGGGACCCAAGCGGTATGCCCAGCATACGTGGCGTGCGTCGAAATACTCCTTCTGGTACTTGGCGACCTGCTCCATAGCCTCCTCGGCAGTACGCACAGGTATAGCAAAAGCGAGGAACTTGCTCCTCAGTTCAGAGTAAGTTCCTTCGCTTGGTTTGGTCAATATCTTGTATGAATCTCTCATTACGATAGTTTGTGTACCACCAGACCTGAGCGCAGCTTGGGCTCAAACCATGTTGCCTTGGGAGGCATGATGTTGCCACTATCTGCAATGTTTATAATCTGCTGCATGCTGACGGGGTAGAGAGCCAGGGCCATGCGCATCTCTCCGCTGTCTACACGGCGTTTCAGTTCCTCCAGTCCGCGGAGTCCGCCAACGAAGTCTATGCGCTTGTCGCTACGCAGGTCCTTGATGCCCAGTATTTGGTCAAGGATGAGTTCGCTGCTGATGCTTACGTCCAAAGACTTGATGGGGTCGTTGTCATCGGCCTTGCCGGGGAGAAGTTCCAACTTGTACCACTCACCATCCAGATACAGACTGAACTCGTGCAGTTTCTCGGGGCGGTAGCAAGCCTCACCCATGGGGGTTACGGTGAAGTTTTCTGCCAACAAGGACAGGAACTTCAGACTGCTGTGTCCGTTGAGGTCCTTAACCACGCGGTTGTAGTCCAGAATGGTCAACTGGCTTGCAGGGAAACATACTGCCATGAAGAAGTTGTACTCCTCATCGCCACGATGGTTGGGGTTCTGCTTTGCCTTCTCTGCACCTACGAGAGCAGCGGCGGCACTGCGGTGATGACCGTCGGCAATGTACAGGTAGGGTATCTCGGCAAAGGCCTTGGTGATGGCTTCCTGGTCCTGCTTGTCCTGAATAAGCCACAACTGGTGGCGGAACCCGTCGGTAGCAGCGGTGAAGTCATATTCCGGTTCGTTGCAAACGTAGCGTGCAATGATGGCGGCCAGGACCTCATTGTCGGGATAGGCGAAGAAGACAGGCTCCATGTTGGCGTCATTCACGCGAACATGCTTCATACGGTCCTCCTCCTTGTCGCGGCGTGTCAGTTCGTGCTTCTTGATTACACCGTTCATGTAGTCGTCCACATAGGCGCATACCACCAGACCGAACTGTGTCTTGCCGTTCATGGTCTGAGCGTAGATGTAGTAGCCCTCCTCCTTGTCCTGTACAAGCCAACCGTTCTCCTGGAACTTCTGGAAGTTCTCGGCAGCCTTGGCATACACCTCGGGGGCATATTCACTTGTGCCCACGGGGAAGTCTATCTCGGGCTTGATGATATGGTAAAGGCTCTTCTCGTTGCCTTCGGCCTCGGCACGTGCCTCCTCCGAATCGAGCACGTCATAGGGGCGTGACTGTACCTGTTCTACAAGGTCTTTTGGTGGGCGCAGGCCCTTGAATGGTCTGATAATTGCCATAGTATTAGATATTTCTGAGATTCTTATTTCTTCTTGCCGAAGAACTTGTCATATACAAACATTGCCACGGCAAAAACTAAGGCGTAAACTATGTACACGTAGAATGGGTTCTTGTCATCAAGTACAAACTCATCGCCAATCCACATGAAGAGGGCGAATAGCATGCCTGTTAACAAGGCGCCAAACATCTTAGCGTATGTCATATTAGTGTGTGTTTGTTGTTTATTACTTGTTCAGCTGGAACTTGGTGATGCCGTCCTTCAGGTAGCCTACAATCTGCTTGGCTGCTGCTATGCCGGCATTCACGTTGGCCTCGGCTGTCTGTGCACCCATCTTCTTTGGAGTGGCGAAGTAGCGGCCAGAGAGAGCCTCGGTGTATTCGGCATGCATGTCGGGCTTGATGTCGGCAACGTACTTCAGGTCGGTACGCTCCTTCATCAGACTGAGCAGTGATGCCTCGTCGATAACCTCCTTGCGTGCAGTGTTCACCACGATGGCGCCCTTCTTCATCTTGCCCACCAGTTCTGCATTGATGCTATTGCGTGTCTCGGCAGTTGCGGGGATGTGGAGTGAAACCACGTCGCACTGCTCAAAGAGCTCCACCTGGCTGGCAGCAGCCTTCACGCCTGCGCCCTCTATTGCTTCGGCAGGACAGAAGGCATCGTATGCCATCACCTCCATTCCGAATCCCTTGGCTATGCGTGCCACGTTGCGACCGACGTTGCCGAATGCCAGAATACCCAGTTTCTTGCCCTTCAGTTCGGTGCCGCTGGTACCATCGTAGAAATTGCGTACTGCCATAACCAGCATGCCGAACACCAGTTCTGCCACACTGTTGGCATTCTGTCCGGGGGTGTTCATTGCCACCACGCCAGCCTTGGTGCAAGCATCAAGGTCGAGGTTGTCGAAACCAGCACCGGCACGTACAACAATCTTCAGGTTCTTGGCTGCCTCAATCACTTCTGCGTCTACTTTGTCAGAGCGCACGATAAGTGCATCAGCATCTGCAACAGCCTCCAACAACTGTGCCTTTTCTGTATATTTCTCCAGTAGAGCCAGTTCCATGCCAGCTTCGTCTGCTACCTTCTTTATTCCGTCAACGGCCACCTTGCTGAAAGGCTTCTCTGTTGCAATAAGTATCTTTGCCATAATCAAATCTGTTTTAGGTATGTGTGTTCTATAATCATTTAGGGCCCCTCGAAACCTCTTTTGTCTGAGTTTCGAAGAGCCCTGTATGTATTCTGTTATTAGTGCTGAGCTTCAAATTCCTGCATGCAAGCAACGAGTGCCTGAACGTCTTCCAGTTCAACAGCATTGTAGAGGCTTGCACGGAAGCCGCCCACGCTGCGGTGTCCCTTGATACCCACCATGCCACGTTCTGTGGCGAAGGTCATGAATTCTGCCTCCAGGTCCTCGTAGCCCTCGTTCATCACGAAGCAAACGTTCATGCGGCTGCGGTCTTCGGGGTCCTTGACGGTGGCGCGGAACATCTTGTTGCGGTCAATCTCGCCATAGAGCAGGTCGGCTTTCTCAATGGCACGGCGCTCCATTTCTGCAACACCGCCGTTGGCCTTGATCCAGCGCAGTGTCTGCAGAGCGCAGTAGATGGGCACAGTGGGGGGGGTGTTGAACATAGAACCACCCTTGATATGTGTGCGGTAGTCCAGCATTGTGGGGATGGCACGGCTCACCTTGCCCAGGCATTCGTCCTTGACAATGATGAAGGTAACACCAGCCATTGCCAGATTCTTCTGTGCACCACCATAGATCATGGCATACTTGCTGACGTTGATGGGGCGTGAGAAGATGTCGGAACTCATGTCGGCAATCAGGGGCACGGGGCTGTCCAGATCACGACGGATTTCGGTACCGTAGATGGTGTTGTTCGTAGTGATGTGGAAGTAGTCGGCATCGGCAGGCACAGTGTAGTGCTTGGGGATGTAGGTGTAGTTGAAGTCTGCACTTGATGCCACCTCCACGCACTCGCCGAAGAGCTTTGCCTCGGCCATTGCCTTCTTCGCCCAAACACCGGTGTTGATGTAGGCTGCCTTCTGCTCCAGGAAGTTATATGGGATCATGCAGAACTCCAGACTGGCACCGCCACCCAGGAACAATACGCTGTAACCCTCGGGGATGCCGAGCAACTCCTTGAACAGGGCAACTGCTTCGTCCAATACGGGCTGGAAGTTCTTGGCGCGATGGCTCATCTCCATCAGTGAGAGACCGCTGCCTTCAAATTCGATACATGCTTTAGAAACTGCCTCCATAACCTCTTTGGGCAACTTGGAGGGACCTGCATTGAAATTATACTTCTTCATAGTCTTGTTAGTATTATTTCAGGTACATTATATAAATAAAAAAAGTCGGGGTGACCCGACTCGAACGGGCGACCACCTGGTCCCAAACCAGGTGCGCTACCAACTGCGCTACACCCCGATGTGTCTTGCTTTACGCTTAACACATTGCAAAGGTAAATCGTATTTTTTGTTTATGCAAGCAAAACGTAAGATATTTTCTAAAAAAGTATCAATCCTGCTACTCCACACATGCAGATGAGCATAATTGGATTGAGTTTATAGACCTGTCTGCCGATGAATGCAAAGAGGAAGAGTCCCAGACTTATCCAGAAATGCCATGGGCTGGTGCTTGGGTTGCCGAAGTTCTCCTCGTTGCAGAGCAACAGGGCGGCAGCCGCTATCAATCCTATTACAGCAGGGCGGAGTCCCTGGAAGATACTCTCCACCACAGGGTGCGACTTGTATCGCATCAGGAATCGGCTAATGATAATCATTATCACAAATGTCGGTAGCACCAGGGCAAAGGTTGCCAGCAGCGAGCCGAGGAAACCTGCCCATACAGGATAGCCGGCATTCACTACCGAGGTGTAACCCACGTATGTTGCAGAGTTTATGCCTATGGGACCGGGTGTCATCTGGCTCAGTGCCACCATGTCTGTGAATTCGCCAGAGGTCATCCAACCGTAGCGTGTCACCACCTCGGCCTGTATCATGGAGAGCATGGAGTAGCCTCCGCCAAAGCCCAGAAGTCCAATCTGGAAGAATGTTATGAAGAGGAGCAGGAATATCATGTTCTGTAGTTGGTTTATGGTTTCAGAGTAATCGGAATAATCAGAATAATCAGAATACTCTGAGAACTCGGAATACTCAGAGGACTCGGACAATTATTTTATCAGTTGTCCATAAGTGTATCCTCCAAGGGCGGCTATCAGTATCACGTAGACGGGACTGAATCCCAACAACCAGATGCCGAGGGCTGCCACAATGGGTATCCATACATTATATATATTTATATTAGCGGTGCGTGCCATCCTGAATACCGGTGTGGCTATGAGCGCCGCCACAGCAGGACGTATGCCTCGGAAGATGCTTGCCACCACAGGGTTCTCGCGGAACCGGCTGAAGAACATCGCTATGGCCAGGATGATGAAGAAAGAGGGTAGGGCAGCTCCCAGTGCGCACATCAGTGCTCCGGGCAGACGCTTCATCCTGTAACCGATGAACACGCTTATGTTCACAGCAAACACACCAGGGCAGGATTGCGCTACTGCTATCAGGTCCATCAGTTCTTCTTCGGTGGCCCATTGCTTCTCGTCCACAACAGTCTGTTTTATCAACGGTATCATGGCATATCCTCCTCCGATGGTAAACAGGCCTATCTTGGCGAATGTGATGAATAGTTCAAGCATTGTTCTTTAGGGAAAGTAAAGGGATTGTCGTTTACAGTTCCTTTGGTTTCTATAATTTCTATAGCATCTATTCTCATTATAGATGTTTAGCACAAGAGGGAGAGACACTGCTCTCCCTCTCGTTTATTATGGTCTGTTAATTACTTCTTCATCTTGGCTTCAACCCACTTGCGTGCATTTACGAATGCTTCCAGCCAGGGAGTGCACTGGTCGGTGAGACGGCGCTCCTCGGGATAGTAGCCGCACTGCCAGGGGAAGATGGTGCGTTCGGGGTGAGGCATGATGGCCAGATGACGGCCGTCGCCACTGCAGATAGCAGCCACGTCGTAGTCGGAACCGTTGGGGTTGCCGGGATAGCCGGTGTAGCTGAACTTGGCAACAACGTTGTACTCGCTCTCTGCCTTGGGCAAGCGGAACTTGCCCTCGCCATGAGCCACCCATGTACCAATCTTGAATCCGCTAAGCGAACCGAACATCACGCTGTCGTTCTCGGGGATGGTCAGTGCCACAAAGGTGCTCTCGAACTTATGGCTGTCGTTGTGCAGCATCTGTGCTGTCTCCTTGCGGTACTGGCTCAGACGCTTGCTGTCCAGAATGCTTTCGCCACTGGCGGTGTCCAGAGACTTGTTCACCAGACCCAACTCAATCATCAGCTGGCAACCGTTGCATACACCGAGACTCAAAGTGTCCTCACGTGCATAGAACTTGTCCAATGCCTCCTTAGCCTTGGGATTGTAGAGGAATGCGCCTGCCCAACCCTTGGCACTGCCCAGAACGTCGCTGTTGGAGAAACCACCGCAGAAGGCGATGACGTTAACGTCCTCCAGAGTCTCACGACCGGTGATGAGGTCGGTCATTGTAACGTCCTTCACATCGAAACCTGCCAGCCAGAATGAGTATGCCATCTCGCGCTCGCTGTTGGTACCCTTCTCGCGGATAACGGCAGCACGGATACCGCTCTTCTCTCTGCGGTCGGGATTAGCACCATACTGGCTCAACTTGCCAGTGAAGTCCTTGCCGAACACAGGCTGAACGGGCATGCTCTTGTAGTTCTGGTAGCGCTCTGCTGCCTTGCCGTGGAAGCTCTGCTTGCGGTCCAGCAGGTATGAGGTCTGGTACCATATGTCGCGGTACTGGTCAATGTCCAGAGTGATGCCCTGGCCAAGGTCGATGGTGCGCTCCTCGCAAACCTCGCCAATCTTGATGTAACCTACACCGGCATCTTCCAGTATCTTCTTCACGCGAGAACCGTTCTCGTCGCTCACCTGGATTACTACACCGGGGTTCTCGGCAAAGAGAATCTTTACCAATGACTCCTGTGCGTCGCCTTCGCCCTTGAACTTGCTCAGGTCGAGCTTCAGACCACCGGTGGTGTTGGCAAAGCACATCTCCAACAGACAGGTAGCCAGACCGCCGGCGCTGATGTCGTGACCAGCCAGGATGAGGCCTTCGCTGACGAGCTGCTGAACTGCCAGGAATGCATCGCGGAAGTATTCGGGGTTCTGTACTGTGGGAACATCGCTGCCTACCAGACCCCAGCTCTGGTTGAAGGCGCTGCCGCCCAGCTTCAGACTGTCAAAACTGAAGTCGATGTGATACAGGCGGCTGCCTGCCCACTTGCCCTTAACCTGCTTCAGTACGGGAGAAACTATCTTCTTGATGTCGCTTACCTCGCCGCCTGCGCTTACGATGACGGTACCGGGGCTTACAACCTTGTCGCCGTTGGGGTACTTCTGGGTCATACTCAAAGAGTCCTTGCCGGTGGGCACATTGATCTGCAGGGCGCAGCAGAAGTCGCTCAGTGCCTTTACGGCGCTGTACAGACGTGCGTCTTCGCCCTCCTGTGCACGGCAGGGCCACATCCAGTTGGCGCTCAGGCTGATGCTGTCCATGGCGCTTGCACCCTTCTCGTCCTCAATGGCAAGAGGCGCCCAAACCAGGTTGGTCAGTGCCTCGGAAACTGCCAGCACGCTACCTGCTGCGGGGTTGGCCAATGCTGCCTGAGGTGCATGGCCCAGTGCGGTGACAATACCCTTCTCGCCACGGTAGTCCAGTGCTACGGCGCCGCAGTCGCTCAGGGGCAGCTGCAATTCGCCCTGACACTGCTGGCGTGCCACACGGCCGCTTACGCAACGGTCCACCTTGTTGGTCAGCCAGTCCTTACATGCTACGGCCTCCAGGGGAAGGAGGTTCTTCAGGTATGTCTCTATCTGTGCAGGATCTATGTCCTTCTTGTCGCTATATGTGCGCTCCACGGTCTTGTCCACCATCACGGTCTTGGGAGAAGAACCGAACATCTGCTCAACGGCCAGGTCGAAGGGACGAACGCCGTCGGCCTGTTCAAAGGTGAAGCGGTGGTCGCCTGTTGTCTCACCAACGGTGTACATGGGAGCGCGCTCACGCTCGGCAATGCGGCGCACGTGTTCAATTGCCTTCTCGTCGATGAGCAGACCCATTCGCTCCTGACTCTCGTTGGCAATAATCTCCTTTGCAGAGAGGGTCTTGTCGCCGATGGGCAACTTATCCATGTATATGATGCCACCGCACTCTTCAACCAACTCGCTCAAGCAGTTTACGTGGCCGGCAGAACCATGGTCGTGGATGCTGACGATGGGGTTGTTGTCCTCCTCGCAAAGTGCACGAACCACGTTGTAGGTGCGCTTCTGCATCTCGGGGTTGGCACGCTGAACAGCGTTCAGTTCAATGCCACTGCTGTAGCGGCCGGTCTCAACGGAACTTACGCTACCGCCACCAAGGCCAATACGGTAGTTCTCGCCACCCATGACAACAACCTTGTTGCCGGGCTGGGGCTGGCCCTTCAGGCAGTCGCGCTTTGTGCCGTAGCCCACACCGCCTGCCAGCATGATCACCTTGTCGTAGGCATATCTTTCCTGGCTGCCCTCTTCGTTGTGCTCGAAGGTGAGCACAGAACCGCAGATGAGGGGCTGGCCGAATTTGTTGCCGAAGTCGCTGGCACCGTTAGATGCCTTGATAAGAATCTGCTCGGGTGTCTGATACAGCCACTCGCGAACGGGCAGAATCTTTTCCCACTGCTTCAGGCTGGCATCGTGCTGGGCACTGATTTCGTCGCCCTGCAGACGAGAGTAGCTGGTCATGTACACAGCCGTACCGGCAATGGGCATAGAACCTACACCACCGCCCATACGGTCGCGGATTTCACCGCCGCTACCTGTTGATGCACCGTTGAAGGGTTCCACGGTGGTGGGGAAGTTATGTGTCTCTGCCTTCAGGGAGATTACGCTCTCCACTTCCTTCACTTGATAGTAGTCGGGCTCGGCATGTGTGGCAGGAGCAAAGAGTTCCACCTTGGGACCCTGGCTGAATGCCACGTTGTCCTTGTAGGCAGAAAGGATGCGGTTGGGGTTCTCCTGTGTGGTCTTCTTGATCATCTGGAACAGGCTGCTTTCCTTCTCCTCGCCGTCGATTACGAAGGTCCCTCCGAAGATCTTGTGGCGGCAGTGCTCACTGTTGATCTGTGCAAAGCCGAACACCTCAGAATCGGTCAGGGGACGGCCCAACTGACCCTCCACCTTGTGCAGGTACTCAATTTCCTCTGCACTCAGTGCCAGACCTTCCTGCTCGTTGTATGTCTCCAGGTCGGTAATCTCCACGATGGGCTGTGGCTCTATGTTCACGCGGAAGAGTTCCTGGTTCAGACCGTTCTTGTACATGCGCTGAAGCATGGGGTCGAACTCGGCGTTCTCGCTCTCCACGGGGAAGTATTCCTCAATGCGTGCTATGCCTTCCACAGCCATGTTCTGTGTTATCTCAACGGCATTGGTGCTCCAGGGGGTAATCATCTCGCGGCGTGGACCCACGAAGCATCCCTCCAGATGGTCTGCATCCAATACTTCGGCTTCGCCATAGAGCCAGCACAACTTTTCAATCTCGGCCTTGGACAGAGCCTCGGCGCTTTCCGTAGCGATGATGGTCTGCTGCGGAGTTTTAAAGAAGGTAATTGCCATATCTTTCTTTATTAAATATATTTGCGGTGTAAAGTTACGCAAAAATCCCCAAAGAGACAAAGAAAGGGAAGAGAATTTGGATAAACGGAAAGCGTAATGTGAAGAAAAAGTTTCCAGAGGTGCTAAGTAGTTCAAATCCGTTATACAGAAAGCCTTGTTTAGACCACAGGCTTAGTGTTAGTGAATTAAACTTGATAAAAAAATGCCCGATGACTTGTATCTTTCAAAAAAAAGTGCGTACTTTGTCACCGTTATGCCCCTTGCTGGGTAAAGAAGCGCATTATAAACCCTTAAAACAGATTAGCCTATAGACGACAACTCTACTCCAAGAACAAGAATTTTATAAGAAGTATGAGTAAGTATGCTGCAATGTCCGACCATCAGTTGGTGGAATTGTACGAGCAGGGCGTAGATGAGGTTTTTGATGTGTTGCTGAATAGAAATCAGGAACATCTTTTTGCATATATTATGCGACTGACACAGGATGTGGACAGGGCAAATGATGTTTTTCAGGAAACCTTTATGAAGGCAATCGTGTGTATTCGCAGTCGTCAGTATCGGACAACAGGAAAGTTCTCTGCATGGCTCATGCGCATAGCACATAATCTGGTAATAGACAATGTTCGGGGCTCTCGCTATTTGTCACATCTGGATGATGAGGCCCAAGATGATGTCATATATAATAATATGAATCTATCCGAAGAGTGTCACGAAACAGAGATGCTTCGTATGGCTGATGTGCAGACTCTGTCTTCGTTGATATCTCGCTTGCCTCTCGTGCAGCAGGAAATAGTGCATCTGAGGTTTTATGAGGAACTCTCGTTCAAAGAGATAGCACAGGTAACGAATGTGAGTATAAACACAGCTTTGGGCCGCATGCGCTATGCTACACTCAATCTGCGAAAGATGATAATGGAAAATGCTTTGGAACTTGCTGTATAGAGTGCATTATCTTGGGCGGTATTCCTTGGCAAACTGACGCAATTTTTCCAGAACTTCTTGTCGGGGTAAGAGGATTGGTTGGGGTAGAGGTAGTGGCATAGGCAAACAGTAATATGATGGTTATTGTATAGTAATAACGAAAGACGGCTTCCTATTATTGTGTGGGAAGCCGTCTTTTTGCATACTCTTATGTTATCGGATAATGATTGCCTTTCCGTTAGTGATGTATACCCCAGATGTGACAGAGTTGTGGGGAGGAACTTTGCGTCCTTGGATATCATAGATGGCTTGCGTAGTTGTTGAAGCAGAATGAACAGAAACGATGTCTGTGTTTTCTGCACCGACGACCGTAAAACCACCGCCATTATCGGGAGAAAGTGTGGATAGCGTGAATGCAGCTCCGTCCATCTCTTCCAATCTGATGATGCCTCCACGCATAGGGCGCTTGGCGGTTATGAAGTCCACATCCACATGCCCGACATTAATATTTGGTAATTTAATTTTGGTGCGGCCATTCATGGCAGGAACATCCTGTGCAAGCACATGTTCAAAGGTTCTTCCGTAGTTGTCTGACATCGTAACTCGTAATTTGTTGTCTGAGGAGAAGAAGTTATTGTTCACCTCCCATTCAACATTGATTTCTTCGCCTGCTACATATTCTTCCTTGTTGGGGGCAAGGGTAACCTTGAAGTCATTGCCCTGGACAATGCGCACGCTTGCTTCCCATACGGAGTAGCAACAATAGAACGGTTTTTGTTTCAATGTTTCATAACTCCAAACTTGAGTATGTGGAATGTCCCTGACCAATATGGACATGCTATATTCTCCTGCATTAAGGCAATGAATGTCTGTACCAGATACAGGATAGTAGAAGTCGTCATATACTATGTCACTCATGTACAAAGGCACATACTCAATTCTGGTACTCGTTTGTGGAGGTTTGGCCGCGAAGAACGGAGGCTCATTTCCCTCAACAACATGCTCCACAGTGGAATGGCTGCAACCGATGGACATAAATTCCATTTTATCTCCTTGGAGATCTTTGGCGTGCACCTGTATTGAAAGTAATGCTCCTTGCGGAATTTCATATATGTGATGCATCTTGTCTGCCACAAATTCAGGCGCCGAGTTATCTACCTTGATGCCATAAACGTAGTTCTCGCCTTTATCGGTACCATGCAGTTTCGTTCTTGCTTCATCTGAATAATATGCAGAATTTTTTTGCATGCATGCAGTGCGTATTCTTTTTATGGAAGGGTAGGAGAGAAAATCCCCTTCATTGTCCATCAAACTTCCTTCGCCACCGGAAGTATGATTGGCTCCAAGCAAATGTCCCACCTCATGAGCAACCACCCATTTGTCTGTTTTTGCATATCCACTTGCCTTGGTCGATGGCATGTATGCTCCGTATTCTATAGAGAGGCCACTGTTTTCTTCAAAATCATCGCGATGTGTTACCCATATGCCTATATCATAAGCTGATGGGGAAATAACTTCGTTCAGCAGTTCTGTTCCAAAACTCGGGGCATTGTATATGTTCTCGTCAATCAAGTTTCCCGCAGTCATAACTAAGGCCTTGTCATCTATGATATCAAAGCAGAATCCGAGTGGCACATAAATATGATTCATATACGTTTCCACTTCGCGCCAGAATGATACCACCTTATTATAGTCCATATCAAAATCTTGCTCAAAGGCAGAATAAGTTACGGGAACAGCCATTCTGTAAAATCTCAGTACATTGTCACCTGGTATGGCTTCTGCAACCATGGAGCGGGAGGATGGACGAATCGTATGTTCTTGTGCCTGTGCACATATAAGCAGCGTGAAGAAAAGCGGCACAAAAAAGAAAAATCTGTTTTTCATAGTCCTATGGTGTGTTTGTCAGCTTGCTGTCTTTATGGAACTAATCCCTAATCTTGGGAATAATCCGAAAGAATGCGTCTGTATACAGACAGAATTGTACTTTTGCGTATGAAGCCAACGAATGTGCCGTTTTCGTTGGTAACAGGCAGATTCCAAGCACGTACACGATCAAATGTCTTGATTACGGAATCCATGCTGTCGTTTACCCCCAATATGGCAGGAGATTCTGCCATAAGTTGCGCCACGCGAAATTTGCCGAACAATTCAGGACGGAAAACAATATGGCGAATGTCGTCCAGACGCAGAAGACCAACCAGTTGCAATTGCTTGTTCACCACTGGGAATACATATCCCTTGCTTGTTGCCACCAATGTTGCCACATCGCCCAAAGTCTGGTCGGGGTATAGGACCTTGTCGCTCTTTTCTATCACCGAATCCATACTCATCAGCGTCAGTACGGAACGGTCCGTATGGTGAGTGAGCAGTTCGCCTCGTTGTGCCAATCGCATGGCATAGATGCTGTGAGGTTCAAACACTTTTATGGTCAGGTATGCCATCACTGCTACCATCATCAGTGGTACGAACATGCCATAGCCTCCAGTAAGTTCGGCAATCAGGAAAATGCCAGTAAGCGGAGCATGCATTACACCGCTCATTAGTCCTCCCATACCCAGCATCGCAAAGTTGCACTCGGGTACATGTATGCCCAAAATCTCGTACATGTTCCATAGTCGGGCAAACACGAAACCTGCTATGCACCCAAGAAACAGAGAGGGTGCAAAGATTCCTCCGCATCCTCCACCACCATTTGTCGCAGTGGATGCGAAAACCTTCATAAGTATCACCAGTATCAAGTATGGAATCAGCATTTGTGCATGGCCGGCAAAGAATGAACCGTCCATGGCTTGTTGCCACTCGTCCATACCATTGCCATTCAAAAGCAATTCTATAAGCGTGTATCCTTCCCCATATAGTGATGGAAACAAGAAGATTAGTACACTCAATACGGAACCTCCCAATAGGAATTTCTTATGAGGAACATTTACTTTGCGGAATATGCCCTCAAACCAATTCATCGTTCGGGTAAAATAGAGGGCTACTAAACCGCAGACTATACCTAATGCAATGTATGCGGGTATGCGGTGTACAGAGAAAGCGTTGTTCAAGTTGAATTCAAACACAGAACCCATGCCAGAGAGAGCAAATGTTACCGATGTAGCTGTAACACAACTCACCAATAGAGGCAATAGCGAACCCATAGTCAGGTCTATCATAAGTACCTCCAGTACAAATACCAGTCCTGCAATAGGTGCTTTGAATATACCTGCCACAGCTCCTGCTGCTCCACATCCCACCAATAGCATCATGTGGCGACCGGAGAGATGAAATGCACGTCCCAAATTACTTCCTATGGCACTGCCTGTCAGTACAATGGGAGCCTCTGCTCCTACACTTCCTCCAAACCCAATTGTAACGGCCGAAGCTATGACAGATGTGAATGTATTGTGTAGCTTTATTTTGCTCTTGTTGCGGGCAATGGCAAATAGGATTTTAGTAACACCATGCCCAATGTCATCTCTTACAATGTAGCGGATGAAAAGCATAGTCAGGCCTATGCCTACAACAGGAAATATAAGATAGAGCCAGTTGGCTCCGGTGCTTGAGAAACTATACGTTAATACATATTCTATATTATGGATAAGCCACTTCAGGGTCCAACCTGCCAAGGCTGTGAATATGCCCACAAACAAGCTAATGATGAGTACGAAGCGCTCGTCACTGATTTTTTCCTTATGGCGCCGACGCCATTGCAAAAGTGCAGCGCCCAGATTGCGCATGGCTGAATTCTTGTTTGAAGCGTTTCTCATAGCCGATATTCTCTCCTCCCTCTTTGTAACTACCTTATTATCTTTACACTGCTGTCCTGTCCCAACTTGATGATTCGGCTTGGCGTGCCTGGGATGTTGTCACCTCGGCGGAAGGAGCATATATAATCCACCTGTGACTTTATCTCCTCGCTGATTTCACGGAAGGTGCGTGCGGTTGGTTCTCCGCTGATGTTTGCACTGGTGCTTACCAGAGGCTTCTGTAACCGGTAACAAATGTCGTGGGAGAATTGGTCACGTGTTACGCGTATGCCCAGCGAACCGTCCTCTGCTATGAGGCTTGGCGCCACACCGTCGGCACCGTCCAGAATAACCGTTACGGGCGAGTCGGCGGCGTCAAAGATGTCCCATGCTACGTCGGGAACGTTGCGGAAGTAGCGCTGTATGCGGTCGGCTTTGTCCACCAGACAGAGCATGGATTTGGCATCTTCGCGTTGCTTGATCTGGTAGATGCGTCGCACTGCTTCCTCGTTGGTGGCATCACAGCCAATCCCCCAAACCGTGTCTGTAGGGTAGAGAATGACACCTCCCTTGCGCAGGCACTCCACAGCTTGCTTTATGTCTATTTCGCAATTCATAGTTCTTTACCTTATTTATATTACATATATGAACGTTGAGGGGTGAGGGGTGAGCGGGTTAGTGGTAGGGACGCTGCGGCAGCGTCCGCAATCTTCCGTTTCCGTTTCCGCCTTCGTCCAGTTTCCCGTTTTAATCCCTCTTTGCGGTCTTGGATCCGTTCTCTTAGAACTCCGAGGTGAAATGGAACTGCAGGTGCTCAAAGTCCTGTTGTGCCATGCTTAGCACATATCCGCTATCGGCCAGGAACACGTCGCGTCCGTCGCGGTCCTTGGCCATGTACTGGTATTTGCGCTTCTTGAAGTTTTCCAACTCGGCCTCGTATCCGGGTTCGCATGAAATCCAGCATGCCTTGTGCAGATGCACTGGTTCCCAGCGGCACTTGGCACCATATTCGTTCTCCAGTCGGTACTGGATAACCTCGAACTGCAACTGGCCCACGGTGCCTATTATCTTGCGCCCGTTGAACTGGTTCACAAACAACTGTGCCACACCCTCGTCCATCAGCTGATTGATGCCCTTTTCCAACTGCTTTGTCTTCATGGGATCTGCATTCTCGATGTACTTGAACATTTCTGGCGAGAATGAGGGCAGACCGCGGAAATGGAGTTGCTCGCCCTCGGTCAGCGTGTCGCCTATCTTGAAGATGCCGTTGTCTGGCAGACCTACTATGTCGCCAGCCCAAGCCTCGTCTATGGTCTCTTTGCGCTGGGCCATGAACTGTGTGGGACTGGAGAAACGCACCGTCTTGCCGTTGCGGATGTGCAGGTATGGAGCATTGCGTACGAACTTTCCCGAGCACACCTTGCAGAATGCAATACAGGAGCGGTGGTTGGGGTCGATGTTGGCGGTAATCTTGAATATGAATCCAGTGAACTTTTTCTCGTCTGGGTTCACCTCGCGCTCCTCAGCCATCACGGGGCGTGGTGCTGGGGCTATCTTGCAGAAACAGTCCAGAAGTTCCTGCACACCGAAGTTGGTCAGTGCCGAACCGAAGAACACGGGGGCCAGCATAGCCTCCTTGTACTCCTCTTCTTCAAAGGCAGGATACACGCCCTCTATCATCTCCAGGTCCTCGCGCAGTTTCTCGGCATCGGTGTCGCCAACCCACTGGTTCAGTTCCTCGCTGTTGATGTCTACCTGCACCTTTTCCGTCACCTTCTGTTTGTTTGCCTGGAAGAGGTTCAGGTTCTGCTCGTAGATGTTGTACACACCCTTGAAGCGCTGGCCCTGGTTTATGGGCCACGACAGGGGACGGACGGCTATCTTCAGTTCCTCCTCCAATTCGTCCAGCAGGTCAAAGGGGTCGCGGCCCTCACGGTCCATCTTGTTTATGAAGATGATGACAGGGGTCTTGCGCATGCGGCACACCTCCATCAGTTTGCGTGTCTGTGTCTCCACACCCTTGGCGCCGTCCACTACGATGATGGCGCTGTCCACGGCGGTAAGCGTTCGGAAAGTGTCTTCGGCAAAGTCCTGGTGACCGGGGGTGTCCAGAATGTTTATCTTGTAAGGCTTGTCGGCAGGTGTGCCCTCGGGAGCATATTCAAACTCCATTACCGAGGTGGTAACGGAGATACCGCGCTGCTTCTCTATCTCCATCCAGTCGGATGTGGCGGGCTTCTTTATCTTGTTGCTCTTTACGGCACCGGCCACCTGTATCTGTCCGCCGAAGAGAAGGAACTTTTCGGTCAGTGTGGTCTTGCCGGCATCGGGGTGAGCTATGATGGCAAAGGTGCGTCTGCGAAGTATTTCTTCTGTCATGTTGTTGGAAGTTAGGGTCTTTATGGTCCTTGAGGGACTTTATTGTTTGGGTTCGTATTTTTCTGCCAGCATGTTCATCAGGTTGCTGATGGCTGATATGGCTGCTGATGTCTCTGCTCCTATTGGCTTGTTTTGCATGCGTAGCAGGGTAATGCCGTAGAGGGCATCCAGAGCGGTCTCCAGTTCGGGTTTCATCTTGCCGTTGCCCTTGCCTCGTAGTTCCACTATGAATGGTAGAGCCTTGTAGTATGTGGCGTTGTAGATAGACTCCTGAGGGTCGGCCAGCAGTTCGCGATGGCGGTCTGCCAGCATGAATATGGTGTTGCGCACCACCTGTACGTGTCCTCGCTCGCGGCATCCTTCTTCGTGCATCATACGTGCCAGTCCATCGTACCATTGCAGGGCCTGTTCCAGTTCCTCGTCGTCGTAGTCAAATCGTGGTAGATACTCTTCCGCTATTTTCTGTATGTCGCAATCGTATGAACGAATGATGTCCTCCACCTGATACATGTAGAGGACATATGCCACGAGATTCTGTTTTCTAAGTTTCTTTGCTATTAGCATTTTGTATAGTGCTCGTTTGTGGGTAGTAGTGGTTAGATGTTAATGCCTAAGTTTGGCAGCAGTGCCCATAGGAACCCAAGAAAACCGGCAATTATAACAACGCCTCCTATCAAACGGTTTATCTTGCATATTGTGCTTACCTGGAATTTGTTTCTTACCTTATTTATAATATATGTGAGACCGAACCACCAAATCAGCGCTCCGGCAAAGATGGCTATGTATCCCAGTCCCTGTTCCCAATAATGCTCGGGCACAACAAATTCAAAACGTGCCATCAGTGCTATGAAGAGCAGGATTATGAGTGGGTTGGAGAAGGTTACCAGAAAACCGGTTATGCCATTGTGCCACAGAGAACCTTTGTTGGGGTTTGCAGGGCGAAGGTTGTTTGTGGGGTTGCTCAAATATGTGTATATGCCAAAGAGCATAAGCAGTATACCACCTATCACCTTGAACCAGAACATATTGCGTGGATTCTCTATGAAGTCCATCACGAAACTCATGCCCAAAAGCGATATGGCGGCATATATGATGTCCGATACGGCAGCACCCAATCCGGTAACCATGCCATACCAACGCCCTTTGTTCAGTGTGCGTTGTATGGTCAGGACACCAACAGGTCCCATCGGCGCACTGGCCAATATGCCTACTATCAGACCTTTGATGACCAGTTCCAGTGTATTGACAGGTTCTATCCACATAATACGTTTGCAAATTACGGACTTTTTTTTCATTTTAACATACTTTTGTAATTAAAAAATATACATTATTACAAAATAAACGCTAACTTTGCCCGTAGAGCACTAATAAATGAAGAAAAATTATAATAGCATGAACAAGAAACCCTACGTTATTGGATTGGATCTTGGTGGTACCAATTCAGTGTTTGGCATCGTCGATAAGAATGCCACTATTGTAAAGTCTGTATCTATCCCTACTGCAGGTCATGGCACTGCCGAGAAGTATGTAAAGGCATGTACCGAGGCTCTTCTTCCCCTGATTGCCGAGGTTGGTGGCATAGAGAAGATCAAGGCTATGGGTATAGGTGCTCCTAATGCCAACTATTATTCTGGTTGTATCGAGGATGCCCCCAATCTGGAATGGCGCGGCAATGTGCCTTTGGTGAAGATGTTCCAGGAGTCTTTGGGCATTCCAGTGGTGATGACAAACGATGCCAATGCCGCCGCTATTGGCGAGATGGCCTATGGTGCTGCCCGTGGCATGAAGAACTTCATAGAGATAACGCTTGGTACCGGTGTGGGTAGTGGCGTTGTGGTAAACGGCCAGTTGGTTTATGGTCACGACGGTTTTGCCGGAGAGTTGGGCCATGTTATCGTGGAGAAGAACGGACGTGAGTGCGGATGCGGTCGTCGTGGTTGTCTGGAGTGCTATTGCTCAGGTACTGGTATTGTGCGTAGTGCCATAGAGAAACTTGCCCTCAGTCGTCGCCCCTCTGCCCTTAGGGATATTCTCAGTTCCAAGTTGGAGGCCAAGGATGTTGCTATTGCCGCAGCCAGTGGTGACGAGTTGGCTTTGGAAATATTGGCAGATACCGGTCGCCGCCTTGGCGAGGCATGTGCCAACTTTGCCACATTCTGCAGTCCCGAGGCGTTTGTCTTCTTCGGAGGTCCCACAAAGGCGGGAGAATTGCTTATGGCACATGTTCGTAAGGCATACGACGAGAACATCCTGTTTGTCTACAAGGGTAAGGCCAAGATCCTGCTCAGCGAATTGGATGGTGCCAGTGCAGCCGTACTTGGAGCCAGTGCTCTTGGTTGGGACATCTGATCACGCTCTATACATTATATATAATATATAACACATGACCTATCGGTGCGATCTGAATCGCACCGATTTTTATTTCCTCTGTTCGCATGCCAAAATAAGGTTTCCTGCTTTTTATGCAAACATTCCTCCCGATGCGCTTGCTATCGCCTCCCGATGCGTTTGACGTCGTCTCTCGATGCGCTTGCTATCGCCTCCCGATGTGTGTTTTTACATATAATAACAAAAAACATCACTATAAATTTGCATTTATTTAGTCTTTTGCGTACATTTGTCGCGTTATATCATCATGTATGACAACAAACTGCTTAAAAATCATTAAAAACATAACAACATGAAGACAAATTTTCTTAGAATCAGCGCATTTGCCTTGGTCGCATGTCTGCTTTCTTCCTGCGTGGACGAGAAGTACGACTTGAACAATGTGGACCTAACCGTAGGCACTACTGGCGATTTGACTTTGCCAACCAGCAGTACGGACAGTATCATCCTTAAGAACCTTATGGATTTGAAGGATGATGGAATTGTACAAATCATCAATGGTGAATATTACATCGTCGAGGACGGCAAGGCAGATGTTCCCAAGATTAACATAGATAATATTAGTATTCCCAGTCCATCGTTGACGAATATTGCAACTTCGATTGATGCTAATGATATTGAAAACAATGCAAGGACACTTGACTCTTCCTCAGAAGAGATGATAACCATCTCGTTATTTGGATATGAAATTCAGATTCCAAACATGACTTATGAATATACAATCAAGGAAAAGGATAAAGCATATTACAACATAGATGTAACCTCCAGTGAAGTGCCCAGTGAGGTAGTAAGATTGGATAAGGTGGTGTTTGTGGACGAAACAACATTGGATGCAGATATTCAGGTTTATTTCGACGAGGATCATTCCTTTATCAACAAGGTGCATTTGGACAGTCTAAAGGTAACACTCCCCAAGGGACTGCATGTGTCTAAAGCTGTGTTTAGACATTGGACAGAAATAGATGGTCAAGTAGTGCATGAGGATGTGGAAGTTCCAGAGGAGGACATTAACAATGATGAGGGATACATCCAGTTGACCAGAACAGACAAGAATACAATTGTGGGTCGAGAAGACAAGAACCACCATGGCCACGAAGACCACGGAAATCACAAGATAGACGTACTCATTACATTTGACCAGGCAATAACAGGTAATGATGGCTTTACTTTCGAGAACGGTGAGGTGGGTCTTAAGGGTTTGTTCAAGATTGACGGTACTTTCCGTCTGGAAGCTAAGGATTTCAAGCTGACAGAGCAAACAATTCCATGGGCGTTGGCATATGAACTAATTGAAAAGAAAAGTTTTGACGTAATACGTCCAAGAAATATTGATTTTAAGGGTGGTGCTGCATTTGTGAATTCCAAAGGTGACCCTATAGACATTCAGGTCAAGAGCGTTAGCGGTCAGGTCAAGAGCGACATCGGTGATATTGCCCCAATAGTACTGAACGATATGCCTGATTTCCTGAATGATCCCGAGGTAACACTGGACTTGGCAAATCCTGCTATCTTTGTGGAGGTAAACAATCCATTGCCTGCTCAGGCTAAGACAACAATAACCTTGACGAGCGTGTATGACGACAGAGACCCTGTTACAAAGGTGGCTGGCATTGAAATAAAGACTGGACACAAGGTTTATTGCCTGGCCGAGGATCCTGCTTCCGCTAATGTTCCCTCAGATTATTCCGAATTGGATGTTGTTCCTGTGCAGATTGCAGGACTTGGTGATTTGCTTGAGAAACTTCCAAAGGAAATCAACGTGGATTTGGATGATGTGGTAATGGATATCAAGGATATCACTATTCCTGAAGAATACGAACTCTCACTGAGCTACAAGGTCTACACTCCCATGGAGTTTGGTGAGAACTTCAAGTTGGTTTACCAGGGTACCGAAGAGGGTCTGAGTGCAGACCTTTCCGATATCAACAAGGTCAACACCAAGGGCATCAGCATAAAGGCTAATGCCGTTACAAACTTGCCCTTGAACCTCACCCTGACTCTGGATGCAATGGATAGCAACAATAATTCCCTGAAGGACATATTCTATGTGAATGAGTTGGTAATTCCCGCCCATAATGGTGCTGCAGATGCAACATCCAAGCATCCTATAGAACTGACCTTGACGGCCAAGGAAGGTTATAGTATCAGCAATTTGCTGAGCAGACTTGACAAGATTCAATATCGTGCAGTAGCCGAAGCCAAAGACAAGGGCAAACTCACGGAAAAAGCCATGATAAAGTTGGAAGACATCACCATCACCCTATTGGGTGGTATCAGTTACGATGCAAACTAATTTGTAGGACCTACTTTAAGCAATAACAATAAGATGAAAAAGAATATTAGAAATATATTGGCTGTAGTGGCACTTGGTTTCTGTGCCTCTGCATCTGCCCAGAACCTGAACAGTGCTTACTTTCTGGATGGTTATACCTATGGTCATCAGCTGAACCCTGCCAAGGACTATGACCGCAAGGGTTATGTGTCATTCCCATTCTTGGGTAATTTCAATTTGGGTATGACCGGCAACCTTTCGCTCACCGACTTCTTGATGTTCCATGACAACAAACTGACCACTTTCATGAACCCCAATATCCCCAAGGATGAGGCTCTCTCTGGTTTCTCCAGCAGCAACCACACCTCTGTGGATTTGCGTATGGACCTCATTGGTTTCGGTTTCCATGCTTGGGGCGGTTTCAATACGTTTAATCTGAGCATGCGCAACAACCTTGCTATGGCAGTTCCCTATGGCATGTTCGAGGCTGTAAAGGAATTGGGCAATAAGGATTACGATTTCAGCGGTCTTGGCATGGATGCTTCCTCATGGATAGAACTTGGTCTTGGTCATAGTCGCCAGGTTACTGATGCTATTCGCGTGGGTGGTAAGGTCAAGGTGCTCTTGGGTGCCGCTCGTGCTATGCTCAACGTAAAGAATGCTCAGTTGAAACTTTCTGCTCCCGAGAAATGGACACTTGTAGCCGACGCCGAGGCCGAAGTAAGCGTAAAGGGCTTCGACTGGGGCGACCCTGAAACGACAAAGTTAGAGAACGGTACAGAATACGAGCAGATTGACTTTGATAACATGAATCTGGAAACTCCTGGTCTTGGTGGTTGGGGCCTTGGCTTTGATTTGGGTGCCGAGTGGGACCTGGGCGAGCAAGGCTGGCTGGATGGTATGAAGGTAAGTGCCGCAGTTCTTGATTTGGGATTCATTTCATGGGGCGAGACATCTATGGCTTACAACAAGGGTAAGGAGATAACCATAGATGGTTTCAATGATATTCAGGTGGATGGAGAAACTGGCGACCCCATGGAGAACAAGACAGACGACCTCGGTGATCGTTTCACCGAACTCTTGGCTCTTCAGGATGGAGGTGTTCAGAGTGTTTCTCGTATGCTTGGTGTAACGTTGAACGTTGGTGTGGAGTACGAGATGCCTTTCTACAAGAAACTCAGTGTGGGTCTTCTGAGCACCACACGTATCCAAGGCAAGTACACTTGGAACGAGGAGCGTCTCAGTGCTACCATTTCACCCGTCAAGTGGTTTGAACTTAGTGCCAATGTTGGTTTCGGTACTCGTGGAACCAGTTTCGGTTGGGTGGCAAACATCCATCCCCGTGGTTTCAACCTCTTCGTTGGTATGGACCACACTATCACCTCTTTCTCTAAGCAGTACATTCCATTGGGTAGCAATGGCGGTATAACCTTTGGTATCAACATCCCCTTCGGCAAGTCAAGCAAATAACCTGCTTCCTTTAGATAAATTGATCGCCCGTGAGACTTTACTCACGGGCGATTCTTTTTTTATCTGATTGTTCCGAGTATTCCGAGTATTCTGAATTTTGCTCACCGCTCACCACTCACCGCTCACCACTCACCACTCACCACTCACCGCTCACCACTCACCACTCACCGCTCACCGCTCCTCTAAACCTTCCATCCTTCCAGCGAAGTGCCGCGCAGGAAATCGGCAGCGTTCATCCTCTTCTTCCCAGCCAGTTGGAGTTCGTGGATGTGCAGGATGCCACCTGGCAGGGCTATGCGCAGGGTTTTGTCGCCGTTGGCGCTGGGCAATAGGGTAGGGCATGCCTGTTCTGATTGCGTGCATACCTCCTTGGTGGTGCGGTATATCTTCATCACCGTTTCCTTGCCGTCGGGTGCCACCAGGGTTGTCCATGCTCCGGGGTAAGGACTCAAGCCGCGCACAAAGTTGTGTGCCGTGTCCATGGTGTGCTCCCTCCACTTTATCTCGCATGTCTCGCGGAAAATCTTGGGCGCAGGGCGCAAGGGTTCGTCCGTGTGCATCTGCTCCTGGGGTATGGGAGTCACCTTGCCATCAATGATGTTCTGTACAGTTTCAGCCACCAGGTCGGCACCCAGTGTCATCAGTCGGTCGTGTACGTCCTCCACGTTGTCGTCGGGGCCTATGGGCACACGCTCCTGTTGAATCACCTCGCCGGTGTCTATCTGGTGGTCCAGGAAGAAGGTTGTTATCCCTGTCTCCTTGTCGCCGTTGATTATTGCCCAGTTTATGGGAGCCGCACCACGGTATTGGGGCAGCAGGGCGGCATGCAGGTTGAAAGTGCCCAGTCGGGGCATGGCCCACACAGCCTCGGGCAGCATGCGGAAGGCCACTACTATCTGCAGGTCGGCACGCAGGGCACGCAACTCCTCCAGGAAAGCCTCGTCCTTCAGGCGCTCGGGCTGTAGCACGGGTATGTCGTGCTTCAGGGCGCACTCCTTCACGGGTGAAGCCTGTAGCTGGCTCTGGTGTCTGCCTATGGGCTTGTCGGGCATGGTTATCACGCCCACCACGTTGTACCCCTCCTTTATCAGTCGCTCCAGTGTGGGCACGGCAAAGTCCGGTGTGCCCATATAAACTATTCTCAGGTCTTTCTTTTCCATTTCAACTTAATATTTCTATCCTCTCACGTGCAAAGGTACGATTATTCTTTGTAACTTTGTCCTCTGTTATGGAAAAGATTCTCACCGAGGAGCAGTTGCTTGCTCTGCAAAACAAGATAGATGAGGCCCAGCGTGTGGCCTGTGTGTGTCATGTCAACCCCGATGGCGATGCCCTTGGCAGTACTCTGGCGGTTGCGGCATGGATGAAGGCTCTGGGCAAGGAGTGCACCGTGGTTGTTCCCAACCGTTTTCCGGACTTTCTCCAGTGGATGCCCGGCGCTTCCGAAATTGTCCGCTACGACAGGCATGCCGACAAGGCGGATGCCATCCTTCGCCAGGCCGACATCCTCTGGGTGTGCGACATGAACGCTGCCAACCGTGCCCTGGGCATGGAGGCTGTCCTTGCCGAATGCATGGAGCGTAGTGCGCAGGGTTCTCTGTATATGGTCATGGCCGACCATCACCTCGATCCCAATCCCTCCTTCTGCAACCTCCAGGTGTCGCGCCACGAAATGTGCGCCACGTGCGAAGTCCTTTGCCACCTGCTTTGGCAGATGGGTCGCATGGACATGCTCACCGAGGCCGAGGCCGTATGCCTCTATACGGGCATGATGACCGACACCGGTGCCTTCACCTATGCCTCCTCGCGTAGTGTCATCTACGAGTGCATTTCTCTGCTTCTGGCTCGTGGCATAGACAAGGACCGCATCTATCGCAATGTCTTCTGGACCTCCACACCCAACCGCATGCGCCTTGTGGGTTATATGCTCTACGTGAAGATGGAGACTATCCCCGGCATGAATGCCACGGTAATGACCCTCACCAATCAGGAGCGCCGCATGCTTGGCATTAAGAACGGCGACACGGAGGGTATCGTCAACATGCCCTTGCAGATTCAGGGCATGCGTCTCTCCGTCCTCATCAGCGAGGACACTGAGCACCCTGGTTTCGTCAAGTTCTCCCTGCGCAGTGTGGACGATTTCCCCTGCAACGAGATGTCTACCCGCTTCTTCAACGGTGGTGGCCACAAGAATGCCTCCGGCGGCCGTCTCCAGTGCACCATCGAACAGGCCGTGGAACTCTTCCGCCGTGCCGTCCGCGAGTATGCTCCCTTGCTGAAAACAGAAAAGTGAAATCTGTGAGCATCCAAGGACAGAAGTATGGTAGGGACACTGCGTGCAGCGTCCGAGAATAATAAAACAAGCGGACGCTACGTAGCGTCCCTACAATGTCGAGTGCAAGCATCCAAGACGATTGTAAGGATATTTTGCCAAAAAATCGGCCTCTCTCAGTGCGTGCTTTAGAAAACTTATCGGGATTGTGTACTCTGGATATATTAGGGCAATGTGCAGAAAATGTCATCTCTAAGTTGCAATTTAGCGTTTTCCAAGCGCATTTTTCTCTGTTTACGAGCAATCTTTTCTAAAAATATGCCCATAGGCAACCCGTTTCTATCACATCATCACCGTATTGCTTTCCCCAAGTCATCGTGATGTCTTAGGCAGGTCATCGCGATGACTCGCCCAAGGCTTCCCGACGACCTGATCAGGACCTCCCGTTTTTCTGTTATTTCCCCTCTGCAGAATAAAGTATTTGTGCGCTGCCTGCCTTTTATCTGTAAATGCGCAATTCTCAAATGCTATATTGTCTGCATTTTTGTCGGGCATTGATGTAAGGTGCAGTGTTAAGCTAACTACGGAGGCAAGCCTCTCGTAAGATCGTCTGTAATCCGTGTAAATCTGTCCAATCAGCGTCCTCTGTGGCCCATCCCACCCACTTTTCAATCCTTTTCCTTTTATGCCTCCGCTCAACAACCTCCGCATATCATCTTTCGTCTTTCAACGGTCCCCTATATAATTATATAATAGGTGTCCTCCCATTATTCTCGTTATAAATGTCCTTTTTACACTCTTTTCTCTAATCTTTCTTAAAAAATCTTTCGTGTTTCTTTGCCAGTTTGCAGAAAAGTCCTACCTTTGCACTCGCAAAACGGGAACAACTCCTACAAACCGGCGGAGTTGGTTTCCTTGCGCAAATGAAGAAAGAGTTCTTTGAAAGATTTTCGTAGACAGAAATTGTAGTACAAGCGCCATATAGTAATATATATGGTGGAAATTCAAGATTATTGAACTTGTCGATTCCCTTTAGTCAGGTTGTCCAACTATTTCAG
>JAZRCG010000041.1:0-23642 GCA_045659645.1 Bacteroidaceae bacterium | reverse complement strand
TTGGACATTCCTGAGGAATAATAGTCACGAAGAATTAATAAGCGTTCTTCTTCACTGTAACGTTCGCATTTCTTTCTCATACTGTTTACACATTTTATTAATTGTTATCAAATGTGTCTACCTATATCAGTATAAGACACTATCTTCACGATGCAACATTTCCAACCGCGACAAAAGAACCCCACCCCTACCCTATGTACGTGCGCGTATATTATATATATAAGGTATAGACATCAGTAGCGCCACTATTTTTGCACTATTTTTAACATTATAGACACAAAAGATACCGATTTATGCACACATATGCGCAAAATGCGCTATCTTTGCACCCGATTTACACAAAGAATGTATAAAATATGAAAAAGATTGTAATCTCTTTGGCCGCCGCTTTGGCCGCTACAACCGCTTTCGCTGGTGGTCTTTTGACAACAACCAACCAGAACGCACACAGCTTGCGTTTCTTCGCACAGGACGCAGACATCAACCTCACCAGCCTCTATGCCAACCCCGCTGGTCAGGCTTTCCTGAATAAGGGCTGGCACATTAGCGCTTCTGCAATGACCGCTATGCAGAGCCGTACAATTCAGAGCACTTTCCCTCTCTTTGCTTTGAATCAAAATAACAATAGTGCTACTCATACTTTTAAGGGTGAGGCTTTCGCTCCTGTAGTTCCTTCATTCGACTTTGCTTACGTTCAGGACAAGTGGAGCATATCAGCTCGCTTCGGTGTAGTAGCTGGTGGTGGTACTTGCGAGTTTGAGGACGGTTTGGGTTCTTTGGAGGCTCTGACCATCAAGAACGGTATCGCTGGTATTGCTCAAAAGTGGGCAGAGGCTGCTGGTCCGGCAACCGTAATGGGTTATATGCAGCAGGGTATGAGCCAGGCTGATGCTATGGCCAAGATGCAACAGGATGCTGTCGCTTACGGTCAACAGAACTTTAAGAGCTACACAGTTAATCCTTACATGAAGGGTACTCAAAACTACTTCGGTTTCCAGGTAGGTGGTACATACAAGTTCCTTGACAACCTTTCTGCTTATGTTGGTGTTCGTGGTGTATTTGCTTCATGTGCATATGTTGGCGGTATTAAAGATGTTACCGTTAATGGTCAAGAAACAGGTACCAACATGTCTTTGGATTGCCAGCAGTCTGGTTTCGGAATCACTCCTATCATCGGTATCCACTACCGTCCCATCAAGGGTTTGGAAATTGCTGCCAAGTATGAGTTCATGACAAAGATCAACCTCACAAATAAGACAACTCCCGAGAGTGCAGCTGTAACAGAAGTTCTGCCCTTGTACAAAGAAGGTATGAAGGTTCGTACCGACATGCCTGCCCTGCTGAACATCGGTGCTCAGTACAGTCCAATAGAGAATGTTAAGGTGGCCGCTTCTTGGCGTTACTATTTCGACAAGGGTGCTACCAAGGATGGTTACGTGAATGGCGAGAAGGTAAACATGAACGACCTCATCGACAACAACACCATGGAGTTCCTGGCTTCTGCAGAGTGGAAGTTCTGCAAGTGGGTAGCCGCTTCTTTCTCATGGCAGAACACAAGCTATGGTCTGTCTAACACTTACATGAGCGATACCGACTTCAACCTGAGCAGCAACTCCATTGGTACTGGTCTTCGCATCTATCCTTGCAAACTCCTGACCATTGACCTCGGTTATATGCATACCTTCTACAAGGATCGTGCAGTTACTGATGCTAACGGCATCAACAACCTCTACTCTCGTACAAACGACGTAGTGGGTGTAGGCCTTAATTTCGCATTCTAATCAAAGAAGCAACAACACAAGTTCCATTAAATATAATTCTGCTTTTTTGAGCGGCAAATCCAACCTGAATCATCAGCAATGGGATTTGTCGCTCATGATATAGGATATTTTGCCATGTCTTTTTGCCCTATAGGTCAAAAATAGCGAAGGAAACAAAGACTTTACGAAATAATTCACTAACTTTGTCTACGCATGGATATCCTTATAAAGGTACTTTGTGCATGTAAATAAGTGGACAGAACTTACGACTAATAACAAAATATATGTTTTACGAAAACAAGATCAAGGTTATTGACCGTGTGGCCATAGTAACTCCCACCGAGGAGATTTCCTATGCCGAGATGCTTGCCAACATCCGCAAGTATGCACAATACGTGTCGGTGGAAAAGGGAGCAAAGACAATTGTCTTCGCAGAAAACTGTGTGGAATGGATATACAGTTTCTTCTCCATCTGGCAGAACCGTGGCATAGCCATTCCCGTGGATGCCAGCAGTACCGTGGACGACGTGGCATATATAATGAACGATGCCCAGCCCGATGCCATTTGGGTTACAGAACAGACAGAGGCCGTGGCACTGGAAGCCATAAAGAAGGCTGGCGTGAACACCGTGGTTCTTCGAATGGACGACCTTACGGGACTTCGCTCTCACGAGATGACCAAGGAAGAGGGCATCAGTTTCGAGGATAGCGACGTGTGCGTGATTCTCTACACCTCGGGTACCACAGGTTTCCCCAAGGGCGTAATGCTCACCTTCCACAATCTGCTGGTCAACATCAATGCTATATCTTCCAAGGAGGTGCCCATCTTCAACAAGAACAGCAGCACCCTCATCCTTCTGCCCCTGCATCATGTTATGCCGCTGGTGGGCACACTGGTAGCCCCCATATTCACCGAATCGCAGGTGGTTCTTTGTCCTACAATGTCTGGTCCCGACATCATGGCGGCTCTGCAAAAAGGTAAGGTAACCGTAATGGTTGGCGTTCCCCGTCTGTGGCAGACACTCTATTATGGTATCAAGAAGAAGATTGACGCAAAAGGTGCTGTGGCTCGCGCACTCTACAGCTTGTGTGAGAAAGTGGGCAGTTATGCATTCTCCAAGAAGATATTCGCCAGTGTGCACGAGAATATGGGTGGCAACCTGCAGTATTGCGTCAGCGGTGGTGCTGCGCTGGATACCGAGATAGGCAATGGCATGAAGACCCTGGGCATAACCGTGCTCGAGGGCTATGGCATGACCGAGACCTCGCCCATGATCAGTTTCACACGCCCCGGCGACATCATCCCCGGATGCTCAGGCCTTCCCTTGCCCTGTTGCGAGTGCAAGATTATCGACGGCGAACTGTGTGTAAAGGGCGACAACGTAATGAAGGGATACTACAACCGCCCCGAGGAAACCGCAGCCCTGTTCGACAAGGATGGCTATCTGCACACAGGCGACCTGGCACGCTTCGACGAGAAGGGCAGAGTGTACATAACCGGCCGAAAGAAGGAAATCATCGTACTGTCCAATGGCAAGAATGTTCAGCCAGTGGAGATAGAGTTCAAACTGGAGAAGTACGACCAGTACGTGAAGGAGTGTGCCGTATCCTACTACAACGACAAGCTCGTTGCCGTTATCGTGCCTCAGGACGACATTGCCAAGGGCAAGACCGATGCCGAGATAGAGGCTCTGCTCAAGCACGAGGTGCTGGAACCATACAACAACGAGGCAATGAACTACAAGAAAGTGATGTCCATCTTCGTCCTTCACGGTGCTCTGCCCCGCACACGATTGTCCAAGATTCAGCGCTTCAAGGTTCTGGATCTGCTCAAGAACGGCGTTTCTACCGCCAACACCCAGGTAGAGGAAATCGTAGAGCCTGATATGGAGGAATACCGCATCATGCGCGACTATGTCATAAAGGAGAAGCGTCTGGATGCAGTTCGTCCTACCGACCATCTTGAAACCGACCTCGGCCTTGACTCTTTGGACCGTGTCAGCATGCAGGAGTTCATCATGCAGACCTTTGGCGCAGATGTGAATGCAGACAGCATCCTGTCCTATGCTACCCTGCAGAAACTGGCCGAGCACATCTCAACGGCAAAGACCCACATGGATGTTGCAGAGGACATCGACTGGCACCAATTGCTTACCAGCACACCTGCCGTAGTTCCCTCTTCTTCCAACACCATGCTTCCTCTCGGTGCAAAATCCTTTAAGTTGCTCAATCACCTATACTTCCGACTCAGCATCAAAGGAAAGGAAAATATTCCCGCAAACGGTCCCTTCATCATCGCACCCAACCACGAAAGTTTCCTGGACGGACCTCTCGTAACCAGCGGACTCTCATGGAGCACAATCAAGAACACATACTTCTATGCCACAGAGGAACATTTCAATTCCTCCTTCAAGCGCTCCGTAGCTCGGCATAGCAACGTAATCCTGATGCAGAAAACCGACTTGAAGAACTCCATCCAATACATGGCCCAGGCATTGCGTGCAGGAAAGAACCTGATGATATTCCCCGAAGGACGACGCACAAATACAGGCGAGATGGGACAATTCAAGAAGACTTTTGCCATCCTGTCAAAGGAACTTCAGGTACCCATTGTTCCCGTGCGCATAACCGGTGCTTTCGAGGCACTGCCTCGCCATAAAACCTTGCCTCGTCCGCATAAGATTACCGTGGAGTATCTGCCAGCGGTAATGCCAGGCAAGAACCAGACCTACGAAGAAATAGCGGATTTGGTAAAGCAAAAGATAGCCAAGAAGTAAAATAACCCTTGGTTCAAGATGACCTAAGAGAACGGATTGTTTCCTCCTGTGAAGGATTCAATCCGTTTTCTTTAGAAAATTATAATGTGTGCAGCGTGATAAAAGAGCAATATTGGACAGCATAATCTAAAATAATTCTACATTTCCTTGCATTATTGCATGAAACTTCATACCTTTGCATGCGCAAGTGAGGATGGAGCCTCGCTTTTTTCATGCTCCATCGGCAAACTTTGCTAAGGATGGTTCGGTAGCTCAGTTGGATTAGAGCAGCAGCCTTCTAAGCTGCGGGTCAAGGGTTCGAGCCCCTTCCGAATCACAAAATTAGACAAATCTCAACAAAAAGAGGACTCATTTTCAGAGTCCTCTTTTTGTTTCTCTGTTCACTTCTTCTCCTTCCGTGGGAACCAACCCTTGCGGACACGTTCGCGTTGCTCGAAGAGTTCGAGGATGCTCCAGAAGCAAGAGAAGGCGGTAACGCCAAGAATGGTGGAGATGACAATATCCTGAACCATGCACGAGGCAATGGCAAAGGCTATGCCTACAAGCAGAAACACCCACCAGCAACGTACACCGAAGTGATACTCCGACTTGATGACGATGGGATGAAAAAGACCTATAATCAGGAATGTGGCAAGGCCTACGAGCAATCCGCTGAAGTTCATAAGATGATGAGATTAGGTGTTGGTTATTAGAGAATAGGAGATTTACTTGGAGAACATAGATTTATCGGACTTCCTGGGAGTTTCTATTACCTCATAGGATTTCATATTTTTACCTTCCTTTACGAGAACTTCGCCCTCAGGAAATCCCACAGGTGCCTAATGGCCATGATGGGGGCGTGCAGGAGCATGCGAGGACCGGAATATCGCATCACCTGGCGTATCTGCTCGCGCATGGCAGGCTTGTAGCAATGCACGGGGCATCGGGTGCAACTGGGCTTGTCCTCGCCAAACTTGCAATGCTCCAGGCGCTTGTGGGCATAATCCAACAAAGCCTGGCACTGAGGGCAGAGAGGGGGAACGGGGAGAGGTGAGCGTGGAGCGGTGGGCGGATGAGCGGATGAGCGATTGGCAGGAATCGGAGAAATCGGAGTAATCGGAGTACTCGGACAATTCATACTCTCCCTATAGTTTTCCGTTTCCCCATGCTTCTTCTCCTTGCAATAGAGGCGTATCATGGCCTCTACCATCTGCTTTTCTGTCTCTATCTTGCTCATCATCTTTTACCTTCCCAAAGCCTTTCCACATCCACGCTGATGCCTGCCATGAGGTTGATGCCCAGGGTGACGGGGGAGTTGAAATAATACACCTCGGGGGCATAGTTGAAGACATTGTCCACGGCCACGTTCAGGCGGATGCCCTTGCCCAGGCGGTTCTGCAACTGGAGTTTCCAGATGGTGTAGGCAGGGTTGTGGACATGGCGTGGGGTGTAGGGATAATCCATCTGTACCGTCTCGTAATCCACGGCAGAAAGTACCCTGCCGCTAACGGACAAGGTGGTACCATAGAAGGAAGTCCACTGCTTGTCCCAATCCAGGCGCAGGTTGAACGAATGGGGGCGTGCCGGGCAATACGGCGTCATGCCCCCCTGGCTGAGCCATTCGCGTGTGAAGACATAGTTGGCACGCGCCTTCACCCTATGCCCACCAGTCAAGGACCATTGCCCCGTGGCAAGGAGTTCCACGCCAAGCACACGTGCACTGGGAAGGTTGATGTACTGGACATAATAGTCGCCCATGCTGCCCCGTTGGGGAGCGGAGGAGGTGATGCGGTTGGTGATGGTGTTGTACGATGCCGAAGCAGAAAGGTTGTAGTTCTGCCATGTGTATTCGGCAGAGAGGTTGAAGTTGTGGGAGCGCTCTGCCTCCAGCGCCTCGTTGCCCTTCACGTAGATGTCGCCCACCATGTTGAAGTAGGAATACTTCTCCTTCAGCGTAGGAGCACGGAAACCACCGGCATATCCTGCCCTAAGGACAAAGGAATCCAGGGTATATCGCGCCGCCAGTTTTCCCGTCAGTTGCGAAGCCCCCTTGGCATCCGAGAAGTAATCCCATCGTCCGGCGCCAATCAGTTCCCAGCGCTTGCCCAGGAAGCAATCGTACTGGGCAAAGAGGTCGCCCGTGTATTGCACACGCTCCTTACCATCGGAGAACTGGTAGGTATGCAGATAGTCGCGCATGTAGTCACCCCCCAGGGTGAGGATGTCCTTCTGACGGAAGGTACGGTTGTACATCGTGCGCACCGACATCTGCAGGTTGCGGTAATCCATCACATCGCGCTCCCAAAGGCGAAGCAGATCGGACTTGTCGTACTGGTCATAGGAGAGCGAGAGTTCCAGATGGTCCTTCCCGGTGATGTCCCACTCTGCACGGAGGCCGCCTGTGAAGTCGCGGAAACGCTCGTACACGTCCACGTCGGTGGTCAGTTCCTTGAAGTAATACCCCGCACGTGCCGTCAGGGTGAGATTGTCCGTTGGAGAGTATTGCAACTTGTCCTTCGCACTGAATGTGCGCCCTCCGTACACTTGTCTGAAATCGCACTCGTCGGCATAATCCATGCACACGGTATAGTTGTCCACCGAGGTGTACTGCACATCCAGCATATTCCCCACCCTGCCCTGCTTCAGGCCCAGGACACCGCCATAGCGCTGTTCGCGATGGTCGGCAAGACGAGCATTGAGGTTGAGCGACCACGGTTCCTGAGCGCCACGCGTGATGATGTTTATCACACCACCCACGGCACCGGCGCCATAGAGGGCGGATTGCGCTCCACGAAGTATCTCTATGCGCTCCACATTGTTCATGTCTATGCGCGAGAAGTCTATGTTCTCCATCGTCTCGCCCGCCAGGCGCTCGCCATCCACCAGGATGAGCACGCTTTGCCCGGCAAAGCCACCCACGTTCATGTTCAGTTTCTGGTTCATGGAGTAGGTGAACTCCACACCGGGAAGTTCCTGCTGGAGCAGGTCGCGCAGGTCGGTGGCATCTGCCAGTTCTATGTCCTTGCGGTTTACCACACGCGTAAGTATGGGAGAGTCCTTCAGCAGTTTGCGCGTCCTGGTGGCGGTGATGACCAGTTCATCCATACTATGGTTCGTGTACACGGAATCCGCCTCTGAGCCTTCTGCCAGGCAAGTGCCCGAGGGAAGTGCCCAAAGGATGAAAAGGATGGAAAGGGTGTGTAGGAAGCGCTTCATCTGCTTTCTCGTTATGTGGCCTTATGCCAAGGATTCTCAATAGGGATATTTCACGTCTATGGTCAGTATGCCCTTGGTGCCAGCCTCGCTCATGTAACTTTTCATGTGCAGGGCCGCCACGGTGCCGTCCTGCATGCGCAGGAGGTAGACACGGCGCGAGGCCTCGTACTTGGGCGGAGGTGTGGAGAAGTCCATGCGCACCCAATCCGAGAGCACCAGATTGACGGGCGATGCCTGGTACCAGATGTTGTAGTCGAACATGCCAGAGAAGTCCACAATGCACTGGTGGCGTGTCCATTCGTCGGGGCGGAACTCCTCGGAGGCAAAGTTGGCCGCGCTCTGGGGCAAGGCATCAATGGATGTGTATCCCGTCTGGAGCACTGTGCCCCCGTTGGTACGCACATCGAAATGATGCAGAGCCAGGTCCCAATGCTCGGGTTCTGTCTGGGTGTCCACCTGCCGTTCTTCCAATAGGGTGTAGCGCGAGCCCTGCACGTTATACCTTGCCCACACGCTCTTGCCGTCCCACTCTCCCGTCAGTGTGGCGGGTATGGGGTGCCTTTCTATCGCAAGGCGGTGCAGGTCCAGGTATATCCACTCGTCATATTTGCGGGCATCCAGGATGAGGGTGTACCTGCCCTCCTGGGCCGTGGGGTTGAATCCCATTTGCAGAGCCTCATCGCGCACGGGCTCGTCGTAGATACCGTCAAACATGCCATTGCACCCTGCCAGCATGAAGGATGCCAGACAGAGTGCAAGGGTATTTCGATGTATGCTTCTTTGGACGGTCATTTAATCATGAAGAGATTCGTACTCCTGTTTCAAGGCGAAGGGCATGGTGCCATACTTGAAAGTTACTTCCATGTCCAGGTCGCCATCGGGTTCTATTTCTGCCTTCAGGGTACCAGTTACCGTCTTGCCATCCACATTCTCTTTGAACTCGTGATTGACAATGACTACGCCCTCATCTCCAGCATCCAGAACAGGGATGTTGCTAATAGTGAAATCAGAGATAACCATATTCTGGCCACCAAACACATAACTCATTGTGGGAATAGTTATATTCACATGGGTATCGGTGGCTGCCTTTATATTCACACTCACGTTTTCCTCTATGGGCGTAAAAGGTATCTGTGGAGGCAAACCAACCATATTGGTAGTGCGGTGTGTCATGTATGTACCTGTGGCCTTGGCGGATACGCCATCCTTTGACTCGCAAGCCGAAAACAATGCTATGCTCAAGAGAGCGATGAATGATAGGAAAAGTTTCTTCATAGATATTGTGTTATTATTATGTTATTGTTGTTATTGTATGCCAGCCAGCATGCCTCGTGATGCGTTGCCCATCGCCTCGTGTTGCATTCGCCCTCGCTTCACGAAGCGATGTCCTTCGCAACGGGACGCATTTCGTTTGCCTTATTGACGTATGTTTCTACTTGAACTCGCTCACTATATCGAACGGCATTGCGCCGGGACGGTAGGTCAGGGTCAGGGTCAGGGCGCCGTCCTTGGTTATCTCCCCGAAGAGTGTGCCACGTGTGCGGTACTCGCCTGCCTGGATGTCAAAGCCTTCGTGCTTCAGATGCCCTCCTCCCGAGGGATAGGCGGCATATTCCACCTGCGGTATTTCCATGGCACCAATTCTGATGGCCTTACCCAGGAGGGTGGAGACGAAGGGGGCGTCCACATCAAAGGCCTCGGTGCAGATAATGACATGGCCGGAGTGCTCTATGTGGAAATCCTTCAGCCTTATGGACATGTCCTTCAGCACAGGACCCTCCAGATACTCCTGCACCAGGGGCACGGTGGTGGATAGCCTGCCGGGGAAGTCCTGGATGTAGGTTTCCCATGCTTCTTCCTTCTGCCCTTCCTCTGGCATGTGCACATTGTCCTGTGTGCACGAGGCGAGCATCATGCCCAGGCATAGGATGCAAAGCAGATTTAATATGTTACGGCCTCTATACATTATCATATATACGCATGCGCATGGCAACCGGAAACGCCATGCTTGTTTCATTTGCAAATATACATCTAAAATCCTTCATGCACAAGGTGGGGACTTGCACTCGCTCCCAATTTCATCACAAATGAGGATAAGCAGAAACTATCTGCCCCTTTCCTGTGAAGCGCAAGAAAAAACGCCAAGCCCCCAGGGGAAGGGACTTGGCGGAAGCCTTATTTCATGACAATATCTACCGGCAGAAGAGCGCACACCTATTTTGCGCCCTTGAGATTTGCCACCTTATGCTTCACTGCCTTCCAATCGTAGTTACGGTAAAGACCCGTAATGGTGGCATAGATCATCAGGAAGGAACTTACACAACAGAACACCAGCACGGCTCCGACAAACAGGACAACCTGAATGGCAATACGTGCAGGACCCGTACCGTCGTCCTCGCGGGTGGTAGAGCCATCGCTCCATTTCGTAACAATATCCACAAACTTAATGCTTGCCGCGACGGAAAGCATACCGCCAGAAAGCCACAAGCCGAATTTCTCCAATTTATTCATATACTTGGCCTCACGACGATAACGGCTTATCATATAGCCATAGGGACGGGTGGCAAAGACATACAAGGGAATCATCATTACAAAGCAGATGATGATGATGTTGACGAATGCATCAGCAGCCTTTGCCGCAGAGACACGGTCCTCGGCCTCTTCCAGAGCCATCTCCTTCACATCCTCATAATCAAGATCCTTAAGGTCATCAAATCTCTCAAGGGCTTCTTCCTTCCTGTCTTCCTGCTTTTCTTTCCACTCCTTAATTTGCTCATGGCGCCACTCCATTGATTCATCATTCAGATTTTGCTCGCATTCTGCAATCTCCTTTAATGCTTCTGCATAACTCCATCCCGCAAAATACAATCTTGTGTTATACCAGTTCGTGGGAGTATCATATAATGCATTATCGGCAACACTTTCTATATCGGACTTTAAAAGTTCCTCAAAACTATCAAAGTGTAGCAATTCCACCTCTTGCCACTGCTCCACCTTGTGAACATTGTTTGCGGCCACTCTCTTCGCATCAGGATTGGAACCCAGAACCATGGGCAACAGGAATGCGGAGAGGATAGCACCTGCTATTATTCGCCAATTGAATTTCCAATGGCGCTTGCGCGACCATGCAATGATGTCGCGAAGTTCGTGAACACGCTGACTGAATTCCGAGTCAGGCTCCTTCAGGGCATGGGCAGCCTTGTTGACCAGTTCTTCCATCCTGTCCACCTCCTCGGCCGTGGTGGGATACACATTGTCCTCGCTGGTGCTGCCTGCGGCCTTGTCCACATCGTCTACATGCGATGAAACACATGTGGCTTCCCACAACAACTCATACGCCTCGTCGTTGGGATGACCTTCCTGAGTGGCATTCTTCAACTGCTCGGGGTCAAACGAAAGATGACCATCCTCCATGTTGTTCTTTTCCTTTTTCATAGTCTTTAGATTTTTCTCCCCTAAAGCCGGGGAATGGTTAATATTGGAAAGGTAAGGTTCTGCTATTCATGCCAGGCATCACCATAGGGCGTTTACATGCTTTTGACTTCGCAAATATAAGAAAACTTTTTAATTAATTCATAGTTTAAGACTTTTTTACATAAAAAAAGATGAACCAAGATGTCAGACAGGCAACCCCGACCGAGGGAGGAGCACTGACAGAAAGTCCCATTTCACGACATCTTGACTGATTTACAGGATTTTGCACGCTTGTTGCGCGGCAATGGGTGAACTATAATACTTACAATTATGCAGAACAACATGAACAATCAGCAAAACCAAGAGAAGGCTCTTGACCGCTTCGCACGCAACCTTGTGGAGGATGCCAAGAAGGGAAAACTTGACCCCGTGATTGGTCGAGACGAGGAAATACGTCGTGTGCTGCAGATTCTAAGCCGCCGCACAAAAAACAACCCCATCCTCATTGGCGAACCCGGCACGGGCAAGACCGCCATCGTGGAGGGCCTGGCACATCGTATCCTCCGAGGCGACGTGCCCGAGAACCTCAAAGGCAAACAGATTTATTCCCTGGACATGGGCGCTCTCATTGCAGGTGCCAAGTATCAGGGCGAGTTCGAGGAGCGCCTCAAGGGTGTCATCTCCGAGGTGACACAGAGCCAGGGCGAGATAATCCTCTTCATAGACGAGATACACACCCTCGTGGGTGCCGGACAGACACAGGGTGCCATGGATGCCGCCAACATACTGAAGCCTGCACTGGCTCGTGGCGAACTGCGCAGCATTGGTGCCACCACGCTGGACGAGTACCAGAAGTATTTCGAGAAGGACAAGGCTCTGGAGCGCCGTTTCCAGACGGTACAGGTGGACGAGCCCGACGTGCCTTCCAGCATCAGCATCCTGCGAGGACTGAAGGAGCGCTACGAGCAGCACCACCGTGTGCGCATACAGGACGATGCCATCATCTCGGCCGTGAGCCTTTCCCACCGCTACATCACCGACCGTTTCCTGCCCGACAAGGCCATAGACCTGATGGACGAGGCTGCCGCACGTCTGCGCATGGAGCGCGACTCTGTGCCCGAGCAGCTGGACGAACTCTCTCGCCGTCTGGGTCAGCTGGAGATTGAGCGCGAAGCCATCAAGCGCGAGAAGGACACGGCCAAGCTGGAGGAACTCTCTCGCGAGATAGACTCCCTGAAGAAAGAGGAAAACGCCATGCGCGAGCAGTGGCAGAAGGAGAAGTCCCAGGCAGAGAGCATACAGACCATCAAGGACCGCCAGCAGGCCCTGAAGCAGGAGGCCGAGCAGCGCGAACGCGAGGGCGACTATGCCCGTGTGGCTGAGATTCGCTATAGCCTGCTCCCAAAACTTGAACAGGAACTGAAGGCCAACACCGAGGCTCTGGGTGCTTCCAAACTCTTGCGCGAGGAGGTCACCTCGGACGACATTGCCGATGTGGTGAGCCGCTGGACGGGCATTCCCGTGAACCGCATGAAGACCAGCGAGCGCGACAAACTCCTCCACCTCGAGGACGAACTGCACCAGCGTGTCATCGGTCAGCACGATGCCATACAGGCCGTCAGCGATGCCGTGCGCCGCAGCCGTGCAGGACTGCAGGACCCCAAGCGCCCAATCGGGTCGTTCATCTTCCTGGGCACCACGGGTGTGGGCAAGACGGAACTGGCACGTGCCCTGGCGGAATACCTCTTCGACGACGAGCAGATGATGACACGAATAGACATGAGCGAGTATCAGGAGAAGTTCTCCGTAACGCGCCTCATCGGTGCACCTCCGGGATATATTGGCTACGACGAGGGCGGACAACTCACCGAAGCAGTGCGACGCAAGCCCTATAGCGTGGTGCTCTTTGACGAGATAGAGAAGGCTCATCCCGATGTGTTCAACACCCTCCTGCAGGTACTGGACGACGGCCGTCTTACGGACAGCAAGGGACGCACTGTCAACTTCAAGAACACGCTCATCATCATGACCTCCAACTACACCCACGAGCAGCTCTTCCGCACCGTGCGCCCCGAGTTCCTCAACCGTGTGGACGAGATCATCACCTTCACCGCCCTGAGCGAGGAGCAAATCCGCAGTATCGTGTGCCTGCAGCTGGACATCATCAAGAAACGTCTTGCCGAGAGCGACATCACCCTGGATGTCCGTCCCGATGCCATCGCCCTGCTCTCGCAGGAGGGTTACAACCCCGACTTCGGTGCCCGTCCCGTTAAGCGTGCCATCCAGCGCCTCCTGCTCAACGACCTCAGCAAGACCCTCCTCTCCGGCACGCTGGATCGCTCCCAGCCCATCGTGGTCACCGCCATTGACGGCAAACTGGAGTTCACGAACTGACAATTAACGCTCGTGTTGGAAAGCGAGGAAGAATGATTCATCAAACTGATGCGGAAGTAGAGAACCAGACGTTCAAAAAATGGAGAGAACCGGCACACGAATCGGTTCTCTCCATTTGGTTTATAGGACTCACAGAAAAAGTCAAGATTAACCTGCCATACGTGTTTTACACTGTAATTACCCGCAATATTACCAATTCTTTGTTGGCAAGTGGAAAATAATCAATTTTCAATCTCTACATTTGAAAAATCATCAAAATTTCAAAGGTGTAATAACAAAGGAATATTCTATTAGTAGACAACTTCCCGTTCCAACATATAAGCATTACTAAATCCTAATGTTGAGTGGTTGGAGAGCACGAATGCTCATTAAGCCTTCATTTTGGAGAGAGTACTCACGAAGCAGAAAGGATAAGACAAAAAGTCTTGGAGAGTTTGTGCCAGTATTTATATATCACCGAACAAATCAATGCCAAATTACCGAAAAACTAAGCGACAATAATCCAAACTACCGAAAAATCGCGTGCCAAACTACCGAAAAATATCATTCCAAGTTACCGAATATAGAATTGTTTTATTATCTTTGCGGATAGAAATGCTTTAATTTATGGATGGTTATAGACATAGAATAATGGATGGCCTGCTTGAAAAGAAGTTGCAGGCAAAGGGAGCTGTACTGATAGAGGGGCCTAAATGGTGTGGCAAAACCACTACAGCGGAGGAAGTTGCTGCCAGCAAAATATTGTTGGCTCGAACTGATGTAAAGAATAATTTTAAGAGTTTATTGGAAATAGATACAGATGCGGCATTGTCAGGAGAAACACCAATGCTTATTGACGAATGGCAGACTGTACCCAAGTTGTGGGATGCTGTAAGGTACACCGTTGACCACCGTCGTAAAATGGGGCAGTTCATTTTGACAGGCTCAGCCGTTCCCGACAAGGAGGCTGAAGAGGAAAGAGAACATTCTGGAACAGGACGCTTTGCTTGGTTGACTATGCGACCTATGACCTTGTTTGAATCTGGAGAGTCAAACGGAAAGGTAAGTCTTGGCAATTTGTTTACTGCTCCAGAGAAAATACTGGAAAAGAATGAACTTAAATTGCAAGATATTGCCTTCTTGATTTGTCGTGGCGGTTGGCCTATGGCTGTTGGATTACCCGAAGAGGCGGCATTGGAACAGGCATTTGATTACTATGATGCAGTAACCAAGGAGGATATCACCAAAGTTGATGGTGTAAAGAGAGCATCGGAGCGAGTACAACGCCTGATGAGAGCATATGCACGCCATCAAGGGACACAAGCGTCAATTGCAACTTTGAAAGATGATTTAAAGAATAACGATACTGCTACACTCGACGAGGGCACCATAAGCTCCTATCTTGAAGCTCTAAGAAAGATATTTGTGGTGGAGGATATGCCGGCTTGGAATCCGAATCTTCGTTCAAAGACTGCAATTCGCACAGCAGACACACGCTATTTCATTGACCCATCTATTGCAACGGCTGCATTAGGTTTGGGACCAGCCGATTTAATGAATGACTTGAAGACAATGGGATTCTTTTTTGAAGCAATGTGCGTAAGAGACTTGCGTGTATTTGCAGAAGCATTAAACGGTAAAGTATATCATTATCGAGATAAAAGCGGTTTAGAATGTGATGCAGTAGTACACCTCCGCAACGGACAGTATGGACTTATTGAAGTTAAACTTGGAGGCGAAACTTTGATAAACGAAGGTGTAGAGACACTGACTGCTTTAGCCAAGCAGATTGACACAACACGCATGAAAGCACCTGCTTTTAAGATGATATTAACGGCAACAGGCGAACATGCCTATCGCCGCCCTGAAGATGGAATTTACATAGTTCCAATAGGATGTTTGAAACAATAAATCATTGAGGTATACAAATATAGTCATTTACAACTATAAAAATATAATCATATGGCTGAACTTCTAAAAGCAACAGGAATTTACTACCGCAATGAACTTCGTTCTATTCACAAGAACGGTGTAAAATTACAGCCCGTATATGAAGCCTTCACCAATTCTTGGGAATCAATACTTGAGAAGTACACTGCGGAACATTTGAATTTAGGTTCGATAGTTATTGAGTTCCATTACAATGCAGGCATGTTTGAAGAAGATAATGAAAACAACTTAAAGAATCTTCAAAAAATAATAATAACGGATAATGGCATTGGACTTAATGAAGAGAGTTTCACAAGACTACTGAATCTACGTGATAATAGTAAATCTAAAAATAATAAAGGTACAGGCAGAATACAATATCTTCATTATTTTTATGATACAATCTTTGAGAGTGTATATAAAGTAGGAGATAATAATTTCCGCAAGATATGCTTGACTTTATCAAAGAAGGAGGCATTTTTACAGGCAAATGCTATCTTACGTAAAGATTTTGATGAAGAAACAGATATTGACAAAACATATGCGAAAGTTGAGCTGCATACAATCTTAGACTATAAGAATGATGCCAAATTCTACAATGCGTTATTATTAAGCGATGTGAAATCTGAGTTAATAACACATTTCTTGTCACGGTTATGCGAAAGTCGAGAGTTATTGCCTAAAATCAAATTAGTTAGATTCGAAAATGATAAAGAAACAGAATCGTTAACAATTACCAATCAGGATATTCCCATACCTGAACATTCTGTTGAGGTAGAAGCTCATTACAGTAAACTGGATGATAAAAACAAGGTTCAAGAAATAGATAGAACAGAAAAATTTACCTTATTGGCTTTCGTGCAACCAGAGAATAAATTAAAGAAGAATTCTATATTTTTTGTAAGTAATGGTGCATTGGCACAAGAAGAAAAGGTTGATGGCTTGCCCAAAACAGATGTTATAAATGGTAACAGATATATGTTTCTTCTCAGAGGAGACTATTTTAATGATGTTGATGATGATCTACGTGGCAATCTCCATTTAGTAAAGGAGTCTGAATTCAAAAAGCAATCTGAGGGTAATTTATTCCCAGAAGAATGCTTACTTGTAGAAAGCATAAAATCATCAACTAACATAAAGATTGCAAGTTTGTACAGAGAATTTCAAGAAAAGAGAAATCAAGCTATTTTGAATCTTGAACAGTTGCAAAATATGTTTCATTTGGATGAAGAGGCTATAACAAAAGTAAGGAAGTCTCTAAAATCCTCTGATACAGACGAACAAATACTTAGGACTATATACGAAGCAGATACAGAAGTTGCCGCTAAACGTGATGCTGAAATAAAAAAAAGATTTGAACACTTAAAACGTCTCTCACCTGCGGATGATAATTATCAAGAAAAACTCTCGCAAGAAGTTAACGACTTTGTAAAGTTAGTACCATTGCAAAATCGCACAAATGTGACTAAGCATATTGCACGAAGGAGATTGGTCCTTGAAATCTTTGACATGATTATGAACAAGGAGCTTGAAAAACTTGAGCAAGGGGGAAGAGTTGATGAAGACCTTTTACATAATCTGATATTTCAGCAACATAGTACTAGTGCGAAAGACAGTGACTTGTGGTTGCTGGATGATCAATATTTATATTTTGACGGATGTTCTGAGAAACTTTTAGACAAGATTGAGATAAATGGAATAAAACTAATTAAAGAAGAACTAACAGATGAAGAGAAATCATATAAGGTACGACAACTCGGAGATAAAATAATTAATGTAGGTCATAGAAGACCTGATATATTATTATACCCATCTGAAGGAAAATGCATTATCATCGAATTCAAGGCACCAGATGTAGATGTGTCAGCACATTTAGATCAAATCAATAAGTATGCAATGGTCATCAATAATTTATCCAATGAAAACTTTAAAATACATTCTTTTTATGGATATATAATTGGTGAAAACATTGAGTATGACTTTATCGAAGAAAGAAATTCTTCTTTTAAACAATCACCAAACTTGAAGTTCATATTCAGACCGTCGTATGATATTCCTGGAAAGTTCGGTAGAGAAAAAGGAGATTTATACACAGAAATTATCAAGTATTCTGACATACTCAAACGTGCACAACTTAGAAATAGAATTCTATTGGAGAAGTTGGAGGATAACAATGCAATCGAGTCAAAATAGCTAGTAATAAATAAAATAACATATAATGTCGTGATATAAAAACTCTTTATTTAGACAATTATAAAGGATTTGTAAAAACGTTTATACCATTTTTGGATGTAAACTTTTTTGTTGGTGAGAATAGTACTGGTAAGACTGCTATATTGAATCTGTTAAACATTCTTAGCACCCCAAGTTTTTGGATTTCACCTGAATTTAATAATGAGACCGTTGAACTTGGATATTTTGATGAAATTGTAAATCAATGTTCGTCAGATAAAACTTATTTTGTTATTGGAATTGAATTCAAAGAAAAGAAAAGCAAAAATGCTCCCAAATATTTTTGGATGAAATTCAAAAAGCGGAATAGTCTTCCATATATAGCTGAGTATATGACATTGATAGGTGATAAAAGTGTATTAGTTACTATGCATGCATCATCTGTTGATTATCAGACCATAGATTATAATGAGGAAAAATTTCCTGATTGGGTTTTAACGTATGATAATTTTGTCGGGCAAAAGAAAAGGCTCTCAACTACACAATTTTCTAAAATGCCACCCTTAGGTATCCTTAGAAATATTATCGAGATGGAGATTAGAGGAGATTCTGAAAGCAAGCCAACAAATGGTATAATAATAACACCTATATTCAATAGGTTATTATGGCTTGCACCAATACGTGCAAAGGCACAACGTACTTATGAGTCATTTAAGCAAGCTTTTTCTCCAGAAGGTGATCATATTCCAAATATTTTAAGAACAATCATGACTTCTCGCAATAAAGGAAAAGAGAGTAGCATTGTTGACGCTTTAATTAAATTTGGAAAAGAAAGTTCCCTATTTGATAATATTCAGATAGATGAATATAGTAAAGCAAAAGGAGCACCATACGCTATTAATGTTTTATATAATTCATTGCCTGTAAGAATAACTAATGTAGGCTATGGTGTATCACAAGTTATGCCATTGATAGTAGAAATAGTAACATCAAAAGGTGACATGTTTGCTATTCAGCAACCTGAAGTTCATTTGCATCCAAAAGCCCAAACTGCCTTTGGAGAACTAATATATAATTCTGTCATTGAAAATAAAAACAAATTCATTATTGAGACTCATAGTGATTTCACAATCAATAGATTTAGATATAAGTTATCTCAATCAGAAGAAAAAAGTAAGATATCGGGACAAATACTCTTTTTTGAAAGGCATAATAAAGGGACACAAGTAACCCCAATAGTAATAAAAGAGAATGGGCAGTATCCAATAGATATGCCTGAAACGTATGGAAACTTTTTTATTGACGAAGAACTAAAAATGCTAGAAATATAATTATGTGTGTAATTGTTGATACAAATTGTTTAGCATCAGTTTTTGAGTGCAAATCTGAAAATCATCCTCAATTTGCTCCTGTACTAGAATGGATAATTTCTGGCACAACTCTTAGGCAACTACATCGTTCCTATAGGATGTCTGAAGCAATAAAGAATGCTATTGGAGCTTGAGTGTAGCTGCCCTTATATCCTTGAAGGAGTTCTTGGCAATGAATCTCAAGTTGGGGAATACGATTATTCGCCACCAATTCGTCGTGGCTAAACTATATTAAACCTATCTACCCCATAAAAATAACACATTATTTTTTCTTACATCTAATTTTTATTCGTATATTTGCATCCAATAATAATAAAACCAACAACACACGATGCGCAGTTCTTGGATATTTGGAACTCTTATTTTAGGCTTGATACCATTATTGTCAAGGCTTATTGTGGCAGTTTTGGTTTCCCCTATATCTTGGAGATTTGTTTTTAGTCCTATTGACATTTCTTTTTTAGCATTGGCATTTAACTGGTCCAATATAAATGAGTCGTGTCGTTTGTTTGCGCAAAAGAAAAAGAAAAACAAACAGAATCAAATAAAAGAACATACCCTGTATATTAATCTTGGAAGTTCTGTCATATTTATAATTATCATCGCTTTCATTTTGATGGGCTTGTATACAAATGAGAAAATCTCAAAAGAATTAATAAACTATAATTTGGCAGGAATCATTGCAGGGATTATTTGTGTTATATCTGGTGTTATAAGTTTTATCTTTATAGGAAAAATAAACAATATTGTATATGAAGGCAAGTGAAATAGTTATATCAGTGCTAACCGTAGTCTTATCTATAATAGCATTAGTAAATGCACTTATAGCATATTACATTGTTAAAAGACATGCAAAGGAAGCACAAGAAGAATACATTAAACTTTCCGAAAGGATGTCGTTTAACAGTCGTTCAAACAACAAAATCCAAGTGGTAGATGATAAAAAACATTATTTTATATTAAAAGAGCGTATACAACAAAAAGGGAGCGGAAAAGAGAGAAGCAACAATACCATACCTGCATTTTATTAATAGACGCCAATATTTATAACAGCATATATGGAAAATAGTCATAACAGCATATCAATAAGAATTCAGAACATTCAAGAAACAGAGTTTTCTTGCATATATGATTTTGATTACGATTTGATGAACTCGGAATTATTGGAAGTTGGACTAAAATTTGAAACAAACATTGTTGCGAAAGACAATATCTGTAATATAGACTTGAGTGTTCGGTACAAATATAAAGAAAAGATTTTATTAACTCTCGGTGTCCTATTTGGTTTCGAAGTAACGCCGATTAATGCGCTTATGGATGAGAATGAAGAGGAAGCAATACCAGAAGACTTGTTATTAAACATGTTGAATATTGCAGTTGGCGCTATTCGCGGTATACTATTCTTAAAAATGCAGAATACGCCTTTGCACAAATACTATTTACCTATATTCTCAGTCTCATTTATAAATGATATCATTAGAAAAAGAACAAACAAGAAGAACTAAAGATAATAGCCTGCATTTCGCAGGCTATTACTGTGTTTAGATGCCTTGTTCGATAATTTTTATCTCGGCATCGGTTAGTCCATATATATCGTAGACTATTTTGTCTATCTCTTTCATTTTTTGATTTAATACTATAAGATTATTGTTTTGTGCTGCACAAATTGCAGCATCTACTAGTGCCATAATGTCCATATAATTATATTTTATCTTTATGGGAATTGAATGTAATTCATAGCCACCAATAGTTGGCATTAAATATTTCTTACAATACCAAAAATTAATCAGCTTTGAATTTAGCAACCCACACAAATATTTCAGTGGAGTTTTTCCATCCCAGGTAGAATAATTAGAGACATTTGTGGTGTCTAAAAAATAATTCTGTTGATTATCATATGCTACAAGCAATTGACGAGAACTGTTTACTCTTTGTGTGACTAACTTTTCTGGAACATCAAAGAATTTTTTTGTGTGTGGCACACAACCCACTTTTTGTCTCATCAAATCGGGTCTATACCAAATATATTCTCCATTCCAATTTAGTTGATACGCTTTTAGATTTCTACCTCTATATACTTTTTTACAATCAGAATTTCTTTGTTCGTTTAATATAAATCTTTTATCATCACTAGTTTTAATACCACGAGAAAATCTTATAAAGTCAGATAGAGGCAAAGATCCATCTTCTATCTTCTTGAAAATATTTTTTTCCAAAGAGGTTGATGTTGTATCAATAATATATGCTGGCGAAGCCAATACTTCTTTTGTGATTATGCTTGAATTTAAGGTAAAATCTCTATTGAAAATATTTATAAACGAATTCTCTTCATAACGATTACCCGCTAACATTATGAGAGGTTGTACTATTGCCTCAAAGACTCCCATGTCAAGATTAACAATCTGTTTAACGCTATGGCGTTTAAATAATATTTCTCTTAATTTTGAAAAACTATCTGTCGCTTTCCAAGTATGTGGAACTATATATGTAATTATACCACTCTTGTTCAAAATCTCAAAGCCAAATTCAATAAAGAATGCATACAAGTCACATTTGTTCTTTGTTGAGTAAAACTTCTCTTTAAGAATGGTTCTATACTCTGCAGATTTGATATTTGCGAAATTTACATACGGCGGATTACCAATCACAATATCAAATCCTTCTTTATCCTCTCTGTTAAACACGTCGCTGAACCAAGTGTGCCAGAGGAAGAATTTGTTATTCTCAGATGGGTCGATGTTTTTAAGTTCACGAAGGATTGAAGGGTTGTATCCTTGTGCCTCTAATTGCTTGTTGATGGTTTCTGCAATTTCCGTTCTCAGTCTAATCTTCTTGTCATGGTCGGAACAAGAATAATAAGAAGATAGTAACTGTGAGACAAGTTTTTGCTGACGGTTCTTTTCATCATCAAAAAGCAAAATTTCGCCTTTATCCTTCTTGTGCTGCTTTTCGTATGTCAGTTTGCTCAAGTCCACGCCCATAAAACTCTCAATAAGCGAGTTGCCCTGCATAATCTTATAGTCGAGGTTTGGCAGTGGCGATGGCGTTTCTTCATCAACTACAATAGAGAGCCAGAAACGCAGACGGGCAATATCAACCGCACCTTTCTCAATATCCACACCATAGATATTATTTTGGATAATGCTCTTCTTAATTTCAGCTCGGTCGTAATGTTCACCACTCAACACCTCACGGCAATGCAGGAGTTCGTTGAGCAAGCCCATAGGGAATGCTCCCGAACCAATGGCAGGGTCACAAATCTTAACCTCTTCAAGTGCAGCGAGCAGTTTAGGTTTCTTATTCTCTGGAATATCTGCAACACCCTCTTCTGGAGAAAGTACGAACTGGCGAATCTTATCCTTTGCAATGCTTGTATTGGTTTCAAGATAGACGATAAGTGATTCCTGGCACATATAGCGTACAATCTCTTTGGGAGTGTAGAAGGCACCTTTGTCCTTGTTGTCTTCAAGCAGGTTCTCAAAGATTTTACCTAACATTTCTGGATCGACACCCACTTCGGCATCGTTGGGGTCGTTCTCGTCAATGGTAAAGTTGTATTCGCTGAAGAATTGAAACAGGCGTTTGAAATATTCGGCAGGGAAACGGCTTTCTGCTTCGTCTTCCGCATCACGCTCAAACAAACCGCCATTAAGATATGGAATATCCTTCCATTCTTTAAGCAGTGATTTATCCCAATTGTATTTAGTAAATAATGCCTCACGCTCGGCAGGTTTGGTGTTCAATATACCAAAGAACAAAGGTTCAAGTACAGAGTCAAGATAGTCATTCTGGTATGCAGACTTCTTGAACATGTTCTGCATATAGTTGAGGTCGCCACACATCCATCCCTTGCGTTGCAAGAAGTGCAGGAATGTGATTCGTCCCATCATCTTCTTGATATAGTCGCGGATTTTCTTTTCGTCATGGTCAAATGCCTGCATTAAAGCAGCATTGGGTTTGCAAAGCACCTTCTCTTCCCACTTGCTGCCTACCTTGACGATGCGCTTTCCTGTAATATATTGGATAAAATCGGCATACTGCTCTCGATACTTATCAAAGAACTCATCGGAAAGAGCTTCAACGGAGAAGGCTGTTTTAAGGTTCTCAAATGAGATACCTTTCTTCATCAGAATGTTGAAGCGTTCAATAGGTGTTCTGTACAACAAATCAGGACAACCAAACACATAGGTATATCGTTTGGGCGATGTTGCCTCTTCCTTGATATCGCAAATAAACGACAAGCGCCAATGGTCACCACTATCAAACACCACCAATGCTGCATCAAACTGGTATTTAAGGAATGGCCTTACCAGATTGCGTAGGCCTACACGCTTGTTGGCAACAGAACCTGTTTTTATCCTGTAATGAAACAAACCTATGCGGTAACTGTCTGTTGTATCAATGCTTCCCAGATAGAAACCCTCCTCATATGTATTTTCATTGAGTCTCTCCGGTCTCTCCTTTAACTCGCTTGCATTAAAGAAATACTGCAGAAAACTATACCACTGTGCCAAATTGAATGATGACTGGAACAGGTTTCTCAAACTATCGGGTGAATATGTGCCTACCATAGCAATATAAGGTTAAATGAAAGATTCAGAGATTATAATTTGAGGGTCGGAAATATCTTGGGCATCGTGGCGTTGCTCCTT
>JAZRCG010000040.1:0-4762 GCA_045659645.1 Bacteroidaceae bacterium | reverse complement strand
ATTAGGTCCATTTTTATGTCAAAATTTGTAAAACTTTACAGCTATAAAGTTACTAAAAATCCATGATATAAACAAATATAACAACAAGAATATCAGATGGCTATGTAAATTTTCTTAGAAGGAAATTTTATGAAATTTCTGATGCGTCTGCCCTGGAACTGTGAATTTTGGAAATGGAAGGGCGGAAATGAAAAGTTTGGACTGTATAATGATGTCAATGATAACGGTAATGTACAATTTGCATCCGTCGTTGTTTGATTTTGCTATTGAAAGGCCGTGAAAGGAATATGCGTTTCGGTGATGGTGATTATCCAATAAATAAAGTGATGCATTCATCTTGCGTGCGCAAATATTTTGTTTTACTTTTGTAGATAAATAACTCATATTATAAAACATATGAAGAAATTACTTTTGTTATTCGTGTTGGCCATGGCTTTCGGTGTCACTTATGCCAACGACTACACAACGTATGTGAATCCCTTCATTGGCACACAGACCGATGATACTGGTGCGCTGAGCGGAAGCACCTTTCCCGGTGCCACTATGCCGCAAGGTATGGTGCAGCTGAGTCCTGAAACTGAGAATAATGTGACGTGGGACCCCTGCTCGGGCTACGACTACAATAAGAATAAGATATATGGCTTCACTCATACCCATCTGAGCGGCACTGGATGTACCGACCTCATCGACGTGAGCCTGATGCCCGTTTCGTGGGAGGTGACTCCTGAACTGTTGCAGGCTGGCGACTTCGGTCAGACCTATAGCCACGATGCTGAGGCAGCAAAGCCTGGCTACTACATGGTGCAGTTGCAGGAGAGCGGCGTGAAGGTGGAACTCTCTTCTACCGTTCGCACCGGCATTCACCACTATGCCTTCCCCAAAGGAAAGCTGCAAACAGTGGTGCTCGACCTCGACCGCAGCACCTTCAAGGGCGAGGCCTACTACACAGGAAAGCGTGCCTACGACATTATCCAAAGCCAGATACGCATTGTGAATGACCGCACCATTGAAGGCTACCGCCTCATCACTGGTTGGGCCAAATTGCGCAAGGTGTATTTCCGTGCCGAGTTCTCACGCCCCTTCAAGGCCCATATGCTGATGGATGGCAGTCGCAATGTAGGACAGAGCGAGGTGATCAACGGCCGCGTATTGCGTAGCGCACTCTCTTTTGATGCCAACGAAAGCCAGGAACTCACCGTGAAGGTAGCCATCTCTCCGGTTGATAGCCATGGCGCACGACTCAACATGAAGGCTGAGGCCTCTAGCTGGGACTTCGGCTACTACGTGCAGGCAGCACACGATGCTTGGCAGAAGGAATTGGCTTGCATTGACATTGAGGGTAGTGACGAACAGAAGACCATTTTCTATACAGGTCTCTACCATGTGCTCATGCAGCCCAATACGATGAGTGATGTTGACGGACGCTACATGACTACCAACTACGAAATCAAGCAGATGCCCGAGGGACAGGTATATCACAGCACCTTCAGCCTGTGGGATACATTCCGCGCTGCACATCCTCTCTATACCCTCATTGCGCCCGAGGTAGCCGCTCAGTTTGTGCGCGACATGGTGCTCCATCATGAGTCATACGGCTATCTGCCCATCTGGGACCTCTGGGGACAAGAGAACTACTGCATGATTGGTAATCACGCTATACCTGTGCTCTCTGATGCCATTCTGGCCGAGCTGCCTGGCATTAATGTGGAAAAGACCTATCAAGCCATGGTGGAAAGCAGTACGCGCAGCCACTACAACTCACCCTTTGAGGTATGGGAAAAGCATGGCTATATGCCCCAAAACCTGCAAAGAATGAGTGTGAGCATTACCCTTGAGCAGGCGTTTGACGACTGGTGCGTTGCAGCCGTGGCAAAGAAATTGGGTAAGACAGCCGACTATGAACGTTTCTACAAACGCAGCGAGTCATACCGCAACCTCTTCCATAAGGAGTCAGGCTTCTTCCGTCCCAAGAACGACAATGGTGAATGGGTTGAGCCTTTTGATCCTCTGAGTTACGAAGAGCCTTGCTTCATTGAAGGAAATGCATGGCAGTACATGTGGTTCGTGCCTCACAATCCCCAAGGTATGATTGACCTCTTTGGCGGTCCTAAGGGCTTCATCGAGAAACTCGACGAGAACTTCACCCTCACTGCCACCAGCGGTGAGCGCAATGGCAATGCCAGCGGTTTCATCGGCCAGTATGCCCATGGCAACGAGCCTAGCCACCACACCGTATACTTCTATAACTTTGCAGGCAAGCCCTCACGCACACAAGAATTGGTGGAGCAGGTGCGCAGCAGCTTCTACAAAGCTACTCCTTGCGGATATGCCGGTAACGATGACTGCGGACAGATGTCGGCATGGTACATCTTCTCTGCCCTTGGCTTCTATCCCTTCAATGCCGGTTCTGCAGAATATGTCATCGGTACACCGCTTTACAAGAAGGCTACCTTGCACCTTGCAGATGGAAAGGATTTTGTCATCAATGCACCCAACAAGACTGACAAACGTATCTATGTGAAGAATGTGAAGCTTAATGGCAAGCCCCTTACAGACCTCAAACTCACTCACCAACAGATTATGGCAGGTGGAACACTCGACTTCCAGATGAAGTAAGCTTATACATTATATATAGCAAATGTTCCCCGTCTTTTTACGAAGGACGGGGAACGTTGCTTTTTGTACTATTCCTTGTGGGGTTCTTAGGACTCCTTTTTGATTCCTTTTCTTATGAGAACAATGAAAAAGGTTGTATCTATACAGTCATATTGGAAACATTTTGTACCTTTGTAGTAAGTGATGATTCAAGAGGAATTTAAGTTTTACAAACCTTGTGAGCTGCTAAGACCTTACGTCAGGTATTATTGGGTATTCAAAAGTAATCAACTATTGAATACTTACACCTTCCCTATAGGTTGTCCTCAAATAATCTTTCACAAACAGAATCCGCTGTATATCCCCGAGTTAGATACCACTCAGAGTAAACTGACTATTAGTGGACAGGTTAATTTTTCGTCACATCTGTATGCCGATGGAAATATTGAAATGATAGTTGTCGTATTCTATCCACATACAATCAATATGTTTCTTAACTCGCCTGCATCACTTTTTTACAATCAAGAGATTTCGGGATATGATATCGAGGATAGGGCGTTGAATGAATTGGCAGAACGAGTTTTTGAGTGTGCAGACAACAGTGTATGTGTGAATAGGATAGAAGAATGGTTGTTTGGGCGACTGGCTAGTAATTTTAGCCATGCGGATTATGGAATTAAACGTATCCATGCAGCAATCAAAGATATTTGCATACATTCTCAAAGTTCAGTAATGGCATTGTCCTCCACCTGTTGCCTCAGTAAAAAACAGTTTGAGCGGGAGTTCAATTCATTGGTTGGGATGAATCCTAAGGAATATATTCGCATTGTCCGTTTCCAAAAGGCCTTGTCGCTATTTCAGCAGAATCGGGATAATATTAATCATGCGCAGATAGCTTATGCAAGTGGTTATTCAGACCAAGCTCATTACATAAGGGAATTCAAAAGATTGTCTGGATATACGCCAAAATCTCTGCTCAAGATATCAGAGCCCTATTCCGATTTATTCACTACACCAGTCTGAATGTCTCGTTTGTTCTATTTTCTAACTATACCTTCTTATACTTTTGCACTTGAAATATAATATGTAAAAGTATGAGAGAAGTTAATCCCAAAGAGACGAGTCGGGCTTATGCCTTTGAAATGTGGATGGATGCGCCAATGCCGATGGTTACATTCTTCAAAACTCTGAATGTATCTAAACTTGTAAGAGTCAGTCGCAGAACGGGCTTGAAATTCAATATGCTGATGTGCTATTGCATCGGTAGGGCAGCCAGAAAAATCAAGGAGTTTTATTTGTTACCCGTAGGAGATAAGTTGATGCAATATGATAGCATTGCTGTAAATACTATAGTTGCTAACAGTATTGGTGAGGTGAGTTCGTGTGACATCCCCTTTACCAATGAGTTGGATGAATTTAATCAAAACTATTTACATCTGACTCAAAAAGTTGCTGATAGTTGCATCAATCATGACCTTAACGACAGTATGGTCATCGGCACATCAGCATTGGCCAAGTACGAAATAGACGGCGCTGTAGGTATGTATAGCGGTGTGTTTAACAATCCATTCCTTATTTGGGGTAAATACAGACACCGTTGGTTTACAACCTCACTTACTGTTTCATTTCAATTTCACCACACGCAAATGGATGGTGCACATGCATCCAAGTTCCTAGATGGAATTCAGTGTGAAATTAATGAACTAAAAATATAAGTCCCTTGTAATTCGGTTTTTACTTGCCAATGCCGAAGCTAAACAGTTGGACCTGTGGGGCGGCGCATCGCAAAAAGTGTGAGATTTCCCATTTTGCTGTCTGTTTGTCCCTCAAGCTGGAATGAGAAGTGTTGATACAATGCTACATTCTTGGCTTCCAGAGTTTCGAGATAGCAACTCTCGCCAGAAATATCGAGATGATTCAGGAGGGCCGTTATCAGAGGTTTTCCATAGTGCTGTCCTTGTTTGTCGAGGCGAGTAGCAAAGGCCATCAGATAGCCATCGTCAGCAGCTCTATATCGTTTCCCTACTTGTTCTATCTCGATATTAAAACGCGTCAATCGGATAATTCTTCTGAGGCCGAACTTGAAAAACATTCTCATTCCGCCTGCTTTAATATAATCGAGTAAGCTCGGATCTTTACTTTTGGGAGGGATATAGACCAGTACGGA
>JAZRCG010000039.1:0-30871 GCA_045659645.1 Bacteroidaceae bacterium | reverse complement strand
CTTTAGACATTCCTGAGGAATAATAGTCACGAAGAATTAATAAGCGTTCTTCTTCACTGTAACGTTCGCATTTCTTTCTCATACTGTTTACACATTTTATTAATTGTTATCAAATGTGTCTACCTATATCAGTATAAGACAGGGGACTTGAGGTCATGAGTAAAAAAACAAGAGGGCTATGCCTTGGATTTAGCATAACCCTCCTGTGTGTGGATAACTTGTTTGTTGGGGATGAGACTTAGAGACCCAGAGACTTCTTGATCTCTTCCACCTTGGCCATAGCCTTCTCCACCAGTTCGTTGTACTGGCAGGCACAAGTCATTGTGTCCTTGATTTCGCAGTAGAACTTGATCTTAGGTTCTGTGCCAGAGGGACGTACGCTCACCTTGGTACCGTCCTCGCAGAAGAACTGCAGAACGTTGCTTGTTGCAGGGAAGTCCAGCTTGCTCTCGTTGCCCTGGCCGTCCTTGGCAACCAATGTCTGGTAGTCCTTGGTCAGCACTACGGGGCTGCCTGCAATGGTCTTGGGAGCCTTCTCGCCACGGAAATCAACCATCATCTGCTTGATTTCGTCGGCACCTGACTTGCCAGGCTTGGTAACGTTGATGGTGTACTCAAAGCTGAAGCCGTACTCCTTGTAGATGTCCATGAGCAGGTCGTAGAGGGTCTTGCCCTGGTCCTTGGCCCATGCTGCAATCTCGCAGATAAGGCAGATGCTGGCAGGAGCGTCCTTGTCGCGAACCTTGTCATATGGCAGGAAGCCGAAGCTCTCCTCACCGCCGCCGATGTACTTCTGCTTGCCTTCGGAGATGGCTATCTCGCGTGCAATCCACTTGAAGCCGGTATAACAGTCGCGCAGTTCCACGTTGTTCTTCTTTGCCATTTCAGCGATAACCTCGGTGGTAACGATGGTCTTCACCAGGAAGTCGCTGGGGTTGAGCTGGCCCAGTGCAATCTTGTTCTTGATGATGTAGTAGACGAACATCATTGCGGTCTGGTTGCCGTTGATTATCTGCCATTCGCCTTCGGGGTTGCGGCAAACGATGGCCAGACGGTCAGCGTCGGGGTCAGTAGCAACAACGAGGTCGGCGTTCAGCTTGGTGCCCAGTTTCATGCCCAGGGTCATTGCCTCGGCATTCTCGGGGTTGGGGCTGACAACGGTGGGGAAGTCGCCGTCCACAATCATCTGCTCGGGTACCACGTTGATGTTCTGGAAGCCCCATGAGCGCAGGCACAGGGGTACGATTACGCGGCCTGTTCCGTGCATGGCGCTGTAAACGATGTTCAGGTCCTTCTGGCGCAGGATAACGTCCTGGTCTACCATGGCTTCCTTTACGGCGGTCATGTAGTCATAGTCCATTTCGCCGCCGATAATCTGTATGAGGTCCCAGTTGGGTTCGAACTTGACGTCCTCTATCTGTACCTTGTTCACCTCGTCAATGATGCCTTTGTCGTGTGGAGCCAGAACCTGTGCACCGTCTGCCCAGTAGGCCTTGTAGCCGTTGTACTCCTTGGGGTTGTGTGATGCGGTTACGTTAACACCTGCAACTGCACCTAACTGGCGGATGGCAAAACTGATTTCTGGTGTGGGACGGAGGCTTTCAAAGAGGTATGCCTTGATGCCGTTGGCACTGAAGATGGCGGCCACGCTCTCGGCAAACATGCGGCCGTTGTTGCGGCAGTCGTGACCAACGACAACGCTCTGTCCGCCCTGGGGGAAGGCCTTGTTGATGTAGTTGGCAAAGCCCTGTGTGGCCATGCCCACAATGTACTTGTTCATGCGGTTTGTGCCCACGCCCATGATGCCGCGCAGACCACCGGTGCCGAATTCCAGGCTCTGGTAGAAGGCGTCAATCAGAGGTGTCTTGTCCTCATTGTCCAAAAGAGCCTTAACCTCTGCCTTGGTCTGGGCATCGTACTTGTCGCTGTCCAGCCACTTCTGTGCTTCAGCCTGACAACGCATAATCAATTCCTGATCCATGATATTATTGTTTTAATGTTATGATGATTATTATGTTATATGCACACAAATATAGACAAATTATTTGATATATCGTGGCTGTGTGCCAAGGGAATGTCGCTTTTTTGTGCTTTATGTGTTGTTTTCTGCAGGATTTGTCAGCGCAGCCAGATGGTGTCGCCCACCTTTATTTCATATTCACGTGGTGAGAGGGCATTCAGCTTGTACAGTTTTTTCAGTCGTATGCCATACATCTGTGCTATGTCGTACATGCTTTGGCCGGGCTGTACGATATGTGGTTTCTGTGCGTATTCCTTTGCAGCATTCTTGCGCTTTTTCCTTAGGTACAGGATGTCGCCTATGGTTAGCGTGTAGTTCAGGTCCAGGTCGTTGTATTCCAGCAGGTCGTCTATGCTCACTCCTGTGGCCTGGCTTATGGCGGCAAGATTGTCTCCTTCCTGTACTACGATGAAGAAGTTGCTGTTGTTCTGGTACACAGCATGAGTCCGGAAGAAGGGCGGTATCTTGGATGCCTTTATCTTGTTGCGTGCCAGGCGTTTCAGGTATGAGCGTGAGAGGGGTCCTATTTCCCCTCGCGCATTCACGTCGGCTGCGAGTGTGGTGGCTTGTGCCTGTGTGCGTTTGCCTGGCTTGCGAGTGTCGAACTGGTGCAGGGAGTACATCTCTATGATGCGTATCAGGCTCTGCGCATAGGTGGGGCTTGTAGCATAGCCGCAGGCCTTCAGTCCCCGTGCCCATGCCTTGTAGTCGGTAATCCTGTAGGTGAAGAGTCTTTTGTAGCGTGGCTTTAGCAGGAACAGGGAGTGGTCCTCGTAACTGTCCCGGACGGAGCGGTATTTGCGGAATCTTTCCTTGGGCCGGTCGTCGTCCACGAGTATGTATGGCCCTGTCCATCCGCCTGGTGTCTTTATACCGAAGTGGTTGTTGGCCTCTGTGGCCAGTCGGCTTCGTCCTGCCCCGCTTTCCAGCAGTCCCTGTGCCAGTGTTATGCTGGCAGGTATCTTGTACTTCTGCTGCTGTTCCATGGCCATATCCTTGTATTTGTCTATGTATGCCCAATAAGCACGATTGGTACTGCCCTGTGGCCATGCGGCCATAGAGAGTACCAATGCTATGATGGTGGCAAGATACCGTTTCATTGTAGAGTGTGTTCCATTGGAGTGGGGTGGAGCGGGGTGAGAGGTGCTGCTTACTTCTTCAGCGGTATGTCGGCAATGCGTGCCATGTGGCGTCCTCCCTCGAAGGGTGTCTGGAAGAACTCGTCCATGATGGCGCGTGCTGTGTCGTTGTCTATGAATCGTCCGGGCATTACGAGCACGTTGGCGTCGTTGTGCTGGCGTGTGAGGTGTGCTATTTCTGCTGTCCAGCATAGGCCGGCGCGTATGCCCTGGTGCTTGTTCAGGGTCATGGATATGCCTTCGCCCGAGCCGCACATTGCTATGCCGGGATATACTTCGCCGCTTTCCACACCCTCGGCCAGCAGGTGTCCGAAGGTGGCATAGTTGCAGCTTTCCTCGCTATGTGTGCCATAGTCCTTGTAGGGGATGCCCTTTTCGTCGAGATACTGCTTTACGAATTCCTTCAGTGGGAATGCTGCGTGGTCGGATGCGAGTCCTACAATCTTTGTTTCCATAAGAATAGACTTGTGTGTGTGTTGTTATACCTTATTTATATATAATAGGGCGGTGTGTGTTGTGGATATTTCCCTATGTGTGTGTATATATTACGAAAAGAGGCTACCGCACCATGCGTGGCGATAGCCTTCTTTTCCTTTGTCCGTTATTCTGCAAGCAGGATGCTCTTTGCCTGGTTGTAGACGTTTTCTGCGGTGTAGCCCAGTTTCTCGTCCAGCACCTTGTAGGGGGCAGAGAATCCGAAGCTTTCCAGTCCGAATACCTTGCTTACGGGGTGTGCACCCACGAGGAAGCCTTCCAGGTTTACGGGCAGTCCGGCGCTGAGTCCGAACACCTTGCTGCCTATGGGGAAGAGTTCGCGCTGGTATTCAATGGGCTGTTCGCGGAAGAGGCCTTCGGATGGTGCGCTGATTACGCGTACCTTGTAGCCCTCCTGTCTGAGCAGTCGTGCACCTGCTATGAGTGTGCTTACTTCGGAGCCGTTGCCCACGAAGATGATGTCGGGGTTCTCGTCGCTTTCGGCGCTGATGTATGCTCCATTTCGGCAGAGTTCGTATGGTGTGCCTGCGGGCAGGGGTTCTATGTTCTGTCGTGAGAGGATGAGTGCCGTGGGTGTGTTCATGTTCTCCATTGCCATTGCCCAGCATACGGTGGTTGCGTTGCAGTCGGCGGGTCGGAGCACGAGCATTGAGTTGCGTCCGGCATGGTTCTTCATCTTCTCCATGAGTCGGATTTGTGCCTCCTGCTCAACGGGTTCGTGTGTGGGTCCGTCTTCGCCTACGCGGAATGCGTCGTGGCTCCAGATGAACTTGACGGGCAGCTGCATGAGTGCTGCCATGCGGATGGCGGGCTTCATGTAGTCGGAGAACACGAAGAATGTTCCGCAGGCTGCCAGCATGCCGCCGTGCAGGGTTATGCCTATGCAGACGCATGCCATGGTCAGTTCGGCTACGCCGGCCTGTAGGAATCCTCCTGCGAAGTTGTCGCGTGAGATTACGGTTGCTCCTCCCTTGATGAATCCGTCTGTCTTGTCAGAGTTGCACAGGTCGGCGCTGGAGACAATCATGTTGGGTACGGTCTGTGCCAGAAGGCTCAGGCATGCGCTGGAGGCGTTACGTGTGGGTTCGCCCTGCTTCTGCTGTATGCTGTCCCAGGGTATTTCGGGCAGACGTCCTGCGAACCAGTCGGCCTGCTGCTGTGCCTTCTCGGGGTTGGCCTGTGCCCATGCCTGTTCCTCGGCGTGGCGTTCTGCGCAGATGGCCTGGAGTTCCTGTCGGCGAGTGTTGAAGATTTCCTGCACTTCGTCCCAGATGAAGAATGCGTTGTCGGGGTCTGCTCCGAGGTTTTTGATGGTATTGCGGTATGCGTCGCCTCCCAGAGGTGCGCCGTGTGTTCCGCAGTTGCGCTCGTAGCTGCTGCCGTCGGCCTTCAGTGCTCCCTTGCCCATGATGCAGTGGCCTATGATGAGGGTGGGCTTGCCGCAGACTTTTTTTGCAGCATCAAGTGCCTGGCGTATTTCTGTTACGTTGTTGCCGTCTATGCTGAATACTTCCCATCCCAGTGCGCGGTACTTGGCGGCTGTGTCCTCGTTTGTTACTACGCTTGTCTCGGTGGAGAGCTGTATGTCGTTGGCGTCATAGAACATTACCAGGTTGTCCAGTCCCAGTGTGCCTGCTATGCGTGCTGCGCCCTGTGATATTTCCTCCTGTATACCACCGTCGGAGATGTATGCATAGATGGTTTCCTTCTGGAAGGTGGGGTTGCCGGTGCGTGCATATAGGCACTTGGCTGCTATGGCAGCGCCTACGGCATAGGTGTGTCCCTGTCCCAGTGGGCCAGAACTGTTTTCAATGCCTCGGGCATAGTTCAGTTCGGGGTGTCCGGGTGTGGGTGAGCCCCACTGGCGCAGCTGCTTGAGTTCGTCCAGTGTGAAGTGCCCGGTCATTGTGAGCTGTGCATAGAGCATTGGCGACATGTGTCCGGGGTCCAGGAAGAAGCGGTCTCGGCCTTCCCACAGAGGGTTCTCGGGGTCGTAGTTCAGGTATTCGCTATAGAGCACGGAAATGAAGTCCGCGCCTCCCATAGCGCCTCCGGGATGTCCGCTTTTGGCTTTCTCTACCATTGCTGCAGATAGTATGCGGATGTTGTCTGCTGCCTTGTTCAGAGTTTCGATGGAATGCATAGTATGGTTGTATGATGTTTTTGTTTTCCTCTCTTGTGTGAGTGTGTTGTTGCTGTTTTCTCCTTTCCCCTTTTTCCTTTCTGGTCAGTGGAGCGGGTGGGGAGGTGGTCAGAGGTGGTAGTCTTTCAGTTTCTGGTATTTTGCGTAGTCAAAAGTGTAGATGGCTGCGCCGCGCTTGCTGGTGCTTTTGTCCACCTTGTCTGTTTTTACGAAGTATGGCATGTCGCACACTTTCTTGCGGAAGTTTCGTTTGTCCTGCGGCTCGTTCAGTATGGCTTCGTAGAGTTTCTGCAGTTGGCTCATGGTGAACTCGGGGGGCAGCAGTTTCAGTGCTATGGGTGTGTATGATATTTTGTCCTGCAGTCTGATGATGGCTTTCTTCATCATCTTCATGTGGTCAAAGTGCAGTGTGGGCATGTCGTTTACGTCCACCCATTTGCAGTTGAACTTGTCCAGCAGCTTGTCGTTGTACTGTTCCTTGTTCAGCAGTGCGTAGTATGCTATGCTGATTACTCGTCCTCCCGGGTCTCGGTTTATGTCGCCAAAAGCCTGCAGCTGTTCCAGGAATATTTCTTCCAGTCCTGTCCTTTCTGTCAGCACGCGGTGTGCAGCCTCGTCCAGTGTTTCGTTTTTCTGCACGAACCCTCCCATTGGTGTCAGTTCTCCGTTGAAGGGCTCTATGGTTCTGTGCTGGAATAGGGTTTGCAGTCTGCCTTGTTCAAATCCGAAGATGATGCAGTCCACGGCTACGTGGTACATTGGTTCTTCTGCGTAGTACTTGATTGCCATCTTGAATTGTGTTCTCTCGTGCAAAGATACTAATTATATTTGTATTTAATCGTATGTTTTACACTTTTTGTTCTCTTATTGTTGCATATTGTGCTGGTGGTGTGGTTTCGGCGGTGTGTTCAGAGTCTGGGTATGACGAAGTTTTCTGGGTGGCGGCCCTGGTATCCTTCGTAGTAGGAGTATATTTCCCTGAGGTCTGCTTTTCTGTCGCCCGAGGGTATGACGTACTTTTCCATGTGCACTTCCTTCTTCTTGTAGTCCATGCCTATGAGCACGATGGGCAGGTTTGCCTTTGATGCCAGGACGTAGAATCCCAGGTGCCATTTCGGGTTTGCCTTTCTGGTTCCCTCGGGTGTGAGTGCCAAGCGGAATTGCTGGCTGCTGTTGGCTATGTCTATGAGTTCGCTTATTAGTGCCGTGCCGTTTCCGCGGTTCACTGGTATTCCTCCCATCCAGTGGCGGAAGATGTAGTCCAGGGGTCCCACGAACCATTCCTTTTTCATTACGAATCCTCCCTTTCTGCCTGCTGCCGTGATGAAGAGTTTCCCGATGAACAGGTCCAGGTTGCTGGTGTGCGGTGCCACGCAGTAGATGCACTTGTCGAAGTATGGTACGCTGACGTATGATTTCCAGCCCATGAGTCTGTGGAATACGAATTTGCAGATGTTCTGTAGCATAGTTGTTTTGTGTTCTTGTATATGTTCTTGTGCTTTTTGCTCTTGTGTGCGCAAATTGTGCACAAAGGTAAGGTTTTTTTGCAAGAATCTGTGCATTGTGTGCTTTCTTTTTGCTCTCTCGTGAAAATGTATTATCTTTACCCTTTGAAATCCACCACCACGGCGGTGGTGCGTGGAAGGGCTTTACTGGAAAGGGTGTTATTGTGGATATCTGCCTGGATAGCAGGCGCAATAGGTTCCGACACCTTTATTTTATATTCATTAGGATGCCGAACGGAGGGAGTAGGGAGGCAGAAAAGGAATTGCCTAAATGAAAATCTTCAGATTGTTTACGATACTGATGTTGGGTTTCATGCTGAATGTGAACCTTACTTCGTGCAACAAGGAGGACATTGTTCCTGACACGGAGCAAGGTGAAAACAACGATGGTAGCGAGGATGACAGCAAGGATGAGGATGAGATTGTGCATCCCAATGGTATCCCCAGCGACATTCCCAACAACATTCCCAACAACATTCCCAACAACATTCCCAACAACATCATCTATTACATCACTCTTTGTTTTCAAAACGAGGATGTTTTCGGCGGTGCAAAGATTGTCTCAAATACATATTCCTCAACCGATGGGTATGGAACCATCGAATTCGCATCCGAGGTTACTGCTATAGAACGTGAGGCATTCAAGAACCAGAGCAAACTGACGTATATTGCCCTTCCCAACAGCGTGAAGAGCATAGGGGTGTATGCTTTCTCTGGTTGTTCAGGTTTGACCTTGGTGATTATTGGCAATAGTGTGAAGAGCATAGGGGCTTGGACTTTCTATAAATGCTACGAACTTCTCGATGTCTATTGCTATGCCGAGAATGTGCCTTCTACAGATAGCAATACATTTCGTTATTCGCCCATAGCAGATGCCACCCTTCATGTTCCTGCTACTTCTGTGGATAGTTATAAGGCAACTGCGCCTTGGAGCGGTTTCGGCAAGATCGTTGCCCTTACCCCAGAGGAAACAGGCATTGACGAACTAAAAGGTGAAAACGGAAAACGGAAAACTGCCGTTTATGACCTCTCTGGCCGTCGTGTGCAGGGTGCACAGAAGGGTATCTTTATCCAGAACGGCAAGGTTATGGTTAGGTGATGAACATTGAAAGTTGAACGTTTAATGTTTAACGGCTAACGAATAGCGTTTGGCAACTTTAATGATAGCACAATCCGCAGGCACCCCAGTGATGGCAAGTGTCTGCGGATTGATGTTTTTGTTGCTATGGATGATTTATCCCCCCTCACCCTGCGGGGTACTCGTCCTTGTCACAGAGCGAGACAGGTGGGTGATGGCGTTATTATAGCTGTAACTGACTGTCCCCCTGAGACAGGGGCGACGAGCGAAGCGGAGGGGGTGGACTAAACGAGAAACGGAAAACTATGCGGACGCTGCGGCAGCGTCCCAGTTTTCCCTGTCATCGTTGAACGACAAAAATACCATCCAGCCTTTGTCCGATACGAAAAAGCCCCTCATCCAGTTTTGGAACGAGGGGTTTATTCTTGGACCTAAAAAAATCGGATGAAACTAAATCGTTTTGAGGCCAGAATCGGCTGAAGCAAAAATCGTTTTGAGAGACTAAAATCGTTTTGAAACCAGTCTCTTATTTCCCTTTCTTTGCCGAGAGGGCAAGCAGTACGCCCAGGGCTATGCCCAAGAGGGCTGCAAAGAGCACGCGTTGCTCCGCTGGAAGCATGAAGGTGACGGTGTGTGCAGGATACCAGAAGAAGGGGATAGTTTTTTTGAACACAAATCCCCATTGTGCCTCCCAGTTTATGCCGGCAAAGCGTTGTGCCATGGGTATGGGTGTGACAAGCGCCTTAATGCTTCCGCCATTGGCGGCGATGTGTGCATCGGTAATCTTGTGCAGGGTCATGAACACAGGTGCAAAGATGGTGTTCATTGACACGGACACGGCAAGGGCTACCCAAAGTTTGTCCATGGAGAAGGCCTCTGCCGCAAAACTTTCCGCCGCATTGGTCATGCCCATGTATTCCATGAACATTGGTGTGCCCTTGGAGAAGATTATCATGGCCATGTTTATTCCCATGCCCAGCACTCCCCATACCACCATGCGAGGCATAACTCCGAAGGTGGGGGTAACATACCGGCCAGTGGAAATCCTGCATCCCAGCATCTCACCCATGGTGGAGAGGATAGCGAACTTCAAGAAACTCATCACCATGCCGTGTGCGGCATTGAAAGCTTTGTACCACTCGTACAGGGGCGTACACAGGGCAAAGGGCAGGAATATGGCCAACATTGCCAGTGCAAAGTATATGTCTGTTCTTTTCATAGCGTGTTTTATGTGATAATGGTTTCGCGCATCAGGCTGATATCGTCACCGCTCAGTCCCAGGTGTATGAGCGTATCATAATCATTGTCAAATGCCGTCAGCGAGTCCTGGTGCAGGGCAATATATCGGTTGTACAGTGCTGAAGCCTGGATAGGGTCTCCGTTTATCCAGGCACAGTGGCCGGCATTCAGCAGGTCCTCCCAACTGGGTCCGCCCTCCCAGTCCATGAGTTTCTGGTAATATCTCTGCGCCCTCTTCAGGTTTCCTGTCATCATGGAGCACCATGCAATGGCTCGTGCAGAACCTCTCAGATGCTTTTCCTTAATCTCAAGGTGGAAGAAGCGTTGCATAGCATCCTCGTAGCGCCCTTCCTGAATGAGGCATAGGCCGGTTTCTTGTATAAGACGTGTGTCCTCAGGGTGCCTTTTTTCTAATTCAAGTAGGCATTGAAGACGTTCCAGGTTCTCTCCTATGTGTTTATCGCAATGAGCAAGCATCTGCAGAGCCTCGTCTGTCTGTCCATTGTGCAGCATCCAGCTTCGTAGATAAATGGCAGGATGGCTGAAGAACGAGTTTTTGATGAACAACTGGCTGCACTCCCACAGGAAGTTGTCGTTTATCATTGGGCTCAGTATGGAGTAGTCAGAGAGGAATGGTCCCAGGCGGAAGGGGTTGGTCAGCTGTTCCTTCCAGGGTGAGAACTGGAAGAAGCGGAACAGGGTCTGAAAGGTGTAGCGGTATGCCCCCTGCCGTCTCTCCTCCTGTATGGCATCGGCCATGTTGCTGCTTGACAATTCCGAGAGCACTGCCTTGGGGATTTGTCTGTTCAGCTGTTCCGTGGCAGAGAACTTGTCTATTATCCCCGCAAGGGCGTATTTGTCCAAATCACACAGGTCTGCATGTCCCACCAGGGCACCCGCCAGGTTCCTCTTTTCGCCCACGGCCTGAAGTTGCGGATGGTTAATGTCAAAGTCTATGAACCAGTTCTTCAGTTCCTGGAAAAAGGGTTGTTGCGACAGAGTGGCAAAGGTGCCGAGATTCATGTCAACGCCGTCCTGGGCCATATTGCCCAGTTTCTGAGCAAAGGACTTCATGCGTTTGCTTCCCTCCTCGGCAATCTCCATGCGCTGCTCCTCATCGTCTGCCATGCCCAATTTCTGACGCAGAATCTCCTGCTCCCTGTGCATCTTGCTGAACAGTTCGTCGTGTATTTTCTTCTGCATCTTGGGTCCTGTGACGGAGGTCAGCAGATAGCGCTGCACTTCTATGAACTCCTCCCTCAGCCTGTCATTCTCTGCCCAGTCACAGAATTTCCTCTTAATATAATCGGGAAGGATGTCACCATATCTTATGACAATCAGTACCATGCCGCACAGCGAGACAGCTCTGACCAGACGGTCTTCGTGCTCTACCCATTGCATCAGTTTCCCAATCTGTGATTCAGGGAAATACTTCATGTCCTTGCCATCCCACATCCAGATATTCATGTATGTGACGAGGGCTGAGAATCTTGATGGCTTGCCATCATGGCAAAACCATGACAAGTAGAGATGTGAAAGCTGTAACGATAGAGGCATTCGGTATTTTGTGTGTAGTGTATCGTTTTTTTGTATAATAGACATGTGCCTGCCTTACTCGGACATAAGTCCCTTGAGATAAAGTTCCTTGAGTTTGGCGGCTTGTGCCTGAAGGGTTGAATCACGAAGGGTTGCAGAATTCACGTAGAAACCCGTCCCGTTCAGGATTGTGTCCCTGAGTGTGCTGTGTCCAAGCACCTTCAGCGAATCTGCCCACGGGTATGTAATAACGGCAGCATCTATCAGGCCAGCATTAACCATGCTGAATCTCAGCGGCACGCTATTTACCTGTGCATAATAGACATCCATCTGACCCAGTCCCTCTGTCTGTGTCACATCGTTTGCCCAATCCTCCAATTGGCTCCACCTGACCAGCCCTACCATGTTTGTCCTTAAATCGGCTATCTTGTCTATGCCCTTATCTTTATTTGCTATAAGAGCAGCCTTAACAGGGACAGAAAACAGCAGGGTGGGGGCGTGAAGTGAATCTTTCTCCATTCTGCACACACGCAACGAGTCTTCAAAATAGACATCTGCCGTATTTGAAAGCATGGCGGTGTCTATGTCCATTAGTGCATCATACTCTACAAACTGAAGATTGAGACCCAGTCCCTGTGCCAATCCATTTTCCTGTGCACGGCGCAGTACCTCGCATTCGTTGATGGGAAGAATTGCTATCCTAAGCGCAGGGATGTCTTCGCCTGCATTTGCCGAGGAAGAACTGTTGCCATTCCCGCATGATGTCAGCAGGGGAATGAACAGGCTTAATAGAAGGCAGAACTGAAGGTGTACGTGACGATACATTCTTGTGTAAGTTTGGATGACCTTATATATATATAAATATAATCACACATGCGAATGCATGCATGCAGCATTTTGGTGGTAAAAGACGAGGGACGCACCACGTTGCACGTCCCTCGCTCCATGTATTTGTCTATTCGTTTTTTTTGAATAGCGTCAGCAGCTTATCCCTTGATAGCAGCAACACCGGGAAGAACCTTCCCCTCGATACCCTCGAGCAGAGCACCGCCACCGGTAGAGATGTAGGATACCTTGTCGGCCAGACCGAACTTGTTAACACAAGCCACAGAGTCGCCACCGCCAATCAGAGAGAATGCACCCTCGGCAGTAGCCTCGGCAATAGCGTTACCAATAGCGCGTGAACCGCCAGTGAAGGTCTCCATCTCGAACACACCGGCAGGGCCGTTCCAGAGGATGGTCTTGCAACCCTTGATAGCCTCGGCAAACAGCTTCTGAGCCTCGGGACCTGCGTCCAGACCTTCCCAACCCTCGGGAATGTTGTCAGAGGGGCATACCTGAGTATTGCAGTCGTTCTTGAAGTCGTCGCCGCAGAGAGCATCGGGAGCCATAACCAGCTCTACGCCGTTCTTCTTGGCCAACTCCTCAACACCGAGAGCCACGTCCAGCTTGTCCATCTCGCAGATTGACTGGCCTACGTTGCCGCCGTGAGCCTTAGAGAAGGTGTAGGTCATGCCACCGCAGAGGATGAGCTTGTCCACCTTGCCCAGGAGGTTCTCAATGATACCGATCTTTGAAGAAACCTTAGAACCACCCATGATAGCGATGAAGGGGCGCTTGATGTTGGACAAAACGTTGTCAACAGCCTCCACTTCCTTCTCCATCAGGTAGCCCAGCATCTTGTTGTCTGCATCGAAGTAGTCGGCGATAACAGCGGTAGAAGCGTGCTTGCGGTGAGCGGTACCGAATGCGTCCATTACATAGCAGTCAGCATAGCTTGCCAAGGTCTTGGCAAACTCAGCCTGACGGCCCTTCATCTCCTTCTTGGCCTCGTCAAACTCGGGAGTGCCCTTCTCAACACCTACGGGCTTGCCTTCCTCCTCGGGATAGTAGCGAAGGTTCTCCAGCAAGAGAGCCTCACCCATCTTCAGGGCAGCGGCAGCCTCGGCAGCATTGGCACAATCCTCGGCAAATGCAACGGGGCAACCCAGAGCAGCCTCAACGGCAGCACGAATCTGACCCAGAGAGAGCTTGGGGTTAACCTTGCCCTTGGGCTTGCCCATGTGACTCATGATGATGGCAGCGCCGCCATCAGCGATAATTTTCTTCAGTGTGGGGAGAGCACCCTTGATACGGGTATCGTCTGTGATGTTACCATTCTCGTCCAGGGGTACATTGAAGTCCACACGAACGATTGCCTTCTTGCCGGCAAAGTTGTACTGATTGATTGTCATAACTTGAATGTTTATTTTTATTTGGGTTAGACTAAAATTGCACACAAAGTTACCTAAAAGGATTTACATCTGCAAACCTTTTGCTGAGAAATGTTTGCAAATCCCTGTCAAACCGCATTTTTCGCAACGTGGAGTACGGGATTGGCAGGTATATCTGCCATGCAGTATCAGCCAATGGTGAGCCAAGGGTATGATTTCTTCGGGCAGGTTTTTGGTCAGTTGCTTCTCTACGGACAGGGGGGTGGTGCATCTCTTGTCAACAAGTCCCAGCCTATGGCTGACACGGAAAACGTGGGTATCCACTGCCATCTTGGCCTTTTGGAATATTACGGCCTGTATCACGTTTGCCGTTTTCCTTCCTACCCCTGGCAGTTTCTCCAGTTCTTCTCCCGTAGAGGGTACCTTGCCCGAGTATTCGTTTACGAGCATCTGTGCCATTCCAACCAGATGCTTTGCCTTGTTGTTGGGATACGATACGCTCTTGATGTATTGGAATATTTCATCCGGTGTGGCCTTGGACATGGCCTCAGGAGTAGGGAATGCTTGGAAGAGGGGTGGGGTGACCTGATTTATGCGCTTGTCAGTACATTGTGCACTGAGAATTACTGCTACCAGCAATTCAAATGGCGTGCTATACTCCAACTCGGTTTCTGCCAGGGGCATGGTCTCTTGGAAATAGCCAATCACTGCGCTGTATCTGTCCTTAATTCTCATCGGTCAGGAAGTTTATAAGACGGCGGATAGCCCTTTGGCATACGGGGCAGAAGTCTGGAGCCTTGTTCGTGTGCATGCGGCAATCCTGTGCCGGACGGTACACCCCTTTGGATTGGTAGCCTCCGCCCTCGTACACGCCAACCTGAGTGTTTGTGTCCTTTCCGTCGGGCAGGGTGGGAATCTTGCAATCCGGAGACAGCATATCCTGCCATTTGCTTTGGAAATCAGTCAGGGTGGTCAGATTCTGCTCCCATGGTTCTACACCAGATGGATAGTAAGTCTGGTACTGGTCGTCGTAGAAGTATTCGTCGGCCAATCCGGCAAAGGAATGTCCGAATTCGTGGACAATGACGGACTGGTTATCTCGGCCATGCGCCGCGCTCAGTGTGTAGTTGTTGTAAATTCCGCCGCCGCCATACTCCGAGGTGTTGGCCAGAATGATGATGCTTTCGCACGGTATGCCATCCAGGAAATCGTAGAGCCGCTGTACGTTTGAGGTGGTCAGATAGCGCTCGCTATAGAAGGTGTCGAAGTTGCTGCCCAGTGCAGTGTTCTTCCATTCTGCTCGTTTGGGAACACTTACCCCCGAGTGCTTGGAAGGTATCTCTGCAGCAATGAAGTTGAACCTGTCCTTCATGTCGCAGAAGGGCTTGTGGCGGAATATGGCATCCATGCTCTCGAGGCAATCCTCGTAGAACTGGTTCATTTCGCTGCTTGTGTAGCCTTCTGGCACGAAGACAACGTCTATTTTCTCCCTACTCTCACCGGCCCTGTGCAGGTATCTGTATGGCAATGTTTCCGCCTCCATGTGTTGGCTGACAAGTATGTCTGCAGGGTTAACCACATGCTTCAAGCAAGACTTTGAACCATTGTGCATATTTCGCAATTCTACAGTAATTTGCACGCTGTTGCGTGGCATGGGCACAAGGAATGTTCCCTCAAAGCTCCTGGCCACCTTGGTAGCCTCTTCTGTACTCTGCCATTCCTGAAAGAGAGTGGAGAAACTATGGCGGTACAATGTGTCGGAACCCGTAATGTCTGTAACCGTGATTGTGCCGTTGCCCAGAAGTGGCAGAGAACTCATCCGTTGCCTTCTGCCATACCATCCGCCAAAACTCTTCATCCTGTCCAGATATATGCTTTGTGCATCTGCATTGCCGGCAAATATATAGTCCAGCCTAAGCGTAGAGTCGGCATACCATGTGTCTGGTTGAGCCGCGTCGTGGGCACGTTCCCTTGTTAGGTCGGAGGCATCTGTTTTGGTCCTCCCGAGGACCAGGCCGAGAGTTCCCGGTTCTTTCGGTTCGGTCCTCCCGAGGACCGAGGCTTGACGTCCCGACGTCAAAGGCTTGTCCTCCCGAGGACCGCATAATAGTCCTCCCGAGGTCCAAAATGCAAGGAAAAGGACAGGTAGGCAGAAATACTTTATCATGTGTATGGTGCTTTGTGGAATACTAACGTTGGTTATGCATGCAAATGTACAAAAATATTCCTTCTTTTACTAATTTGCCTTCATTCAATATGCAGTTAAGTGTCGTTTTTTCATGTTGTTCTTTTACAAAGTTTAATTATAAGATAACTTTTCACCTTATTTATATTATATATGCGGGAAAATAACTACCTTTACCACCAAATAGGACCGACTAAACACTAATTTTTAAACATAGTATCTATGAAGAAGCTACTACTAACAGTAATCTCTGTGGCACTGTCCGCAGTATCCATGGCTCAGGATTTGAAGCCTGTCAAGATTTCCAGTGCCTCTGCTTCAAGCTACAATTCTACCAGTGAGAATGCATTAAAGGCAATTGATGGCAACCACAACACCTTCTGGCATAGCAAATGGCAGAATGGCACAACACAATTCCCTGTGGAATTCGAGATTACCATGAGTGAGGAAACCATGGTGGACATTGTTCGCTATGTGCCACGAAAGGACCAGCCCAATGGAGCATGGGGAAATGTGGAGGTTCAATACATGGGACTTGTTTCCACCAATAATGAGTGGGTAACCCTGGGAACCTTCAATCTTGGTGAAAGGCAGCAAAGCTATGATTTTGAGATTGGCAAGAAGTTCAAATATGTAAAGTTCATCATCAAGAATGGTTATGGCAACTTTGCTACTGCCGCCGAGGTAGAAGCATACACCGTAGACAACCAAAAGTATAACGCCTTCAAGGCATACTTCCAGGACGATATGCTTACCGAACTGCTGCCTGAGATAACCTCCAGCGAGGGTATCCAGGATGCAGACCTGAAGCAACTGGTGGACAATCTGCTGGCCGACAAGGAGGGGTACAAGAAGTTCCGTGTGGCAGAATACGAACCCTACCGCACCTTAGGCTCTCTGCAGAGCGAACTGAAGACCAAGAACCAGTACAACCAATGGGAGAACCCCACAGGTATCTACCTTAAAAGCGGAGAATCCTGCTACGTGGTATTGGGCGGAGCAGAGAACGAGTCCGTTGGTTTGAAAATCAAGAACTGGGTTCAGAACGAGGATGGCAGTTCATACAGCCTACGCCGTGGCTTGAACAAGATTACCGCTACCACCGAGGGTAACGTATTCGTTGACTACTATACAGACAACTACAAGACTGCCTCCAATGCCAAGGTGCATTTCATCAATGCACCCGTGCGTGGTTATTGGGACCAGCAGACAATGACAAACGCAGACTGGAAGCAGATGCTGAGCAAGCTGCCTAACGACAACAGCATCATCATTGTACGCAGCGAGCATGCCCAGGTGGCATATCCCGTATCTGCTTGGAAGCAGTATTGCCCCGAAAATGTGGATTCCGTAATGACCATGTATCAGCAGGTCCAGTGGGCGGAACGCGACATCATGGGTCTGAACAAATATAATCGTCAGTGCAAGAACCGTATGCTCTTCTATGCCACCAATTACGGTTTCATGGCAGCTGGCGCTCATGGCTCTTATTGCAATGTAGGCAGTCTTGGCGGCATCATGAAGCCAGATTCCAAGAGTTTTGATTTCTGGGGTGTAGGTCACGAATGGGGACATAACAACCAGATAGAACCTGGCTTCCATTGGAGCGGATTGGGCGAGACCAGCAACAATGTATATGCCTCCTGGGCACAGTTGCACTTCAGCGGTAATCGTCATAGCCTCAGACTTGAGGATGAAAACAGCGGTATAGACGAATACTCAGGTATGCGCGGCGGCCGCATGCAGACATATTTCGAGGAAGGTCTGCGCAAGGGAGTACAATGGCAATTGCAGGATGGTCCTGACTATCATGGCGCAACACCAGAGACAAAGACCGTGCCCAATCAGGATACAAATGGCAACTCTACTGGAACTACCACAACAACATCCCGTAACTACGACCATTTCGTCAAGCTCGTACCCTTCTGGCAGCTGAACCTGTGGGGAACTTTGGCCGGCAAGTGTCCTGACATCATCCCCATGGTGATTGAGGGCATCCGCACCACCCCCAACTACAAGTCAACCTACAACACCAATGGCAAGCAGCAGATCAATTGGATGAAGTTGGCTTGCGATAGTGCAAAGATAAATCTCCTTCCCTTCTTTGAGAAAGCCGGTATGCTGAAAATCATCAATGCCTACATCGAGGACTATGGCGCTGGTTGGTTGAAGATAAACCAGTCAATGATTAACACTCTCAAGAACCATGTGGCAAGCAAGGGCTATCCCGCCTTCACAGAGGAGATAAACTACATCAATGCGCATAACTTCCACATCTACCGCGACAACTTGAAACTTTCCGTTCCCAGCACTCTTGGTGCGGGTTGCACATACTCTAACGGCAAGGTCAAGGTTAATCATGCTCAGGTTAAGAATGCTGTGGCTTTCGAAACCTACAATGCCAATGACGAACTTATCCGCATCACCATGTACGGTTTGGGCAGCAACGATGCCCATGACCACACCTATGTGCTCTACCCAACCTCTTCCGATGAAGCAGAGGCAGCCGCCTATATTAAGGCCGTTGGCTACGATGGTACTCGCCAGAAGATCTATGCAAAAAACAACGTAACAAAGGGTCTTGTTGCTAACAGATTCTACACCATCACAAGCGAAGGCAAAGGCAATGCTCTCAGCTGCGGTGCAAATACTACCATAGACACAAAGGGCAAGATTACCTGGAACCTGGCACGTGCCGCAAAGTCTGCCAATTCCAAATTCTTGTGGTACCTTGAGGAAAGAGACGGAAAAACATACCTCTATAATCCACAGAGTGACTCGTATTTCACCGGCACTGCAGAAACCAAAACAACCGCATTGTGCTCCAAGGCAGAAGCTCCCTATTTTGAAGCTGCATGCGTTAGTGAGACAAACAACACATACACCTTCAACATGAAGGGTTCCGGCCAATTCATCAATTCATACAGCAATACAGAAACAGGCCTGTGGTCAGGCGGTTCTTCTGATACCAATAATATTTGGAAGGTAGAAGAAGTTACCAAGGTAACTGTGTCTATTCCCACCACAGGTTACACACTGGGATGCTATCCCTTTGCAATGGAACTGCCCCAAGGACTTTCTGCTTATGTGGTTGGAGAAATGGTGGAGAAAAACTACCAGGGAACCGACTACCAGTACCTCGTCCTTGACAAGATAGAAGGTTCTATCGTTCCTGCCCGCATGCCAGTAGTATTTGTAAACGATGCCGGTCAAACAACTTCATCAAAATCATTTACTATAACACTTGTGCCAAACGACAAAACACCTGTAACCACTCCTAATATACTGAAGGGCACAACGCTTAAGCTGACTGGAGTAAGCATGGGCACAATCATGAGTTCGGTAACTAAAACCACTGATGCAGGAGCAAATGCATATATCAAAACCTCTACAACTGCAACTTCAGTTCCAGAGAATCGTGCATATCTTCTGTCTACAGACTTGGGCGGTGTGACTCAGGCATATCTGCAGACTCGTGAATTTATAACCGGTGTTGATGAGATTGACGCAACAGAGAATGGCTCTAAGGCTGTAATGTATAACCTCAGCGGCACACGTGCCAATACACTGCAGAAGGGACATATCTACGTTACATCAGACGGCAAGACAGTTCTCGTTCAGTAGTATCCACAACGATTGCATAATCGTAGGTGTCTGACAGGTAATAGGCACTAATAACTAATACGATCTATATACAAAATCGCAGCGATCACCCCTTCTGGAGTAGTTGCTGCGATTGCTATTGTAACCAAACCGGTCAATAGTGTTATGATGATAATTACGTAACTTTGCCAATTTATTGCTTTCGTCCGAACTATGTTGAATATACTGCTGATGCTTAGTTCTATATGCCTGCATCCTCATAGCAATACGACTACCAGATAAAGAAAACATACTGTTCTTGCAAAGCTATCGATAACTTCTACGCAAGGACAGTATGTTAACTTAATGTAGTATTTTCGTGATTATTTCGAGAATTACAGCCTGTATTATTATTGTGTTTAGTTGGCAGACTTGAACTCGTCCAGGAATCTTGTATCGTTTTCAGAGAACATTCGCAAGTCCTTGACTTGATATTTCAGGTTGGTGATTCGTTCTATGCCCATACCAAAGGCATAACCTGTATATATGGTGCTGTCTATGCCGTTTGCTTCCAATACAGCAGGGTCAACCATGCCGCAACCAAGTATCTCCACCCATCCCGTGTGTTTACAGAAGGAGCAACCTTTGCCTCCGCACAGGTGACATGAGATATCCATTTCGGCACTGGGCTCTGTGAATGGGAAGTATGAGGGACGCAAACGTATCTGTGTCTCTTCACCGAACATCTCCTGTGCAAACAGCAACAGAACCTGCTTAAGGTCGGTAAAGGATACGTTCTTGTCTATGTACAAACCTTCCACCTGGTGGAAGAAGCAGTGCGCACGTGCTGATATAGCTTCGTTGCGATACACACGTCCTGGGCATATTACACGTATGGGGGGCTTCTGTGTCTCCATTACACGTGCTTGCACAGAGCTGGTGTGAGAGCGAAGGATGATGTCGGGGTGTGCCTCCACAAAGAATGTGTCCTGCATGTCGCGTGCTGGATGATCGTCGGCAAAGTTCATGCTTGAGTAAACGTGCCAGTCGTCCTCCACCTCGGGACCTTCTGCCAGGGTAAAGCCCAGACGTGCAAAGATATCCACGATTTCGTTCTTTACGATGGTCAGGGGATGGCGTGTGCCCAGGGATATGGGGTAGGGGGTACGTGTCAGGTCAATGGAAGAACAACTTGTTGCTTCTGTTGCTGCACTTTCCTTTAGTTCGTTTATCTTGGCGGTAACGCTCTGCTTCAGAGCATTGATCTTCTGTCCCAGTTCGCGCTTCAGTTCGGGTGCAACGTTGCGGAACTCCTCCATTAGGTCATTCATTACGCCTTTACGGCCCAGGTACTTTATACGTAGCTGTTCTGCTTCTTCTGCATTACCAGCGTGCAGATTAGAGATTTCTGCAGTAAGTTGTTCTATCTTATTTATCATATTTCTATAAAATTTATGCAAAGATAAGGTTTTTTGGGGATATATATACCTTATATTTAAAGAAAAGTGTATTATCTTAAACTATCCTGACCTTGCTGCTTGAGTTGTTGCCCTCCTGGATTACCTGTATCTGCACTGGGATGCGCTCTTGCAGTTCCTCTACATGGCTGATGATGCCCACATGACGACCAGCCTTTGAATGAAGCGAGCGAAGAGTTTCTACTGCCTTCTGGAGAGGTTCGCCGCTGAGTGTGCCGAAACCCTCGTCGATGAATAGGGTGTCAACTTGCCACTGCTGTCCTATGTCGCTCAATGCTAATGCCAATGAAAGGGAAACGAGGAAACTTTCACCACCAGAGATGGTGCTGGCGGCACGAGAGACATAGCCTTGGTAGGAATCCTCCAATGAGATGACGAATGTGCCTGGAGTTACCTTTAATGTGTAGCGGTCCGTCAGGCTTTTCATATAGCTGTTGGCTGAATATATGAGGCTTGTCAGAACGTAACTTTGAGCAATCTTTCGGAACAGGTCTCCTTTGGCGCTGCCGATTAACTGATTCAGCCGTGACCACTTGTCGTAAATGGCCTTCTTGCCGTTTGTCTCTTGGATGAGTGCACCAAGCAGGTTGCGGTTCTCCTTGTCGGTTTTCAGTTCCTGATTGATGGCTCCCCTCTTCTCGCTAATTTCAGCAAGCTGTTTCTCAATGCCTTCGATACGCTCATTGAGTACATCAAGAGTATCGTCTTCGGCAAATTCCGGCTTCTTTGTCTGATGTTCGGCAAAAAGTTTCTCTGCATTGTCAAGGAGAGTCTTCCTTGCAACAACAGTCTCGCGGGCATTTTTCAGAGATTCATTCTCGCGCGTAATGTCATTAGCGGTATAGGTGTTAAGAGTCTCCAGGCGTTCCATGCTGAGTGACGAGTGCTCTGCAAGGAAACGGTTGAGTTTTGTTTGATTGGCTTCAAGATGTTCTTCTGCTGTCTTCAACTTGCTGAGAGCCGTAGCCACAGAGGTGTTGAGTGCATTGGCTTTTGTAAGCAGGTTTTCTACATTTACAACATCTCCTGCTTTAACTTCCGTCCATGAAGGCATAGCCGAAGGGATTGTTGACATTACGTCCTGTATATTTGCCACGTTTGCCTTGACGGTTTCGAGTTGGCTGGAAAGAGTCTGCCTCCTCTGAAGACATCTGGTGTATTCCGTTGCAGAATGGGTGAGGGTGGAGGCAAATTCGTGTGGTGAATCCATCCAGTCTATCTGCCAGTTGCCTGAGATTAACTCAGATGCTTTCTGTAGAGCATTATTAACCTCGTCAGTTTTAGAGTTGGCAAGTGCCTTGGCAGTAGATATCCTGCCCTTACACTCATTCAAGGACTTTTCTGCTTCAAGAACCTTTGCAACTAAAGTATCAACATCCTTGCGCCTTGCTTCCAATGCTTTTCTAAGTTTTTTCGCTTCTGCTTCTTGCGTTTCTCCATCCTTGATTTTTAGATTCAAATTGTCCAAAGTCTTTGATGTTGATACCTCAAGTGAGTTAAGAGCAGACGGGGTATTGTCGTCCAGTTTTCCAATGCCACAAGCTTGGCTGGCATCCGATGCTTTTTGTACAGCATTGTCAACAGATTTGTCTTCACGGAATGTTTTGAGGTCCCTGTCATAAGACATTGATTCCGTTTTGATTTCCGCATCAAGTTTTATCTTTTTGTCAACCAAGTCTCTGTACTCTTTTTCCGATACTTCGTACGCCTTCTTCAAGTTGCCAACAAGAGCGGCCAGGTCCTCCTCGTGAGGGAGCGCAGACATGACTTGCTGACGGCATACAGGACAGGTGTCGCCAACTTGCAGTTTTGTTCTTAAGGCTGAGGCAAACTTGTCGATGCTGTCGCTCTGCTTGTCCAAATCCTCCTTGCGAACGTCCATCCTGATTTTTGCATCATGAATAGAGGCGTCCATAGAGGCAGACTTTTCTGCCTTCACGCTGAGTGCTGCCTTTCGTTCTGCAAGATTTCTGTGCGTATCTTCATGCTGGGCTTTGGCAGATGCAAGCGTTTCGATGCGTTCCTTGGCTGTTATAATCTTGGCCATCAAATCCTTGGCAACGTCACGCTTTTCCCGCAATTCTGGCAAATTGAGAGTCGCAATGGCATCTTCCTTTGTCTCTACTTCCGACTCCTCTTTCTCAAAAGCATTCTTCGCTTTTTGTGCTTCTTCTTTGGACTTTTCAAAAGCAGGAGTGAGTACTTCTGTCTGTTTCTTGTTTTCCGATTCAACATCATCCAGACTCTTTTTGATGCCCTTGCGTCCTTCGTCAATGGTATTCAGAAGGCTGACTATTGTCTGTGCTTTCTCGTACACGCTGACTTTGTCGGCTTCGTCAGAAATAAAAGTGTCAATGTCTTTGATTTCGGCTCCTATCCTGCCAACCTCACCCTCAGCAAATCTTTGTCCACCCAATAATACCGAGTAGGTGCCGGCCAACTTGTCAAGAGCCTTCTTCTCTTCCTTCTGGGCATTTGAAGCCTTCATGACCTCGCTCATCCACATACGGGCATCAATAGTTTCGTTCCAATCCCTGACCGTTTCCTCTTTGTGCTTGAAATCCTCGCCTTCAATTATTTCGTTGGCAATGCGCAATGCCTCTTCGGCATCCTTTTTGCCTTTGGTCAGTTCGTTGTCCTTCAACAGCCAGTCGCGTTTAACTGCATCCTTGTCGCTTCCGGCTTTCAATTCCAGATTTTGTTTATCAAGAGTGGATAACACCTCCTGTTTTTCGGCAATCTCCTCGTTTGTCAGTGTGCGAGTTCCTTCTTCCAATCGCTTGGCATCTTCCCATTCCCTTTTCTTTTGGTCGGTCAGTTCATAAACCTTTGCCCCTATCTTTGAGTAGATGTCTACACCAGTAATCTTTTCCAGTATTTCTGCCTTCTCGTCGTCCTTACTGTTCAGGAATCTGGTAAACTCGCCCTGAGCCAGCATTGTGGTACGGCAGAACTGGTTGAAGTCCAAGCCTACGGCTGCTCGTATTTCATTTTTAATCTCAGTGTCCTTGTTCAGGATGACACCTGTGGTAAGATTCTTCAATTCCCAGCTTTTGCCCTGTATGGCACCACTGACTTTTTTGCGGGCACGAGCCACCGCCCATGTGGCTTCATAGTTCACTCCATTGCTGCCTATGAATGTGAGCGAAGCATGGGCCTGTGCGGTGTTGCGGCGCATCAGCTGACGTGGGTCGTCAATCTTGACCTCTTTCTCTGCGTCCATTGTTACACCCTGCATCTTTGTGCTATACAGACGTGGTGTATCAGCATAAAGAGCCAGACAAATGGCATCAAGAATGGTTGACTTGCCAGCGCCGGTCTTGCCAGTGATAAGGAAAACCTCGCTATCAACCAATGGCTGGGCTTCAAAGTCGATGACTGCATCCTCGATAGATGCGATATTGTGTATGGTAAGTTTCTGGAATTTCATCGTGCTTCATAGTTTCGGATTCTACATCCTTTCCTCGTCCTTGAGCGCCGCAAGTGCCTCGTTGAACAGTTCCTTCATCTCGCTATCGAACGTTTTGCCCAAGTCTTCGGCATATCGTTCTGCTATTCCGATGGGGTTCTCTGTTTTAAACTCCTGCACGGACATTATCTTTGCCTCTCTGCGACTCCTTTTCAGCCTTTGTGAGTTGATTACGCAGAACTTGCATTTCTTCTCTTCGCAGATCATTTGTGCCTCAGCATTCGCCTCTACAGGAAGGAAATCATCAACCTCCACATTCAGGCGGATGTAAGCATCAATGTCGTTGGGATAGTTTTCAAGCAACTCCTTGGCATCCTCCCATGTGGCAACTCCTTCTGCAGGAAGCGTTACCAGTGGACGATGTGGATTAATCTCAATCTCCTTGACCGTAGGCCTCTCGCCATGCTCCGCAATCTCGACAATAGAGACGGAATGCATGTACCGTTCGTCGAATGAAACAGGTATGGGAGTTCCACAGTATCGGACATTGTGCTTGCCCGAATGTATGAACTGCCCATGGTGTATGTGTCCGAGTGCCAGATAATCATATCCTGTACCCATTTCGTCAAGGTTGTATGAATCAATACCACCGACAGCATATTCCGAAGCATTATCATGACCGGCAAAGTCGCAACCTCTGACGGTTGTGTGTGCCATCATCACAACAGGAAGATTGCCGACATTCTTTTCGCCAACAATATCTATCAACTCTTGGAAAAATCCCTTAGGCATGTTTCTCTCGTTGACGTATGGCACAGCAATAATATACCCTTTTCCTGGTACCTCCACAACCAGTTCTTCCTTCTGGTTGGCATCTATAGTGCCAACCGTATAAACCTTCAGTGCCTTCCATGGTGTGCGGAAAATGTCGTGCTTCGAACCACTGTCATGATTGCCAGCAGTTATAACAATTGTCATACCAGGATTGGCATCTCGAATCTGCACCAAGGCGTTGGTGAACATTGTCTGTACGGCTGCCGACGGTTGTGGTGTGTGGTACACATCTCCACAGAGCAGGAAAACATCCGGTTGCTCCTCTTTCACGATATTGACCATTTGAAGCAGCATTACCATCTGCTCCTCAGTGCGGTCGTAGTTGTAAAGTGTGTGACCCAAATGCCAGTCACTCGTATGCAGTATCTTCATGGAACCAAAATATTTTAGTGGACTATTTTCAAACCAATAACCGAGGCTATAAGGGTAAATACAAAGAATAAACGCCAAAATGATGTCGGTTCCTTGAAAACAAGAATTCCGATGATTACAGTTCCGACTGCACCTATTCCGGTCCAGACGGGATAGGCAGTGCCAAGAGGAATTGTTTTGGTCGCTTTGGTCAGAAGGGTCATACTAAGAATACAAAGAACGGCAAATGCGATATACCACAATGTCGCTTTGTATCCTGTTGCAATATTTCCCTTTCCAAGACAGAATGCAAAACCAGTCTCACAAAGTCCGGCAATAATTAAAATAATCCAGTTCATAATAATATATTATCCATCCCTCGAGGGCTGCAGAAAATTCCGGCGTCTCCTTCTAAGGACTATACAAAGGTACGATTTTCTTTCGTATTATCGCCAACAGTGCTCAACTAAATGTTTTAAGATATTAGGCAAACTCTGCTAAGAGAAGCAAAAAAGGAGGTGCCTGTGCTGGGGGTAGTCTTTTGAAATGTAAACCAATAGTTTATTTTCTATATGCCTTGTATTCAAAGCAATGGCAAGACTGCATTTGTACAGCCTTGCCATTGTTGTCTATCTTGGGATGTTTATAGGATGTTCGTTTATTTCAGTATTTCGTCTGCCAATGTCTCAAGGGCGGGAATGTCTGTCTCTTTCATCTTGCCCCAGATGGTAACAGCAGGTTCAATAATTTCACATTGTTTCATGCCCTCTATCATGTTGCGCATCACCTTGGCTGCGGTTGGCGCCCATGTTCCGTTCTCAACGATACCAAAGCGTCTGCGCTGATAGTTCTTTATCTGCAGATGATGGAGAAAATCGTGCATGGAGGGGAATACGCCTGCATCGTATGAAGAAGCACAGCATATTATGCGAGGATAACGGAAGGCGTCCTCAATGACTTCTGCCATGTCATCTCGGCTTAAATCACTGACAACCACTTTAGTGGCTCCCTTCTCTTTGAGAATTTCTGCCAGGTGCTTTGCCACTTTGCCTGTATTGCCGTGAATGCTTGCATAGGCAATCAAGACGCCCTCATTTTCTGGCTCGTATCTGCTCCACAAATCATACAGGCGGATAGCCTCTACCATACTTTCTCCTTGCAGCACAGGTCCGTGCAAAGGCATGATAGCTTTTATGTCAAGTGTGGAGGCCTTCTTTAGTACATTTTGTACTTGTACACCATACTTTCCGCATATATTGAAATAGTAGCGGCGTGCTTCGCATGCCCAATCGTCTGTTTCGTTACACAGAGCCCCGAACTTGCCAAAACCATCTGCAGCAAACAGTATCTTTTCCTTGGATTCGTACGTCATTATCACCTCTGGCCAGTGTACCATAGGTGCAGAGATGAAGTTCAATGTGTGTGAACCCAAGGAGAGAGAATCACCCTCGCTGACCACCATTATACGGTCTGAGAAAGATGCATAGTCAAAATAATATGCAAGCATTTTTACCGTCTGCTTACTGCATACAAGTGTAAGGGCAGGGTACTGCTGCATTGTCTTGCCAATGAGGGCCGAATGGTCTGGTTCCATGTGTTGGCAGACAAGATAGTCTGGTGTGCGTCCGTTCAGTGCGTTTACAAGGTTCTCTGTCCATTCCCTCTCCTTACGGCCATCGGCGGTATCCATGATGGCAATCTTGTCATCAATGATTACCCAACTGTTATAACTCATCCCTTCTGGAACTGTGTATTGGCTTTCAAAGAGGTCTATGTCCAAGTCGTCAACACCTATGTAACGTATGTCGTCTGTCTGTAGATTTGTCATATTATATGTAATAATGATGTATTAGTATCGTTCTTTCTAATCAAAGCAAAATTATTATATTTTCACAACATGACCAAGGGGTATGCGAAAAATATTTCTCTCTTTCCTTGGTTTTGTTACAAAGAGCTTCTCTTGCAAGTAATTTGCCTCTGTCTCTGGGGTGGGAGGGAGGTGCTGAAAACTATTTCCTGATAGCTGCTATGCTATCTGCACGAAGAATGCTATCCTGAATCAGGGCATATTCCATGGCCTCGGCATGACTATGACCGTAGACTTCCTTGTTGCCATTTGATGGCAACTGGCCTTTTCTGCCCATTCGCCGGTACGCCTGCGGTATATTTCTTGGACCGATGTATATCTCCTTGTTCAGAGGACGGTTTTCATCGGCAAGACTATGTGAGAACAGCCAATCATAAGTTTCAAACATATAGAAAAGGCGGCAAGGCTGGCTATGGTCATACCCCTTCAATCTGGAATAAATAAGCCGTTGGGGTACAGAGTCGCGCCTCATGGCTGCTACTACCCGGTCGCTGCAATTCACAGGCACTGCCACATCTGCCGTACCATGCAGAATCCAAAGCGGGACCTTGTTCAGATTACATATTGTCTTGCTTGTGGAACCTCCGCAAATCGACATTGACGCAGCAATACGTTCGGGATAAGCGGCAGGCAGGTCCATGGCACCGTAACCTCCAAGACTCATCCCCAGGACGTAGACCCTTGTTGTGTCAATGCCCGGATGAGTGCGTGATGCCCATTCCACTAACTTTATAAGCTTATCCGGATTCCATGCGCCACCCGGATTTTGTGGTGCCAATACATAGGCATCGATTTCCAATCCTCTGTCCATGGCATCCAGTGTGCCATATCGCAGTACCTCCTTCAGGTTGTTGCCACAAAGGCTGGCTCCATGCAGAAAGATTACAAGAGGTTTTTGTTTTTCAAGCCGCTCCTTCTCTTCCTTTTCCCTCCAGTTTCTCCATTCCACAGGTTTTGCATGGAAAAGTTGTTCCAGATAGACACGCTGTCTCATTTCTCTGTCCTCCGGTATCATAGGTACAAGGGTAGCTGGCGGAGGTTCTGGAGAGTAGAACCAGAAATGATACCCCTCTGGTGCCAGATTCCTGTAGGCATGCAATTGTTGGGCAAGTCCCATGTTCGGCAACATCCAGCAGATGAGCAATGCCACTGTCAGAATTGATAGGTATCTATTGATGTGTGTGCCTTTCATACTGTGCATGGAATCAATTCATTAGGTTCTGATGCTTTTATCTCGGCAGATTAAATCTCAGTCCGGCATACAGCATCCATCCGTCTATCGGTCCCCATGTCATTGTCGGGTCAAAGTCGTTCCCCCACGGTTGGTCGGCAGCAATTATGGGGTTCTTCTGTGTGAAGTCTGTCAGGTTTTCTCCTCCTATATATAACGAGAAATTCTTGCGAATATTGTATGTCACCTGAGCATTCAGTTGAGGGAAGGCGTTATATTCCCTATCCCAGGACAGTGTTCCGTCGGCTTTAGTGTATGGGTCTGGCATGCGGCCGGCTCCGTTCAATGCGATGGTAGCATCAAATTGGAATAGATTCTTGGGTGTCTTGTATTGCAATGAGCCGAGAGCCTTGAAGCGAGATGTCAGAGGACGCTCGCGCAAGGACTTGTTGCCCTGGGCATCTATGTATGTGGTCTTTGAGTCGGTATATCTGTAAGCCAGTGTGGCATTAAAGCCACGGAAGAAGGGATAGGACGCCTCCACCTGGAAGACATGTGAGCGGCTCTCGCCATCCAATTGGTAGATATGCACCGCATGTGCATATCTATCCATATCTATTACCGCTTGCTTTTGGAAGTCAGTGTAATAGTACTCTGCCGTAATGTTCAGTTCCTGTCCGCATACCATAGGCTTGAACATGATGGACGCTCCCAGGTTCCAGTCCTCTTCTCGCTGGCACTCGTCCTGCATTACTATACGTCGCGAACTGGAGAGCAGATAATTGTTCTCGTCCAACGTAAAGGATGTCCTGTAGCCCTTGCCTGCTGATGCACGCAGGTTCATCCATTCTGTGGGAGTCCAGCGCATGTGCAGACGCGGTGTTACAAATGTCCCCCACAGGTTGCTGTAATCCATTCGTATGCCGGGTTGTATGAGCAATTTGCCTTCATGGCCATGGTCATCAAAGAGCGAGAAGGTATATTGTGCATAGCCTCCACCAGTAATCTCGTATCGTGATGCAGGCAATTTGCCGAGGTCCATGTATTGTTCCAGATACTGGTTAGGATTGCGATTGAAGCCGTCATAGTTCATAGAAAGGCCCACCGACAGCTTATGGCTTTGTGTCCACTGGTTTTCAAAGATGAGCGAGGCGTATGCAGTACTTTGCTCTACGTCGTAGTGCTTCAGGCCGAAATGATTGTTCTGCTTGTGAAAGGTTCCAGAGGTGATAAGGGCCAGACTGCTTTCATGCTCGTTGTTCCACATATAGCCGTTCTTCATAAAGGCCTCCACTCGGTTTGTCTCCACATCTATCAGGTATGGATTCTCCGCATTGCTATTCAACTGGCCGCTATGACGGTTCTCGTTCAGATAGCGTGCACCAATCTGGAACTCGTAGGTGTCTGACAGAAAAGCCCATCTGTTCATCACGTTTACCTGCTCCGTCTTTGGCATATCCTGAAATCCATCCTTGTTTTCGTCGTGAGTGCTCAGGTCCTTGTCGTAATGTACCAGCAGAGTGGTACCCCAACGAGGGTCTTTCATCTTGAAGGTTGCATCGGCATTTCCTTCAACCCTTCCCTTGCTGTTGCCATATACGTTCAGGTTAATCCAGTCGGTTTCTGGCATCTGTGGTTTGCGGTACTCTATGTTAATCTGTCCGGTCATGGCCTCATAGCCCTGTTTCACGCTGGTAATGCCTTTGCTCACCTGTATGGATTGCATCCACGGGCCTGGCACATATCCCAAGCCGTATGGGGCTGCCACGGTGCGGAAGTTGGGAATGTTCTCGGTAAGCATCTGCACGTATGTGCCGCTAAGTCCCAGCAATTTGATTTGCTTGGCTCCAGTAGATGCGTCTGTATAGTTAACGTCCACGGCGGCTGTGCTGACGAAACTCTCACCCAGATTGCAACAGGCAGCATGCTTCAATCCTGCCGACGAAATCAGTTCGCTATGCTCGGCCGAGTGCCACATCTTCAGACTTGTCTGCTGTCGTCCCAACACCTCAGTTTCGTGCATATGAGTGGCAATCTCCTTCAGGCGTATAATCAGGGGCTTTACCCTATGAGTACATGTAGTGTCGTTCTTATACCCAATCATGCTGGTAACAATCTCGTGGAGATGCCCCTCCTTAGGTAAGCGGAATTTTCCGTTAATGTCTGTTGTAGTACCTACGTTGGTCCCTTCCCAGCGCACTGTTGCTCCAGGCATAGGTTCACCATGTTCGTCCACAACCTTTCCTTCTACTTGAGCACTAATGTTTATGGCAATAAAGGCTCCTAATAGCAGCGAGGCAAATCTTTTCATATTCATCGTATAGCAGAATAAAGTAGTTTTCTATGATATTTGTGCGCAAAGATAGACAATTATTTTTGCAAGTAAATTGCAAATATGTCCATGCCTGTACACCATGTCTTCTGAATGCCTTCTGAACACATATTTTTCGGCTCGATTTGCTCCTCCCGAGGACTAGGCCGAGAGTTGTCTTATACTGATATAGGTAGACACATTTGATAACAATTAATAAAATGTGTAAACAGTATGAGAAAGAAATGCGAACGTTACAGTGAAGAAGAACGCTTATTAATTCTTCGTGACTATTATTCCTCAGGAATGTCCAAA
>JAZRCG010000038.1:0-37271 GCA_045659645.1 Bacteroidaceae bacterium | reverse complement strand
GATGAACTCGGGCAACGTGGAGCCGGGCAAAATGATTCTGCGTGCCAAGATAGACATGGCAAGCCCCAACATGCACTTCCGCGACCCCATCATGTACCGCGTGCTGAACATGCCTCACTGGCGCACGGGCAGCAAGTGGAACGCCTACCCCATGTACGACTTCACACACGGACAGAGCGACTACCTGGAGGGTGTGACACACTCCATCTGCACACTGGAGTTCGTGCCTCACCGCGACCTCTACGACCTGTTCGTAACATGGATTAAGGAGTGGAAGGGCGACGAGGGCGACATTGAGGACAACCGCCCACGCCAGTTCGAGTTCAACAAGCTGAACCTGAACTACACACTCATGTCCAAGCGCAACCTGCTCATACTGACCCAGGAGCAGGTGGTGAACGGCTGGGACGACCCCCGCATGCCCACCATCTGCGGCATACGCCGTCGCGGATACAGTCCCCAGGCAATACTGAAGTTCATAGACAAGATTGGCTACACCACCTTTGATGCACTGAACGACATCAAGCTGATGGAGGCCGCCTGCCGTGAGGACCTCAACTCCCGTGCCCTGCGTGTGAGTGCCGTGGTTGACCCCGTGCGCCTTGTCATCGACAACTATCCCGAAGGACAGGTGGAGGAGATGCAGGCCATCAATAACCCCGAGGACGAGAACTCTGGCACACACATCATACGCTTCTCTCGCGAACTCTACATTGAGCGCGAGGACTTCATGGAGGACGGCGGCAAGAAGTTCATGCGACTGGGCCCCGGCAAGGAGGTGCGACTGAAGAACGCCTACATCATCAAGTGCGACGAGGATCCCGCAAAGTGCATAGAGAAGGATGCCGAGGGCAACATCACCTGCATACATGCCACCTACGACCCCGACAGCCGTAGCGGCATGCCCGGCGCCGACCGCAAGATAAAGGGCAAGACCCTGCACTGGGTGAGCCAGGCACACAGCATACCCTGCGAGGTGCGCGACTACAACTGCCTGTGGACATGCGAGAACCCTCGCGATGCCATCAAGCAGTACGAGAAGGAGAACGGCGTGCGAGGCATAGACGCCATGCGACCCTTCCTGAACCCCGACTCGCTGCGTGTGAACAAGAACGCCTTCATCGAGGAATGGGCTGCCACCCTGCCCCACCTCTCATACCTGCAGTTCCAGCGCATAGGATACTACAACGTGGACACCGACTCCACACCCGAGCACCCCGTCTTCAACAAGACCGTAGGACTGAGGGACACAAAGTAAACAAGAGATTGTCGGAGTAATCGGAATAATCGGAGTACTCGGAATACTCGGAATACTCCGATAACTCGGAAAACTCGGAAACTAAACCATCATGCAGCAGGAAGAGGACGACTACTTCCAGTCGGAAGAATTCATGGACATACTGGGCCGCTACGAGCAGGCAGCATCCTCGGGGCACACCCCCTACATGGATAGCGACGAACTCGTGGACGTGGCCGACTACTACATGTCTCAGGGCAAGCACCAGGAGGCCACAGAGGCCACCAGGCTTGCCCTGGAACTGCATCCCGATGCCCAGGACCCCGTTACCATGATGGCAGACATACTGTTCGAGACACAGCAGTGGCAGGACTCCATCGTGTGGCTGAACCGTGTGCTGGACAACGACCCCTTTGACGTGCAGGCATGGCTGAACCTGGCCGATGCGCAGATACAGTGCGACCAGTTTGCCGAGGCCCTGGACAGTGCCGAGTACACCCTGGCCATACAGCCCGACAACCTGCACGCCCTTCTGCAGAAGGCCTATGCCACATCGCGCCAGGACAGGTACCAGGAGGCAAGCGAAATCTTCGCACAGTACATAGAACGCTGCCCCGACGACGAACTGGCACTCTACCATGCCGCCTTCAACCTCTGCTTCCTGGAGCGCTTCCACGAGGCAAACGACATGCTCGCCAAAGCCGAGGAACTGAGCCAGGGCCTAAGTCCCGAGCACCTGAACATCTGCCTGCAGCGCTCCTACACCGAGGCACGCATAGGGCACATGCAGGAGGCGCTGGACGCACTGGAACGCTCCAAGGAGTTTCAGGACCCCTACACCAAGGTTGACTACAACCTGCTCTCCGGCCACGTCTACCTGCTCTTCCAGCACCGCGACAAGGCTCTGGAATGCTTTACCAAGGCCCTTGCCAACGCCGAGGACCACCTGCACACCATGCGCACCATAGCACAGGTATTCATGGATTGCCAGGACTTCCTGACCGCCTCCGACATACTTCGCGAAATAGAGGAAAGGGTCATGCGCCCGGAATATGCAGAACACAAGGCCGAGGTCATCAAGGCAATATGCCCGGCACAGGCCTATTGCTACTATCAGACGGGGCACAAGGCCGAGTTCCTGCACTACCTGCAGATGGCCATTGCCCTGAACCCCAAGGACACACAGATATTCTTCCGCGACATTTTCCCCAAGGAGGCAAGAGTGGAAGACTACCTGTACTATGCCAACGGATTGGAGTAAGCCACACTCCTACTGAGCCACCTACTACAACACCTACAACAACACCACCCTCCCAACTACACCTTATTATAATAATGCCATGGGGACATGCCGCAAAGCATATCCCCATGTGTTTGTGTGTGTTTGTGTGTGTCATGCCGTCAAGAAGAGCGAATGGTGGCAGAAGCCCCATTCACCCCGTCACACGGCTATCAGTATATCAGTTTTCTGCCATTGGAAATGTACATGCCACCCTTGGCAGGCTTGTGCACACGGCGTCCGCTCAGGTCAAAGACGGGAGCCTGCTCCTGCACACCGCTAAAGACATCCTGTATGCCCGTTGCATTGTCGTCCTCGCCCCTGACGCTGATTCTTATGCGCGACAAGGCATCGTTCTCCACCTCCAGAGGCGAGCCCTCCCTGCTGCTGATGGTCAGATAGAAGCGGAAGGGCTTGAGAGCCGAAGTTTCCGAAATCTTCTGCCAGCAGCCGCTGGTGGTGATGACCAGGCTTTCTTCCAGTTCCTCGGGCATCATCGTGCTGTATGTGCCGGTAATCTCGTATCGTGCATACACAGACGAGCAGTCGAGCGTGGTAATTTTAGAAGCATGCAGCGTTACATCCTCCTGCACCAGATCCATCTCCATTGCCTCCCTGCTGCGGGCCTTGACCAGATACGGATGGTTGGCCTTCAGCGTGCCCTGCTTTACCTTTATCACCTCCATGCGGATGTCGTCTATCTGCCCGTTGTCGTCGTTGTCGTAGGAGTTCATGCCATTGATGTATGCCACATCGTAGTTGTCGGACAGGAGGGAATACGGTATCTTGAAGGGCACGTACAGGCAGTTCCACTCCATGTTAGGCAAAGTGCGGCGGTATTGCAATGTGGTGCATTGCTGATCCGAAGCCTTGTAGTATGTATCCACGGAACCGTCCTCTATGCAGACATCCTCCGCAAACTCGTCTTCAAGGACAACAGCATCGTATATCTGCCACACGTTGTTGCCAGTCATGACACCTGAAAGTTCACCGCTACCCCAGGGTACCAAGGTTTGTCCTGCTCCATTGTTGTCCACCCTGCCCTCCATGTCATAGGCGTTCCAGCCGAAGCGTCCGCGCTCGTTACCGTCTATGAGGTAGAAGTTGAATTGCGTTGCCTCGCTTTCCAGGTCCGTGGTAGTAAAATCATAACTAAGCAACTTCAACCAGTTACCCGTGGCAAACTGCACCTTAAAGGCATCGTGCACACCCTCTACCGGCACAAAACGGATAAGAAGGCTGTTGCAATCGTATTCATGAAGACCATTGCCCTTTACGGAATCTATCAATGCGGTTTTGGACATCAGCACACTGTTTCCAATACCCTGGTCCTGCACAAAACCACCTGCGACCTTAACCTCTTCCCCGGGGTCGGAGAAATCAACTGCCGTATTATTGGGGATTCGGCTGTTGTGCACGAAATACCATGTGCCAGGAGTCATAGAGGCCTGTGCCGTACCTATCTTTATGTATTTATTGCTGACTTCCACGTCGGACTCTACATCCTCCACTATGGTGCCAAAGTATTGGCCCCAGCCAGTGGCAATGTATCTGTTCCTTGTGCCTGGAATAACATGCAGGACAGCATCATACGGGATATTGGCAAAGCAATAGTCCCCTATCACTATGTTCACGGAGTTTGACGTAGCCTCGGCAAGTGCATGACACTCCATGAAGGCCTCGGAACCAATGCTATGCAAGGTGGAGGGGAAGGCAACGGACGAGAGGGAAGTACATGCATAGAAAGCCTTGTCGCCAATACTGGCCACTCCCTCGGGCAGGGTTACGGAAGTGAGGGAAGAGCAACTCTCGAACGCCGCATCGCCAATGGCAACCACAGAGAACGTAACACCGCAGAAACTTACCGTCTCGGGGAGCACAACCTCGTATGGTGTGTTGCCGTAAGCAAGACCATACACCTCTACCGTCGACTCAGACAGGATGCGATAACGGATACCACTGCGTATGAATATGTTTGTCGTTATCTCATCGCTATCCGGAGTATCGGAAGACTGCATGTTGCTGTATATGAAGTTGGCACGTCGGGCAAGCCACTGCTTGCTACGCTCGGCCACAGAGAAATAATCCGTATAGTCCTTCTCCCAAATATCAGCGTCATTGTTGTGCTCTATGCTGTATTGGGCAAACTCGGTATAGTCATCGATGTACTCCATCAACTCCTGCAGGCGGTCTTCCTCCATGAACTTGTTCCATTCATTCAGGTAAGCCTTGCGGCCGGCCTCGGTGTTGCGCAGGGCATTGTAGAAGCGGTAACCCGCCTTGTTGCTCCCCGCAGCCCTGCTGAAGAGGTCCTCCTCGGCACCGGCATTGAAATACGTGCCTTGGTCCTCATAGCCGAATGCCCAGTCAAAGTCCCATGCAGGGCCGAACTTCCACTTGTCGCCCTCGGCAGGGTTCTCGTTGAACAGGTAGCAGCTCTTGGGATGGTGTGTCTCCACATTGCGCACAAGGTCGTTGACCAGCCAGAACTTTGCCCACGTCTCCATGTCCACATGCTGGGAGATGTCGCCACCCTGCTTCAGTGTGGAAGTCATCTCGTTTACGGAAGCCACTATATCGTTATATGTAACAACACGCTCATCGTCCTCCTCCGAGAAATCTGGGTCCTTGATGTTGACCGGCAGATTATAGGCATCGTCCCTGAACTTGAAGGTCTCGTCGAAGTAGTCGTCCAATTCCAGCAGGCAACCCGTTGCCTCGTCTATGGCCACGCTATTGTCGGCAATACCAATCTTCTCCGTAAAGCAATAGGAACCGCGGTAGTGTCCGTTGATATATACATCCACGGGAATCATGTGGCACAGAGCCTCGGCATCCACCATTGCCGCCACCTTCTGCGCAATGGAGTTGGAGGTCATGGACCCGTCCTGCTTGTTAGCAATGAACACCCACTGGCGGTCCTCCCTCAGATTGAAGGGAGACTGCTTATTCTTCTTGGGCAACTTGATGCGGAAGGGGTTCTTGCTCATGTAATTCTGCGACCACGAACTGTTGCCGCGTCCGCGTATCTCACAACCCTCCACCTTCTCAATATCGGGCCAAACACCGGCACCATCCAACTGGAAGGTACAATCTTCTATCCATTCCTCCTTGGTCCAAACCCAGTTGCCTTCGCTATCATAGGTGTACATGCCTATCCACTGGTTGTCATCCCACCTTGTGGTATCATTGCCGAAGGTTATATAGACGGTAGGAATCTTGTATGTGCCACGGGCATGGTCGGTAAGATACTTCACATCCACCTGGCAGGGGCGTCCCAGGGGGGTGAACTCACCCACCTGGTCATCGCCTACGGTATATATATAATGGTTGTCCTGCGCAAGGGTGAATACCGTGGGAGACGTGAAACGGAAATGGCTTTTGCCGCTCACCACCTGCCCATCTTCTGAATAAAGCCCAGAAGCCTCGCTTGTAGTGAAACTCGGACGCAGGCGCTTGCCAATGACCGGAACATCCGCCCTCACCACTATGGTATCGTTCTCCTCCGTAATGGTAGCCACGACATCCTTATATACCTGGTCATTGTCCTCGTGCGTGAACCCGAAGTATGTCAACTCCGCCTCTGCGCCACCGTACTGGCTTCCCACAGAAACAACGTCGGAAACGCTATACGACCATTCCTCTCCGCCCTGAAGACTCAATGTCATCACATCGCCAGACATGCTTTCACCCAAGATATGCCTCTCGGGTATGCCATAGACACGCTCACCAGTCAAGGTAATATAACGGACAGCATCCGCAGATTCTCCCGTATCTTCACCGGAAAGGGCAACAAGGTCATAGTTTATCCCACCAATCTCAACATCTACCGCCAGCATGGGCAAGGACAGGAACACTGCCAGGGACAGGAACAGTGCCCGCAAGGAATTGGGTAATTGTCTTTTCATATTTAATATTGTTTATTCTCGCACAAATCCCGAAATAAAAACGTCATCATAACGTAAAACCACGGGAACATGGCACAAATATACAATAAAAATACGAAAGACACCAAACAATAAGAATATAAACGCATTAGCTGCCGCTCTTGAGCGCAGCAAATGGGAATTATTCCTCCAGCAAACGCTCCAATACCTGGGCAAGACCATCTGCAGAGGCATCCGGAGCCACAATATCTGCCACCTTGCGCACATCGGGATGAGCATTTCCCATAGCTATACCTATGGAGGCAAGGCGAATCATACCCATGTCGTTATGTCCGTCGCCTGCGGCAATGAGATTGTCGTGCGTAAGTCCTAAATGGTCAAGCAAACGAACAAGAGCATCGGCCTTGTCGGTACCACGACGCACCACCTCCAGGAAAAAGGCATCGCTGAGATAGGCATCGGCAATGCCGTACAAGCGGGCAGAAACCTCGCGCTGAAGAGCGGGCATATTACACGGACAACCAGTGATGATGCATTTAGGCATAGGCTTGGGCAAGGACATGAAGTCCGAAACCTCACGCACCGACATGCCATTACGGGCGTGTGACACCTGGACATAAGGGTCGGAAGCGTCCTCGGTACAGATCTCATCGTTGATATAGGTAAGCATGGTATGCCCTGGGCGCCTGCCACATTCCACCACTACAGGCAATGCCTCGTCCGGTAAACTGGCAGTATAAAGTACATTGCCAGTAGCATAGTCAGCAAGACACCCTCCATTGAAACCTATAATATAGCCACCGAACTCGTCCATGCCCAACAGTTTTGCCACAGGACGAATTCCCAATGGCGGACGTCCCGAGGCTATGCAAAGACGCATGCCCCGACGCTGAAGTTCCCTGACCACCTCTATGGTATAATCGGAGATAGTGCCGTCAGGACGGGCAAGCGTTCCGTCTACATCAAGTGCCAAGAGAGACGGAAAACGAATATCGGACTTGCGTAGCTTGCTGAGCGAAGGCGAATAAAACGGAAAACTATTTGCCATAGAAATAATAAATTTATTCAGAGTCCTCGGAGTCCTCGGAGTATTCAGAGTATTCAGAGTACCCCCTCTGCTCCAGTTCACCGCTTCCTCAACTCCCAAAACGCCACACTTGCCGCAGCTGCCACATTAAGTGAGTCCACTCCATACGCCATAGGAATCTTGACAACAAAATCGGCAGCCTTTATCGTATCATCGGGCAACCCCTCGCCTTCCGTGCCCATGATGATGGCAAGCCGTTCCTGCTGACGCAGGACGGGGTCGTCTATGTTTATACTTCTGTCCTCCAAAGCCATGGCACAAGTACTGAAACCAAGTTCTTTGAGTTGGCTATAATCCTCCAGCCATGTCCAAGGCACAAGGAAAACACTGCCCATGGACACGCGAATGGCACGTCGGTTCCAAGGATCGCACGAATTTCTTGTTACCAGCACTGCATCCATACCCAAAGCCGCGGCACTGCGGAAGATGGCACCGATGTTGGTAGCATCCACCACCCCATCTATCACCACCACGCGACGTGCATCGCTCAGAACCTGTTCCACAGGCGTTTCCATAGGACGATGCATAGCACATAGCACGCCACGCGTTAGAGTGTAACCCGTCAGCTTAGCCAAGAGTTCCCTGTCTCCGGTATATATTTCAGCCTTTTGTTCTTGCAGGCGTGCCACAATATCCCGGGCATCGCCATGGATGTGCTTCTCCTCACAAAGGAGCGACAAGGGGCGGTATCCTGCATCCAGAGCAACACGAATTACCTTGGGGCTTTCTGCTATGAATATTCCACGCAAGGGATCCAGACGGTTGCGAAGCTGAGCCTCGGTGAGTTGGCAGAATACCTGCACCCTGGGGGCATTTATATCAGTTATACTTGTTATCATAGGTATTATATCATTCACTTGTTAAAACGTGATGCCAAGGCCCTGGCCACGGCATCTGCCATTGTCCATGCCGCCTGGAGATTGAAACCTCCGGTAACTCCATCCACATCAAGCACCTCACCAGCAAAATAAAGTCCTGGACATGTCTTACACTCCAAGGTATTGGAGTCAACACTACGAAGGCTTACACCTCCTGCCGTAACGAACTCCTCCTTGTGAGGCACACGACCGGTTATCTGGTAACGGTCAGAAGTAAGCACGCTTGCCAATCGGTTCATCTGTTTGCGCCCCACTCCGCTCCATCGCACATCGCGCCCAATTCCGGCACGCGACACGAGGAACTCCCAATGGCGGGAGGTTAGTTGCTGGGGATGTGTGTTGCACACCAGTTTCTGAGCGTTCTCAGTGGCCATCTCATTTAGAAGGTCCATAGCCTCGTTCTCGGAGCTCTCGCCCAACCAGTTCATCACCAAAGGTGCCAGATAGGATTGTTCAGAGAGATGACGTGCAGCATAGGAGGAAAGGCGAAGGATACAAGGGCCAGACAATCCATTATGTGTAATGAGGGTTATGCCCTGGGCACGATACTTTGTTCCGGCAATTGTTGCAACACTATCCTCCACCAAAGTTCCGCTCAGTTGCTCCAGCCCACTAGGTTCCAGACGCAGTGGGAATAGGGATGGTACTGGTGGCACTATCTCCACTCCTGCGGATTCCAACCATGAGAAGTTGCGCGAACCGCCAGTAGTGACCACTATCGCATCATAATCCCGAAGGTCTTCCAAACCAACCCTGTTTCCACAACGTATGTCCAGGTCTCGGCGTAATGTACTCACAATTTCCATAGCCCTCTGGCTTTGTGGGAAGACACACTCATCTTCCTGGGTAACAAGGCGCACGCCATGCTCCTCAAACCACGACATAGTATCCCAATGGCTCCACGAGTGCATGAGGCGCTTCATCAGCTGATGGCCTCGGGGGTAGACTTCACGCAAGTCATTCACCAACTGGAATGAATTTGTTAGGTTGCATCTGCCTCCTCCTGTTATGGCAACCTTTTTCAGCGGACGGTCTTGCGCCTCGTAAAGAATTACTTCCACATCTGGACACAATTCCTGTATCCTCTGTGCCGAAAAGCACCCTGCTGCACCGGCTCCCACTATGGCTATCCTTTGCTTGAACATATTGCAAAGGTAGTAAAAAATACATGCGCTACAAGGCAAAAACTTCATTTTCCGCCATTCGTGGCTTCTTTTTCTTGCATTTATCCTATGAAATGCGTAATTTTGTGCTCAACTATGAGAATAGACATTATCACCGTATGCCCCGAACTGGTGCTTCCCTTCACCGAGGAGAGCATCGTAGGTCGTGGGCAGAAGAAAGGACTTGTGGAAATACATGTCCACAATCTGCGTGACTACTCCACCAACCGCTGGCGTCGTGTGGACGACTATCCCTTTGGCGGTTCTGCCGGTATGGTCATACAGTGCGAACCCGTGGACCTGTGCATCTCCAAACTGATGAGCGAGCGTCACTATGACGAGATCATCTTCACCGCCCCCGACGGCGAGCAGTTTGACCAACCCATGGCCAACGAACTTTCCCTGAAAGAAAATATCATCATACTGTGCGGACACTACAAGGGTATTGACTACCGCATACGCGAACGTCTCATAACACGCGAAGTTTCCATAGGTGACTACGTGCTGACCGGAGGAGAATTGGCCGCCGCCGTGATGACCGATGCTATAGTACGTATAATCCCCGGCGTGATTGGCGACGAACAATCAGCCTTGTCCGACTCGTTCCAGGACAACCTTTTGGAAGCCCCGGTATATACACGCCCAAGGGAATACAAGGACTGGGGAGCGGTACCAGACATACTGCTCTCTGGCCATGAAGCAAAGATTAAGGAGTGGGAATTGGAACAGTCCCTGAAACGAACAAGGGAACGACGCCCTGACCTACTCGGTACTCCGGAATCCATATCCAAGAAAAAGAAGACCGCAAATAATAATAAGAAACAAGAATAACACCTTAAAGACAAACCACCAATCTATGAAAAACCTTTATATCATTGCAGGATGCAACGGTGCTGGCAAAACAACCGCCAGTTACACAGTCTTGCCCGAAATGCTCGGATGCCGCGAATTCGTCAATGCCGACGAGATTGCCCGTGGCTTATCTCCCTTCAACCCCGAAGGAGCAGCCATACAAGCGGGCAGATTAATGATTGAACGTGTATTGCAACTGATGAAGGACGGACAAGACTTTGCTTTTGAAACCACACTTGCCACACGCTCCTACATCAAACTAATCAAGCAAGCACAAAGCGTGGGGTACTTTGTAACACTGCTCTTCTTCTCACTTCCCACACCTGAGCAAGCAGTACAACGCGTAGCACGACGCGTGAGCCAGGGTGGTCACAACATCCCCTTGGATGTAATATATCGTCGCTACGAAGCCGGATTGAAAAACTTCTTTCAATTATACATGCCAGTAGTAGACTTTTGGGCTTTGTACGACAACAACACTTGTCCCACACTGCGCATAGCCAGTGGATGGAAAAAGGGCGAACGTATGGAAATCTCCGAAGTGGAGCGCTTTAAGGAATTAAAGGAAATGTATGGTGAGTCTGAAACTTCGGACGAGAAAAAAGAAACTAAAAAATGAACAAGAATATAATACAGGAAATTCGCGAACTCGTATCTCCCACAGAACGCGAAAAGGCACGCATGGGGTTTGAAGGATATCCCACCGAGGATGAAATTCGCCAATTACGTGCAACCATTGAAAGTGGTATTGTTCTCGCTCAGCAACGATTAGTAAACCGTGCAAAACGCGATGGTTTCACACTCATCACATGCCCTCCACCCCACAAGGAGGTAGTGGAGATCAATCCATGCAACATAGTCTTTTAATATTGCAATGAAACTCAGATAAAACTGAAGTTAATCCATAAGATACAAAACTCAAAAAAAAGGGAGCGCCAACCTGCATTAAAGCTCGGGCTGGCGCTCCTTCTATATTATCCTCACACTATTACTCAACGCTATAGTCCTTAGAGTAACGAAGCATCTGCTCTGCATATCCTTCAGTATAGGAAACTACCACATCGGTTATATTGCCTTGAGCATCCTTTATGGGCGTGTAAACAGGATTGATAAATCCTTTATAAGGAGCAATATCCAAAGCCTCATAGCGTGCCAAAATCTCCTTATGCAGGTCATAATCAATCTTCACGGCATAGGTTTCCACAAGATCACGGGCAGCGTTGAAATCACCAGTTGATTTGATTCGCTGAATCTCGGCAAGCAACTGACCGAAAAGATTGCGCAAAGCCTCGTAATCATTTATGACTATATAAGTCTTGCCATCACGTTTCAGCATCTCAATAACATCCTTGCCATCCTTAGACTTACACTTTCCATGCTCATATGCCCAATAGGCAATAAGTGCACGATTGCGCATGTGCGCTTCCTCTATCTGGTCACCTAATTTAATACGTACAATCTGTGTAAGCAAACCGTTTTGCATCTGGTCAATGTAACTTGCCTTGTATGCTTCGGTATTTGGCAAAAGTCCCAGTTCCACCAACTTTGGATCTGCAAGATAGTATAGAGCAAATAGGTCGGCACGTGCCTCCTCTATAGTGCTACCATATGCCTTAAGTGCCTCAGAATCCACACCTGGCAATAATTTGCCGCTTCCATGTCCTAAACATTCATGCAAGTCGGTGTGCAAGTCATCAGTCAGGTCACCGTAGTTACGCAGAAGCTCAGCCTCCATCTGACTATACACAAACTCATCCAACATACCACTACCTTTGGAAGACTGAGCATATGCTTGAGTCAGATTGGCAATAGTAACGGACTTGCTGCCATGCTCGGCACGCACCCAATTGCTATTTGGCAAGTTGATGCCAATGGCTGTGGATGGATATAAATCTCCACCCAAAATAGCAGCACGTATCACCTTGGCAGAAATACCCTTAACCTCCTCTTTCTTGAACTCGGATGCAACAGGCGAGTTGGTTTCAAACCACTGTGCATTGGCACTCAATTGCTCGGTGCGCTTAGTTGCATCAAGGTCTTTGAAATTCACGATGCTCTCCCACGAAGCCTTCATTCCCAAGGGATCACCATAGGACTCAGTAAACCCATTTACAAAGTCTACCAAAGGCTCAGTATTTTGCACCCAGGCGATAGTATATTGATCAAAGGTATGAAGGTCGCCCGTCTCATAGTACTTCACCAATAGGTCTATAACCTCCTGTTGTTTAGCATCCTCGGCATAGGGACGGGCAAGTTTTAGATTCTCCACGACCTTGGACAAAGAGCGTCCATACTTACCACTGGTTGTCCAACGTTCCTCATAGATAGTGCCATCTGCGCTCTTCACCAATGTGGAATTCATTCCGTGCATTACGGGACGCTGCTGGTCACCCTCAGCCTTCACTCTGGCATAGTAAGCCTCAGCCTCCATTTGCGTAACTCCTTGATAATAGTTGCTAGCACTGGTCAGGACAAGATCCTCGCCTTGCGATTGATTTACTCGCTTGGGCATTACCTCTGGATTAAATATCACATCAGCGATTTCCTCACCACAACCCGTCTCAGCCATAAACCACTGGCGGGAGAACTCAGGAACAAACTTCTCGCTACCATAGTGATGATGTATGCCTGCGCTAAACCACAGACGTTTCAGGTATGTCTCAAAAGCCAAGAAATCGGCACTCTGCCTGTCACCTTGATACTCCACATAGAGTTTCTCCATTATACGGCGAATCTCCAGGTTATAGCGTCCATTCTGATCAAATAAGATGTCACGACCCCACAAAGCAGCCTCCTGCAAATAGTAAATAAAAGTCTTCTGTTGCAAACTGAGCTCATCGAAGCCTTCTACATTATAGCGTAGCATTTGAATGTCGGCAAAGCGCTCGTCGATGTAATTAAAACTCTCACCCTGCTTAGTATTGCTGACACACGACACCAGCATCAGCGATGCAGGAAGAAACAAAGTCCTGATAAATCTTCTCATACTCCTTTTATGTTGTTTAAATATATAATGTATACGAACGACTCCCTCTTGGCAAAGATAAGAATATTTTTCCATATACAAGAAAAAACTCAGAATCCATACAATAAATATTTCAAGAAAAATCCCCAACCTGTCACAGGCTGGGGATAAATCTTTATTGGTAAAAGTACAAGGAGCAAGGGATTAGTTCTTGAAGAAATCCTTTACGGCCTCGTTGGGGACCATACGCTCATCGAAAGAATAGGTACCAGATGCATTCTTTACCATCTTGATAACCTTGGTGTAGGAACGGCCATCTGTCTTACCTGTCTGCAGAGTAGCCACTGTTTTCTTTGCCATAACTTAATCTGAGTGATTGGGTGTTAAATTACTTGATCTCCTTGTGTACAGTCATTCTCTTGAGAATGGGATTGTACTTCTTGAGTTCCATACGCTCGGGAGTGTTCTTGCGGTTCTTGGTAGTCACGTAGCGTGATGTTCCGGGCAGACCACTCTCCTTCATCTCGGTGCACTCCAGGATTACCTGGACGCGATTGCCTTTAGCTTTCTTTGCCATGTTTTAGTTCCTCCTGAAATTAACCGATTACACGAATAGTTTTCCAATCACAAAAGCCCTGAGCCACAGCATTCTTCAATGCAGCGTCAAGACCTACCTTGTTGATGTAACGCAGACCGCTTGCGCTGATACGCAGAGAAATCCAGCAATCCTCCTCAACATAGTAGAACTTCTTGTGGAACAAGTTCACATCGAAAGTACGCTTTGTGCGACGCTTTGAGTGAGACACGTTGTTACCAACCATGGCTCTCTTACCGGTAATTTGACAAATCTTAGACATTTCTAATCTTCCTTTCTTTTGTTACTTTTCCAATAACATCTTCCAAACAGGGCACAAAGGTAGTGCCTTTTTGTGAATAATGCAAATATTTCCAAGGGAAAAAGTCGGTATATTAGGCTTTTTGCTCATAATATATTGGGGCGACTATAAATCCACTCTTGAATATGCTGGTTTATCCATAGTGCAAAAGTCGTGGTCTTGATACTTAAAGCATCCTACCATTGCTATCATGGCAGCATTGTCTGTGGTATATCCGAACTTTGGGATATAAACATTCCATCCATAGCGACGAGCATGTTCCTTGAAGGCTTCACGCAATCCCGTATTGGCACTAACACCTCCTGCAAGGGCAACATGCTTGATACGCAAGTCTTTTGCAGCCTTACGCAATTTCTTCATCAATATGTCCACTATGGTATGTTCCAACGATGCAGCCAAATCATGCTTATTCTTTTCGATGAAGTCTGGGTCCTCTGCCACCCACTCCCTTAGGTTATATAGAAAAGAAGTCTTTAATCCAGAGAAAGAGTAATCATAATCATGTATCTGTGGACGGGCAAACTGGTAGGCATTAGGATTGCCTTCTCGTGCCAGACGATCAATAATAGGTCCACCAGGATAGCCCATTCCCATCACCTTGGAACACTTGTCTATGGCCTCGCCTGCGGCATCATCTATAGTCTTGCCAATAATTTCCATATCGTTATAGGCACGTACCAATATTATCTGGCTGTTACCTCCACTTACCAACAGACAAAGGAATGGGAATGGCGGAGGAGTATGTTCTTCACCTTCTTCATGCACAAAATGCGCCAAGACATGACCTTGAAGATGATTCACCTCAATCATAGGAATATTCAAACTTGCCGCAAGTCCTTTGGCAAAACTTACGCCAACAAGTAACGAACCCATAAGTCCTGGTCCTCTGGTGAATGCAACAGCGGATAGTTCTTCACGCTCTACCCCAGCCTTTTTCAAAGCTTGATCCACCACAGGCACAATATTCTGCTGATGAGCACGGCTTGCCAGTTCTGGCACAACACCACCATATGCCTCGTGTACTGCTTGCGATGCAGTTACGTTAGACAGAAGTATGCCATCCCGGATAACAGCAGCACTTGTATCGTCGCAAGACGATTCTATTCCAAGAATTATCATTGTAACTATTACGAAATAATCTATATTATTCTGTATTTATCATTAAGCAAGTTTTGCAGGGGAAGCCTTAGTGCGACAAAATCTCCACTCCATTCTCTGTCATCAGATAAGTGTGTTCCCACTGTGCACTGGGAAGTTCATCATCAGAAATTACTTCCCATCCATAGGGATCTTCATCGTCTATGAACACACGCCATGTACCCATGTTTATCATTGGTTCTATGGTAAAAGTCATGCCTGGCACCAACAACATACCGGTTCCTTTGTGACCATAGTGTTCCACTTCTGGTTCCTCGTGAAATTGACACCCCACCCCATGTCCGCAGAGGTCGCGAACCACACTAAAACCATTGGCATGAGCATGCTTCTGTATGGCATTACCCACATCGCCAACAAACACAAATGGTTCTGAGCATATCTCCTCGCCAACCTTCAGACATTCCCATGCTACATCTACCAAGCGCTGCTTCTGCTCAGTAGTACGTCCAATAACAAACATACGGCTGGCATCGGCATAGAATCCGTCCAGTATGGTTGTGCAATCAACATTTATTATATCCCCTTCTTGCAAGATAACATCATCAGAGGGTATACCATGACACACAACCTCATTCACACTGGTGCAACATGATTTGGGAAATCCTTCATAATTAAGCGGAGCTGGAATGCCTCCGTGCCTGATGGTAAAGTCGTGCACTATACGGTTTATTTCCTCGGTTGAGATGCCTTCCCTTATACTATTTGCCACTTCGTCCAAGACGGCAGTATTCAGTATACCTGCACGACGGATGCCTTCTATCTGCTCCTTGGTCTTTACCAATTCCCTTTTGGGACACAATTTACCTCGGTTCTGGAATTCCAGTATACGCAAGTCCATTTCCGTGGGAGCAAGTCCTGGAACAAGCCTCCAATTCTCCTTTATCTTGTTTTTCTTTGCCACTTCTTTCCTTGTATTATTTGCGTATGCAAAGGTACGATTATGTAAGGGAAGTACAAAATAAAAGCGCCTTTAATTTTTACTAACGAAGATTAGCTACTTCTACTAATCCCTCTACCTGCATGCTACAATATCTTTTCCATCCAAACTATGTCATACCAACGTTGGAACTTCCATCCACAACGATGAAAATGACCTACAAGTGTAAATCCTTTCCTTTCGTGGAAGAGTACGCTATCATTAGTCAGGTAAGGGTCATCAGGACTATTCGTATAAGCTATGCAGGCACACATGCTATTAAATCCGCGCTTGCGCAATTCACACTCTAATACATCGTAAAGCATACTGCCCACACCCATATTTCTTCTATTGCGATCTACATAGACACTTGTCTCCACCGTCCATTTGAAGGCTTCGCGTCCCTTGAATTCTGAGGCATAGGCATAACCCACAATCCTACCGTCCTGCTCAGCAACAAGATAGGGATACTGTGGCGTAATCATGGATATACGCTTTGAAAACTCTGCTTTCGTAGGCACCACATATTCAAAAGAGATGGCTGTTTTCTGTATGTAAGGCGCATAAATGTCCAACAGATGTGGAACGTCAGAGAGGGCAACTGTACGTATGGTTATCATAACAGACGAGGATATGCAAGAAATACCAGAAGTACATAAAACTGTTTTACAGACCTATTAGTTTACGGCCCTACTTGTCAGCTCATTGGTTCACCGCCTCCCGTGTCCAGTTTTTCAGGAAACGCATCACTTTCTTGTGGTCATAGCCATTGCCGGACTCCAGGAAACTGCAGTCCTGTATGTGCAGGACCTTGCCAGTGGAGCTAAGCACCACCAACACGGGATAACCGAAACGGCCAGCATTGTCCAGACGCTTCTGCAAGGGTGCGGCAGCCTCGTACTGGGGAGTACCACGGCGTGGGATGTTCACATGGATGTACTCGTAGTTCTTGTCAATGGTTGCCTTTATGTTTGTATCCTTGGCGATGAAGTCAGCAAACCTCAGGCACCAAATGCACCAGTTGCCACCCAGTTGCACGATGACGTGTTTATTCTCTATGAAGGCCTTGGCTACGGCCTGGTCAATCTGTGCGATGGGGTCGACTTTCTCGTTGTAAACATTGGGAAGTTGTGTCTGTGCCTTCATGCCGAAGGATGCAAGGGCAAGAAAGAGGAAGAGAATGGTCTTTTTCATGTCTGCCTGTATTTTAGTTGTTGTTTGTCGTATTCATAATTTCCTTATTGCTTCCAGATAGTTCTTCATGTTGCCTGCCTTCATTATCTTTTTCCATGTCTTGCGCTCCAGTTGGCTTTCCTGATACTCCCAGAAGGCATGTATGTGAAGAAGTATCTGCGAATCCACCTTGTACTTGCGCATACAGTAGTCTAACATGTCCTGATGCATGTGCATCAATATGGACATACGCTCCTCCAAAGGCATCTCTCTGCCTTGGGCATATTCCTGTGCCAAGGTGGGGCGCGCCAACAGACCTCTACCCATCATTATGCCATGGAGAATGGGAAACCTTTCATACAAGGCAACTATCTGCTCCATGCTTATCACATCCCCATTATATATAATAGGTATTCGAATGGCATCGTACAGCCTGCTGAAAACGTCCAGGTCCACTTCGCCCTTGTACATCTGCCTGCCTATGCGTGGATGAACAGTAAGGTATCGGAGAGGCGAGGTGTTCAAAATATCTGTGAGTCCCACCCATTCATCATTGTTCTCCAATCCCAGGCGCATCTTTGCCGAGAAACGAACCTCTGGGCGTCTCTCCATTTCTCTGAGCAGAGCAGAAATGCGCTTGGGATGAGCCAAGATACCACTACCTCGCATCAGTTTTGTCTGCATAGAGGCGGGACAACCCATATTCAGGTCTACCTCAGAATATCCCAGTTCTTGTACGGCATCCAACAAGCGGTTAAACTCATCATTGTCTGCACATATGATTTGCGGAACCAGATGCACACCTTCATTGTTCTCCGGCAAGATATCTTTGATATCCTTATCGCGTATACCACCTTTCTCCCATCTTATAAAGGGAGAATAATAAGTATCCACGCCACCACAATAACGGGCATGAATCCTTCTGTACTCAAAATCAGTGTATCCCTGCAAGGGAGCAAAGTGAAGTTGCCTGTTCATTCTGTCTACAAATATATGAATAAGCGATTGTAATGCAAAAATAAATGCCCAAAACTTTGTCCGAATGCCCTTTTCTTTGTATCTTAGCAGTGGAAAAGAAGCATAAGCGCATATAATGAGAAGGCTTAAAATACTTTTTACCATTCTCCTATGTACCTTGTGTGCAAGTGCACAGGACAATGGTGGTATATGGCATATATTGCAGGAGAATGCTGATATGGCACGACGTATGGGATACCAGCCATACCGTGTGGATTCAGCACATATAAAAACATTAGGCATTGAGGTGGATGCCTTGGCCTTTTTCAAGGACAACGAGTTTGACGGCAATGTTCTGAAGGGGTATTCCTTGCCCGGAGTCAGGCTGGAGCCTCGTCTCACATACACACCCATTGATGAGATAAAAGTGGAAATAGGTCTTCATGCCACAATATATTCTGGTGCCAACAAATATCCGTGCTATGTATTTCACGACATTTCCAAATGGAAAGGCGAACAATACCAGTCGGGGGCGCACCTTCTGCCATTCTTCCGTGCTACCGCACGCTTCAAAAGATTAACCATGGCCGTAGGGCATATCTATGGAGGCGCCACACATGGTCTGACGGAACCTTTATACAATCCAGAAATAATCTTGACGGATGACCCTGAGATGGGAGTGCAGTTGATAGTGGACACCAAGCGCTGGCACTCTGACCTGTGGCTGAATTGGCAAAGCTTCATCTTTGACGAATCTAACCATCAGGAAGCATTTTCCGTGGGATGGACACAAACTGTAAACATATGGAAACACCTCACTAATAGCAGCAAAACACATAGTTTACATATACCCATACAATTGCTCATACAACATAGAGGCGGAGAGCAACTTACCACCAACATGGGTGTGCAGACTATCGCCAATGGCGCCTTGGGGCTTGCCTATGAATATGCTGCTCCCAAGAATCACATAGTCACCGGCATACAGGCTGAAGCTACTGCCTTATATTGCTTCCAACAGAGTGGCAACCTATGGCCCTTCAATAGTGGGCCAGGCATGTGGGTAAAGGCAAGCGTAGACTTTATACGCGACCTTCGCGTCACTGCAGGTTTCTTTTCTGCAAGTAATTTCTGTTCCCTTTATGGAAGTCCCTATTTCGGTACACTTAGCACTAAGCACCCTGGCGGACGATTCTCTAACATGAACACTGGACTCATAGGAGTTGAGTATTCACGCACCTTTGCCAAAGTATATACAATAGGTGCAAACCTAAAGGCTTACCTTTGCCAAACAGGCTCTCTTGCATTGCCAGCTGATAATGCGCACCCTATTCCTTACACCATACCAGGAGAGTTCCGTACTCCGTTCAGTTTCGGGGTATATTTCCGTTGCTCTCCTTCCTTCGTTCTAAAACGTTTTGGCATTGCCAAAGACAAATAGATGTTACACCTTAACACAAAACATTCGCCATGCTAAACATTGAAAAATTCATGACCTCCTTAGAGGCAAAGCACCCTGGTGAACGAGAGTATCTCCAGGCCGTACGCGAAGTGCTTGTAAGTATTGAAGATGTTTACAACCAGCACCCAGAATGGGAGCGCACATCCCTACTTGAACGTCTGGTAGAACCGGAGCGCATTATCACATTCCGCGTTCCTTGGGTGGACGACCAGGGTAAGGTACAGGTAAACCTTGGATACCGCGTGCAATACAATAGCGCTATCGGTCCCTACAAGGGCGGACTTCGCTTTCATGCCAGCGTAAACCTCAGCATACTCAAATTCCTGGGATTTGAGCAGACTTTCAAGAATGCACTTACCACCCTGCCCATGGGAGGAGGCAAGGGAGGCAGCGACTTCTCTCCCCGTGGCAAGAGCGATAGCGAAATAATGCGCTTCTGCCAATCTTTCATGAGCGAACTCTTCCGTCATATAGGACCTGAGATAGACATTCCTGCTGGTGACATTGGTGTGGGAGCCAGGGAAATAGGATACCTTTTCGGTCAGTACAAGCGCCTGACACGTGATTTCAGTGGCGTCCTCACTGGTAAGGGATTGGAATACGGCGGTTCGCTTGTCCGTCCAGAGGCAACCGGTTTCGGAGGTCTATACTTCGTACGAGAAATGCTTCAGCGTGCCGGACACACTATAGAAGGCAAGACCGTGGCAATCAGCGGATTTGGAAACGTGGCATGGGGTGCTGCCACCAAGGCAACACAGATGGGAGCCAAAGTGGTTACCATAAGTGGTCCCGATGGCTATGTTTATGACCCCGACGGCATTAGCGGTGACAAGATTGACTATATGCTTGAACTTCGTGCCAGCGGCAACGATGTAGTACAACCTTATGCAGAGAAGTACCATTCTGCCACATTCTTCCCCGGTCGACGTCCATGGGAACAAAAGGTGGACATTGCCCTTCCCTGCGCCACACAGAATGAACTTAATGGCGAGGACGCAAAGAACCTTACCGACAACGGAGTGCTGTGCGTGGGCGAAATTTCCAACATGGGTTGCACCCCAGAAGCCATAGACCATTTCCTGGAAAATCAGACTCTATACGCTCCTGGCAAGGCTGTGAATGCCGGCGGTGTTGCCACCAGTTGTCTGGAAATGAGTCAAAATGCTGCCCATATTGTATGGAGTGCCGAGGACGTGGACAAACGCCTGCACGAAATAATGCATAGCATCCACACTCAGTGCGTGCGCTATGGCGAACGCGAAAATGGTACCGTCAACTACGTCCGTGGTGCCAACGTGGCAGGCTTCATGAAGGTTGCCCGCGCCATGATGGCTCAAGGTGTTGTATAGGAACATACATCTGAACATCATTATTATCCGCCCTACCCTATAATATATAAATAAGGTGTAGGGCGGTTTCATTCACTCATTAGGCCACAAGAATACACTGAGACAAATATTTTTTCTATGTTTTTGCACAAAGAGTTTGCAGATACGAAAAAATGTAATACCTTTGCACTCGCAAAAAGGAAATGGCGATTTCGTCTAGGGGTTAGGACACATGCCTCTCACGCATGGAACACGGGTTCGATTCCCGTAGTCGCTACAAGTCAGAGGATGCATTCATGATGATGCATCCTCTATTCTTTTGTTGCTTCATACTCTCCACTTTTTGTTCACCCTGCCACTTTTTCAGTTCATCAACATGTACACGACTATGCCAGCCAGGAAACCAAGTAACACCAATGGAGTAAAATGTTTCAGATAGTAACCGAAAGAAATCTTTTCCATTCCCATCACCGTAACACCAGAGGCAGAACCTATTATCAACAGACTGCCTCCCGTCACCGCACAATATGCCAATAAGGTCCAGAAAGAACTGTCGCTTGCAAATACTCCAGTATCTTGCAAAGGATACATACCCATAGTGGCAGAAACAAGCGCCACGTTATCAAGGAAAGAGGACAGGATGCCCAACACCACAGCAATGCTGTCTTTGTCGGCAAAAGAATCACTCAGGAAATTGGCCATAATGGTAAGCTGGCCTGTTACTATCAGGGCCTGTACCGACAATAGTATGCCCAGGAAGAAGAATATGGTACTGATGTCCACGCGAGAGAATACACGTTGTACACGAAGATTCTGTATTCCCTCATCCTGTGAATCCGAATACTTGCGATCTGTAACTATCCACAAAAGTACAAGTCCCAACAATACTCCCATGAACGGGGGTAACTGAATGAGGGTCTGTAACACTGGTACCAAGGCAAGCGAACCAAGTCCTATCCACAGGACTGCCTTTCGAGTTCTTGCCGGTATATGCGACTGCTCTGCCTGATTTGCATGCAAAGGAACAACCTCACCACCATTGGGGAGCATGAACGAAGCCAAAAACAGTGGAACCAAGAGCATTGTCATAGCAGGCAGAAACAAAGTGCCCATCTGATGCATGGCAGAGATATTGCCTCCTGTCCAAAGAAGCAAGGTAGTTACATCTCCTATCGGAGAACAAGAGCCACCGGCATTTGCGGCTATGATGGTCATGCAACTGAATATTGAACGTGTATTGCTATCGGGTACAAGTTTGCGGGCAATGGAAATCATTACTATCACCGTGGCCAAATTACCCAACAATATGGACATAAAGAAGGTCACGAGCGACAAAATCCACAACAAAGCGCGAAGACTACTTGCACGGATAGAGTGTGAAATGATGCTGAACCCTCCGTGAGAATCTACAACATCTATGATTGTCATGGAACCAAGCACGAAAAACAACGTGGTGGACACATCTCCCAAACCGAAAGCCAGTCTTTTTTCCAGAAAGTCAAAAGCCACCTCATGCAATGGCATATTCCTCAACTGAGGGAAAGCTACAATAAATTCATGGATATGCCTGGGCGGATTTATCTGAAAAAAATGCTCGGCATTCAGCAGGAATATCAACCATAGCAAGATAGCCATACCAACGGCGGTAGCCGCCTTGTTCACTTTTATCACATCTTCAAAGGCAATGCACATTATGCCTATCATGAAGACAACCGGCATCAGATAATAGAAAAACATATACTCAACTTTGTTTGGTTTATGCAAATTCCGCCCAAAAGTAGTGATATTACTCCATACTCGCACCATACGTCTTGTTTATTTCAGCATATTTAACAGAGCCTTTCCATAATGGAAGCATTATTCACTCTTCTTAAGACCGAATAATGCCCTCCCGAGGACCAAGGCTTGACATCCCGAGGACCAAGGCTTGACGTCCCGAGGACCGAGGCTTGACGTCCCGAGGACCGAGGCTTGACGTCCCGAGGACTAAATTGGGTATCCGCAGGAGATGTCTGAATCATTGACGTAAGAAACCTCGAGTTTAATTGCAAGGCATGTATTGTTTTTCTACAATTTTCACTATATTTGCATCGTAAGAATGTGCCTACCTATAGGCAAGGAGGCAAAATAACTTTGGGGATAGACCTATGAAACTGACCTACATCTTCCATAGTGGCTTTGTGTTGGAAACAGAACGTACGGTAATAGTCTTTGACTATTGGCTGGATCCTGCTGGTGTGCTTCCCGAGCTTATGTCGGAAGGCAAGCACATCTATGTGCTGTGCAGCCATTTCCATCGCGATCATTTCAACAGGCAAATACTGAAATGGCGCTGGGAACAACCATACCGCCGTTACACCTATATCTTGTCAAAAGATATACTGCAACATGGACGTGCCGAGGCAAACGAAGCTGATGTCTGGATGGAGAATGGCGATGAGTGGTGCGACGAAAACATATATGTAAGGGCAACTGGGAGCAACGACTACGGAGTATCGTGGATAGTGAAAGTGGGAGGCAAGACCATTTTCCATGCCGGCGACCTGAACAACTGGTATGCACGTCTACTATCGGAAAAGGGGCACAGATACCAAAGGGGCATGTTGGGCATTGGCAAGGAAGTAGACCCCGAGTACGAGGAAAGACGTTATCTTGAAGAACTTGAAAACATAGCTAAAGTAACGAAATCCTTTGATGCAATCATATTTCCCATAGACGGCAGGATAGGCAACGGATACACCAGAGGTGCCAGGCAGTTTCTGGAACGCTTCCAGGTGGGATTGTTCGTGCCCATGCACTTCGTTGCCAGCGGCTATGCCTCGGCATGGCGCATGAAGGTGTTTACGGACATGTGCCATGTGCCGTTCTGGAAAATTGACAGAGAGGGGGATCACATAGAGGTATAATCCTAACGTATGCCCTTCCTGTTCAACGCCTGCACATATCGGCGGGCATTGGCAAGGTGCTCGGAATAGGTACGGGCAAAATTGTGCGAACCGGAGAAGTCCTCCTTGGCACACATATAGAGATAGCCGTGCTGCTCGTTGGAGAGTACCGCATCCATGGCCTTTACCGAAGGAATGCAAATCGGACCTGGGGGCAGGCCCTTGTTCTTGTACGTGTTGTATGGGCTCTCTATCTCCAGATGCTTGAAATAGATGCGGCGCAGGGAGAAGTCGCCCACGGCAAACTTCACCGTCGGGTCGGCCTGTAAGGGCATACCTATCTGAAGGCGGCGCAGGTACATGCCAGCCACCTTGGGCATTTCGGGCACATATGCCGTTTCCTCGGACACGATGCTGGCCAGGGTGACCACTTCCACTGGTGTCAAGCCAAGAGCCTCGGCCTTCTTTGTGCGCGCCTCTGTCCAGAAGGCCTTGTTCTCGCGTTGCATGCGTTGCATGAACTTGTCCATAGAGGTGTTCCACCACATCTCGTAGGTATTGGGGATAAAGAGTGCCGGCAATGTCTGCCATGTGTAGCCCAACTGGGCACAATAGGCGCTATCGTGCAGTACGGTGGCAATGCTGGCACTGTCGAGCATGATTTGGCGGGCAAGGCGTGATGCAAGTTGGTCTAAAGTGCGCACCTGCGGCACGGTTACCCTGACGGGTGTCTGTGTGCCGTTGCGGAACTTGCGATATACATCAAACACGCTCTCGCCTGGCAGAATTTGATAATGTCCCGTGCGTGGTTTGGCTTTGAAATACCAGTCGAGCCATGCCCATCTCTCGGGATTGCCTACCTTTATATGGACAGAGTCCTGGGTATCGTTCTGGTCGATATACACGCTAATGGGCGTCTGTCCAGTGTTCACCTCAAAACGGAAGGGGATGACTGCCCAACAGACAAGGAACACGAGCAGAAACACGGCAATATGCCCCATGAGGATGCCACGAGGGTGCTTGCGGAATATTTGCAGATACGGATGTAACATAGGAGAGGGTATGGAAATCAAAAGAACCTGTTTTTATTCTTGCGAGCCTCATCAATGGGCACAAGAGAGGGTGACTGATAGGACTGGCGTATAGCCTCCTGCTCTTTGCATAGCGAGAGCATGGCCTCGTCTGCCGTCTGCACGTTGAGGAAGCGTGAGAGAACGGGGCAGTTCTGCGAAGCATCCTTGACCCAAAGGACGGGACCTTCATACACAGGCGCTATCTTCAGGGCAGTGTGAAGGGAGCTGGTGGTTGCACCGCCTATCATCACGGGCACACTGATACCTGCCTGGGCAAGTTGGCTTACCACCTCAACCATCTCATGAAGCGAGGGGGTTATAAGTCCCGAGAGACCTATGGCATCCGGCCGTTGCTCCAATGCCGCACGGACAATCTCCTCTGGGGGAACCATCACGCCAAGGTCGATGACCTCGTAACCGTTGCATGCCATAACCACGGAAACTATGTTCTTGCCTATATCGTGCACATCGCCCTTTACGGTGGCAAGCAACACCCTGCCCTGCTGAGTGCTCTTTCCCTCCTGTTTCTGTGCCTCTATGTGTGGCTGGAGAATCTGCACGGCACGCTTCATGGTGCGGGCGGTCTTCACCACCTGGGGCAGGAACATCTTTCCTTCTCCAAATAGCTGGCCCACACAGTTCATGCCCTCCATCAAGGGGCCTTCTATGATGTCTACGGCACGGGGATATCTGGAAAGTGCTTCAGAGATATCTTCCTCAAGACCCTCAGTAGTACCTTTCTGCAATTTGTATGCCAGTCTCTCTTCCAGAGACATAGCATGTGCTTCGTCCTGGGGCACGCACTTCTTGTCCTTGGAGGCAGCCGTCTCCGATTGGGCACTGAGAGTGCTGGCCAGTTCTATCAGCGCTTCGCTTGCCTGGGCAGAGGGACGAAGGAGCACGTCTTCTATTACGGCAAGATGCTCCTGCGGTATGTCGGCATAAGCCACCTTGGCAGATGGGTTCACGATGGCAAAGTCCATGCCACGGAGCATACCCTCATAGAGAAACACGGCATGCATGGCCTCACGTATGTAGTTGTTTCCACGGAAGGAGAACGACAGGTTGCTGATACCGCCTGAAATATGTGCTCCGGGCAGGTTCGCCTTTATCCATTCTACGGTGCGCAGGAAGTCCCATGCATAGGCATCGTGCTCGGCCATGCCGGTGGCAACGGAAAGCACGTTAGGGTCGAAGATGATGTCCTCGGGCGGCATGCCCACGGTGTCCACAAGCAGGTGGTAGGCACGCTCGCACACCTGGATGCGCCTTTCATAGGTGGTGGCCTGGCCTTCCTCGTCAAAAGCCATCACCACCACGGTAGCACCCATGCGCCTGATGTATCGGGCACGATAGAGGAATGCCTCCTCTCCCTCCTTCAGCGAGATGCTGTTCACTATGCTCTTGCCCTGCACACACTTCAACGCCTCGCTGATGACGTTCCAGTCGCTGGAGTCAATCATCATGGGCACACGGCAGATGTCTGGGTCGGAACCTATGAGATGAAGGAAGTGCACCATCTCCTTGCGTGCATCCAGCAAACCATCGTCCATGTTGATGTCGAGCACCAGGGCACCGTCCTGCACCTGTCGGCGTGCTATGTCGAGGGCCTCGTCGTAACTGCCCTCGGAAATGAGGCGCAGGAACTTGCGGCTACCGGCCACGTTGCACCTCTCGCCCACTCCAACGAAAGCTACGTTCCTGTCCAGCGGTTCAAGTCCGCAAATGTCTATCTGCATATGTCAACCAAGGCTTTTATGTGTTCGGGGGTGGTGCCGCAACATCCTCCTATTATATCTGCAAGTCCCTCTTCTATCATGGGCCTTACGGTTTGGGCAAACTGATGGGGAGTAACGTCGTACTGTCCCATGGAGTTGGGCAAACCGGCATTGGGATGACAGGAGATGAAGATGCGCTTCCCGTTCTCCCCTGCCCTTTCTGTGAGTATACGGTGCAAGTTGCGCAATACGGGCAGCATCTGGTCGGCACCAAAGGAGCAGTTCAGACCTATGGAGAGTATTGGAGCGTGTGCCACGGAGATGAGGAAGGCTTCCAGTGTCTGCCCCGAAAGCAAGCGGCCAGAGGTATCGTTCACCGTTGCGGAAAGCATCAGCGGAATGTCCTTGCCCGTCCTGTGCATCACCTCCTGCATGGCATATATGCCTGCCTTGGCATTGAGGGTGTCGAAGATGGTTTCCAGCAGGATGGCATCCACTCCCTCCTGGGCAAGCACTTCTATCTGCTCCATGTAGGCCTCGGCCAACTGGTCGAAGGTGATGGCACGGCATGCCGGGTCGTTGATGTCTGGAGATATGCTCAGCGACTTGTTGGTGGGGCCCACAGTAGCAATAACGAATCCCTGGCGTCCACTTTCGGCAAAAGCACAGCGTGCCAGACGCACGGCCTCACGGTTCATATCCCCCACCAAGTGCTGGCAATTATAATCGGCCTGTGAAATGGAATTGGCAGAGAAGGTATTGGCGGTAAGTATGTCGGCACCGGCATCCACATAGGTACGATATATGTCGCTCACCACATCGGGGCGAGTCAGGCACAGCATCTCGTTGTTGCCCAGCATCATGCCCGGTATGTCCCTGTAGCGGTAGCCACGGAAATCCTCTTCCTTCAGCCCATAGCGCTGCACCATGGTGCCGAAACCGCCATCCAGCACCAATGGGCGTACCTTCTCGTTCAGAGCCTGTCTTATGTTCATGCTTCTATCTCGGCAAAATCCTGAATGTGCTCGTCGATGTATCTGGCCACCGTCTCGGTAACCTCCTCCTCCATGATGATGAACTCGTCGTCCAGGTCATCGGCCTCTGGGTAGTTCTCGTAGATGGCCATGAACTCCTCGTCGGAACATTCCTTTGTGAGTGCCTTCTGGTTCTCCTCGAAGAACTTGCGGCCGCTATACACCAGTTTGGAGAACTCCTTGGCTCCCCACAGGCGCATGGCCTTGGCAAAGGGGTTCAGGAAGATGAAAGGGCCATAGCCGTTGTGTATCAGCTGCACATGACCGCCATCCATCACCTCCTCACGATAGATGCAATATGCCACCAAGGTTATCTGGTCGGGAGTGAGGCTTTGCATGCTCTCGGCATTCAGCTCACCACCTATGCTATTCATTATCTCGTTGTAAAACAGCTCAACAAAGGCATCCATACCCTGCTGAGCCGCTTCTATGACTTGCTGTTCTTTTATCTTTAGCATGATGTTGATTTTTAATACCCTTTCTTGAAGGCACGGTCCATCTGTCGTCTGTCCTCCTTCTCCTTCATTGTCTCACGCTTGTCAAATTCCTTCTTGCCTCGGGCTATGCTGATGTCCAGTTTTGCCAAACCCTTTTCATCAATATATAATAATGTGGGGACAATGCTGAAGCCCGGTTGCTTCACCGTCTGCTGAATCTTGCGTATCTCGCGGCGGTTCAGGAGCAGTTTGCGCTCACGACGCTCCACATGGTTGTTGTACGAACCCTGCTCGTAGTGTGCCACGTACATGTTCTTCACCCACACCTCGCCGTTGTGGACATAGCAGAACGTGTCCACCAGCGAGGCCTTTCCCTGACGGATACTCTTTATCTCAGTGCCGGTAAGCACAATGCCTGCCGTGTAGTCATCGAACAGGGCAAAGTCGAACGAGGCACGCTTGTTCTTGATGTTTATTGTCTTTGATTTGTTTTCCTTCTTTGCCATAATTGGGGTCAAAGATACGAAAAAATCAACGATACATGAAAATTGACATCGGAAATCGCCCCAAAGCACACAAAAATATGGGCAAATGCTTTGCATGCTACCTAAAAATGACTATTTTTGTAGACGCAAAAAGTGTTGAACCACTAAAATACAAAACAACCAAACAACAAAATTATGCAGTACACACACGAAGTACAGAACATGTGTTGTGTGGCTAAAGGCCCCAACCATGGTCCCGCTCCCATCCCTGAAGAGGGCAAGTGGGTGCAGGCAAAGGAAATCAAGGACATCAGCGGTCTGACCCACGGTGTGGGTTGGTGTGCTCCCCAGCAGGGCGCTTGCAAGCTGACCTTGAACGTGAAGGAAGGTATCATCGAGGAGTGTCTCGTTGAGACCATCGGTTGCTCTGGTATGACCCACTCTGCCGCTATGGCCAGTGAGATCCTGCCCGGCAAGACCATCCTGGAGGCTTTGAACACCGACTTGGTATGCGACGCCATCAACACCGCTATGCGCGAGTTGTTCCTGCAGATCGTTTACGGTCGTACCCAGTCAGCTTTCTCTGAGGGCGGTCTGACCATCGGTGCTGGTATGGAAGACCTGGGTAAGGGTCTGATTTCTCAGACAGGTACCCTGTACGGCACCAAGCTCAAGGGCACACGTTATCTGCAGCTTACCGAGGGCTACATCACCAAGATGTTCCTGGACGAGGACGACCAGGTTTGCGGTTACGAGTTCGTACACATGGGCAAGCTGATGGACGCCATCAAGAAGGGTATGGATGCCAACGAGGCTCTGAAGAGTGTTACAGGTACCTATGGCCGCACAAAGGTCGAGGATGGTGCTGTAAAGAGTATTGACCCCCGTAAGGACTAATATTTGGAGGAACAAGACTATGATTAGAGAAGTAAAATTCGAGTCACAGGACCGTCGTATCAAGCAGATTCTTGCTTGTCTTAACAGCCACGGTATCGCCTCCATCGAAGAGGCAAACGAGATTTGTGATGCAGCCGGCATCGATCCTTACAAGACCTGTGAGGAGACACAGATGATCTGCTTCGAGAACGCTAAGTGGGCTTACGTAGTAGGTACCGCCATCGCTCTGAAGGAGAAGGCAAAGGACGCAGTAGAGGCTGCCAACTATATCGGTGAGGGTCTGCAGAGCTTCTGTATCCCCGGTTCAGTAGCCGACGACCGCAAGGTAGGTATCGGCCACGGTGAGCTGGCTGCACGTCTGCTCTCTCCCGAGACCAAGTGCTTCGCATTCCTGGCAGGTCACGAGTCATTCGCTGCTGCCGAGGGTGCTATCAAGATTGCACAGATGGCCAACAAGTCAAGACCAGCCGACAAACCCTTGCGTTGCATCCTGAACGGTCTGGGTAAGGACGCTGCCATGATCATCAGCCGTATCAACGGTTTCACCTATGTACAGACTCAGTTCGACTACTTCACAGGTGAGTTGAAGATCGTTAACAAGAAGGCATACAGCAACGGTCCCCGTGCTGCCGTTAACTGCTACGGTGCTGACGACGTTCGCGAGGGTGTTGCTATCATGTGGCACGAGGACGTAGACGTTTCCATCACAGGTAACTCTACCAACCCCACCCGCTTCCAGCATCCCACCGCAGGTACCTACAAGAAGGAGCGCGTACGTGCTGGCAAGGCATACTTCAGCGTAGCTTCTGGTGGTGGTACCGGCCGTACCCTGCACCCCGACAACATGGCTGCAGGTCCCGCTTCTTACGGTATGACCGATACTCTGGGTCGTATGCACTCTGACGCTCAGTTCGCAGGTTCTTCATCAGTTCCCGCTCACGTGGAGATGATGGGCTTCCTGGGCATCGGCAACAACCCCATGGTAGGTTGCTCTGTAGCATGCGCAGTACAGGCCGACCTGTACCTGAACAAGAAGTAATTTATAGCAATTACTGCAATACAAACTCCTGTAACCCCAGACGGATTACAGGAGTTTTTTTTTTTGGGGGAGGCTTGAAGTATCAACAGACAACATAAGCATTACTTCTATTTCAATATTACCCAAGGTATTAGTCTGCTTAACTTAACGTGAGTTCGACGAAATATAACTGCTTATAAATTTGGTGATTAGCGAAAATTGTTGTATCTTTATAGTGCTCAATTACAAAGTATTACAAACAATAATCGCTATGATCACCGAGGACAAAGTTTTTCACTTTGTTCAAGGGAACTACAGAATTATCAGCTTATCACGAAACTCAAGAGCAACATGAAAGGAGCTTTAATGAGTGTTTCGGATAAACTCCTCTTAAGAAAAAGAGCCATAATAGAAACTGTCAATGACGAGTTGAAGAATATTGCTCAAATTGAACACTCCAGACACAGATGTTTTGATAATTTTATCGTAAACATATTGGGAGCTATTGCTGCATATTGTATGTTTCCGAAAAAGCCGTGTATCAATGAACAAAGAACACTGGATACACAGCTTACTCTATTTTAAATTCGTCGAACTCACGTTATTTACAATAACTCCAAGTGGCAAAGGTTATTTTGCCAGAAGGTATGCTCGCATACGACCTTTCAGTAGAAAGTATTGCAAGTGGCGATGCAGAAGAGGAGTACACTATCGGTGCCAACAAGTGCAGGATGGAATGGACCCTTCCAGATGGTCAGGCAGAGGTTCGCTCCTTAGTGATTTCTTTTGACGATGCAACGGGCATATCCGACATCGTTGCCGGAACAAAGGAGAACAGAACACACCTTATATATAATATAGTTGGCCAGCGTTTGAATAAGCTTCAAAAGGGCCTGAACATAGTAAACGGCAGAAAGATTATGGTAGGTTCTATGAATTAGCTGCCAACAATTCCCTTTCCCGCGATGGCGGCACACACAACAGCACCTGGGACTTTGACTGGTAGGGCTTTGTAATCGACATGGATTTTTTTTACATATTTCAACAAAGAAATGAAATATTTTGTATATATTTGCGAGGTCATTGCCATCGCTGAAAGCCCCGAGGGGCATAGGTGGGCGTGACACATATACATAAAAGGCGTTACTGAACGCTTTGGTTTTGACGTATCTGAACTTCGCAACTTCAACTATCTGTCAAAAACAAAGCAACGAGAACGTCTCATGGGATGTTTATATACAGCCCTCATTGGGTATTTGCCTTTCTTTGGCAATATTCCTCTGGAGGTGTTTTATATATTCATCGGCGTGGGGCTTTCAGCGTTGCTCGTTTCGACAGATAGGGGCAATGCGAAGGCCAAGATACGTGGAACGGGCATCAGACTGGCTCCACGTCTTTTTTGTATATACACCATAGTATAATAATCAGTTTGTGCACAATAGGAGTCATAGTGCAACACAAAGTATATAGACAGGAAAGTATTTTCAGCCCTATTTTATATTAACAATTTAACAAATCAAAGTTATGAAAACATCATTTATTTTCAAGAGTTTCTTTGCGGCATTCGTGTTGTTCGCATCTGCAACATTAGTATCTTGTGAAAAGGGGAATGAAACTCCTGAACCCGAAGCCTCAAAGCCTGCGGCTGTGTCATTAAAATACACCAATTATGAGACCGAAGACATGCTGAAGTACTGCAATATTGTCATGGAGTACACAGATGTAAACGGAACAAAGGTTGAGACTATTACAGCCACATCGTGGACTAAGGAATTTGTTACTTCGCTTCCTTGCTCTTATTCCTTTAAGAAAACCTATACTTTGAAGGCAGATAAGGATGTCGCATCTGTTGAGAAAATACAGTTTGGAAATAGCATGTATACATATAGTTGGGAGCTACTTGATGCTAATGGCAATAAGATAAATAAAGGCAGCTTCGGTGGTCCTGGTACTTCATCTTCTATGACAACAGCAGGCAGTAAAATTGCAGAAAAGGTTCCTACTGGCAGATTAGATATGGAGAAGACATTTACATTTGATAAGGATGGCAATGAGCTAAACTAATGTCTATCCTGACTGTAGTTCAATAATACTTAGAGACAAAGGTTTCCCTGCCATGTGTGTTCATTGTAAATAACCCTTGGCAGGGAAATTGTGTTAACTATAATACGCTATACTTAAATGAAACGACTAAATCTTATATTAGTTTTGGCATTATGGCTATGTATGCCATTATGTGCTTTTGCTCAGGCGGATAGGAATACCATCTTTAAGGTAGCTTTTGGCGAAATAGAATACACGCCCAAGCAGGAAAAGGTGTCATTCGGTTCTGTTCTTGGAACTATAGGCCAGGCCCTGGCTCATGGTTCTGTAACTACGCATAAGGACAAGTATGCCCCTTCGGTACGGGCCAGTGTCTTGTCCGGTTTGGGTAAAGTAAGGAGATTTCATACCAGCGAAGGACCATTTATGGATGGAGAGATAGAGGAAGATACTCCAGCGTTCAGCGTGAGCGGAACAATAAACAGTATAAGCACAACGTCAAGCCTTTTTACTCCGACAGACAAAAACGTCAGGCCCTACAATGTATATAAGGCGCAAATAGAGGTTACTGTCCATGTGAAGGATGTGCACGACGGTCATATTGTAGACAGCCATACCTTTTATATTACCAATCACGATATGCAATGGGTAAAATCGGAGGACAATGCACTCAACGAGGCGCTGATACGCCTTTCATCAAAAGTTGCACGTCATTACAACATGCAATTCCCCTTGAATGCCTCCATCATAGAGGCTGGTGTGGCAAAGAAGGACAAGCAGAAAGAGGTGTACATTGATCTCGGTTCTGCCAATGCTGCATGTGTGGATATGCGTTTTGCTGTCTATTCTGTAAAGACCATTGCTGGCAGATCTGCAAAGAGAGAACTGGGAGTAATCAAGGTTGTAGAGGTGATGGGTGACGACATCAGTCTTTGTAAGGTTAAGAGTGGCGGCAAGAACATAAAGGCTGCATTGGAGGAAGGAGAAACAGTGGTTGTAATGAGTTACGAGTAGAAAGAAGTAGTAGGGTAATGGTGACGTTTTCTATATAAGTAGATAAATAAAAAGTTGAAATCATGAAAAGAATTCTTTTATTCTGTATCTGTGCATATAGTGTATTTAGTAACGCACAAACTCAAATTAAGTTTGAGAGTGATTTTTTTGCAGATTCAATAATAGCCAGTAATCCCAAACTTATTTTTGAGAGGTTAATACCTTATGCACCCAATCAGGAGATAGAGGAGCGCCATCGCAAGGCAGGGTTGCATTTATGGTATCTCGTTGAGGCCCCGTTGGAAGAGTTTGAGGGTAAAAAAGGTATTAAGCATATAAGGACCGCCAAAATAATAGAAATGCCAGAGATTCCGACAATATCAGTGGAATCTCCCGTCATTACCGGTAAGAGCACGCGCTCTGTTTCAATAAATGACCCTCTCTACGAAAAGCAATGGCATTACCATGAATCCTGTCCTGGCAGCATCAGGGCGGATAAGGCATGGGAGATAGAGCAGGGCAGGCGCAATGTAGTGGTTGCCGTGATGGATGGGTGGATTGACCATACGCATCCTGACCTTGCGCCAAACATGTGGGTCAATGAGATGGAAGCCAATGGCTTGCCAGGTGTTGATGATGACGGCAATGGGTATGTTGATGATATTTATGGATTAAATCTTGCTTACGATGGTTTTGGCGACCACGGCACACATGTTGCTGGCACAATAGCAGCCGTAAATAATAACGGAATAGGTGTATGCGGTATTGCAGGAGGTAATGGAGTAGACACCGGTGTAAGGCTAATGAGTATCGGTTATGTTTTTGGTTTCCTGGGAAACAACGATTATGAGATAGCCAGAGGGTATGTGTATGCTGCAGACAATGGTGCGGTAATATCATCTAATAGCTGGGGAGACCCAAAGGAGACGTCTCCTGTTCTTCGAGAGGCTATCATGTATTTTATGGAGAATGCAGGCCAATTTACGCAAAGTCCGATGAAGGGAGGATTGGTCATTTTTGCGGCAGGAAACGATAATAAAGAAACTCCAGATTATCCTTTTGGTGATCCAGAACTGCCAAAGGACAATTTGATCGTTGTTGCTTCCGTTGCAAGTACAGGAATGCGTTCAACATTCTCTAACTATGGTAGTTGGATTGATGTATGTGCTCCTGGTGGAGAGTGTGTCAATAAAGAAAGGGGTGTTTATAGTACTCTGACTAATAACGGGTATGGTTTTGCGAACGGAACTTCTATGGCTTGTCCACATGTTTCGGGTGTAGCAGCACTTGTTGTCTCAAAATATGCATCGCCATCACTCACGCCTGCTGATGTTAAAAGGAGAATCCTTCGCTCTTCTGCAGAGGTTGACAAGTATCAGGCAGGCTATCCTTATAGGAATATGCTTGGGGCCGGCATCCTTGATGCTTATGCTGCTCTTGCCGACAATTCTGGAAATGAACTGGAATGCCCATCTGATTTTACTATTACTTCTATAAACGACTCGTGTGCGTTCTTTGCGTGGAATGTGCCTGCTGACGGTAACGGAAATCAGGTGGCTTATTGTTCTGTCTATGCCGAGGATGCTACGGAACCGTTGTTTACGGCAAAAACATCCGCTTCAACAGAATTTTCAGTAGTATCAAAGACAGAGAATTCAACATCATACACAATTGAGGCTATTGATGTCTTTGGCAATCGCTCACAGCGCTCACAACCATCTAATATGGAGGTGACAAATGAATCAAAGGTATATAACCCACTGAATACATCTAACATAATCGTTCATCGCCCATGTCAGGAATATAAGAACTCGTTACCAACTTGCATGGTGAACTTGCTTTGTAATAATGTTGAGACTGTCAGTATTGACGACCCCAACGGAATAGTCAGTCATAACTATGATAAGGACAAAGGTGAACTTCTCTTGACCTTTAATATGCAACAATCTACACCCCTGGGAACATATCCTCTGACCATCGTTTATTCTGACCATAGTACTTCGGAAGATTCCAAGAAACTACAATTGTCATATACCGTTAATGAGGTGATTTCGACATTGGCGCCGATGCTAAGGGATGATAATAAAAAGCGCATATATACATCAGAACTTGAAGGATGTATAGAATTAAATCTTAGAGATTATATTTATGACCCAGCTGGGCTGGATTTCGTTATTCCTGATACTTGTTATGAAGATGCTTATTTGGGTTGTGAATGGATGAAGGTAGATATTAGGAATGACAGATTGAGGCTTGATTACAGATTCGAAGATGATGCTTGGGATAATTACTTTAGCTTTTCATTTAAGGTCAGAAACTCTTATCATTACGAAAACGAACTGACTTTTACCGTAATTTACGAAGAACCAACAAGTATATCGGAAGAAATAGCAGAAAAAGCAGAAGCGAAACAAATATACAATCTGAACGGTCAGCGCTTCATAAAGAAGGTGGAAGAACTGCAGCCTGGTGTATATATAATCAATGGAGTGAAAAGAATTATTGGTGTTCGATAAGACTTTTTAGAAGAAAGAAAAAATAGGGTTGGTTCCATTTGGCGGAATCAACCCTTTATAGTAATATATTGGTGTCCGGTAAAACTTTTTTGCCAAAATAAAAATTAGGGCTGTTTCCATTTGCAGGATTCAGCCCTTTTTCGTTATTTAGCGGTTACCACACCAAATCCAAATAACTATGGGCAAAAGTACACATTTTATCGGACAGCCGACGCCGCAAGCATCCCAAATGGATGGACAAACTCCAGATCATTGACTCTACAACCATAACATTGTTTTCCAACCTCATATTCAAAGGCGTGGGCAGGCATCCTAAGAGCGGCAGGAAAAAAGGCGGCATAAAGGTGCATACTGTCATTCATGCCAATGAAGGTGTTCCCTCAGGCATACAATTCACCTCAGCCGCCACAAACAACTCGTTCATGCTCAAGCCCTCGCATCTGGGCAAAGGGGACATTATTGCTATGGACAGGGCATATATAGACTACGGTAAGTTCGAGGAGCTCACCAAAAAGGGAGTCATATACGTCACAAAGATGAAAAAGTCCCTTAACTACACAACAACAAGCGACACGATGTACCAGAATCCTGACGGACTTATGGAAGTACGGATACAGGACGTGCTGTTCACAAAGAAAATCAGCAAAGAGCAGACGATTGTTCATAATGCCCGTATAATAACATACGCTGACACCAGAAAACACAAACTCATATCATTGCTAACCAATGACATGGACTCAAACCCTGACGACATTATAGCCATTTACCGCCAGCGGTGGGAGATTGAGTTGCTTTTCAAGCAAATCAAGCAGAACTTCCCGCTGAAATACTTCTATGGCGAAAGCCCCAATGCCATCAAGATACAGATTTGGGTAACATTGATAGCGAACTTGCTGCTGATGGTGATGCAGAGGCGGCTGGAGCGTAAATGGAG
>JAZRCG010000037.1:0-20630 GCA_045659645.1 Bacteroidaceae bacterium | reverse complement strand
ATATTTGAGAGGTGAGCGTGATGCCAAAACTCTAACAGCAGGTAAGTTCACACCAGCAAATTCACTTCTGATATTGGTTGACGGAGAAAATTCTGGAGAAGTTTTCAGGACTCCAATTGAGGGCTATCAAGGCAGTACTTTCAAGCGATTGTCTATAAAAGATGATATGAATACAGACTATGTCCTGCAAGTTATAAACTTACATCGTAAGACACTGAGAGAAAATAAGGTCGGCTCTGCAATTCCGCATCTGAACAAGAAACTGTTCAAAGAAATAGAGGTGCCGATTCCTCCTTACAATGAACAACATAGGATAGTCGAAGCCATAAATCTTACGTTCAAGCATCTTGATACAATAATGGAGAGCCTATAAACTCTCCATTATTGCGTCTAACTTAGCAAATGCAGCATGAACTGCATCAATAATCCTCTTCTGCTCTGCAAGTGGTGGTATTGGTATTTCTAATTTTGAATATTCTGAAATCCAATATCGCTTGTGAGTATCTCCGATTAAGCGAGTAACACTCATAAACATTGAAACATATTCAATATCTATACCTGTTCTAACTTGAAGAATCTTCATTGCAGACGACTTTACTTTGAATGGAAAATTTACTAGTTTTGAGTCTGTCGTAAAATCATCAAAAATGATGCAAGGCAGATTTGAATATATTCCTTCTGTCTCATTCGTATAACCAATAATGAAAGATTTTCCAGCCGTTAAAACAGGTATCGAATAATTGTTATCATAGTCTGTTGAATCTACAATGTATGCAGTAGGTTGCTCATAATTTGTAATATCCTCAAGCTTACACTTAACCCATCCTTTAGGCAAGTTCTGATACTGCCCGATACGTGTTATTTATATTGTTACTATATTCATTTTAATTCAATGATATATGGTAACAAAATTCAAAAATCATCTGACCAAGACTAACTTGGCAAAGAACACCATCACATCGTATGTATGGACAGTGCAGTATTTTTATGCCCATTATGGGGTGGTGAACAAAAAGAACCTTTTAGCCTACAAAGGGTTTCTGCTGGAAAACTTCAAACCACAGACGGTGAACCTACGTTTGCAAGGCATTAACAAGTATCTTGAATTCATCAAGCAAGAAAAACTGAAATTGAAGTTTGTAAAAGTTCAGCAGAAGAACTTCTTAGAGAATGTAATCAGTGATGCGGATTACAAGTTCCTTAAAGCACGACTCAAAGAAGATGGTTATGATGAGTGGTACTTTGTCGTATGGTTTATGGCTGCTACGGGAGCACGTGTCAGCGAATTACTTCATATAAAAGCAGAGCATGTACAAATGGGACATCTTGACCTTTATAGCAAAGGTGGAAAGATACGTCGGTTGTATATCCCTAAGAATTTGAGAATAGAAGCCACTAAGTGGTTAAAAGACAAAGGTGTATCTTCCGGGTATATTTTCTTGAACCGATTTGGCGAACGCATTACCACACGCGGTATTGCCCAACAATTGAAGCACTTTGCAGAAAAATACGGAATGAAAAGGGAGGTAGTTTATCCCCATTCGTTCCGTCATCGTTTTGCTAAGAATTTCCTCAACCGATTTAACGACCTTGCCTTGCTTGCCGACCTAATGGGGCATGAAAGCATAGAAACTACCCGTATCTATCTACGTCGAACTGCAAGCGAACAGCAGAAGATTGTAGATAAGGTGGTGAATTGGTAGCGTAAAGTCCTTAGAAGTGCATTACACTTCTAAGGCTTTTTGAATATTGTCAAGTGAAGAGAAAAGTTCTTCTATCTTGCTTACTATACGATGTTGTTCTGTTAGAGGAGGTAAGAATATCTTCATATTCTCTAAAACTCCAATATATAACTCCTTTTGATTAGTACTTCCAGCTAAATTATCTTCCATATATTGTTGTATGGAGTCAGAAGATATATAAGCATAAATATACTGAGGACAAATACTTTTCGACACTCTTATGACAGAAACATGTGAATCTGGGACCACAAATGGATAGTTACCCAAATAATTTGTATTGAATAATCTTGTTCTGCCAACAGTACCTGTTCCTGTTGAATTCACAAGAACATCCCCTGTTTGTAATTTGTAAACTTCATTCCACTTGTTAATTGTTGAAGGGTCTAAAAATCTTGCTTGTTCCAATGATATGCCACCGTCTTTTAAATTGCATTTTTGTGCAAAAACTGGATAGGTTCTATCATCATCTGAGTATTTGGGAGATTTTCCTCTAGATAGAAAAGAACACAAGTCCCTCAGTTTACATATACACCACCCCTGTGGTATCTTCCCATACTGCCCGTTATCACAAGTGATTTCAGCAGCAGGATTGATGCGTTTCACCAGTTCGGAAGCAGGCTCGTCGTTGGGGTCTTGTGGTACAAGTTTACCATGGATTGCAAGGTCAAGTATTTTACTTTTGGTTTGCTTGATAGTGGTTTGTAAGTCTGTTTTCCCACTTTCAATAATGTCAATAAAGGTAAACCATTTTTCTATTTCGGATATGATACGATATTGTTCTGCCAGTGGAGGAAGAGGAATCATACCATTACATGCATCAGTTGTACTCAATCTTGGCATTTTAACCCCATACCCACATTGCTGAGTATAATCAAGGAAATATGGAGAACGTAAAACATGACAGACATATTCATTCGATAGACCAAAAGTTCCAAACGGCATTATTTCGGTAGTACAATAGCCATTGTTAGGGGCAATTAAGACCTTATTAAGGTATGTGCGAAGTTTTGAATACAAAATTTCTCCCTTGCAAAATTTATGACGTGTACCGTTTATTTTGCGTTCATTCTTGGATAAATACTGAATAATTTTAGCAGAATCCTTTTCAATATCTTCTAGTTCTAAAATCCATTCTTCTGCTTCAATATTTTCAATCTGTACATTTTTGTTCTCACCATAATTGCTTATAGCCCCTAACGTCGTCCACTCCCACGAACTTGGCACCTCAAACGGCACCTGCTCATAATGGGGCGTATCGGAAGTGCATAGTGTGCGACGTGCCCGTGCATCAGATTGCACGACAAATAGGAATATCAAAACACTAAAATAGTTTCTTGCGCTTAATAAAAGTATTTGGACAAGCGAGCAAACATATGAAGAACGTGTTTTATAAAATGTACTCAATGTTGGGGACAATTGTACTCAATATTGAGTATATTGCTCCTAAACGTTCAGTACAATTGTACTCAATGTTGAATTTATTTTTTTATTCGCGTTTTTCTTGCTTTTGCTCCGTATTTTTATTATCTTTGTAAAGCATTGTTACAATTTTACCAGAACTAATAAAAAGAGACATATGGCAAGGTACATTAAGCAGGAGTTGCCTGATTTGCACAAGACGGGCGAGAAGAAGGCGTATTATCGTATGAAGACGGAACGGAAAATAGACTTTAATCAGTTTGTTGACCTCATCAGCAGTCATAATTCGGGTATCAGCAGGGGTGAGGCTTTTCATGTTCTGACTCATGCTACCGATATCTTGGCCGAACTCTTGGCCGAGGGGTACTCTGTAACGATTGACGAGATGGGTACTTTCAAAGCCACCGTGGGCTTAGTGGATGACAAGGAAATGGATTCTTTCAAGAAAGGAGTACCCAAGTTGAATGCACGAAGTCTGAGGGGAGACGGTGTGAATTTTCAGGCGGACAAAAGATTGATAGCGAATGTGGACATACGCTGCAACCTGGAGCGCGCAGGTGTAAGTCGTCTTTGCCGTTCTCCGTTCACCAAGGAGGAGCGTCTGCAGAAGGCTCTGGAGTATCTGAATGCACATGGAGCAATGAAAGTGAAGGACTACATGGAAATTTCCGGACTTTCACATTCCGTTGCTGCAAAGGAACTGTGCGAGTTTGAACACGACGCAGCATCCGGCATCACCTCCATAGGCCGCCTTGCCGGCAAGGTGTACGTCAGGCGCTTGGAAGAATAGCGCCAAGGATTGGCATGGAGCTGCCTCTATGTAATGTGCTTGACCACATTTCCATGGGGGAAAGAGCATTTATTTGCGCCTTTCCCCCTTTTTGTGCTTTTTTTTTTATAATTTTGCGCCTTGAAATACGAGAATACATTATTTATATACTGATATGAATATATCCTATAAATGGCTTCGTGAATACGTAGACGTAGACCTCTCTGCCGAAGAGGTGGCAAAAGCACTGACCAGCATAGGTCTGGAGGTAGGCAGTGTGGAGGAAGTTCAAAGCATAAAGGGAGGACTGGAAGGCCTGTGGACAGGCGAGGTGCTCACTTGCGAAGAGCATCCCAACAGCGACCACATGCATGTCTGCACCGTAAATGTGGGACAGGATGCTCCCCTGCAGATTGTGTGCGGTGCTCCCAATGTGGCGGCCGGACAGAAGGTGATTGTTGCCGTAGTGGGCACCAAGTTGTATGATGGCGACCAGGAGTTTGTTATCAAGCGCAGCAAGTTGCGCGGTGTGGAAAGTCTGGGCATGATCTGTGCCGAGGACGAGATAGGCGTTGGCACCAGTCACGACGGTATCATCGTGCTGCCCGAGGACACCCCCGTGGGCATACCTGCCAAGCAGTACTACAATCTGGAGAGTGACTACCTGATAGAGGTGGACATTACCCCCAATCGTGCTGATGCATGCAGCCACTGGGGCGTAGCACGCGACCTGTATGCATGGTTGGTGCAGAACGGTTACAAGACCTCTTTGCACCGTCCTTCATGCGACGCATTCCAGGTGGACAACACCGACCTGGAGATTCCCGTAACTGTGGAGGCCACCGAGGCTTGTCCCCGCTATTGTGCACTGACACTGACCGGATGCGAGGTGAAGGAGAGCCCCGAATGGTTGCAGGACCGTCTGCGCATCATTGGCCTGCGCCCCATCAACAACATCGTGGATATCACCAACTACATCATGATGGCATACGGCCAGCCCCTGCACTGCTTCGACGCAGACATGATACAGGGCGGCAAGGTGGTGGTGAAGACCATGCCCGAGGGAACTCCCTTTGTTACCCTGGACGGTGTGGAGCACAAACTGAGCGAGCGCGACCTGGCCATCTGCAATGCCGAGGAACCCATGTGCATAGCAGGTGTGTTTGGCGGCAAGGGCAGCGGCACATACGACACCACATGCAACGTGCTCCTGGAGAGCGCATACTTCAATCCCACATGGATCCGCAAGAGTTCACGCCGTCATGCCCTGCAGACGGATGCAAGTTTCCGTTTCGAGCGCGGCATTGACCCCAACGGACAGATCTATGCCCTGAAGCAGGCTGCCATCATGGCCAAGGAACTGGCTGGTGCCAAGGTGAGCATGCAGATAGTGGATGTACAGTCGCAGGTGGTGGAACCCTTCAGCATAGACCTGAAGTATGCCTACGTGAACACCCTCATTGGCAAGAACATCCCTGCCGAGACGGTGAAGAGCATCGTGACATCTCTGGAAATGGAGATTGTCAAGGAGGATGCCGAGGGCATTCTGCTCTCTGTGCCAGCCTACCGTGTGGACGTGCAGCGTCCCTGCGACGTGGTGGAGGACATCCTGCGCATCTACGGATACAACAACATTGAGATTCCCTCAACGGTGAAGTCAAGCCTGTCCGTCAAGGGCGAGGCAGACAAGAGCCACAAGTTGCAGAACCTCATAGCAGAGCAGCTGGTGGGTTGTGGTTTCCACGAGATACTGAACAACAGCCTGCAGAAGGTTTCCTACTATGCCAGCGGTGCCCAGCAGACATACAAGCCCGAGAATTGTGTGCGCCTGCTCAATCCCCTCTCTCAGGACCTGAGCGTATTGCGCCAGAGCCTCCTGTTTGGTGGTCTTGAGAGCATAGCACGCAACAGCGCTCACCGCATGCCCGACCAGCGCATGTTCGAGTTTGGCAACTGCTACCGCTACGATGAGGCACGCAAGTGTGCAGACATCATTCCCGGTGTGTCCAGCAGCCGTGACCCCGAGGTCATCAAGCACGTACTGGATGCATACTCCGAGGAGATGCACATGGGCTTGTGGGTAACCGGCAAGCGAGTATCTGGCAACTGGGCGCATGCCAACGAGGACAGCACTTTTGCCGAACTCAAGGCCTACGTCATGAACATCATCTCACGCCTGGGCGTTCCCTTCGGCATGCTCGTCTTTGCCGATGGTGCAGAGGACATCTTCGAGAAGAGTCTGGAAATCCGCAACCGTGGCGGCAAGGTACTCGTGAAGATGGGTATCGTCAGCCGCAAGGTGCTGAAGGCATTTGACATAGAGAACCCCGTGTTCTTTGCCGATCTTGACTGGAAACTCCTCATGAAGACCATCCGCAACCAGGCAGTCAAGTATTCAGAGATAAGCAAGTTCCCCGCCGTTAGCCGAGACCTGGCTCTGCTCATCGACCAGAGTGTGGAGTTCGGACGTATCGAGCAGATTGCATACCAGACGGAGAAGAAACTTCTCAAGGCCGTAACCCTGTTTGACGTTTACGAAGGCAAGAACCTGCCTGCTGGCAAGAAGTCGTACGCCGTGAACTTCATCCTTCAGGACACCGAGAAGACCATGAGCGAGAAGGCTATTGACGCCATCATGCAGAAGCTCATCCAGCAGCTGACCAAGCAGCTGGGTGCCGAACTCAGATAATATTCCATAACAAGAAGAACAGTATAAAACAAAATAACAATACAACAATATGGGACGCGCATTTGAATACCGCAAAGCAGCAAAAATGAAGAGATGGGGCCACATGGCCAAGACTTTCACTCGCCTGGGCAAGCAGATTGCCATAGCCGTTAAGGCTGGCGGCCCCGAACCCGAGAACAATCCCACACTCCGCTCCGTTATAGCCGTGTGCAAGCGTGAGAACATGCCGAAGGACAACATCGAGCGTGCTATCAAGAACGCCATGGGCAAGGACCAGAGCGAGTACAAGAGCGTTACCTACGAAGGATACGGCCCCCACGGTGTTGCCGTGTTCGTGGACACTCTGACCGACAACACCACACGTACCGTTGCCGATGTACGCTCTATCTTCAACAAGTTCAACGGTAATATGGGAACCACCGGTTCTCTCTCCTTCCTCTTTGACCACAAGTGTGTCTTCACCTTCAAGAAGAGTGCCGACATGGACATGGATGACTTCATCCTGGAGATGATTGACTTCGGTGTGGAGGAAGAGTACGACGAGGAGTACGACGAGGACAAGGACGAGACCACAATCACCATCTATGGCGAGCCTACCAGCTATAGCGAAATCCAGAAGGCTCTGGAGGCCAAGGGATTCGAGGAAGTAGGCGGTGAGTTTACCTACATCCCCAACGACCTGAAGGACGTTACCCCCGAGCAGCGCGAGGTAATCAACAAGATGGTGGAGAAGATGGAGGAGTTCGACGACGTGCAGACCGTCTACACCAACATGAAGCCCGAAGAGTAAATGACTAAGATGTTTTGTTGGTGCCATAATAGAGCCGACAAAACATAGAACCGTATCAGAGAGAACCACTCTCGCCATCAGTAGGGACGTTGCGTGAAGCGAACGCTATTATCGGACGCCGCACGCAACGTCCCTACTTTCCTTACCACAAGCTTAGAACCGCCCTCTCGCAATTGTAGGGGCACTGCATCAGCGCCACGTTCAATCTCAGTTCTCCTTCCCTTATATATATAAATAAGGTATATAATCTCCTTACGACATGAAGAAATCAATGCTCTCCATCCTGCTAATATCCCTCCTTGTTGGTTGCAGACATGAGACGAGAGATGAAAAATACCAACGCCAGGCAAGGGAATTCACCGAATCCTCCTGTCCCAAGCCTATGGATAAATATACCGTCCTTGACAGTTTGGTATATGACATAGAGGGGCGCGTGATGAGGTATCATTACTCCGTGTCTGGGGTGATGGATACGGCCTCGGCATACAATTCGGAAATGCGTGCTCTCTTTAATACCAATCTGTTGGATAATATCAGGCAAAACACAGGGTATATAGAGTTGAAAGAACATGAAGTGACATTTCAGTACTGTTATCACTCTTCTACAGATACCATTGTGTACATGAACTTCATCTTTGCCCCACATGATTACAGATAAAACGAGAGGAAATGCCCAAAATTATGTTGCATAACATATATTTCTGGGTATTTTCTTGCATATATCATAAAATACCCATATATTTGCATCGCGAAATAGATATTCGTGCATTAGGTATAGAATTATTAACAATCAAGAGGTAAAAAGTTATGATTGAGAAGATTGGTAGCGTTGCAGGTGCTGTTTGGACAGCTCTGAACGAGAATGGCGCAATGAACGCCAAGGACCTGAAGAAGGTTTGCAAGATTAAGACTGACAAGGATCTGTATCTGGCTATGGGCTGGTTGCTCCGCGAGGACAAGCTGAACGTAGAGGAAGAGGGTAAGGAAATTACTTTGTCTTTGAAGTAATAGATATCCTCAGTTAGATAGATATTATGTTAAGGATGTGTCCAGAAATTGGCACATCTTTTTTTTGTTCTCATGCCGTCTATTATCGTATGATTGCAACATTAGAGTACGTCGAGCGTAAATTCCATGAATTCAATGCGCAGATATTCCACGGGGCATTGCGGCCTCTGCCTTTTAGGTTGAGTTCGGCTCGTACATTCCTCGGGCAGTTACGCTATAGGCGCAAACTAAAATTCTTTGGAGGTTGGGAGTATATTGATTTCCAATTGGTTATCAGTACCAACAGGGATATGGATGAACGTTTGTTGGAGGATACCATAATACATGAGATGATTCATTACTACATTCTCAGCAACCAATTGAAGGACACATCTGCCCATGGAAGGATATTTCGTCAGATGATGACGGAAATCAATCGGGATTTTTCCCGTAATATAACAATAAGCCATCGCTCTGCTGCTGGCGGTGAAAGGAAATATAAGTGCAGAAGAAATATAGTTTGTGTCAGTTATCTATTTGATGGTAGAGTAGGGGTTACCCTGGTTCCGACCACAAAGATCTTTCAAATGTGGGATGATATTCCCAAGATGCCTGGCGTGGCAAGATGTGCCTGGTATGTATCAACAGATAAATTCTTCTGCAGGTTTCGCCGTTCGCTAACTCCGAAAATATATCTTGTTGATAAGGGTGAGATGGAACGCCTTCTTTTGGATGCCACTCCTTTGGTTAGGGAAGGCAATAGGATTGTAGTTGCGAGGGAGCATCCTTCTTCTTTGTCTCTGCCGAACCCTCAATGAGGGGCTCGGGAGGACCTGAACTTGTCCTCGGGATGACCCATCTATGTTCTCTTTTAGCAAGTTTTACCCCAATTGGTCATTAGTGCGCAACCGCCGAATGACTAATTGGGGATTATTGCATGTGTATTGCATGTGATAACATAAAAAAGAGGGTCTGCCCCGAAAAGCAGAACCTCTCATTTTGTATGAATATTGGTATGTTACTCTTCGCAGAGTTCAGTCAATATGCCACATGTGCTCTTGGGGTGCAGAAATGCAATCTTAAGTCCATCGGCACCACCTCTGGGAGCCTTGTCGATAAGGCGTATTCCATTTGCATCGCACTGAGCCAAAGCCTCGCTCACTCCATCCTCCACCTTGAATGCAACGTGATGGATGCCACGACCGCCATTGTCAAGGAATTTCTGGATGGTGCTCTCAGGGCAGGTTGGCTCCAGGAGTTCAATCTTGACTTCGCCAACTTTCAGGAAAGCGGTCTTAACCTTCTGGTCTTCTACAACTTCCTCCTTGTAGAATTCAAGGCCAAGAACGTCGGTGTAATAGGGTAGTACCTCTGCAATGTTCTGGACGGCTATGCCCAGATGTTCAATTCTTGAGATCTTCATCTTCTAATCAGATTTATGTAGTTATTGTTTGTTTGTGATTCTGTTATTCTCAGGGAATGCCACACGTGGAGTGAACTGCATGGCTTCTTCTGGTGTCATTCTGGCATATGCCATTATGATTATGGTGTCTCCCACTTGCACCTTGCGGGCAGCTGCTCCGTTCAAGCATACACAACCACTACCGCGTTCGCCGGAGATAGTGTATGTGTCAAAGCGTTCGCCATTGTTGTTGTCAACGATGAAAACCCTTTCTCCAGGGATAATGCCTACAGCATCCATCAGATCTCTGTCTATGGTAATGCTGCCCATATAGTTGAGGTTGGCCTCGGTTACTTGCACACAGTGCAATTTGCTTTTGAGAACTTCTATGGTCATTTGTATCTAATATGGTCAATCAAACGTATTGGTGTTTTGCCACAATAAACAGTAATGCATCCCACAATGCTTGGCGTTTCGTTCCAATCAGAGATGTCGCCCAGAGTGTTTCCATCCACAATGCTATAGTACTCTACTTCCAGACCAGGGATGGCGTTGATTTGTTCGGTGACCCACGTTTTTGTCTCTTCAATGCTCATGCCCAGGGTGGTGCTTTCCTTCAGTATACGGTAGATGTTGGGTGCGAGCTGCTTTTCTTCTGTGGCAAGCAAGGTGTTTCTGCTGCTCATAGCCAAGCCATCGGCCTCACGGATTACGGGGCATGGAATTATGTTCACGCGAAACTTTAAATCCTCTACCATGCGACGAATTACGGCTATTTGCTGATAATCCTTTTCTCCAAAATAAGCACGGTCAGGGTCGGTGTAATAGAAAAGTTTGCTCACTATCTGACACACTCCGTTGAAGTGTCCCGGACGTCGCTCGCCTTCCATTACTGTGTCGGTGGGGGGGTACGAGAAGACTCTGGTATCCGGTTCGGGGTACACCTCGCTTACACTGGGGACAAAGGCAATCTGTGCGCCGCATTGTTCCAGGATAGCGCAATCGCTCTCTAATGTCACCGGATAGCGTTCAAGGTCTTTGGGATCATTGAACTGAGTGGGATTGAGGAATATGCTTACTACGGTAACATCATTTTCCTTGACGCTACGGCGAACAAGCGATGCGTGTCCCTCGTGCAGCGCTCCCATTGTTGGCACAAGTCCAACAGACTTGCCATTAGCGCGCTCTGCATCAAGTGTTTCGCGCAACTTGGCTATGTTTTTGATTATTTGCATTGCAACCGTTTATATGGCTTCTGTGATTTAAATTCATGCAAAGTTAAAACAATTAAGTCTATAAAAGGAAACTTTTCCTTTCAAAAAAGCGAAAAAGTGCTAAAAAGAACATAAAGCAAGACGTATAGTGCGTGAATATTGTATTTTTTTTGTACTTTTGCATACAAGATACTTAGTATATATAAATGTGAACATGGAAAAAGCTAAGAAGATACTCTACCTAACTCAAGAGATAGAACCCTATGTCAGTGCTACGTCCTTGGGAACCATCAGCCGCAATCTGATTCCTGCTGTTCAGGAAACCGGACGTGAGGTTCGTACGTTTACACCAAAGTGGGGACATATCAATGAGCGAAGAAATCAGTTGCACGAAGTAATTCGTCTCTCGGGAATGAATCTGATAATAGACGATACCGACCATCAGCTGATAATAAAGGTTGCAAGTATCGCTGCCGCCCGTATCCAAGTGTATTTTATTGACAACGATGACTTTATGAAGGGGCGTCTGATGCTCGAGGATGAAAAGGGTCGTCTGTACAAGGATAATGTGGAGCGTGCCATGTTCTTTGTGCGTGGATCTTTGGAAACCGTAAAGAAACTTCGCTGGACTCCTGAGGTGATACACTGTCAGGGCATGATGAGTTCGCTGGCTCCTTATCTTTTGAAGCTGGCATACTATGATGAACCCAGTTACAGAGAGAGCAGGATAGTATATACCCCTACGACAGACCTGCCAGAATCTCCTCTTCCCAAAAATCTTAGCGGCATACTTTCCTATCGCGAGGCAGACAAGGCAGCCTTGTCTACTTTGGGCGAGTTGACCCAGTTGGAAGATATGAACAGAATAGGCATGTTCATGAGTGATGGCGTCATTCTGAATGAACCCAATGAACGCTATGAACGAATGGCACGAGAAATGGGAAAGCCGGTTGTGGTACTTGATCCTGATAATATTGCGTCCGCTCCGACGGAACTTTATGATCGTCTGTGGGATGAGGTAGTAAGGAATCGTCCCAAGGATGATAACGATGACGACGGATTTTTGTTTTAAGTTTAGGTAAGGTTAGATTTAGGTGAAGAAGAATATAAATACTACGATTGTGTTGAAGAAGATTGTTTTTGGGCTTCTGACTTTGGTGTTGTTGGTGGTGTCGGCATGTACAGACAGTACAGGAGGAATAGGCATTCCCCCATCAAACGAAGCATTGGATACGGATATGGAAACCTTTAATGTCTTCTCCAGATCGGAAAAGATAGATAGTATAAGTTCCCGTTCTTCGGCTTCATATCTTGGGTCAATTTATGATTTGGAAACCGAAGGCAGATTAGTGGCCAGTTTTGCTACACAGTTTGCTATTTTGGAAAATGTCAAGTACTTTCCTAATAAACAGTCTGTACTTTCTGTGGACGAATATGGCAATGCAACGTGTGATAGCGTATTGCTGCAATTGAACTTTGATACATATTATGGGGATGTCAATACACCCATGAAGATAGCCATCTACCCATTGAATCCCAAGACCCCGCTGTGTGAGGACAGTACCTATTATACAACAACAGATCTAAAGAAGTATATCCATCCCGATTTTAAGGACAAGCCAATTGCAACCAAGGTGTTTACTGCATGGGACAGGATACATGGTTCAGATCCATCAAACACTTCTTCTTCAAGTTACCCCAGCATAAGGATTCCCTTGCCAGTGTCGGAAGGCAGACGCATTATGGACAAATATTGGGAGTATGTAGAGGATAACGAAGGGTTGTCGCCAGAGGCGCACGTTAATCGCAATTTTGACGATTCCTATCACTTTATACGCAATGTCTTGCCTGGCTACTATGCAGAGATAGTGAATGGAGAGGGTGTTATGGTGCGTGTTTTCGTGGATGCCCTATACATTATATATAAAACACGTCCGGAAAATAGTGAAGGTGGCGAACCGGTATCTTCTTATTCTATATTTGCAGGCACGCCCGAAGTGGTTCAGAGTTGCCAATTCCAACGTACAGATGTTGACAGGTTGATTGATGACCAATCATGTACATGGCTGAAGACTCCATCTGGCATCTGCACGGAAGTAGAATTGCCCATTGATGATATCTTCTCTGGAACACACAAGAATGACAGCATAAGCAGAGTAATGCTTACTCTGTCACGCTATAATGACGACCAGAATGTAAATCAGTTTGGTATACCACAGAATCTATTGCTCTTGCGTAAGGACGATGTGAAGAACTTCTTCAAGGAAAACAGACTTCCGGATGAGAAAACTTCATACATTGCTTCTTATCAGACTGGTGAAAATGTTTTTGCATTTCAGAATTTAAGCCAGATAGTTATATATATATATAAGGATAGGCAAAATGCCGTTAACACTTATATAAAAGATGTATTGAAGAAAGACAATCCCACTCCAGAAGAGATAGAGGATGCCACATACAAATGGACAGAGGAAAACCCAAACTGGAATAAGTGTTATGTAATACCTATTTCAGCCACAACAAATACATCCTCAGGAATTGTAACCGGTGTTTCACACGATTTGTCAATGACAAGTGCACGTTTGGTAAAGGGCACTAAGGAGAACCCAATAAGAGTTCAGGTCTTTTATACACGTGTGGCATCTGGCCCGGATAATGATTGAGGAATGGTTTTCTGAATTAGCCAAAGCGTATTCTCTCCTTCCGGATTACGAATTGGCGTATTCACTCTTAGGGCGTCTGTACCGTAGGGTTCTGGATGAAAGGACGTGGGATTCCGATATTCAGCTGGTTGGCTGTTTTGCGAAGACCGACTATCTGTTAAAGGACAAAAACGCTTCCTCCGAGTTGAAGTTCATGGTTCACTCCATGCGAATTCGAGTGACCAATAATGCCAAGATCAGGCATCAGGAGGATTTTCCGTACGATTTTCAGGCGCTAAGTCTTTTTATATCATTCCTGTTCTCCACTCCGATACCAGACTTTATTAGTGTTGGATTTCCTAAAAAGCAGCGAAATAGTACAGCACAAAAGGTCTGTGGCGATTATATGCGTGTCATAGTTGATACGTGGGATGATGATTGCCTATATTGTGAAAGCGAAGACACCGGTGGATTGGTAACGGTAGCTTACAGAGAAAAAGCATTGTTGTCTGAGTTTGATTATTCTTATGTCGCTCAGATAGTAAAGAGAGGTATGATGCTGAATCTCATACGTCCACGTCGGGACAAGCAAGGGGTTCTGTATCCCGAGCATATTATTGTTGATCCAGATTATCTTGTTGATGTCTCAACCATAGCATCTTGTTTCGAGTCCTATGCCGAATCGCCTGTAGTTTCTGTGCTAAGTCGTCTGCTGCCTCCGGTTGTGAATGAACAGATACTTGTGGGTAATCTTGCGAGTGAACTCTTGGATGCGACACTACATCTGCCTGTAGACGAGGAATTTAGTCTGGAAAATCAACAGGCTTTGTATAAGAATGCTGTCAGGAAATTCTTCCGAAACAATGCATTGGGTGTTATGTCTGTATGTCCGAGTAAGGAGTTTCATAATCAGGCATGGAACCAAATGCATAATATTCATCAGGCGGTGAATAAAGTCCTTCCTCATCAGGTAGTTAGTTATAACAGCCACAATGTTGTAGTTGAGCCAACATTCTTTTCAGAAATGTTAGGCTTACAGGGACGTATGGACATGTTGCAGGCGGATTTTCGTGTTCTTGTGGAGCAAAAGGCAGGAAATGCCTCTTATGCATCTGCTCGTTCTAATGCAGACACTCCATATTACAGGGACCAGCATTACATGCAGATGCTTCTGTATATGGCTATTATTAGGTATAATTACAGAAGTTGTTATGAGGATAATAACCATGAATTGCATGCTTTTCTGCTTTATAGCAAGTATAAAAGACCCCTTGTTGGTTTAGGCTTTGCCCCTGGTTTACTCTATAAGGCATTGAGATTGCGCAATCTTTATGTTGTTCAAGAAGACGCATTATGCCGTGGAGGACTTGAGGCATTGATGGAGCAAACTCCCGATGATTTTAATGAAAAACAGGCACGAGGCATATTATGGGAAAGGTACCAGCGCCCTCGCATAGAGAAGGTCCTGACTTCTTTTCAGTCAGCATCTGAGCTTGAGCGCCGGTATTTTGCGCGTTTCTATCGCTTTGTGGCATTGGAGCATAGGATGTCCAAGGTTGGCGGGATGTCCAAGGAGTGCTCTGGTTTTGCCAGTGCATGGCTTTCGTCATTGGAGGAAAAGTTGCAGTGTGGCAATATAATCATAAACATGACAATGCAGCCTTGTCCAATGGATGATTCCGTAAAATTGGATTCGGTAAGGTTTCTGTTTGATGGCGATGCAGGTAACTTTAGGGATGGTGATATCGTTGTTCTCCATTCATACACAATTGGGCATGCGCCAGACTTGCGCCGGACGATAGTTCATAGAGCTATAATCAGTAAGATAGAATCGGATGTTCTGACTTTACGTTTGAGGAACCCTCAGCATGATGCCTCTGTCTTTGTCAATAAACCAGATGTGCGTTGGTGCATAGAACATGACTTTATGGAGAGTTCCTGTAATGGCTTGTACAAGGGCTTGTATTCCCTGCTGTCTGCTACAAGGGAACGTAAGGACCTTGTGCTGATGCAGCGTAGGCCTAAGGTTGTCAAATCAGCAAAACTTCTTGGTGATTATGGTAGATTCAATATCTTGCAACAGAGGGTTAAGGACGCAAAAGAACTATTCCTGATCATTGGTCCCCCGGGAACCGGTAAGACTTCTTTTGGTTTGTTAAATACGTTGCAGGAAGAACTACTGGAGCATGATTCGAGAATTTTACTGGTTTCCTACACGAACAGAGCGGTAGACGAAATATGCAGTAAACTGACGGGTATTGTAGACTTTGTCCGTTTCGGCGGTTATTCCTGTGCTTCTGGACTTTATAAGGAGAAGTATTTTGAAAGTATAGTAGATGAATGCTCGTCTTATCTGGAAATATCCGACAGGGTTTCGCAAACGAGAGTATTCGTGGGTACAACATCGTCCATTACAACCCACTTGTCTTTGATATCAAGGTACAGGATATCTCTTTGCATTGTAGATGAGGCAAGCCAGATTCTTGAACCTCATCTTTTGCCCCTGTTAACACTCTGTTGTCAGGATGGTCTTCCGTGTATATCCAAATTCGTAATGATAGGTGACCATAAGCAATTGCCGGCTGTGGTACAACAAAGTGCGAGAGAGTCTTTTGTGGATGATCCATTGCTGAATGATATCTGTCTGGATGATTGCCGTAAGTCTTTGTTTGAAAGGTTCTTGTCCAGATATGGGGCCGACGAGGAATTGTGTTATATGTTGTCACACCAAGGTCGTATGCATCGTGATATAGCGCACTTTCCCAACGTAGCCTTTTATGAAGGCAAACTGCAAGAGGTTCCTCTTGAACATCAACTTTCTCCTTCTCCAGAGCCCCGTCTTCGCTTCGTTGATATTCCATGTCCTGAAGATTCTGGTTCGGACAAAGTGAACCTTTCCGAGGCAAGTTTCATAGCCTCTGAATTGTTGACTATTTGGGGACGTACCCAGGATGTGTTTAATCCGCAAGAAACTGTAGGTGTAATAGTGCCTTATCGTAGCCAGATATCAGCCATACGGAAGATGTTGGCAGACAAATTACGTCAGCCAGACCATCCGCTTTTGCAAATAACCATAGATACCGTAGAAAGATTTCAGGGAAGTCAGCGAAGATATATAATATATGGCCTGACCGTACAAAAACATTATCAGTTGCGCTTTCTTTCAGAATCAGCGTTTGAGGAGAATGGGCGGGTTATAGACCGTAAACTAAACGTTGCTATGACTCGTGCTCAAGAGTACCTGATTATTGTTGGAAATGCATTGTTGTTGTCTCGTATTACTGTATATGCGAACTTGATACACTATATAAATAATCGGGGTAACATAGCTACAACTTAGCGCTTGTACGATTTTTTAGATTTATTATAACGGCATTTATTTGCATTTTGCCCAAGTTTTCTTATCTTTGTACTTCAAATAAGTTGAGCATGTTAAAATTTATATCCTTGGGCAGTAGCAGTAGTGGCAATTGTTATTATCTGGCAACGGATAAGGCACAGATCCTTGTGGATGCAGGTATAGCAGTGCGCTCTTTGAAGCATGACCTCAAGGATAGGGGAGTGATGCTTTCCGACATAGATGCAGTATTCATTACTCACGATCATGCCGACCATATCAAGGCCGTTGGACATTTGGCTCATGATTACCATTTGCCTATATATGCGACAGAGGAAGTCCACCGTGGTATAAATCGCAATTATTGTGTCACGACCAAATTGACACCAGAGTATACCAAAATCATACAAAAGGCACAGACCGTGGAAGTTGCAGATATGAGGATAACTGCCTTTACAGTGCCACATGACAGTAGTGATTGTGTCGGTTATCGTGTGGAAACCGACGAAGAGGTGTTCCTGATAATTACTGACATCGGGCATGCCACGGAGTTGATTCAGCAAGAGGTTTCCCAGGCCAATTACATTGTAATGGAGTCCAACCATGATGTAGATATGCTAATGATGGGGCCTTATCCCTCTTATCTGAAAGGTAGAATCCGTAGTGGGCGGGGTCACATCTCAAATGCCGATAGTGCCCGTCTTATAGCTGAGCATGCCTCGCCAGCGCTTAAACGTGTTTGGCTGTGTCATTTGAGCGAAGAGAACAACCATCCGGAGTTGGCTCGTAAGACCTACGAGACAGTTCTCCGAGAGTATGGACTTGTTGTGGGAGTTGACTTCCAGGTGGATGTCTTGCGTCGAAAACAGGCAAGTGAACTCATAATTCTGACTACCTAAACAGACAATTCATAGAATAAAAACAACGAAAGAAGTAAAAAAGTTCAGAAATATTTGGTCATTCCGAATAAAGTCCGTACCTTTGCACTCGGAAAAACAAAGATAATGCGTCCTTAGCTCAGTTGGTAGAGCAATTGACTCTTAATCAATGGGTCCAGGGTTCGAGCCCCTGAGGGCGTACTTTCCAAGGGATGACTTCTATATACAGAGGTCATCCCTTTCTCTTTTACATCAACGTTAAACTATATATTATAAAATGTTCAGAACAAGAAATTGTGGCGAGCTTCGTCTTGCCAACGTCGGGCAGGAGGTAATTCTTGCAGGTTGGGTACAGAGTGTGCACAATCTGGGAGCTTTGACCTTTGTGGATCTGCGCGACCGTTATGGTATCACCCAATTGGCCTTCAACGAGGATTGTACCGAGGAATTGAAAGCCAAGGCTGGCAAGTTGGGTAGAGAATTTGTAGTGCAGGCACATGGTGTAGTAGCCGAGCGCTATTCCAAGAACAAGAATTTGCCAACCGGCGAGATTGAAATTCTGGTAAGTGAATTGGTTGTTATCAACGAGTCATTGACGCCCCCATTCACCATTGAGGAGCAGAGTGATGGTGGCGACGATATTCGCATGAAGTATCGTTATCTGGATTTGCGCAGACCCAATGTTCGTAGGAATCTGGAACTTCGACACAAGTTTGCCTTTGAGGTACGCCGCTATCTGGACGAACAGGGATTTTTGGAGATAGAGACACCAGTTCTGGTTAATTCAACCCCAGAGGGTGCTCGTGACTTTGTAGTGCCATCGCGCATGAACCCAGGTCAGTTCTATGCTTTGCCCCAGAGTCCGCAGACATTGAAACAGTTGCTCATGGTGGCAGGTATGGACAGGTATTTCCAGATTGTCAAGTGTTTCCGAGATGAGGACCTTCGTGCTGATCGTCAGCCCGAATTCACTCAGATTGATTGTGAGATGTCGTTTGTAGAACAGGAGGATGTGTTGCAGGTGTTTGAAGGTATGAGTCGTCACCTGTTTAAGCAACTCAAGGGTATTGACATTCCTGCTCTGCCTCGTATGACATGGGCTGATGCCATGAAGTATTATGGTAGTGACAAACCCGACACACGTTTTGAGATGAAGTTTGTGGAACTGAAGAACCTTCAGTTGGACAATGCATCTAATGAGATAGTGGAGAGCATTTTCCCGGAAGGTTTCGGTGTCTTTGATCAGGCTCAGTACATAGGTGCAATCTGTTGTGACGGACAGGCAGTGCTCACTCGCAAGCAGTTAGACCAGCTGACCGACTTTGTGAAGCGTCCCCAGATAGGTGCAAAGGGAATGGTATATGCCCGTGTGGAGGCTGATGGCAGTGTTAAGAGCAGCGTGGACAAGTTCTATGCCCAGGAAACCTTGCAGGTGCTGAAGGAGAAGATGCACGCACAGCCAGGTGACCTTATACTTATCCTTTCTGGCGATGATGCCATGAAGGTAAGAAAACAGTTGTGTGAACTTCGTCTTGAGATGGGGCAGCGCATGGGACTTCGTCCTAAGGACAAGTATTCATGCCTTTGGATTGTGGATTTCCCCATGTATGAGTGGAGCGACGAGGAGCAGCGCCTTATGGCCATGCATCATCCGTTCACTTCTCCCAAGCCCGAGGATGTTGCCCTTCTTGATACAGATCCCGCCCGTGTTCGTGCCAATGCCTATGATATGGTTATCAACGGTGTTGAGGTTGGTGGTGGCAGCATCCGTATCCACGATGCCAAGCTTCAGCAGAAGATATTCGAGATTCTTGGTTTCACTCCCGAGCAGGCGCAGGAGAAGTTTGGCTTCCTGATGAATGCGTTCAAGTATGGTGCTCCCCCACACGGAGGTCTTGCATATGGCCTGGACCGTTTTGTCAGTCTCTTTGCCGAGTTGGATAGCATCCGCGACGTCATTGCCTTCCCCAAGAACAATAGTGGCAGAGACGTAATGCTTGATGCTCCAGGTGCTATTGACCAAAGTCAGTTGGACGAATTGAGCCTGTCTGTCAATGTTTGTGAGTAGAAATTTAAGCTGAGGTGTTTTAATAACATCAAGTTCCATAGAAATCAAGAGGTTCTGCTTTTCGGGGCGGAACCTCTTTTGTGTTTTGCGATGTTAGCGTGCGTATTTATTATTAGATCTTCTTGCTGACTTGTCGTCTGGCCGTTGTTAGAGGCCTGGTCTTATTCATCGTGTAAGTAAATATTTTTCTACATAGCCAGAAATGCTTGTGCCTGCCAGCTTTACTTGTTGTCATATGGATGTCAAGTCTGCTCTTTTGTCTAAGACTATGGAAGCTTGGCGAGTCCCTTGCTTGTATCCTGATTATGAGTTTGTTACTGGGGATTGTGTTCTTTGTGAGCTTGTATTCATGGCAAATGAAAATGACCTTATGGTATTTTCGGTTTGGTCGTCCCGATAACGGACCTTTGTCCTCCCGATAACGGACCTTCGTCCTCCCGATAACGGACCTTCGTCCTCCCGAGGACAGGACCTTGTCGTCCCGAGGACCGAGGCGAGAGTTCCTGGTACTTTCGATTCGGTCCTCTCGAGGACCAATTTGAGGCATATGTGCTATGTCTTTTCCTGATTTCAGTAGACGTTTTTTTGCTTCATTAGCTGAAAAGATTTACACCTTTTCTCTATCCATACTGTTGATGTTTACGGTATCCTTGATTCCATGCTGTGGCTGTTGACACTTTCCTCAGATGGGAC
>JAZRCG010000036.1:0-3452 GCA_045659645.1 Bacteroidaceae bacterium | reverse complement strand
CAGTAGCTGACGAGGTGAGCAAGGTACATGCGATCTGCGTGCGCTGTGGCAATCTGGCTTATGTATCACATCGAATCGTAGACAACGACAAACGCGTGTTTTTGGGCGAGAAGATGGAATACGAGCCCCTATGCCGCGTATGCTATGAGAAAGCTAAGGCTGCCCAAATCGAAGCCCAGCGATAAAAAGACCAGAGCCCTCCGCTGAGAAACGGAGGGCTCTGATTTTGTGAGGAGTAATTCTCCCAACAACTCTTACCAGTCGAACTTCAGGTGCTTCACCGTCTTCTTTTCGTCAATGATCATGCGTAGAGCGGCGATACCCATATTCAAGTGGTCGGTGACGTAATTCTGTGTTACCAGATTGTCGCTCCGCTCGGTCTTTACACCTTCGGGAATCATGGGCTGGTCCGACACGAGCAACAATGCTCCCATCGGTATATGATTGGCAAAACTGGTGACAAAGAGTGTGGCCGTCTCCATATCCACGGCCATGGCGCGAGTGGAGCGCAAGTAGTTTTTGAAATCCTCATCGTGCTCCCATATACGACGATTGGTGGTATAGACAGTGCCTGTCCAGTAATCGTGCCCCATATCACGGATGGCCGACGAGACGGCACGCTGCAACATGAAGGCTGGCAAGGCAGGGACCTCGGCTGGCAGATAGTCGGTCGATGTACCTTCGCCACGGATGGCAGCAATGGGCAGTATCAGGTCGCCCAACTTCTGACGCTTGCCTATACCTCCGCACTTACCGAGAAAGAGGCACGCCTTGGGTTTGATGGCGGTGAGGAGGTCCATGATGATGGCTGCATTGGGGCTACCCATGCCAAAGTTGATGATGGTGATGCCATTAGCCGAGGCCGAGGTCATATTGGCATCGCGTCCACGCACCTCTACGCCAAATTCTTCGGCAAATAGTTCTACGTACTTGTTGAAGTTGGTCAATAGGATATACTCGTCAAACTCCTCCAACGAACGCTTCGTGTAGCGAGGGAGCCAATTTTCTACGATTTCTTGCTTCGTCTTCATGTCTGCTATGCTTTAAATGGTAAACGATGATGCAAAGATAGAACAAATAAGCGAAAAACATTGCTTAGCTTTATTTTCTTTACTAAATTTGCATGTTCAAAAGTAAAAAAACTAGTACTAATTTAAATAAGCAAAAACATGAAACTAAAAAATCTTTTATTGGGGATGAGTGCAGTTTTAGCGGTGCTTACTGCATGTACGCCAGAAGAGGTAGACCTCGGCACTCCCAACATCTCTATTGACAAGAACGAGATGGTATTTGAAATGGCTGGTGGTGATAGCACTCTCGCCGTATCGGCAACACGAGATTGGAAGCTTGAGGCTGACGCAGATTGGGTAACCGTTTCTCCTGCATCTGGTGTTGGTTCTCTGGAACCCCAGACGGTTACTGTAACCGCGCTTGAGAATACAGGCATGGACCGCTCTGCCGACCTTGCGTTTACTATCGGTATGAAGCGTGTGGTTCTGACCGTATCACAGGCTGGACCTGGCGGCTCGCCTGAGGCTCTTATCCTTTATTATAATGACTTTGATAAGGTAGAGGCTACCAAGACATACGGATCAGGCTCAAGCTGGCCCTATCTCGATCAGTTCGACGGTTGGAAGAATGCTACAGGTACAGGTGCAGCAAACGTAGAATATACTTCCAATGGCATGTCTGCACGCGCCAACTCTACCTCTAACAGCAATTATTCAGACTATGCAGGTTCTGGTAAGAACAATATGTTCTTCGGAGCATCAGCCTATTTTGCAACAAAGAATATCGCTCTTAACGGTGCTACAGGCATGACTCTTACATTTGGTACCGAGAAGTATTCACAAGACAATGGCAGCGTATTCCAGAACTCTGAGTTCCATATCTTCCTTAGCCAGGACGGCGCTAAATGGGTTGAACTTACAGACTACACTTTCGCTGGTGGTGAAACTGAGGGACGTTGGAACATCGCAACAGCAAACTTCTCCGTTCCAGAAGGAACAGAGAACCTCTCTATCTGTATGCAGGTTGATGTTGCAAGCTCATACCGTATGGACGACATGAAGCTCGTCATCTCTGAGGGTGGCGCAACTGTTGATTTCTCAAATGCTGCAGAGAAGGACTTCGGAAAACCAACTGGTGGCAACCAGGGTGGCGGCGAGTCAGACGGCACAGCAATCTACAGCAACAACTACGATAAGGAGGCTGCAACCAAGACATACGGCTCCGGCTCAAGCTGGCCCTATCTCGATCAGTTTGGGGGTTGGAAGAACGCTGCTGGAACAGGTGCAGCAAACGTAAGCTACACTTTCAGCGGAGTTTCTGCAAGAAACAACTCTAACTCTAACGGTTCTTACTCAGACTATGCAGGTTCTGGCATGAACAATATCTTCTTCGGTGCCAATGCTTATTTCTCAACAAATAACATTGCATTGAATGGTGCAACAGACCTTACTCTTACCTTTGGTACCGAGAAATATTCTCAAGAAAACGGAAGTGTCTTCACAAACAGCGAGTACCACATCTGGCTTAGCGCTGACGGCAACAAGTGGGTTGAGCTTACCGACTACACATTCGCTGGTGGCACAAAGGAAGGCCGTTGGAATGTAGCAACTGCAAACTTCACCGTTCCTGCAGGTACTGCAAACCTCTCTATCTGTATGCAAGTTGACGTTGCAAGCTCATACCGCATGGATGACTTCAAGCTTGTTGCTGGCACTGAGGCTGGTACAGTGATTGACTTCACACAGGGTGTAGAGAAAGACTTCACCGAGGGTGGAACTTCTGACGGTGATGATCCTGTGACACCTCCTGCAGGTGACGGCTCTGTGGTTACTATCGCTGAGTTCCTCGCTAACGGCGGATCTGCGATCGAGGGTATTGTCATCTCAAACATGGACCTCAACAACCTTACTTCAAAGAAGGGTATGTATATCCAGGACGAGACTGCAGGTCTTCAGTTCTATCTTGCAGCAAACCACGAATTCAAGTTTGGTGACAAGGTTAGAGTTGACGTTTCAGGCGTTTCTGTAGGTGATTATAATGGTGCAGTACAGGTAAGCGGACTTGCTCTTGAGAAGATTGAAAAGATTTCTTCAGGTAATACAGTGACACCGAAGACTGTTACAATCGCTGATTTCCTCGCAAACAAGTACGAGGGTCAGTATGTTGCGATCGAGGGCGTTCAGGTTGCCGCAGCAGATCTCAGCAAGACATTCGTTATGGGTGGTTCCCACACAAGCATCAGCGTAGAGGATGCAAACGGTAACTCATTCGTAATCTTCTCATCTAAGTATGCTACTTATGGTGCTCAGACTGTTCCTCAGGGCTCTGGTACAATCAAGGGTATCTCTTCTATCAGCAAGGGTGCAATGCAGATTATCTTCGCTCAGGAATCTGACTACGATGGTCTTACCGGAACCCGTTTCGAAGGTTCTGCAGGCGGC
>JAZRCG010000035.1:0-12230 GCA_045659645.1 Bacteroidaceae bacterium | reverse complement strand
TTATTTCTTATCAACGTGATTACACTGATTCACACGGAAGATTAGAGATTTGGAGATTAGTTATCTTTGCAATAAAACAAACGAGCTTGCTTTCTTACAAATAGAACTAATCAAGGGACGTTGTCCCGGTGCTATGCACCTAAAAATCTCTAATAGGGGAAATCTGTTTAAGTTCTCGTCTAAGGTCTTGTTGATCGCTCATCCGCTAACCTCTAACCAATAACCGTTATATAGTTCTTATTTTATTTAAGTGGATAAATGTGATGTTGTTTGCACAAATCCGAAAATATCGTGATATTTTTGGAATGGATTCCGAAAATGTTGTGACTTTTGGGGAATTTGGGTGCAATGGCGTCTTTATAAATAAATAGTTTTTAGAGTGTTTTAAGGATTCAGGAGTCGGTACAGGAACCGACTCCTTTTCTGCTTTATTCATATAGTTATTGTTTAATAATATATGGAACAGTATTTCAATATCAGATACGAGTTCGATAAGGCTGAGGTGCACAGCAGTATAGCTCAGCATGTGAAGGAAGGGAAGCCTGGATATATCTGTGTGGCGGATGGCGTGGTGCTGAATGTGGCACAGAGGGACAAGGCTTACATGAAGGTGATGCAGGAGAGCATGTTTGCCATTTGCGACAGCAGCTGGGTGTCGATGTACGTGAAGTGGATTTATGGCCGTCAGAGGGCACAATACTGCGGGGCAATGATATTTGAGGATATCGTGAAGCAACGCAAATATCGTATGGCTTTCCTTGGTACAAATACAAAGACTCTGGAAGCGCTTCGCAATAACATTGCTGAGCAGTGGAATGGGGATGTGAAGGACATGCTGTTCTACGAACTGCCTTACTGTCATGTGGATGAGTTCGACTACCCTGCCATAGCAAAGATGCTGGAAGAAGATGGGGCTGAGATTATCTGGGTGGCGCTGGGTGCTCCAAAGCAGGAGGTGTTCATGAACCGTTTGAACCAGCATCTGAAGAGTGGTGTGCAGATTGCAGTGGGGGCGGTGTTTAACTTCTTCAGCGGTTTCGATGAGAAGCGTGCTCCGCATTGGATAACAAAGCATCACATGGAGTTCCTGTACCGCATATGGCAGAGTCCGAAGAAGCAGCTGAAGAGGTGCGGATGGATTCTGGTGATGTTGCCGAAGATGTTCTGGGAGGAGATAAGGAGAAAAGGGAAAAACGTTGATAGTTTAATGTTGAACGTTTAACGATTGTTGAACACAGGAAAACGTTGATGGTTTAATGTTGAACGTTTAAAGAATTCGTTTTATCAACACGATGACATGGATTCCACAGAGAGATTAGATTCAGATGAATGCTGTTCTTTAGAGAAATATAAATGGATTTATCTTTGTCTTCAGAATAGCATACTGAAGACGGGTGTCTCGGCAACAGATGTTGCAGGAATCTAATCTGTACACGATTTTGCCGTTTTAATCTGTTAAATCTGTTGATTTTATTGTTGATCGCTCATCCGCTAACCTCTAACCAATAACCGTTATATAGTTCTTGTTGATAGTATAAATCAGAAGTATCTACTAAGGATTATTTGGCTCATATAGTATTGTTTTTAAATAAAAAAATATAACTTTGTAGCTGAATACGGAAAATAAGCAAGGTTATGAAGTATCCTATAGGCATACAGCGGTTTGAGAAATTATGTGAAGAGGATTGGGTTTATGTGGACAAGACTGTGCATATATACAATCTGGTTCAGGGAGGCACATGCTATTTCCTGAGCCGTCCACGCCGTTTCGGCAAGAGCATGCTGTTGTCTACACTGGAGGCTTATTTCCAAGGGAAGAAGTATCTGTTCAAGGGACTTGCCATAGAACAGCTGGAAACGGAATGGGCAGAACATGCGGTTCTGCATCTTGACCTTAATGCTGAGAAATACACGGCCCCTGAGGATTTGACTAACATTCTGGATACATACCTTCGTGAATGGGAAGAAAAGTATGAATCAACAGAAAAGGAGAATCCAAGTTTATCGCAACGTTTTCGTAGTGTGATACGTGCTGCCAAGCAGAAGACTGGCAGAAACGTAGTGGTCCTTGTTGATGAATACGACAAACCCATGCTTCAGGCCATAGGCAATGAGGAGTTGCAAACGGAGTTCCGCAATGCATTGAAGGCCTTTTATGGTGTATTGAAGAGTGCCGATGGTGATTTGCGCTTTGCCATGCTGACGGGTGTAACCAAGTTCAGCAAGGTGAGCGTGTTCAGCGACCTGAACAACCTGAACGACATTTCCATGGATGACCGCTACAATGAAATATGCGGTATATCCCAACAGGAACTGCATGATGTCTTTGACGAAGAGATTGGCAAACTGGCTATTGCCAATGAGCAGAGCAAGGAGGAGGCCTACGAGACATTGCGCCAGCGTTATGATGGCTACCACTTCTGTCCCAATGCTTCGGGTATGTATAATCCATTCAGTGTACTTCTGACCTTGCAAAAGAGAGAATACGGCAGTTTCTGGTTCAGCACAGGCACACCAACCTACTTGGTGCAACTGATGAAAGAGGCAGACCTGAATCCCTCGGCATTGTCTGGCTACGAGGCCAGTGCCAGCGAACTGGACAGCATACAGATCAGTGTTGACAATCCCATAGCAGTGCTCTATCAGAGTGGTTACCTGACAATAAAGGGGTATGACAGTCGTTTCAAGGTATATACGCTGGATTATCCCAACGACGAGGTGAAGGAAGGTTTCGTTAACTTCTTGGTTCCATACTACACTTACTCCAAATCCGTAAACCATGCTACCATCATAGGACAGTTTGTAAAGAGCATGGAACGTGGAGATGCCGAGCACTTCATGGAACTATTACAGAGTTTCATGGCTGGCATACCTTATGAACTGGTACGCAATCTGGAAGTTCATTTCCAGAACATGATTTACATCATCATCAAACTGATGGGACTTTATGTTCAGGCAGAATACAGTACATCCCGTGGCCGCATAGATCTGTTGGCAGGGACGGACAAGTACGTCTATGTGATAGAGCTAAAGCTTGATGGCAGTGCAGAGGAGGCTCTGGCACAGATAAATGACAAGGACTATGCCCTTCCGTTTACGGCTGATGGCCGCAAGGTAATAAAGATAGGTGCCAACATTACCAGTGCTACACGAAACATTGAGCGCTGGGTGGTGGAGGAATAAGGTTGAACGTTGAACGTTTAACGACAAAGGTGACATGTAAATTTGTCTTATACGGTATATACGAGTAAGATTAACATTTAAGCTTAACTGCTACTAAGAAATGATTATATTGAGGATGTGCATGTGCACACCCTCTTTTGTGTTATGATATTCTTTGAACTACTGCAGATTGCTGTTGCCAACAGGACTGGATTTAATAAAGTCCTGACTGATGAGGAGTGGGAAGGCGTATTTGACTTGTCACAAAAGCAGGCTATGACGGGTATTGCTTTCCTGGGAATTGAACGTCTGCCAGAAGGGGAGCGTCCGAAAAGAGAACTGCTTCTGCGATGGTATATGGCTACGGAAAGAATAAAAGAGGAAAACAAGACAATGGACAGAAAGACATTGATTGTGGCAAACCGTTTCCTGATGGAAGGTTTTCCCTCTGTTATTCTGAAGGGGCAAGGGATAGCAAGGCTGTATCCAAACGGGGAGTATCGTACTCCTGGTGATATTGATATATGGCTGGGGGGAAGAAGAAAGGATATTGTCAGATACGTAAGACTGTATTCTCCTGACTCGCTGATGACATATCATCATATAGAGTTTGATGCGGTCAGGGATACAGACATAGAGGTGCATTTTACTCCATCGTGGATGAACGGTTACTTTACCAACAGACGTCTGCAGGAGTTCTTTAATATGGAACGTTCTGGATTTGAGAGAAGAGAAAGAACTGATGACTATACGGAGATTCCTGTTCCAAGTCTGGACTTTAACCGTGTGTTCATACTGGTTCACATCTACAGGCATTTCTTCTACGAAGGTATAGGGCTACGACAAATGTTGGATTACTATTATGTGCTATGCCATGGCTTCTCTGAGGAAGATGGCAAGAAGACTGTGGATGTATTGAAATCGTTGGGTATGATACGTTTTGCAGGTGCCGTGATGTATGTGTTGAAGAATGTCTTCGGTATGGAGGAGAGATTTATGCTCGTTCCTGCAAATGAGATAGAAGGGAAATTCTTGCTGGACGAGATAATGCTGGCGGGCAATTTCGGGCATCATGATCCCAGGGTGGGTTATGGTAGAAAGAGCAGTGCATGGAATCTGTTCTGGCGCAGAGTGAGCAGGAGTTCACGCTTCATATTCCGCTATCCATCCGAGGCAATATGGACCCCGTTCTTCAAAATGGTAAACTTCTTCTACTGGCGCAGGAAATGGAGTTTGCTTGCCTGATATTAATGTCACGCACGCGCGTACCTTTATTATATTATAAGAGACGGGAATGAGACTTTTGGCGCTCATTCCCGTTTTCTTTGTCTTTATCCTTATACTATTTGGGGATTCTATTCCTCAAAACCATTGGGATTGTTCTTCTGCCAGTTCCAGCTGTCGCGACACATTTCCTCGATGCCGAACTGAGCCTTCCAGCCAAGTTCTGCCTCTGCCTTGGCAGGGTTGCAATAGCATGTGGCAATATCGCCCGGACGACGGGGCTTGATAGAATATGGAACGGGAACACCATTGGCCTTTTCAAATGCCTTGACTACATCAAGCACAGAATAACCATGACCTGTACCTACGTTGTAGATGGCAATACCCTTGTTGGCAACAATAGCCTTGAGGGCTGCTACGTGAGCACGAGCAAGGTCGACAACATGGATATAGTCGCGCACACCTGTACCATCGTGAGTATCGTAGTCGTCACCGAATACACCCAGTTCGGCACGCTTGCCTACTGCAGTCTGTGTGATGTAGGGCATCAGGTTGTTGGGAATACCGTTGGGGTTCTCACCAATGGTACCACTCTTGTGAGCACCGATGGGATTGAAGTAGCGAAGCAGAACGATGTTCCATTCGTTGTCTGCCTTCTGTACATCCATCAGAACTTCCTCAAGCATAGACTTGGTCTGACCATAAGGATTGGTGCAATGACCCTTGGGGCACTCTTCGGTAATGGGGATAATGGCGGGGTCACCATAAACGGTAGCACTGGATGAGAAAATCATGTTCTTGCAACCATTCTTGCGCATAACATCAACAAGCACAAAGGTACCGTTCATGTTGTTCTCGTAATACTCCAGAGGCTTGGCACAGCTCTCGCCTACTGCCTTGAGACCGGCAAAATGGATACAAGCATCGAACTTGTGCTCGTCAAACACCTTTTGCAGACCTTCACGGTCGCGGATGTCCACCTTGTAGAAGGGTACTTCCTTGCCAATTATCTTGGCTACACGCTTCAATGAGATTGGAGAAGAGTTGTCCAGGTTGTCAACAACAACTGCCTCGTGACCAGCCTCGGTGAGTTCAATCAAGGTGTGGCTTCCAATGAAGCCTGCACCACCAGTTAGCAGGATTTTCATTTCTTGTATTGTTTTATATGTGTAAAAAACTATAATTCTTCCGATACAAAGTTAGTTATTCTTTTTGGGAAAACAAGGGATTTATATGCATTTTATGCCAGTGCGCCAATAATTTGCTCCTTATTATATTATTGCAGGTGCGGATTTGACTGCATTTCGTCTGCAATGGTGCTCTCCGGACCATGGCCTGGCAATACTTTTGTATCTGAAGGAAGAACGAAAATCTTCTTTAGGATACTGTCCAATTCCTGACGATAATCTCCACCTGGCAAATCGGTACGTCCTATACTCATGCGGAACAGTGTGTCGCCAGTGAAGACGACGTGTCCATCGGGAACGTAGAAGCATACACCGCCAGGGGTGTGGCCAGGAGTGTGCAGAACCTGAATGGCAACATTGCCCAGCTGCAGGACTGTAGACTCGGAGAGTGTTGGATGAACCTCTGGCAGAGAGGATGATATGTCTATACGGAACCACTTCTGGACCATATCGGGAGCACCTTCGTAGACAGAAAGGTCGCTCGGGTGGCATAAAGGCAAAAGGCCATAGGTCTCGGAGATAAAGCCAAGACCAAGGCAATGGTCAAAGTGCATGTGTGTCTGGAGCGAATACTTCAGTGTGATGCCTTGCTCGTGGATGAAGCTGGATATTTTAGTATAGTCATGCTTATTCCATGCGCCACAATCTATTACAGCACCTTCATGCGTGATGTCGTCCCAGATGATATAGGTATTTACCTCTATGGGATTTAGAACAAATCTTTTATAGTGAAACATACACGACCTTCTTGGTTACGAAGAACTCCTCCTGGAAATAATCACTAAGATCTGTTATCAGGGTATGGCTCTTCATGGGTAGTACTTCGTGTTGCAATTCCCCACCCTTCAAGCAAATCAGACCATTGGGAAGGGCATTGTGCGAGTCTTTGCTGATGTTCTTGCGTATGAGCTTAACAAGATCTGCAAGGGGCATAACAGCTCGGGATACGACAAAATCGTATTTCTCCTTGACATTCTCTGCCCGGTTCCATTCGGCAGTAACATTTGCAAGTCCAAGTGCTGTGCTTACTTCATTGCAGACGCGTATCTTCTTGCCAATGCTATCCACAAGGTGAAAATGGACATCGGGAAACATTATTGCCAAGGGTATTCCAGGAAAACCTCCACCTGTGCCGAGGTCCATGATGCGAGTACCTGGTTTGAAATTTGCATACTGGGCTATGCCAAGGGAATGCAGGATATGATGCTCATAGAGATTGTCTATATCCTTGCGTGAGATTACGTTGATCTTTGAATTCCAATCACGGTAAAGACCATCAAGGGCAGCAAAGCGTTCGCGCTGCTCAGCGGTGATATTTGGAAAGTATTTGTCTATTAACTCCATGGTAGATGTGTATAATGCAAGTATCTGCTACTTCTTCAGAAATGGGCTGATTGTATCGTAGTTCAAACTAATATATGTGATACCACAGGAATATGGTGCTATGTCGTACTGGCCGAAGCAGAAGGTTATTGCATTCTTGCCAAGATGAAAATTTGGGGTAAGATACAAGTCGCCCAATGTCAGCAAAGATGTCTTCTCCATGAGTTCCTCGCGGGTACTGCATGAGTTGTCCTTGAGCAGCTGGACATACATCAGATCCAGTATCTCGTTGGCACGGCTCATATCAAAAACATCGTCAGGGGTTAGCAGGTGACCTGTCTTGCGGGAAAAATTGAGTGTCAATGGAGTGAAGGAACCGTGGGCGCCGCCTGTGTACATGTCGATTGTTGCCTTGTAGACAATAACGGTGTCGGCTGCATCAGAATGGAAGTGGCCTGTCCTGCGTATGCTATACCTGGCATCTACGTATGTCTCGTCCTCCGGTTCGTAATATTCTGCTATCTCGGTCTTCATCCTGACAGATTCGTCTACCAAGGCATTTAGTATTGCCTTGCGTGCATCTGTCTCCCTTTTGCCAGAAACCAGATTCTGCGTTATAGAAGCATTGATACTATCGCAGACCATACCATTTGACTTGAGATATTGGAAATCATACTCGATATAGAGAAGACTGTCCGATGTGTCCGTGACATGAAGCGAATCCAGATTGTCAGATACAATGTCCTTGGTTTCTGAACCGGACTTTTTCCCGTCCTCTACCCTACCCTTGTTCCATTTACAGGCAGAAGACAGAAATATCACGGACAGAAGACAAAAAATGAGGGATGCGTTGATATGCTTTTTCTTCATAAATAACTTTGCTGTCTATTTCTTGACAAAAAGAATATAAATTATGGTAATTGCGCCCAAAAGGAATGGATAATACAGATATGGCATGATGTCCAATGGATTGACAGAAGCCAGTCCTGCCGCAATGAGCAGCTGTGCTCCCCAAGGAATCAGTCCCTGGGCAAAACAAGACATGGTATCCAATATGGATGCTGCCCTCTTGGGTTGAATGCCATAACGATAGGAGATGCTGCGGGCAACAGGTCCTACCGCCAGAATAGCTATGGTATTGTTGGCTGTCAAAATATCGACAACTATCACTGCTCCGGCAATGCTAAGCTCTGCACCACGGCGGGTGGATACCAGTCGGCCCATGTTCATAATCAGCCACTCTATGGCACCGCGCTTGCGCAGCTGGTCCATTATAACTGCTGCTATTATGGTTACGATAATCAGATCGTGCATGCCCAGTATGCCTGACTGAGTGGCTGTCCATAGGGTTTCTGCGGTCATGCTACCTTGGTACAAACCTATAATGGCTGCAGAACAGATTCCAACCATCAGAACCCATATCACATTCATTCCGCACAATGCCAATACAAATACAAGAATATACGGAAGGATATTAAGCAGGTTTATACCGCCTGGTGAAGTGTCGGCCTGAATTCCTGCTCCAAGGAACAGATAAACTGCTATTGTCAACAGTGCTGCAGGCAAGGCAATTGCAATATTGGCCCTGAACTTGTCTGACATGCGGCAACCTTGTGTCTTGGTTGCCATGATTGTGGTATCGGAAATGAAGGACAGGTTGTCTCCAAACATGCTGCCACCAACAACGACCGCCGTTGCCAGTGGGATGCTGGAGCCTGTAGTTGTGGCAATACCCACTGCAATTGGCACAAGGGCGGCAATGGTTCCGCAACTTGTGCCAATGCTTAGGGATACAAGACATGCCGCAACGAAGAGGCCTAACAGGATGAAATTGCCTGGCAGGACTGAGAGAGTGAGATTAACAACGTTGTCCACGCATCCCATTTCCTTGGCAATGGCGGAAAATGCTCCTGCCAAGATGAATATAAGGAGCATAAGCATTATACCTCCGTTGTCTTCCGTCTTGCGTGGCGGTGTGTCCTTCATGCCTGTTTCCATTTTAGAACTGTTGGGCTGATGTGTTGGATTATCCGTAGATTATATTGCCGTTCTCGTCCATATATTCTTCCAGTCCCTTCTCGTATGTTGACATGGCACGCAGGCTCATGCCCATGCTGGCAAAACCACCATCATGGAAAAGGTTCTGCATAGTAACCTTGCGGGTCAGGTCGGAGAACATAACTATGCAGTAGTCGGCACATTCCTCGGCACTGGCATTGCCAAGAGGGGACATGCGGTTGGCAAAGTCAAAGAGACGATCCATGCCCTTTACACCACTACCGGCAGTAGTCATGGTAGGAGACTGTGAAATGGTATTGATGCGGACACCATGTTCACGACCGTAGATATAACCGAAACTGCGTGCTATGGATTCAAGAAGTGCCTTGGCATCTGCCATATCATTATAGCCAAACATGGTGCGCTGAGCTGCCATATAGGTAAGGGCAACTACAGAGCCGCCTTGTGCTATAGCATCCTGCTTCTTGGCCGCCTGGAGCATCTTGTGGAAGGAAATGGCACTGATGTTCAGGGTCTTGTCCAGCATGGAATAATCCAGGTCGTCGTAGGTGCGGCCCTTGCGGACATTGGGTGACATGCCAATGGAATGAAGTACAAAGTCTATCTTGCCTCCCAAAACCTCCTGTGAACGGCGGAATACCTCCTGAAGGTCCTCGTAGCTGGTGGCATCGGCAGGTATAACCTCGCAATTAAGCTGTTTGCCAAGTTCGTTGACCTGACCCATGCGTATGGCTATGGCTGTGTTGGAGAGTGTAATGGCAGCACCTTCTTCAACGGCTCTTACTGCAACTTTCCATGCTATGGACTGTTCGTTCAACGCACCAAAGATCACGCCTCTTTTTCCTTTTAATAATCCGTAACTCATATCTGTAATTATGTTGTTGTTGTGTTTCTTCGCACAAAGTTATAAAAAATACTCTATTCTCCCAAGTCTTATATAAACAAATTAGCCACCAGATGAATGATGGCTAATTTTGGGTATGGTTATTTCTATTTATCAATCCAATGGTGAGAACTGGTCGGCACCTACATCGCACAATGGGCAGAAGAAGTCTTCGGGAAGATCCTCAAAGGCGGTGCCTGGAGCAATATTCTGCTCGGGTACTCCTACGGCGGGATCATACTCCCATCCGCAAACATCGCAAATATATTTCTTCATACTATTTCCGCTTAGTTTATTATTCAACATTCCTGTAGCATTATTCGGGCACTTAGATGTACCCGACTAATGTACTGCAATCACATATTAATAGTTATCGATGTGAATCTCGAAGTATGCCTGAGGATGTGCACAGGTGGGGCAAAGCTCGGGTGCCTTCTCGCCAACTACGATATGACCACAGTTGCGGCATTCCCATACCTTTACGTCGCTCTTGGCGAACACCTCCTGAAGCTCAACGTTCTTCAGCAATGCACGATAGCGCTCTTCGTGACGCTTTTCAATGGCAGCAACAAGACGGAACTTAATGGCGAGGGCCTTGAAACCTTCCTCCTCTGCTGTCTTTGCAAAACCTTCGTACATATCTGTCCACTCGTAGTTCTCGCCCTCGGCAGCATGCAACAGGTTCTCGGCTGTTGTGCCAATGCCTTCCAGTTCCTTGAACCAAAGCTTAGCATGTTCCTTTTCGTTGTCTGCTGTCTTCTGGAAGATTTCTGCAATCTGCTCAAAACCCTCCTTCTTTGCCTTGGAAGCAAAATATGTATACTTGTTTCTTGCCTGAGACTCACCGGCAAAAGCCTCCATAAGATTCTTCTCGGTCTGTGTTCCTTTGTACTTTGACATAATTTTTGGTATTTAATGGTTAATATTCTTGTTTCTTTTATTGTGATTCTGGTTTGTAATCACAACAAAGGTAAATAGTTTTCTATTCATCCACAAGTAATTTATGGGAAATTATTCGTATTTTTGCATGATTTTTGAAGTGTAAACACTTTTTAAACAAACTGGATCTTTACACATTATTATATATTTAATAGAGATGCGCTACGTAATACAGTTACTGATAATCATCTGCTTCACATTCATGGGTGAAGTGCTGCACAAGGTACTGCCCTTACCTATTCCTTCAGCCATATACGGTATTTTGCTGTTATTTACTGCCTTACGCTTAAAGATAGTAAAGGTGAGCCAGATAAGAGAGGTAAGTACAACGCTCATAAAGGCTATGCCGGTAATGTTTGTTCCTCCTGCTGTCCGCCTGATGGAAACATGGGGCCAGGTGAGTGACAATTGGCTGCAGTACCTTGTCATTATTGTCCTGAGCACATTTGTTGTTATGGGAGCATCCGGATGGTTTGCTCAGGCTGTGATGCACAGAAGATTGAAGAGGGATGGCAAGTTATGATTGGAAATACGGCTATTATGATGAACGATATACTTAAAGAATCCGTTTACCTGGGTGTGATGCTTACCATAGGCGCATACGGTTTGGGCATGTGGCTGAAGAACAAGACGGGATTGGCGCTGATGAACCCGCTGCTTGTAGCCTTGCTTTTGTGTATTGGCTTTCTGTGGTTTACAGATACTCCTTACGAACTTTATGCTGATGGCACTGAAATCATAAACTATATGCTCACCCCGGCCACCATCTGTCTGGCCGTACCTCTGTATGAACAGATAGAGCAACTGAAACGCAATCCTCGTGCCATTGCCGTGGGTATCACCATGGGTGTGCTTTCCAGTGCATTCACCATACTTGCACTGGTTCTAATTCTTGGAATGGAGTATTCCGACTATATAACGCTGTTGCCAAAGTCTGTCACTACTCCTTTGGGCATGAGCGTGTCGGCAGAACTTGGGGGAAACGTCCCCGTGACAATAATGGCAATAGTACTTACAGGAATAACTGGCAATATTATAGCAGAGCCTTTCCTGAAATTCATGAACATCACAGAACCCATTGCCAAAGGCATTGCCATAGGGTCGGCGTCTCATGTCATAGGCACATCAAAGGCATTAGAAATGGGACAGAGCGAGGGCGCCATGAGTTCACTTGCAATTGTGACCAGTGGTATACTTACGGTGCTAACCTCCTCTGTGTTTGCCATGATTGAATGGTAGATGCGAGGACGAAAGTACAAGGCTATAGATTCTTGTCCGCGTGATGACCGTACAGAGTCCTCGGGAGAACAAAGTCCTGTCCTCCCGAGGACCGAGGCGAAAGAACCGGGAACTTGTCTTTTCCTGATTTCAGTAGACGTTTTTTTGCTTCATTAGCTGAAAAGATTTACACCTTTTCTCTATCCATACTGTTGATGTTTACGGTATCCTTGATTCCATGCTGTGGCTGTTGACACTTTCCTCAGATGGGACAG
>JAZRCG010000034.1:0-29421 GCA_045659645.1 Bacteroidaceae bacterium | reverse complement strand
CAAATTGAATGATGACTGGAACAGGTTTCTCAAACTATCGGGTGAATATGTGCCTACCATAGCAATATAAGGTTAAATGAAAGATTCAGAGATTATAATTTGAGGGTCGGAAATATCTTGGGCATCGTGGCGTTGCTCCTTGTTCATAGTCTGATATTCGCCAAGCAAATCCGAGATTTTATTTTGCAGGATATACTCGTGCTGCTTCATCTTTGCACGGTCATTTTTATACAAGCGCGACTGTAGTTTCAGTTCACGAGGCAGTTGGGCATAGATGCCCTCATTGATATATCCCATCAGAACATCGCATTGTCTTTTAAGTACGTTATCGGTGGTTATCTGCTTGACGGTGCGCAGAAACTTGTTGGCCTCTAATGAAGTCTTGTCGATATCGGTACGGTTGACAGATGAAGTGTCTGCCGCCTCAACAAACTCCGTGGTGTATTTCTCCAAGGCGCTATTGACGTGTTTATAATGCTGTGCATTGTCCGTGAATGGAGCCGGCAGTTCCTCGGGCTTGGCCTTTAGATATTTTACTGCTGTAAGAAAGTCGACTACCTCAATACCAGTAGGGGTGGCTAAATAAAATTCTGTCTTTACATTGGAAGATACAAATATTACCGACTTGCCACTATGCTTGCCAGTATTGCGCATTACACGGCTTTTCATTGGAAGCGACTTTATCTTATGATACAACTCGCGATTGTTTTGATAAAGTTCACGCACCTCGCGCAAAAGGGTTATTTTCTTGTCAATGATATCCCTCACATTGCTGTCGAACATTTGGAACTCCTTTACAATCTCCTCCTTTGAATATATCTGTGCATCTTCACCGAATGCAGAGTGGAAACCTTGCAATTTGACAAGCGCATTCTTGTATAGCTGTATCTCCTTGTCTCCCTGTTGCGAGGGATAGAACATATAGTTGTAGATATTAGGTGCAACGGAACCTATGCGGTTTACACGGCCGATACGTTGCATCAGTCGGGTGGCATTCCACGGAGAATCGTAGTTGACTATCACATTAGAGCGATGAAGGTTCACACCCTCAGCCAGGACATCGGAGGTAATGATGATGTTGTACTCCATTGAATCGCTCTTGTAATTGGCATCGAAATTCTCCCTGATTGTCTGTGCCAATCTGTTGCGATTGGAGGCAGTCACCATCAGGACATCAGTACGCCCTATCTCGTTTGTCAATCTATCGTAGAGATAGTCCAGCGTGTCCACGCTCTCGGAGAAGAGAACCAGTTTGCCAGATGGGTTTATCTCCTTGTCAAAGAACTTATGTCGAAGATTCTCTTTGAACTTGTCGAATTTAGGGTCATCATGCTCCTGCTCCCAATCAGCATTGAGGCGTTTCAATATAGCACGGTCATGATGAAGCATTTCAAGAAACTCAGGGCTAAAGGCATCGGCAGGAAAGAGTATATCTTCGGCAGCATATCCTTTGGCAATTGCATACTCGATAATCTCATCCAGTTCCATGTTCTTTGCCTGCAGGTCCTTGACTTTCAGGTCGGGTGCGATAATAACTTTATCCTCCTCGAACATCTTAATCATATCGTTGGTGATACGAAGAAGCGTGTGGAGCGATTTCTTGAAAGCATAGAAACTGCTCTCCAATCGTTTCACCATGTGCACACGATAGATACCGGCCAAGGTCTGGCCAATGTGTACAGCATTTCTGTATCTGTTGCGATACTCTGGTTTCAAGAACTCAACGGCACGGTAGCGGGCATACGTGAGTCCCTTGCCCCTGGAGTTCTCCTCCGACTTGCCATCGGTGAGCTGTTTCAATGCTTCATAGAAACGTTTGCTCGTATCGGAATCCATGCGATATTCCAATTCATTAGGAGGCAGGATGGTGGGGAATACTATGTTCTGCGATTTTATATCTGCACTATAGTCAGGGTCGTTTAGGATATTGTTGCGTGTACGACGGACAGTAACCTTGTCTATGACCTTATTGCGTATCTGCTCATATATTCTATCCACTTCGGAGGTAACATCACGCTGGTCACGCTCGCGCATCAAGCGCTTATACTCCAAAATGTGCTCGGAGAAGAAGGCCTTGAGGTTGGGAACGCCGTCTATAGTACAGCTCTGGCTATTCTGGAAGAGCAACAATTGGTTCTGCAAATCATCCGGACGGTTGTTTAACGGTGTAGCAGAAAGAAGCATGACCTTCTTCTGCGTACTCCTGAGCCAGCCAATATTGGAGCATGGCGACTTGCATATCCTTTGCAGTTCGTCATACTTGCCCGAACTGTCGCTACGAAAGCCATGAGCCTCGTCTACGATTATCAAGTCGAACTCTTCTTTTTCCTTGTAGTTGTCTTTGCCATCAAGAATTTTGGAAAGGCTGCCATTGGTAACAAACTGGGCCTTCTTGTCTATCTCGAATAGAGCAAACGTATTCTTCCAGTTATCTTCAAGTGCAGGAGGGTAGACAACAAGTATGTTAGTATTCTTTCCGTTTGCCTCAACAAAACGTTTGGCTATCATGGTGGCAATCATAGTCTTTCCCAAACCCACAACATCGGCCAGGAAGAGGCCATTGTGCTGCATCAGCATCTGATAGCCCTGAATGACTGCATCCTTTTGGTACTTCAGTTCCTTGACACCTGCGGGCAACTGGAGAGAGAAGTCGTCCTCCACCTGATCGCCAAAGGTATCAATCAACACCTTTATGTAAAGTTCATAGGGCGTTGGCTGATAACCCAGATATGTATTCTTTCTGCATTTGTCTATATCATCGGCCGTGAGAGGAACAGCCTCGTTCCATAAGGTCCAGAACTCATCCGAGCAATACTTCACCTCATCATAGTCCTTCATTGCCACATTAAGTTCGTACTGCGGAGGCTGTTTGATACCTAAGCCAGAATCTGATATATTTGATGAACCCATTATAACCCATCCATCGCTATGTTCGCTATGAGTCTCTGGCAGACAGAGATAGAACTTGGCATGCAGATTTTTAGTAGCATGAATACGCATCTGCAGACGGCCAGAAGCAAAGTCTTCGCACATCTGCAATATGCCCTGTTCTACCTCCGAAGAATACTGGGCATTTATTACATCTTCCTTGAAACCTTCCTGATAAACTTCCTTTGCCTTCTCGGCATCGGCAAGCATAAGCAAAGCCTTGTTGTGCTTGCGGAATATGTCATCTATGTTGATACCAACCAGTATCTTGATTTCAGAGATATCCCCCAGTTCCTTGCGCAACTTGAAATAGCCAGAAGAACGGAAGAAACCAACAACGGCCAAGAAACGGTCAAATGTTGTCATATCCGAAGCAATACCCTTCAACTTATCAAAAAGCGTATTGCCAGGAGCATTATTAAAAAACTTAGTGCTCATAGCCCCTTTGTCCTTATATCAGGGTCAAGGGCTACGAATGACCACGTTGTGTGTGTGTTCTTCACGTTAACTTGAAGACATAAAAAAAGCGTGAAGCCCTGCACTGTCGCTCGCTTCACGGTTAGAGGCCTTCGCATTGCCCATCGTAGTCGAAACGAGCAACGCCGAAGCCCCACGCCGATATGTTTATATAATTCACCCATGAATCCAACATATCATGCCACAGATGTACGGAGACACCATTGGCTGTCAATGCAGAACTGGGGAATGTGTATAACATACCCACGAAGGACATTCACGTTGCTTTGTTTTTGACTACGATTGGAAGTTTGCGAAGTTTCTAACCGTCAAAACCAAAGCGTAGTAAACGCCTTTATATATGTCTTGTCCCCCACCCACCCGCGTCCATAAAGGGCGCAATCGGCGTGAGACAAGGACAAAGGTACGATTAAGTGAGCGATTTTCCAAATGAATTTGAGAAAATCCGAACGTGAGTACCTTAGACCGAAGGTCAGAGTACGAATAAACGAGCGAAATACCAAATTTATTTGAGTATTTCCGAGCGAAAGTAACTTAGACCGACAGGTCAGAGGTAAGAAAATAAATCCAAAAACAACCCTTTTATGAGACGAAAAGCATTTTTATCATAATAAAAAGACTTCATCACAGACAGCTGTTACATATCCCCTACATACCACCCAAAAACGGTATACTATACTTACAGGCGCAAGAATACTATACTTATGGACGTAAGAGTATATACTATCGGCAATGGCATATCGTGGCATTCATGCTTGGGATGCTGGAGTTTGGGGGGGAGGCAAGGAGAGGTTGCAAAAGAAAGGCACAGAACTTGATGGGTTCTATGCCTTATACATTGTTTTACAAGAGGACTTGGGGCGAAGATGAAATTCAGTATCTCAACACGTCCTTGATGGAATATATTTTACTGAGTGCCTCGAAAGAGAAATATTGATTATCCATAATCATATAGTCCTCACGTTGTGCCATGGTAAGGCGCTTGATGTCGGGAAACATTGATACAGGGACAATAACCTCTCGACCATCAGTTAGGTAAACAGCCATAGCACCACGCTTTACACCAAAGTCCAATTTCTTTATACCTAAATCTGTATCCTTGAATCTGCACATATCGCTGTTCCTCCTATTTTAATTTTTTAATCATTATCTTTTTACCTGCAAACACAGCATCAATGCTCTTGTTCAGTTCTTCCCAATGAGCATCTATCGCCTGCAGAATCTCTGTTTCTTCTGCGGCAGACAATTCTGACCAGGCTATTTCTATCTTCTTGATTCCGTTTACTTAAAAAGATTTATCTATACCTTACTACAAAGTTACGATTAAGTGAGCGAAAAAGCAAATGAATTTGAGAAAATCCGAACGTGAGTACCTTAGACCGGCAGGTCAGAGTACGAATAAGCGAGCGAAATACCAAAGAAACGATTAAGCGAGAGCATAAAAGGTTAACTTTTTATGCCGAGTGTGAGTTTCTAAGACCGTTAGGTCAAATTTATTTGAGTATTTCCGACTTGCGTAGCTTGATGAGCGAAGGCGAATAACCGACGTGCGCAACACGAGCAAAGAATGCTTGCATGCTATGCCTTGTAAGGAGGAGGAAGACCGTAGGTCAACGAAAGTACCTTAGACCGACAGGTCAGGGTACGAATAAGTGAGACAACACTTGTAAATCCTTAACAAAAGGTGTCATTACAGACAGTTAATTGTATGTGGCACACATAGCACACACACGATATGGCATACTTACTGAGTACCATTGCCAGTACCTCTGTGTTGGTACTGCAGTTTTCTGCGGAGGAAACTGCAGTTTTCTCGAGTGAAAACTCCAGTACCACCGTGCTGGTACTGATACATTAACATATAAGAGGATTCAGGACTACGAAATGCGACACCGCCATGGAAGCAATGTTTTGCTTTCAAAGGCGGTATCCCATGATTGCTGATATATGCTTAGGACAAAGATAAAGACAGATGTTGTAACTATGAAAAATGATAGGTAACAATCAAGTGTTCATTTTATCTTTAGGAAAAAAGTACGACGAAATCATTGCCATTCCCTTAGGGCATAGTCGGCCTCTATGCGTGCCTCAACATCATCTGGCAGAGCAGAGAAGAAGTCCATGGAGGTGATACGTTCCACCTCGTCCACGGTATTGACATATTTATCCCGCTTGTTGTTTCCAGCCTCGTTCTTGTAGATGAAACCTATGGCACGGGGATTGCCGCTCTGCATGCCGGTAAGCACCACCTTGAAGAAGGCATCGGGGATGCGTATCTTGAACGTCTTGCCTATGTAACCATACTTTGGAGTGCGGTAGTTGATGGGGCCGCACACTATGTAGACGGGTTCCACCTCTGCCCAGCGGCGGCATGCCTCCTCCAGTTCCTTCCAGTCGCCACGGTTCAGATTGTGGTTCTGCGGACAGATGTTGGTCATGTAGAAACTCTCGTTCATGGCACGCCAGTGATATTTGTTGTCGCCAGCAGGGCACATGTGTCCCCTATCCCATCCGCTACCGGTATATTCCTTTGTGGTAACCGCCTTGTCCTCGGGGAGTTTGGGATTGGGTGTGAACTTGCTGTTGCGACTCTCCCTCTCTACCAGTTTCTCCGCGTTCAGTTCCCATGCCACCCAGTTGGGGATGCACAGGTCGGGGTTGTAGGACACGGTGTAGCCGTATTGCTCCAAGAGGATTTCCGCACGCTCTTTGGTGGAAACGGGGATTTCATAGCGGACGTTTTCTGTTTCGACAGACAGAGAAGTCTCCCTTTCTTGCAAGGGTGTCACTTCATTCTCTTGCCCTTGTCCGAAAGCAAAATACAATGCCGCCAACAAGACTAATATTATTGTTGTATATAATTTGTTCATTTGTTTGACAAGTTATTTCAGACACAAAGCATTACTCTCCTTTTTCCTTCTTATTCATCAGCAGGCCTGCCTTTGCATTCAACGGAGAAATTACGGACTTGCCGGTTTTCTCCTCCAGTTCCAGGCGAGCATTGCGAGCAATTCCACCTCCTTGCTGTGCTATCTCTGCATGCTGGGCAAATGTTTCTGGATTGCGACTTTCAGAGATTTCCTTTGTAGAGAGTTCAGCAAGCATATTCAGCACCAGTTCTTTATTGGTCATGTTGTCGCGCAGGTTCTCCTTCTTCAATCCCTTGAAACGTTTATATTCGCGAGCCGTCATATCGCTCTAGGTCTGATACATGATGTCGGTGAGCGTGGCAAACTGAACTCCCTCCTGCAAGCCACGGCGCTTCCACTCATCGGTAAGTTCCTTGCGTATCTCGATGGACTTCAATCGCTGGTTTATCCAATTATCGGAATACCCCAGTCGTTTGTAATCCATCAGTGCCTGGTTGATGGAGAGTTCCGGATCTTGCATCTGGTCAAGGCGCTCGGCAGCCACCCTGGCCATCCACAATTTGAAAGGCTCTGCCTTTGGTGAGGGAATGGATTGGATGATGCGGAATATCGCTTCGGTGTCGGCGGCCAGTGTTTGACGTTTCTTGCCAGTTTCTGTCAGCATTGCTACCTGGGGACAATTTGTCCCTACGAATGCTGCCAGTTGCGGGTCGCGCTTCCTCATTTTCTTGAGATAATCGGTAGGATTGGCGCTATCGGTCAAGACGGACACCACATCGACAACGGAAAAATACCATTTCTCCTGCTGGTCGTCCCATACTGTACGTACCCGTTTTTCCTCGAACAACTTTATTGCATTATGCTGTGTCATGCCTTAATGTATGTCTCTATGATAATCAATGGCAACAGCACTTCTTCTTTCGCAACCCCGACTTAGGCAGGAGCAGGGCGTTGATGAGCATCAGTGCCAGAAGGATGGTGCATGCCCAGTTGAAAAGCGAGGGGCCGTGGTCGCAACATGCATGGCTGACATGCAGCTGGCGGAGGAAATCCACATGACCGGCAAACTGGAGCCAATCCACAAGACAACCGAATATGATGGAACCGAAGACTATGGAGCCGAGATATAGCAACAGGGTGCGAGTGCCCAGGAACTTACGCAAAATCAGTATGGAGGCAAAGTTGCATGCCGGACCTGCCACAAGCAACACCAAGGCAGCACCTGGGGTGAGCCCCTTCATCATCAGCGCCACAGCAATGGGTATGCTGCCCGTTGCACAGAGATACATGGGCATGGAAATCAAGAGAACGAGAAGCATGCTGGCAAGGGTATTGTCCTTGAAGAAGGCGAAGTATTCCGTGGGAATTACCGTGGTGATGATACCTGCGATTACCAGACCTACCACCAGCCACTTGCCAATGTCCTCAACCATGTCAACATAGGCATAGGTCAGGGCATCCTTCACCTTGGAGAAGAAGCACCCATGGCTATGTCCCTCGGCATGCGAATGGCATTGGCAAGAATGCTCCTCTGCGTGAGAATGCGAATGGCATTGACAGGTGTGCTCTTCCGCGTGAGAATGCGAATGGCAACAACATGAAGAAGCCTCCACGTTGTCTTGTCCATGGCAACATTTGTCTCCCTTGTTTACCAGGAAACCACCTGCCACGGCGGTAAACAACGCGGCAATGGGGCGGATGATGGCAAAGGGAAGTCCCATCAGGGAGAATGTAGCCATGATGGAGTCTACTCCCGTCTGCGGCGTGGCGATAAGGAAGGAGGTTACAGCCCCCTTGGAGGCACCGTCCTTGCGCATGGACATGGCCGTTGGTATCACTCCGCAAGAGCACAAGGGCAAGGGTATGCCTATGAGTGCAGCATTGATGACACTACGGAAGGATTTCTTGGAAAGGTACTTGTGGAAGTACTTCCCTGGTATAAAGGTGTGCATGATACCGGCTATCAGGAAACCCAAGAGCAGATAGGGCGACATGCTTGTAATTAGTTGGATGATTTCGTTCATATATCAAAGAATATGTTGTCACATACAAGGGTTCTTGCTACCACAACACTACCTTCTGCACCGGGGGCAGATGCCCTTGACGATGAATTCCGTGTCAGTGGCTTTGTAGCCTTCGGGCAGGGAGACGTGGGGGATGGGGATGTCCGTGAGGCAGACGGTGCGCTGGCATACGGTGCAGGTGAAGTGGACATGCCCCGTGTCGTGGTCATGGTCATGGTCGGCATGTGCGGCAAGGCAATACTTCTGCATGCCCGAACCATCGTTTACGGTACGCAGAATGCGGCGCTCGGCAAAGAGCGTGAGGGTACGGAATACCGATGAGTTGTCGGCCGTAACCATCTCCTGCATCACATCCTGAAGTGAGAAGGCACCTCCGTGCATGCGCTCGCTGATGGTTTTGAGCACCAGCAGGCGCACGGCGGTGATGCGTATTCCGGATTCGGAAAGAATGGCCTCGTATGGATTGAATTCAGGCATAAGCAGTAGTTCAATGTGTGAATATGGAATGAAATACGGGAAGACGTGGGCGACGCACCGTATTCCTATGGCAGTACTTCAATGGGAGGACTCAAGCACTCCGGTATACGTACTCCAGTACTTCCACGAGAGGACTACAGTACGCCTATTAAGCACCTGTTAGGCGTACTGACACGCCGGGCACAAGGAACTATACCTCGAAGTAACTCTCCAGTTCCTTGGCTGCCTGCCCATTGGTGTTATCAATGTCGCGTATTATCACGCCATGCTCCAGTAGGGCTATGCGGGGACAGATGTCCACGGTGTGCTGGAGGTTGTGGCTGGAGACGAGGATGGTGGCACCAGTCTTCCTGTTGTACTCCTGCAGGAGGCGCTTTATGGCACTCTGGCTGGAGGGGTCGAGGAAGTTGAAGGGTTCGTCCAGGATGAGCACCTTGGGCTGCAGGAGCATGGCACCAACGATGCCCACCTTCTGCTTGTTGCCGGCAGAGAGGTTGCGGATAAGTTTCTTCTGTCCTGCCACCTCGCCAGCCATGAACTGCTCAAAGTCCTGCAGGAAGGTGTCCACCTCCTCCTGCTTGCGGCCGGAGATGCGACCGATGAACTGGAAATACTCGTCGGGCGTGAGATAGTCAATCAGGAAGGACTCGTCCACGAAGGCACCTGTCCAGTCCTTCCAGTCCTCCGTATGTGCCACGTCCACACTGCCCTGGGCAATGCCCTGGCTCTGCTCCTCCTCCGAGGGGTGCATGAGCACACGGCCGCCGTCGGCCTTGACCAGGTCCAGCATCAGGCGGAAGAGCGTGCTCTTGCCGGCACCGTTGTTGCCCACGAGGCCCAGCATCTCGCCATCCTTGATCTCGTATTGTTCTATATCCACGGCAACCTTCTCGCCAAAGGATTTCTTCAGGTTCTCTATCTGTATCTTCATAGTAATATCATGCTTTAATCAGGAATTTCTGCTTGCACGGAAGCCGTCCATGTTGGCATAGCGGCGTGCCATAAATCTCTCGTAGATATTGCGGAGCCACAACTGGTGCGTGGCAATGCCTATGCAACCTATAACTATCAAGGCAACATATCCCCACACATCGCCCAGCAGGAGCACCAGCAACTTTTCCAGGGCTATGGGGAGGAACAGGGCAACGAAACTGACTATCTGCTGCATCATGTTGCCCTGCTTGCCTGTGAGTTTGTTGTTCAGCGGCAGGGTGTTGTTGTTGTAAACCGCCATCTGGAATATCATGGGGTACATGACACCTGCCGTCATGAACATGTAGCCGAGGTTCATCCACAGGGAACTTCTGCCGGTAACGATCAGTGGCAGGACGATGAGGAAGGGGAATATGAGCAGGGCGGTGTTGAAGTAGTACTTGGCACGCAACAGGGCATAGATGCTCTCCCTACGCGCCATAAGACCGTCTATGTAGTTGCCCTCGTAGCACATGATGGTAATGAGCGTCGTCATGCCCAGGATGATGTAGTCGTACATGCACACGAACGACGACATGAAGGCTCCGCTATACACATCGCTGAAGTACTGCACCACGGAGAAGAACACTATCAAGCCTATGCCCACAAGGAACTGCATGCGCACCTGGCTGTTGCGCATCCTCAACTTCACCTCCATCTTCAGGTACTCGCCCAGAGCGCCCCAACGGTTCAGGTAGTTCATCTGTGTGGTGCTCTTAAGTTCCACCTCCTCCTTCTTTGCCACCTCGTTGTACACCATGTGCATCTGCAGGGCATAGTTGGCCCAGTAGAACAGAGCAATGAGAACGGCCGCACCTATTATATATAAAAGATTACCCTTGGCAAACTCGTACATCAGCATGGTGCAGGGCATGTCCAGAGGGTTCTTGTCGGGCACAAGCATCAGCGCCACAATGCCACCATGCACGGCCAAGGGAAGGAGCAGCCACAGAAAACTCTTCATGCACAAGGCACGACATAGCAGGTAGCACAATCCATTGGCCACACAAAGCAGCCACCAGCCAAGCAGCCAGGAGAGGAATCCTCCCCACCCCATCAAGGGCAGCACACAGATGGCGCCGAAGGGTACAAGCATGAATCCCCAAAAGAGGTTGCCGGAACTGAAGGCAGTGCGAAGCAGGTACATGTTCATCAGGAACGTCCTGCGCACGGGCAAGAGACTGTACTGGCGCACCTGCTGGGAAGGAGTCTCCTGCAGGACGAAACGTATCCAGAAGTCCACTAAAAGCAACCAGGGCAGAAGTCCGTCCATGACATGGAAGGCTGCCACACCGGGATACATGCCACTGAAGCCCATGGGCAGCATCGCTCCCATAAGAAGCAGGATGGCGGCATAGTAGAGAACCATGAACCACATCAGGATCTTCATGAAGCGGTTCTTCTCAAACATGGGATGCCGCTTGTCCTTCAGTTCCTGCTGCTCTGTGAGCAGGCGGTAAAGACGGTATTTGTTCATATCAACAAGAAAATGTCCCCAAGGACCTCAAAACTGTTCAAGGGCATTAGGGACATCAGAGTGTATAATTATTACTTTACAACCATCTCGAAAGGCATGCGTGCCTGGATGCGGTCAGCATTCTTCACACCCTTCATGAGTGAGTACAAGCCATAGCCCTCGCCCAGAAGTTCCTTCAACTCGGCATCCAGGTAGCCAGACTTCTTCTCGTTCAGCAACTGCTCGAATGGATTGTCGGGAGCGGGATAGCCAACGGCACGGTACTTCTCCACCTTGGCCAGTTCTGCGGCATGTGCCACGGCATCGTCCAGGTTGCCCAGTTCGTCAACGAGACCTATCTTCAAACCCTGCTCGCCTGTCCACACACGGCCTTCGGCAATCATCTTCACACTGTCCTGAGCCATGCCACGGCCGTCTGCCACACGCTTGGTGAAGGTTTCGTAGCCACGGTTTATCATCTTCTGCAACTGTGCGCTCTCGGCAGCATTGAAGGGGCGTCCCATACCACCAATGTCAGACATCTCGTTGGTCTTCACCACGTCGAACTTCAGGCCAATCTTCTCGGTCAGGAGTTCGCTTGCATCAGGAATCATGCCAAAGATGCCAATAGAACCAGTCAGTGTGGTAGGCTCGGCAAAGATACGGTTGGCGGCACAACTGATGTAGTAGCCACCGCTGGCTGCCATGCCGCCCATGCTCACCACCACGGGTTTCTTCTCCTTCAGCAGGCACACCTCGCGCCATATCTGCTCGCTGGCAAAGGCACTGCCACCAGGACTGTTCACACGGATTACCACGGCCTTCACGTCATCATTCTCGCGCAGGTCCTGAAGGTCCTTGATCATCTTCTCGCCCACAATCTGGTGCTCCTGGTCCATTGACAGGCCACCGCTCTGGCTCTGCACAATCTCGCCGTAGGCATAGTAAACGGCAACCTGCTCGTCTATCTTCTCGTCCAGAGTCTCGCTCTTGGCAACGTCTGCCACGGTGGTGAACACCAGGTCGTCGTCCTTGTCCTCATAACCGCACTTCTCGCGCAGGATGGCCTTCACCTCGTCCATGTAGCAGAGTTTGTCCACCATACCGCCGTTCAGCGCCATAGCGGCATCGGAAATCATGGTCAGAGAATCGGCCAGTGAGTTCAGTTTGCCAACCTCCATGTTGCGGCTCTCGGCCACCTCGTTCAGCATGTTTGTCCAGATGCTGAACAGGTAGGAAGTAACCTGCTCTCGGTTGGCAGGAGACATCTCGGAGCAGATGAAGGGCTCCACGGCGCTCTTGTAGGTGCCAACCTTGAACACCTGCATCTTCACGCCCACCTTCTCCATCACGTCCTTGAAGAACATGATCTGCGTTGCCATACCGCTGAAGTCCACATTGCCCTCGGGGTTGAGCAGGACGGAGTCAGCCACAGAGGACAGGTAGTATGCCGTCTTGCCATAGGAGTCGCCATAGGCAATGACCCACTTGCCGCTTTTCTTGAACTCCACCAGAGCCTGGCGCAATTCCTGTGCCATACCAGGGTTGGCAGCTATTGCACCACCTTCCAGATAAACACCCAGAATCTTGTCGCTCTTGGCAGCCTTGTCCAATGCCAGCAGGGCATCCTCAAGAGACAGGCTTACAGAAGTCTCGCCCATCAGTGAGGCAAAAGGATTAGCATCGCCTCGCTCTGCCAGTTCGCCGCTAAGGTTAATACGCAGGATGCTCTTCTCCTTGATGGGGGCACTCATACCCTCGGTAGCAATCATTCCGGCCAAGGAGATGATGCCGATGATTGTGAACAACGTCATGGTCAGGAATATACCCACCACGGTTGCCATTGTGTACTTGATAAAACTTTTCATTTGTATTGATATTTGTTAGTTAGTTTCCATCTATGCCTTTAGACGCACATATAATGCGCAAAATTACTGCTTTTTGAGGAAACTACAAGCAATATGTCATTATTTTATACGATAAATAACGTTTTGGACATATACATTATTTATATAGTACTATATAACCACAGCCTACAACACAAATAGCAACATAACCAAATACAACAAGAGCTATCATTTACGTTTATCGAGTGCGTCCCCACTCACACAAAAAACCCGAAGGATTTCTCCCTCGGGCATAAAAGTTATAACGGAGTTGTGTTGAATTAACCGTTAACCTTCTTCATGTGTGCGATCAGCTCGAGAACCTTGTTAGAGTAACCGATCTCGTTGTCGTACCAGCTAACAACCTTAACGAAGGTGTCAGTCAGAGCGATACCAGCCTTAGCGTCGAAGATAGAGGTGCGAGCGTCGCCAAGGAAGTCAGCAGAAACTACGTCCTCGTCAACATAACCCAGAACACCCTTCAGCTCGTTCTCAGAAGCAGCCTTCATTGCCTCGCAAATCTCAGCGTAAGTAGCAGGCTTAGCCAGATTTACAGTCAGGTCAACTACAGATACGTCCAGAGTGGGAACGCGGAATGCCATACCGGTCAGCTTGCCGTTCAGCTCGGGGATAACCTTACCTACAGCCTTAGCAGCACCTGTAGAAGAGGGGATGATGTTGCCAGCAGCAGCACGGCCACCACGCCAGTCCTTCAGAGAGGGACCGTCAACGGTCTTCTGAGTAGCGGTGGTAGAGTGTACGGTGGTCATCAAACCATCGGTGATACCCCACTTGTCGTTCAGCACCTTAGCGATGGGAGCCAAGCAGTTGGTGGTGCAAGAAGCGTTAGATACGAACTGAGTGCCCTTCTCGTACTTGTCGAAGTTTACACCGCATACGAACATGGGAGTAGCGTCCTTTGAGGGAGCAGACATAACAACATACTTAGCACCAGCCTCGATGTGAGCCTGAGCCTTGTCCTGAGACAGGAACAAACCTGTAGACTCAACAACGTATTCAGCCTCGATCTCGTTCCACTTCAAGTCAGCGGGGTTGCGCTCAGCAGTTACACGGATAGCCTTACCGTTAACGATAAGCTTGCTGTTCTCAACGTCAGCCTCGATAGTACCCTGGAACTGACCGTGCATGGTGTCATACTTCAGCATGTATGCCAAGTAATCAACGGGGCAAAGGTCATTGATACCTACGATCTCGATGTCATCACGAGTCTGAGCAGCACGGAAAACGAAACGACCGATACGGCCGAAACCATTAATACCTACTTTTGTTGCCATTTCTTTTTAATTTAATGTTTAAAATGAAAAACTATGGTTTATTAACTCTATTCTATTATTCTATTACTTCAAGAAGACGTGCGCCAAGCCAACAGACAGTAATGCGAGAATTCCTCAGCCGCAATTACAATATTCAGCACTCTTGCAGGCTACCATCAAGAGCATAGCAAGAAGCCACATGACTGCTATAATCGTCTTTTTACGCACTTTTATTCTCGTTCTTTGCGCAAATTTACAAAATTCTTTTCAATTTAGCCACGCAATACCCTAAGAAAATTTGGCAAACATGCATAATTAACAACTCTATTTGTCAAAATCAAATGGCAAAGAGCACATTCTTATAGGATTTCAAAGCCTTTGCAATGCAGGGTAATATAGTGGACATGCTGTAGGTGTTATTATCGGCGGAGTGAACTTCAAGGGCCTCAAGCTTGAACTTCCCATCAACCCCATCAGCACCAAAGAGGGCATAGAGGCGGTACCAGTTACAATTCACCACAATCGGCCGATTTGAGCACAAAAGCTTGCACCCCATAGCGGTTGGCACGCTTTCTTCCTATAGGACGAAATCCACCGCTCAGGAGCGTCGTTTTGGGTCCTCCCGAGGACCGACCCGAAAGAACCGGGAACTCTCGCCTTGGTCCTCCCGAGGACCGAAGTCCGTCCTCGGGAGGAGGGTGCTGTAGTACTGCAGACTGCTGCCAATGCCAGAGGTACAAAAAAACGGGTTGCCCCCATGCATAGGAACAACCCGTAGACCAAGACCTATTTGAATGTTTTTCCATGAAGAATATCCAAACAGGATCTATTCTTGACTTTATCAACTTCTGGACAACTGCATACCGGTTCTTGAAAGATTCATTTCCACGAAACGTGCACGTTCGTTGGGACGTTCCTTGGTCAATATCTCACGAATACGTAATGCTGCAACAGGGTCCTTGGCTATCATATAGAGGAAGCCTCCACCTCCAGCACCGGGAAGCTTCAACCCCAGACAAAGGTCCTTAACCTTCTCGATGATAGCCTGCACCTGCGGAGGATTGGTACCGCTATCAAGCAATTGGTTCTGCATCCATGTCTTTCCAACCAGAGAGCCCAACTGCGCAAATTCGCCTTTCATGATGGCATTAGCCACATCGTGCGCATGCTCCTTCATGTCCCCAAGAAGCGACAGGCGCTCTGTATCGTATAGGAACATTCCACGAACTATCTCCGCCAATATCTTCTTGGCGGTACGTGTTATGCCGGTATAATACAGCAGATGGCATGCCTGATACTGAGGATCTGTGAAGAGGTTGTCACTGAGCCAACTGATTTCCGGTGTCTGCTTGAAGCTGCCATCTGTAGATAACAGTTTTATTCCATGAAGAACACCACCATACTGGTCTTGCCAGCCACCTCCTGTGGTCAAGAGCTGTTCCAGCACCAGGGTGCGATTGCAAATCTCGTCTTTGCTCCATCCTAAGCCACAGAAATTGGCAACAGCACCGAGCACCGTAGCAGCCAGGATGGAACTTGTGCCAAGACCAGAACCTGCAGGCACAGCACTGAGTAGCGTTACTTCAATACCACTGCCAAAATCTCTCAGCTGGTCCTCCAAAGACTTATATTTGCGCTGACAGAACCTGGGCAAGAATCCAGCCAAAGCCAAAGCCGCCTTGGGGATAGAGAATGGCGACCCCACCTTTGCGAAATCGGCAAGTTCCTCCCATGTGGAAACCACTTCCATGGCACCAAGATCTATACTACGAAGAACAAGTTTATAGTCGACAGAAGGTTTCACATAGGTTTGCAGAGGCGGTTGTCCGTTCAATTCTACGGCCAGATTTACCACACTGCCACCTGATGTCAGGCAGTACGGCGGCGTATCTGTCCATCCGCCTGCCAAATCTATACGAACAGGACTTCGTCCCCACACAATCTGGTCGCTATACACATCCAAGCGAGGCATCTGCTTGCAAGCCACAACTTCCTCAGTAAGCCCCTCGCCAAGCAACGAGAATGCAAGCTTCTCCTGGGCAGCCCCATCATGACCGTTCAGTTCCAAAAGTCTGGAGCGGAACATGTGGTCGTTTATTCTCTTGAGAAGTGCCTCTGTCTCTGGCAATGGTTCCGGAACAGGAACCTGAAGATTATGAAACTCATGTGCCAAGTCGTCCAGATTGGTTTGGTAGAAGATACTGGAACGATGATTGGATGCCAAAGTGGTAAGATTGGCTTTGCGAAGTGCTAGACGCTGACTTTGAAGACGGCGAAGGTTGGCCTTGTCGCTTATTTCATTGGCAGAAAGGCGTTCCATACCCTGCCATACGGAGGTCTGTTCCTGCGAGGGAGTCTTTGAAATCATCCATTCAAGCATGCAACCCATTTCCTCAATTGTGTTACACACGGGGAAAATACGGCTATTCTGCAAATCTGCACTACCCTGCACATCATCAGCAGAAATTCCTCGTTTGGACAACCACTCGCCTACGGGACGTCCAAGGTACTCGGTAGAAGCGTCACGCAGGTCGCCACGCATGGCATCGTTAAATCCATAGGGACGCAAAACCCATTGCGTTTCGCCCATAGGAGCCACATCCACACATATACCAGGAGCAAGAGAAATACTCCAATCGTTCTGGGGCACACCCGTGATGATGTTCTCGTGAGTTAGCGTCCAAGTAGACGGCACCCACGAATTCTCTATCCATATATTAGGATTGGTGGCCTCGAACTTGATTCCATGGCAACAGTTCTGGGTGAAGATGCTTGGATGAGCCTTGACCCCAAGATGCATGATAGCACGCTGGTCGTAAACCAAATTCTGTATGGCCATAGTGGAACTTATCATCTCTCGAGATGTGCCATAGTGATAGAACTCACCATCCTGCAAGGGCAAAACTGCCACTTTCAGAGAGTTCAGTTCTTCGTCCACAAGCGTAGGATTCTCTCCCAATGCCTGGCCAAAGTCGCTATACAGGTCGTAATTTAGTATTTCGCCATCCTTACCCGTGCTCTTGCGCATAAGCATGTTTACGGCCTTGTCTGAAAGCAGCCAAATGCCAATATCCATGAGGAACAAATGGGTGTGCATCAGTTCGCCCAACTTCTCTACCGAAGGCTTTTGAAGCACAAAATCCAAAATTTCGGGTGTCTCTCTCTTGGAAAGGAAGACGCCATGATTCTTGGCCAAAGACGGGTCTACCCAAAGACCATAGCATACAACATCGGCATCGGGGACGGGTTGCAATTTGCCTGCTCGTATATAAACGTCGCCTGAAGCTATCAATGTACGAAGTCCCTCGGGGGCAGCATTCATAATACGGTTGTACAAAGGAAGTTGCAATTGCAACAGATTCTGCCCAATACGCTGACCACGTTCCCAACGGAATACGGGTATTGGCGTAAGCACCTTTCCACTGGGGGCATAAGCTGGCAAACGGCGACTCTGACCTCCGGCATGGAGAAGTATGCGTTTCTCCAAAGCCAGCCATTCTTCAAAACTCTTCTCAGGAGCCTCGTCCTGATGGCATGCCTCTAAAAGCCAATTGGTTCCGCCACCGCTGCCCAACCTGGCGCCAACAGGGTCGGAAGTGCAGAAATATTCCTTATGGCTGACACCTGCCACATCGTGAAAACATTCTACCAAATTGGGGGGAAGCGACAATAGTTTCTTCATATATGCTTATGGATTATATTTACCTTTCAATTAGATACAACTCAGATATCTGTTATCTCTCCGCACGCATAGGATTATTCAAGAAGTCTTGATAACTCAATCTTATACCATCCTCCAACTCAGTGCGATAGGTCCAGCCAAGGGCCTTGGCTTTGCTGACATCAAGGAGTTTGCGTGGAGTTCCATTGGGTTTGGTGGTGTCCCAAAGTATCTTGCCTTCGTAACCAACCACCTTAGCCACCATTTCTGTCAGTTCCTTGATGCTTAGTTCCTTGCCTGTACCAGCATTCACGGTTTCGTTACCGCTATAGTTATTCATCAGGAAGACGCAGAGGTTGGCAAGGTCATCAACATACAGAAACTCACGCAAGGGAGAACCGTCACCCCAACATGTCACCTCGCCCAAGCCCTGTTCCTTTGCTTCGTGGAAACGACGTATCAGGGCAGGTAGCACGTGGGAATGTGTAGGATGATAGTTGTCGTTGGGACCATACAGGTTTGTTGGCATCAGGGATATGAAGTCAGTACCATACTGACGGTTCAAATATTCACAATACTTCAAACCACTAATCTTTGCCAAGGCATAGGCCTCGTTGGTCTTCTCCAATTCGCTGGTCAGCAGACAAGACTCGGGCATGGGTTGAGGCGCCATGCGAGGATATATACAAGAAGAGCCGAGAAACTCCAGCTTCTTGCAGCCGTTCTGCCATGCAGCATGGATGACATTCATCTCCAGCATCATGTTCTCATACATGAAATCGGCCAATGCCGTCTGGTTGGCGATTATGCCACCCACCTTGGCTGCAGCCAGGAAGACATATTCTGGGCGCTCTTCTTTGAAGAAACTATTAACGGCCTCTTGATTGGTCAGATCCAGTTCTGCATGAGTGCGGGTTATGATGTTCGTGTATCCCTGGCGTTCAAGTTCGCGCACAATAGCGCTACCTACCATTCCACGGTGACCAGCGACATATATCTTAGAACTAAATTCCATATTTAAACTACTTATATAATATAATAAGGTGTATTCCCGGATAAACTACTTCACCAAGCCCTTTTCCAGATATTCTGCCAAATTGGTGCGCATAACGTTGGCAACATGCTCGGCAGCCACCTTTTCCATATCGTGCTTCACCATAATGGACACCAATTGCTCGAAGGTTGTCTTGGCAGGATTCCAGCCAAGCTTAGTCTTGGCCTTGGTGGGATCACCCCAAAGGTTTACCACATCGGTGGGACGATAGAAGTCTGGGCTTACCTCCACAAGCGTCTTGCCCACGAGTTCTGCAGGACCACTCACGCAGATACCCTTCTCGTCCATCTCCTCGCCTTCGAATTTCAATTCTATACCTGCTGCCTTGAAAGCAGCATAAGTGAAGTCACGGACAGAGTGCTGCTCGCCCGTGGCAATAACAAAGTCCTCGGGTTCGGGTTGCTGGAGAATGAGCCACATGCATTCTACATAATCCTTGGCATATCCCCAGTCGCGAAGAGAGGAGAGGTTACCCAGGAAGAGTTTCTCCTGCTTGCCTTGTGCTATACGTGCAGCGGCAAGGGTAATCTTGCGGGTGACAAAGGTTTCGCCACGGCGTTCACTCTCGTGATTGAACAGGATACCCGAACAGCAGAACATGTTGTATGCCTCGCGATACTCCTTGATTATCCAGAAACCATAGAGTTTAGCCACGGCATAGGGACTATAAGGATGGAAGGGGGTATTCTCGTTCTGTGGAACCTCCTCTACCTTGCCATAAAGTTCGGACGTTGAAGCTTGGTAGATACGGCACTCGTTCTCCAAATGGTTGGCACGAACTGCCTCCAAAACACGAAGTACACCTGTAGCGTCTACATCAGCAGTAAACTCAGGTGCATCAAAACTTACTTGCACATGGCTTTGTGCGGCAAGATTATATATCTCTGTAGGGCGAACGGCACTGACCACCTTTACCAATGACATGGAATCACCCATATCGCCATAATGAAGATGGAACATAGGATGACCCTCCAGATGCGCGATGCGCTCGCGGTAATCCACACTGCTACGGCGGATGATGCCATGTACCTCATAGCCTTTTTCTATCAGGAATTCACTCAAATAACTACCATCCTGACCGGTAACACCTGTTATCAAGGCAACCTTTCTATTCTCCATAATTATATCTTATTATATATTAATATCTATTGTTTGCTGATTTCACTCCGAGAAAAGCTTGATCCTCTGTTCTTCAGACAACTTGCAAACGAGTAACGTATCGTCCTTCTCTGCCACTATGTAGCCTTCCAAACCTTGAACTACGACACGACGCTCCTCGCCACAATGAATGACGCAATCTCGAGTTTCGTATGTTTGCACATTATCGCCTATAATGGCATTGCCGTTGCGGTCGCGTGCTACATTCTCTCGCAAAGAACCCCATGTGCCCAAGTCACTCCAACCGAACGAAGCAGGGAAACAGTAAATCTCATCTGACTTCTCCAGAATGGCATAGTCAACAGAAATGCTCTGACACTTGGGAAACTCCTCATTGATGGTGTCTTGCTCTTTGTCTGTCCCGTATACCGGAAGAAGATTCTCAAAGATTTCGTTGATTTCTGGAGCATGTACCCTAAGGGCGTTTACTATGGTGCTTACGTTCCATATGAAAATACCAGAATTCCACAACATATTTGGTTGGGCGATGTACTTCGTAGCCGTTGGCAGGTCGGGCTTTTCACGAAAAGAATCCACTCTGAAAATCTCGGAATTACGAACTGAAGGATAACTCATATCCGTCTGGATGTATCCGTAGCCTGTTTCGGGACGTGTGGGTTTCATGCCCAAGGTTACTATAGCATCTGATTCAGAAGCAAAATCCAAAGAGCCAGATACTACACGCTGAAACTCAGCAACGTCCAAAACAAGGTGGTCAGAGGGGCTTACCACCATCGTAGCTTTGGAGTCTATGCTTTTAATGCGCCACGAGGCATATGCAATGCAAGGAGCAGTATTTCTGCGGCAAGGTTCCAGAAGGATATTGCCCTGAGGTATTTCTGGCAACTGCTCTGCCACAATGTCCTTATATGCCTGACTGGTGACTACCCATATATTCTGCATGGGAACCAAACCCTTGAAACGGTCAACTGTCATCTGTATAAAAGTGCGACCTGTACCGAGGACATCCACAAATTGCTTTGGGCACTCTGGGGTGCTCATTGGCCAAAATCGGCTTCCAATACCTCCGGCCATTATCACAAGATGCGTGTGGCTTGTTGTCTTTGAACTATTCATCTTCTTTATGTTTTTCTGGTTATGATTAATGTTTGTTCAGGCAAAAAGTTGCCGCGAACAATGTCTCCCGACGCGAGGGATGTCGCTTCACGTTTCGAAAGACATCGCGTCGTGTTGCGAGGAGCATCGCAACACGACGCGTCTTTAGCTATAACTTTATCTTCTTCACTATGCCATCCCATGCCTTCACCTTGATGGACACGGTAATGTCATGTGCAAGATTGCTCTTTACTTTTTCCGACTCTGGAGTCAGAGACCTGATGGCATCGGCAGGAATGCGAATGTCCGTGGTAACGTTCTCACCAGAGAAGTTGGCAACAACCAGATAGGTCTTCTTCTTGTCGCTGCGCAGGAATGCGTATTGTCTGTCCAAGTGTCCGTTCACGTACATCAAGTCCCAGAAGAGGCCCTCGCTGAAGGCGGGTTCCTCCTCGGCAAGACGCAAAGTCTGAGTATAGAAGTCCTTGAGTTTCTTTTCCTCGTCGGTAAGCAGGGCACCGTCAAACTTTCCGCCATTGCGCCAACGGCGTATAGTGTCCACCGTCCAGTAATCAAAGATGGTGGTACGTCCGTCCTCGCCGGAGAATCCCTCGCTGTCCATACCCTTCTCGCCCAGTTCCTGGCCGAAGTATATCATCATGGGGTTGGTGTTCATCAGTGTGCTCACGAGCATCATGGGGCGCCCCTTCTTGGCATCGCCGGCAAAGAAGTCGCTGGCTATGCGCTGCTCGTCGTGGTTCTCAAGGAAGTTGAGCATGTGGCCCTGTATGTCCTCCACGCTTTGCCAGCAGGAGGTCAGTTCCTTGGTCGAGCACCATCCGGCGCAAACGGCCTTGAGTTTGTCGTAGAGGCCAACCTTGTCATAAAGGTAATCGAAATGTCCGCGGAAAATGTAGTCGCGGTACAACTGGGGATTGTAGACCTCTGCTATGAAGATGATGTCGGGGAACTTCTCCTTAACCTGAGGAATGACCCACTCCCAGAACTCCACGGGCACCATTTCTGCCATGTCACAACGGAATCCGTCCACACCCTTCTCTGCCCAATAGAGCAGAATCTGGAGCATCTTGCGGTAGGTGTTGGGACCATAGTTCAGTTTCACCGTCTCATACCAGTCGTTCCTGCCCGGCCATGCCGAGAAGACATCATTACCGGTAGCCTTTGCCGGGTTCTCTTCATAGATATTGGACTTTGCACGCTCCTCCTCACTCAAGATATTGTCCAGGTGCAAGGGTTCGCCCATGTAGTAGAAATTGTTCTCCGGAGAGTAGTTGAGCGAAGTATCATCACCCTCGCCCAGGTCCAGGCATCCCTCGGGACATGCATCAGAGTGGTATTCACGTGCAACGTGGTTAGGAACAAAGTCCTGAATGACTTTCATGCCTGCCTTGTGAGTGCGCTCGATGAGAGCCTCCCATTCCTTTATACGCTCGGGCACCTTGGTGGCCAGGTCAGGATCCACATCATAGTAATCCTTGATGGCATAGGGGCTTCCGGCACGCCCTTTCACCACTTCGGGGTGGTCCTTACGGATGCCGTATCGGCTATAATCCGTCTGTGTGGCATGCTCTATAATACCGGTGTACCATACATGTGTGAACCCCATGGCCTTAATGTCTGCAAGGGCCTTCTGGGTAAAGGCCGACATGGTGCCGCATCCGTTCTGACTCTTACTGCCATGCGGAACGGGATGTTCCACATTGGCACCGAACAAACGGGTAAAAACTTGATATATATTCATAACCTGATGTACAAACAATTAAGCATGCAGGACGTTAGCACCCTTTGCTATCTTAGTTATCATACCTGTCAGAGCCTGACCAGGGCCGCACTCCACGAACTCGGTGGCACCAGCCTCGACCATAGCCTCCACCTCTTGTGTCCAACGCACACTGGCGGTCAATTGGGCAATCAGGTTCTGCTTGATTTCCTCGGGGTTGGTGTGTGCCTTGCCATCCACGTTCTGATAGATGGGGCATGTGGGCACATGGAACTCTGTTGCTGCTATGGCTGCTTCCAGCTCGTCCTTGGCTGGCTGCATCAATGGACTATGGAAGGCACCACCTACGGGCAGAACAAGGGCACGACGTGCACCGGCTTCCAACAACTTTTCACAAGCCACCTCTACGGCTTCCTTGTTACCGCTGATAACCAGCTGACCGGGACAGTTGTAGTTTGCGGCTACCACTACACCCTTGCCTGCCTGAGCCGTCACGTCTGCACAAATCTGTTCTATCTGCTCGTCCGACAGACGCATAACAGCAGCCATTCCACCAGGAGCAGCCTCGCATGCCTTCTGCATAGCCAAAGCACGAGCATACACCAGTTTCAAGCCATCCTCAAAATCAAGGGCACCGGCGGCTACCAGAGCACTGAACTCGCCCAGAGAATGACCACCTACCATATCGGGCTGGAAAGCCTCGCCCATGCACTTTGCCATAACCACACTATGCAGGAATACGGCAGGCTGGGTAACCTTTGTCTGCTTCAATGCCTCGGCATCGCCTTCAAACATGATATCGGTCAGACGGAAGCCAAGTATCTCGTTGGCCTTCTCCATCATTTCCTTTGCTACTTCATTGCTCTCGTACAGGTCCTTGCCCATACCGGTAAACTGTGCTCCCTGACCGGGAAAAACAAATGCTTTCATTCTTTTATCGTGTTTTATTTATCATTACAATTCATACGACGCTATACATAAAAGAGCGTCTTGACCCATTCTATTGCGTACAAAGATAACGAAAAAAGGGCATCGGCGCAAAAATATACAGCATTTATTCATTATATATTATAAAAATCCTTAACTTTGTTCAACAAAACATAAAACAGGATACACCTCAAAACTCATCTACCTATGGATTACAAGAAGACTGTAAACGATTTGGCACAAGAGGTATTTGATGCCATTCGTCCGCGTGTCAGTCCCGAAGACTTGGAACGGGTTCGTCAAGCATACCTTCTTGCCAAGGAAGCCCATGCACCCCAAAGACGCAAGTCTGGCGAACCATACATCCTGCACCCCATCTCCGTGGCACTCATAGTCGCCAAGGAACTGCAACTGGATGCCAACACCGTAATTACAGCCTTCCTTCATGACGTTGTCGAGGATACCCCTTATACTGTAGAGGATATACGCCAACGTTTTGGCAATGATGTGGCCGGGCTTGTGAACGTTGTAACCAAGCAAAAGAAAGAAACCTATCACACAACAAAACAGGTAGACAACTATCAGCAGATTTTGGCATCGCTGCATTATGACATCAGGGCCGTGATGGTAAAGATAAGCGACCGCCTGCACAACATGCGAACCTTGCAATCCATGCGCCCCGACAAGCAGATGAAGATAGCCGGAGAAACGGATTGCTTCTACGCACCATTGGCAAACCGCTTGGGACTCTTTGAAGTTAAGTCCGACCTGGAAAACCTGTCTTTCAAATACCGTTGCGAGCTTGAATACGGTGACATCGCACAATGGCTGGAGCAAGATGAAGCACAAAACCGAGAACGTCTGGACCGTTTTTGTAAAGACATCCGTGGCACTCTACGAGATCACGGCATCCAATGCGAGGTGAAACCTTTCTGGCGACGCCCCTACTCCATCTGGCGCAGGATGAAGCAGTCAAACCTGGACTTCTGGCACTTGCCCAACAGATACTACATACGCATCACTTTTTGGGAAGACACACTGGACGACCCGCTAACCGACAAGGAGACCTGCCTGAAGATATACAACCTATTGACACGCGATTTCCGCGAACGTCCGGGCAGTTTCATCAACCAAATAGAGCAACCCAAGGAAAATTCCTATCAGTGTCTGCGCCTAATGCTACTCTCCAGCCAAGGCATATGGGAAGACGTGCAGATATGTTCCGAAGGTATGGTTCGTGCCAGCCAGGTTGGTTGCATAAACGAAATCGGCAACAACATCGGCAACTGGCTGAAGCGTTTCCGTAAGGTTCTAAAAGACATTTCAAGCCAAGGCAATGAAGCCTTCTTCCTGGAACACATAGCCTCAAGTCTCTACTATGACGACATAACAGTATTCTCTCCAAATGGAGATAGTTACATCCTGCCCAAGGACAGCACTGTACTTGACTATGCCTTCAAGCAGGGAGACGAGGTTGGCGCTCATGCCCACTATGCCTATGTAAACGGCATCCTGTGCAGTGTAAAGACCACCCTTCATGGCGGCGATTGCGTAAAACTTATAACATCGCCGAAAATAGGACCACGAAAGGATTGGATAGACCATTGCCAGACCTATGCCGCCAAACGATACCTACGCCTCTTCCTCAAGGAAAGACGCAAAATCAGAGGCGGAGTATGCCGTTGTCCGTTATGCAAGCCCTTGCCGGGAGGAGAAATTATTGGAATAAGAACACACGGACACAAGACAGCCTCCAACGAGTACGAGGAGATTACCCTGCATCGCCGTTCATGCCCCGAGGCCATACGATTAGCCAGCAAATATGGCGACGATGTGGTAAGCGTCAGTTATGCAGAAGACCCTTCCGCACCACCAATAGTGGCAAATACGCACACGTCAATAACCATAAACCGCATCGGATTCACCTACCCCATCACATTGGAAATTACCGGTGTAGACAGACATCGCCTGCTCATGGACCTTACTTCCGAGATTGCCGACCGGTTGCACCTCAACATGGATTCCCTGTGCATAAGTACCGTTGACTGTATCGTGAACTGCAAGGTAGTGATCATGGTGCATAGCGTTAAGGAGATGGTCAGCGCCATAGCACACATCAGCAAGATTCCAGGCATAGAATCGGTACGGCAGGTGTTGGAACAGTAGGCACAGAGGTGGAAAAACAAGAAAATATAGCTTCCGAGCAAAGTTTATTGGCAAAATTGCTCATCAATTCAGAATAAATTCATAACTTTGCACTTGGAAACACACGGGAATAGCTCAGTTGGTAGAGCACTGGTCTCCAAAACCAGGTGTCGGGAGTTCGAGCCTCTCTTCCCGTGCAAAAGAATAGCGACCTTGTTTTTTACTTCAAGGTCGCTATTCTTTTGCATCATGCTCTTCCGCTTCTTTCAATCATCATTCTTAGCTTTGCATTGAAGTCCTTAGCATGCATCAAATCCTCTATAGACAGATGCATACGGTAACGCCAATAATGACGAGGATTGGACGGTATGTTGATACGTTCCTGCTCTATATTTGCGGAACGCAGTCCTTCGTCCATTGACAACCAGTCCTGAAGGGAAATCAAACACAACATGGAAGGAGAGAAGAGATGGCGTGCCACAACCTCTTCGCACAACCATCCTGGCATTTCCTCCGGTGCACGGCCATCCTTCTGTAGCATTTCATTGTAATATTGCTGACGTCGCTCAGCATCTTCCTTCCACCACAAACGCAAGGTGGGCATATCGTGTGTGAAGATTGTAACTACGGACATGTAAGGATTATTCTCCAATCGTCCGAAGCGCACACCAAATTCCTTGGGCATGGATTGTATTTCCAAGGAAAGAATCCTCAACTGGTTCATTACAGGTCCCACACATGCTGGCACCATACCCAGATCCTCAGCACAGCATAGCATTTGTGTAGCCTCCACCAGAGCCGGCAGTTTCTTCATTGCTTCATTACCCCAGAAATCGTTGTGTCTTCTGTAATAGAAGTCCTCATACAAGCGATTGAAGGCTTCCTTCTCGGCAGACGAGAGGGTTTCATAGACATAGGTCTTCTGTGCTGATATACGAGGTACAAATCCATCTCTAAGGGGAATGAAAAGCACATCCTGTACGAGTTGGCACAACACCTTTCTTATATAGAGGGCATGCGGATTGTCGTCAATATTTCCAAAATGCTCGTGTATCCTCTGCTCAGTTGTAAACTCTTCGCGCAACTGGTACCAATCAGGTCCCACGGCTTCAAGGTATTGCGAACGCACCGTTTCTACGTCTGCCTGTTCTGGCATGAGTTTCCGGAGAAGGAGATCTGTAATGTATGGAGCAGTAAAGAATTTCTCTCGCCATTGCAACCCACTGGCCTCTATCTCTTCCACACTCATTGGCAGACAAGGTTCAAAGTGTCCCAACAATCCGCTCCTTGCCGACACTGGGATCTCCCAAATGCGGAAGAAACCCAGAACATGGTCAATGCGGTATGCATCAAAGTATTCAGACATTTTGCGGAAACGCCGTATCCACCACTGGTTGCCATCCTCCTGCATGAGTTTCCAGTTATACGTCGGGAACCCCCAATTCTGTCCGTCTACGCTAAAATCGTCGGGCGGTGCACCAGCCGAACCTTCCATATTGAAATACTCCGGCTCCGTCCATGCCTCCACACTGGTACGGGAAATGCCAATGGGTATGTCCCCCTTGAGCAAAACCCCATGGTTGCGGGCATAGGCGGTTACGGCAGACAATTGGTTTGAAAGCAGATACTGTACATAGACATAGAATCCCACTTCCACACTCTTCTCCGATGCATAGGCATGAACTTCCTTTACATCATACACCGATAGCATACGCCATGATGGGAAATAGCAGGTATGCTCTTCATCACGACGATGACAGAATACGCTATATGAGAGAAGCCAGTCTTCGTTCTTGCGCAAAAACTCCTTGCATGACGCAGAGTCAAGCACAGCTTTCCCCTCCTGCTCGTACAAACGATGCAGATAACGAAGCTTTAAATGCAGAGAACGCTCATAATCCACCTGGGGCAAAGCATTCAGTTCCAGACATTCATGCCGATATTCCTGCATAAACGCCTCATCAGCAATTGGAGCAAGAGGACTTAGATCCAAATATATGGGATTGAGGGCATAAATGCTGATGGCATTGTAGGGATAGCAATCTGTCCATGTGGATGTCTGTGTGGTATCGTAAATTGGCAACAACTGAATTACACGCATTCCCGTCTGGTTTGCCCAATCCACAAGTTTTTTCAAGTCGCCAAAGTCGCCCACTCCCTGACTGGTTTCGCTTCTGAGCGAGAACACAGGTATCACCACTCCAGCAGTTTTCCAATGCTCATCTGCCATGCGCAAACGGCGGTCCCATATAACCTGTACGGCATTAGAAGGCAACAACATATTATCTCTCTGTGCGTGAAGCAAGGAGGCATCTACTGCAAATGTCTCGGGGACAAGTTTTTCCACTTTCGGGGAAACTCTATTCTCTCCACCTTCCCAGGCAAGGAGTTCTCCATTGTCTTCATTGACAACTACATACTTATATTCAAAGGGGAACTGCAATCCTGTAGCACTCAGCGACAAGCACCACTCGTGGGTACCGCCACGAGTCATGCGCATGGCTCGTTCCGGCATCCATTCGCCCAGTTGGGGGAGGGAGCCAAGCAAGGCCAGTTGCTGTCCTTTGACTAATTGGGGTGCATGCACGCGGAAAAGCAAGGTACGGTCGTAATACGTAATCTCTGGTTCCTGTGCAAGGGTGTGTGCCACGCAATGGCTATATGCCGAGGAATACAGATGGCTGAGCTGGGGAATATCCATCCAATAATCCTGCAACAGGAATGTCTTGTTCTGGGCATAGGGAAAACTTCTGGGGACTCCACGCCACTCCCGGCGAATTATCTCATCGCCAGAGGCTATAAAATAACTGTATTGGAAAGAGCATGCATCCTTCTCATGAAGCACCACTTCTCCATTCCAATTCAACCCATCCTGAGTGTTTAGCGGATAAGCATAGACAAGGTCGGCACCGCGACTTCTCTTCAAGACTATCTCCACACGGACATCCTGCCCCCATGCTGTACGGTATTCAAGTTTGAATTGCAGTTTCATATCGTTGAATATTGTATTTTCTGTGTTAGCAAGAGCAAATATACGAAAAAAATACACACATGCCAACACTATTGCATGAATAAAGATACAAACACCCCGGAATATGCCCTCCCGAGGACCGAGGCGAGACAACCCGAGGACCGAGGCGAGAGTTCCCGGTACTTTAAGGCCGGCCCTCGGGAGGTGTCTTTTCCTGATTTCAGTAGACGTTTTTTTGCTTCATTAGCTGAAAAGATTTACACCTTTTCTCTATCCATACTGTTGATGTTTACGGTATCCTTGATTCCATGCTGTGGCTGTTGACACTTTCCTCAGATGGGACA
>JAZRCG010000033.1:0-136373 GCA_045659645.1 Bacteroidaceae bacterium | reverse complement strand
TGGCTGGCACGTCTTGCCCCCAAGAGTACCGGAGAAGGCCGCAAGGTAAGAGACGGAACGGACCCTCCCCCCTGCCCCTCCACAAGGGAGGGGAGTATAATGTTCTGCTGATGTGGGCACAAGTCGGTTGTAACCACTCCCCTCCCTTGTGGAGGGGTAAGGGGGAGGGTCTTGAGGTCCTTCGTTGGTGGGTCTATAAATCAACACCCCAAACATCTTCCCCTCCCGAACATCCTTTTGCCATTCGGGTATGGAGAGATAGTATTCCCTGACTTTTTCCATGGCAGGGATGCACCGAGGGTCGAGGGTATAGAGTTTCATAGATGGAGTTTGTGAGAAAATTCCGTTCACAGATAATACACCGATTCGGGACCCATATTGAAGAGAAGGTCCACGATGCTCAGGTTGGGAATAAAGTCATGGCGCGAGGCAAACATCTGGTAGTACGGAGTGTCCCTGCGCCTGTCCTCTGCCACCAAGGGGAAAGGTTCCAAGAGCCTCATCACCGCCTGATGCAGGCCGTTGTTGAAGTCGGCAAGACGCTCCCAACGGCGCTCGTGATAAAAGGGATGGAAGTCCTCCTCGTAGTAGTCGAAATAAGGCGTCTGCCTGTAACTGGACACCAGGGCATTCCAGTGCTGATGGCGCCAGTTGCCATGCTCGGAGATAAGAATTTCACCCACAGGCATACGGCCATGCGGATTGACCACAGGTACCGTCAAGGCAAGTGCACCGTGAGGGGAATCTATAAGGCAACGATTCATGGAAGTCTGCTTGCGGTAAGGCACGGTTAAATCAAGCGAAACCTTTTCACGAAGCAAACGCTGGTAATATTCTATGGAACCCAGATATGCTGTTGTCATAAGACAAAAGTATAACTTTTTGCTCCCGTGGCAAAGGAAAAACATCCCTTTTTGACCAAAGACGAGGGCAAAAACGACAAAAACGGCATTCCAAGAGCACATTTTCAGGAAAAAAGAGTATCTTTGTGGAAATAATATCCTAATAAAAAATGTCTCCCATGTCTAAAATCATCATCAAACGAGCAACCACCAAGAGTGAACTGAAGGACTTTATCCGTTTTAACTACAATCTGTACAAGGACTGTCCCCATGCGGTGCCCGACTTTATGGAAGATACGATGGATACTTTCGACCGTAAGGGCAATGCGGCATTTGAGTTTTGTGATGCCGAGTTTTTCATGGCATTCAGAGAGGGGAAGATGGTGGGCAAGGTAGTTGCCATCATCAATAACCGTGCCAACGAGACATGGAACACCCGCATAGTGCGCTTTGGATGGATAGACTTTGTGGATGACATGGAAGTGAGCACAGCCCTTATCAAGGCCGTAGAGGACTGGGGCAAGGAGCGTGGCATGAACGAGATTGCTGGTCCCTTCGGATTCACCGATCTTGATCCCGAGGGCATGCTCTTTGAAGGTTACGATAAACTGGGTTCGATGTACACCATCTACAACTACCCTTATTACAACGACCACATGCAGGCAATGGGATTCGAGGAGGATGCTGTGTGGGTTGACCGTACAATAGAAATACCCAGTGCCGACGGAGAACACTCGGCCAACCAGCAGAAGTTCTTCCGAGTAGCAAAACTGGTGCAGGACAGATACGGTTTCTCAGTACGCAAGTTCAAGAACAAGGGCGAGTTGCGCAAGAGCGGATACATCCTGAAGATATTTGAAATAATAAACACCGCCTATAAGAACCTGCACGGTTACAGCAATATGACCCAGCGCCAGATAGAGGCCTATGCCAATCAATATCTGCCATTCCTGAGCACTGACCTCATCACAATAGTTGAGAACAAGGAGGGACAGCCTATTGCCGTGGGTATATGTATGCCCAACCTTTCCGAAGCCATACAGAAGGCAAAGTCCAGACTGATGCCATTCGGCTGGTGGCACATGGCCAAGGCTCTGTACTTTAAGCGCAGTTCTACTTTGGATCTCCTGCTCATAGGCACTCTGCCAGAGTATCAGGACACGGGATGCATAAGCCTTATTTTTGCCGACCTTATTCCTACTGCACAAAAGATGGGATTCAAGGTGGCTGAATGTTGTCCGCAATTGGAGACAAACAACAAGGCGCTTAGCGTATGGCGCTCTTTGGACACCGAGGTAACAAAGAGAAGACACACTTGGAAGAAGCCTATCTAATCTACACGCATCACACCACACATACACCTGCAAGCCAAGACCATGGAAGATATAAAGGAAAGCACGCAGATAGAGGAAGTAACATACGACGAGGGCAATATTCGGCACCTCTCGGACATGGAGCATGTCCGCACCCGACCTGGCATGTACATCGGCCGCTTGGGCGATGGCCAGCAGGCAGAGGATGGCATATATGTATTGCTGAAGGAGGTCATCGACAACAGTATCGATGAGTTCAAGATGAACGCCGGCAAGCGCATAGAGGTGGACATCCAGGACAACCTGCGTGCCAGCATTCGCGACTATGGCCGTGGCATACCGCAGGGCAAACTGGTGGAGGCAGTGTCCATGCTGAACACCGGTGGCAAGTATGACTCCAAGGCTTTCAAGAAGAGTGTTGGCTTGAATGGTGTAGGTCTGAAGGCGGTGAATGCTCTGAGCAGTCATTTCGAGGCGCATTCCTATCGCGACGGGCAGGTCAGGAAAACCGTCTTCGAGAAGGGTATCCTCGTGAGCGACACCACCGAAGCCACTCAGGACGAGAACGGTACATACGTCTTCTTCGAACCCGATCCCACCCTGTTCAAGCACTACAAGTTCCGCGACGAGTTCATAGAGATAATGCTGCGCAACTACACCTACCTGAACACGGGGCTTACCATCATGTTCAACGGCAGGCGCATCCATTCGCGCGACGGTCTTTCCGACCTGCTCAACGACCGCATGGATTACGAGGCGCTTTATCCCATCTGCCATCTGCATGGCGAGGACATAGAGATAGCCTTCACACACACCAAGCAGAACGGCGAGGAGTACTACTCCTTCGTGAACGGCCAGCACACCACCCTTGGAGGTACGCACCAGGCAGCCTTCAAGAAGTACATTGCCGAGGTTATCAAGGACTATTCGGGCAAAAACTACGAGTATGGCGACATCCGCAACGGACTTGTTGCCGCCATAAGCATAAACATACAGGAACCCATGTTTGAGAGCCAGACAAAGGTGAAACTGGGTTCGCAGACAACCGCCCCCGAGGGTGGCATAAGCATAGACAAGTTCATCGGCGACTTTGTGAAGGCGCAGGTGGACAACTACCTGCACAAGAACACCGACATTGCCGACATCATCCTTGCCAAGGTTCAGGAGAGCGAAAAGATACGCAAGGAAATGGCCGGTGTGGCCAAGAAGGCCAGGGAGATGAGCAAGAAGGCCAACCTGCACAACAGAAAGCTTCGCGATTGCCGCGTGCACCTTTCCGACACCCGAGGCACACAACAGGAAGAGTCATGCATATTCATCACCGAGGGCGACTCTGCAAGCGGAAGCATCACCAAGAGTCGTGATGTGAACACACAGGCGGTGTTCTCTCTGCGAGGAAAGCCACTGAACTGCTTCGGCATGACCAAGAAGGTGTGCTACGAGAACGAGGAATTCAACCTCCTTCAGGCGGCCCTGAACATAGAGGACGGTTTGGAGGGCTTGCGCTACAACAAGGTTATCGTTGCCACCGATGCCGATGTGGATGGTATGCACATCCGTCTGCTCATGATAACCTTCTTCCTGCAATTCTTCCCCGACCTCATCAAGAAGGGGCATGTCTACATCCTGCAGACACCGCTATTCCGTGTGCGCAACCGCAAGACAAAGGTCAGCAAGAAGAAGATAGAGGCCATAGAGAAGGAACTGAGGGCTTACGACGAGGGTACCGACATGGAACAGGATCCCGAACTGAGCAAGAAGACCAACTCTCCGCACAAGCGCCACATTTCCTTCGGCTCGGACTTCATAACGCAATACTGTTACACCGAGGACGAACGCCTGCAGGCTATCTCCGACCTTGGTCCCGACCCCGAGATAACACGATTCAAAGGTTTGGGCGAGATAAGTCCCGACGAATTCAAGAACTTCATCGGTGCCGACATACGTTTGGAGAAAGTCAACCTGAGCAAGAGCGACCAGGTGGGCGAACTGCTGGAATACTACATGGGCAAGAACACCATGGAGCGCCAGAACTTCATCATAGACAATCTTGTTATCGAGGAGGACATTGCTGAGGAATATGAATAAGGTCATCTTTCCTGGGTCGTTCGACCCCTTTACCATCGGACATGCCAACCTTGTGGATAGAGCGCAAAAACTCTTTGACGAGGTGATTGTTGCCGTGGGTTACAATGAACAGAAGCACGGATGGCTGTCCGTGGAGGAAAGGGTGCGTGCCTTGCGCGAATACTACAACGGCAACCCCAAGGTACGTGTGGAGAGCTATACCGGACTTACCGTGGACTTTGCCCAGGCACAGGAGGTAAGATTCATCCTCCGCGGAGTACGCTCGGTAAAGGACTATGAATACGAACTGGGCATCGCCGACATAAACAGCAGGCTTGCCGACGTGGAAACGGTGGTTCTGCTTGCCGACCCCACTATCTCGGGCATATCCAGCAGTGTTGTGCGCGAATTGCATCACTTCGGCCGCGACATCACACCATGGCTGCCCAAAGGACTTAACTATAGAATAGACGAATAAGGATGAAAAAGACACTGATAATATCACTCCTGTTGCTTGCCGGCATGTTCCAGGCACAGGCACAAAATAAAAATCTGGACGAGCAGATACGAAAGTTGGTTATCTCGGCAGTAACTATCAATGACCATTATGTAGATTCTGTGGATTCCAATAAACTTGTTGAAGATGCCATCCGTGGCATGTTGGAGAAACTGGATCCCCATTCAGCATATAGTACGGCAGAGCAGACAAAGCGCCTGAACGAGCCATTGCAGGGTTCCTTTGATGGTATCGGTGTGCAATTCAACATTCTGGACGATACCCTGATGGTGATACAAACCATTACCGGAGGTCCTTCGGAAAAGGCTGGTGTGATGGCAGGAGACCGCATTATTTCTGTGGCCGATACCGCTATTGCCGGTGTGAAGATGCCCCAGGAGGAGATAATGAAGCGTCTGCGTGGTCCTCGTGGGACTACAGCGCATCTTGGCATTCTGCGCGACGGAATAGATGATACCATATATATAGATGTGGTTCGTGACAAGATACCCTTGAATTCAGTAGATGCTGCATTCATGGTTACGAAACATACTGGTTTGATACGTTTCAGCAACTTTAGCATTACTACTCACAAAGAGGTGATAACGGCGATTGAAGAGTTGAAGCAGAAGGGTATGCGTAATCTGATACTTGATTTGACGCAGAATGGAGGAGGTTATCTGCAGGCAGCAGCGGAACTTGCCAGTGAGTTCCTCCCCAAAGGAGATATGGTTGTCTACACCAAGGGAAGAACCAGCTATGCGTCTCAGACGATGAGGAGTTTTGGAGGAGATGCCTTTCAGGAGGGCAAGGTTGTGGTGCTGGTTGACGAGTACTCTGCCTCGGCTGCAGAAATTCTTGCCGGAGCTATACAGGATCAGGACCGTGGAATAGTAGTAGGACGTCGCACATTTGGCAAGGGACTGGTGCAAAGGCCCGTGAATCTGCCTGATGGCAGTATGATTCGCCTTACCATATCTAAATATTATACTCCCAGTGGGCGTTGCATCCAGAAGCCTTACGAAAAGGGTAAGGAAAAGGAGTACCGCATGGACGTAATAAACCGTTTCAACCACGGCGAACTGACAAATGCCGACAGCATCCACTTCCCCGACTCGCTCAAGTTCCAGACTTTAAGGAAAGGGCGTACCGTATATGGCGGTGGCGGCATCATGCCCGACTATTTTGTGCCGCTGGACACAACAAAGAATACTTCGCTGTACCGCCAGATTGTTGCCAAGCGCATTCTCATAGACGCCAACCTGCGCCATCTGTCAAAGCACAGAAACGAGTTGAAGGAGAAATACCCCACCTTCGAGGATTTCCGCCACAAGTACGAGGTACCCGAGGAAATTATAGAGAACATCTATGCAGAAGCAAAGAAGGCACTGAAGGACAAGTATCCCAAGGACGAGGAAGAGAAGACAACCGGTTTGCTGAAACTCATGCTTCGCGCCCTGGCAGCTCGCGACCTTTGGGATATGAACGAATACTTTGCCATTATCTACGAGGATGACGACATCGTGAAGAAAGCCGTCCAACTGATGGAGGAATAAAGAGAATGATAACATTCAACGCCATCAACGTGCCCTTGCCCGAACTGGACAAGGAGAAGGTCACCCAGTGGATAGAGCATGTTGCCAAATCCTACGGCAAACGCATCGACATGGTGAACTATATCTTTGTGGATGACGAGGAAATCCTGCGCGTCAACCGCCAGTTCATCGGACACGACTACTACACCGACCATATCGGCTTTGACAACAGCCAGGGGAACGTACTCATCGGCGACACATATATTTCTCTGGACACTGTACGTACCAACGCCGAACTGTTTGGGACCCCCTACGACGAGGAACTGCACCGTGTCATCATCCATAGCATCCTGCACCTCTGTGGCATGGAGGACATGACAGTTGAAGAACGGCAGAAAATGGAGGATGCAGAAAACATAGCATTAGCTATGCTTTGAAGGCTGTTTTCCATGCTCCCGAACCTTTAGGCTGGTCCTCGGGAGGACCAAGGCGAGAGTACCCGGAACTCTCAGGTCGGTCCTCGGGAGCACCAAAGTACGGTAACACGACAGAGTTTCGGGCCACATTTGGGCCACACTTGGATACAGTTCCATACTTGTTCATACATCGTAAGGATACAACAAAAATATTAGGCGGCTATACCCAGATGAGTATAACCGCCTAAGTTTATTTATTGCAGTTTGAGGATGCAGGATTACTGCTGGACTTCCTCGTTGTTGCCAGAGTTGGGACGGGGGCGACGTTCACCACGTTCACCACGCTCGCCACGCTGGGGACGGTCTCCACGCTGAGGACGCTCGGGACGCTCAGGGCGAGGACGGCGCTCGCGCTCAACATAACCCTCGGGTTTCTCAAGGAGGACACGACGGGAGAGCTTGTACTTTCCAGTCTTGGGGTCAATTTCCAGAAGTTTAACCTGAAGTTTATCGCCTTCCTTGATACCTGCCTCTTCAACTGTTTCCAGTCGCTTCCAATCAATTTCGCTAATGTGCAGGAGGCCGTCCTTGCCAGGCATGAACTCTACGAAACAACCGTAGGGCATTACTGAACGAACGGTACCATCATATACTTCTCCGATCTCAGGAACGGCTACTATAGCCTTGATCTTGCTCATGGCAGCGTCAATAACAGCCTTGCTTGAACCAGAAACCTGTACCTTACCTACACCGTCTTCTTCATCGATGGTGATGGTGGCGCCGGTATCTTCCTGCATGCCCTGGATAATCTTTCCGCCGGGGCCTATAACTGCACCAATGAATTCCTTGGGAATGATAATCTGTTCGATACGTGGAACATGGGGTTTCAGTTCGGCGCGTGCCTCGGGCATGGTCTTCAGCATTTCTGCAAGGATATGCTCGCGGCCAGCCTTAGCCTGCATCAATGCCTGCTCAAGGATTTCGTAAGACAAACCGTCGCACTTGATATCCATCTGGGTGGCTGTCAGACCATTGGGAGTACCTGTGGTCTTGAAGTCCATATCGCCCAAGTGGTCCTCGTCACCAAGAATATCGCTCAATACGGCATACTTGTCCTCGCCGGGGTTCTTGATGAGACCCATTGCAATACCGCTCACAGGAGCCTTGATGGGCACACCAGCATCCATTAAAGACAAGCAACCGGCACATACGGTAGCCATGGAGCTTGAACCGTTGCTCTCCAGAATGTCGCTCACTACGCGCACAGTGTAGGGGTAGTCGGCAGGAATCTGGCCCTTCAGGCCGCGCCATGCAAGGTGGCCATGACCGATTTCACGACGGCCGATGCCACGCTGAGCCTTAGCCTCACCGGTAGAGAAGGGAGGGAAATTGTAGTGAAGGAGGAAACGCATGTAGCTCTTGTCCAAAACGTTGTCCACCATCTTCTCGTCAAGTTTGGTGCCCAGGGTAGTGGTGCTCAGAGACTGAGTCTCACCACGGGTGAATATTGCGCTGCCATGAGGCATGGGCAGGGGGCTAACCTCGCACCAGATGGGGCGGATGTCTGTGGTCTTGCGGCCATCCAGACGTATTCCTTCGTCCAGGATGCAGCGGCGCATAGCGTCCTTCTCTACGTCGTGGTAGTAGCGGTCAATGAGTGCATTCTTCTCTGCCAGCTCGTCGTCGGTAAGTTCGGTGTGAGCAGCAGCGTATTCCAACTTGAAGTCTTCACGGATCTTTTCAAATGCCTCGGCACGAGCATGTTTCTCAAGAGCCTGCTTGGTAACGTCGTAAGCGGGCTGGTAGCAAGTGGTCTTCACCTGCTCGCGCAACTCCTCGTCGTTAACCTCGTGACAATATTCACGCTTTACATCGGTACCGAGTTCCTTGGCCAACTCCTTCTGCAACTGGCACATGGGTTTAATGGCCTCGTGGGCAGCCTTCAGGGCGCCGAGCAAGTCTTGCTCGCTAACTTCCTTCATCTCGCCCTCTACCATCATGATATTTTCTTCGGTAGCACCTACCATGAGGTCCATATCAGCCTTTTCCAACTGAGCGAAGGTGGGGTTAATGACATATTCACCGTTGATACGGGCTACGCGAACCTCGCTGATGGGACCTTCAAAGGGGATGTCGCTACAGCACAATGCGGCACTGGCGGCAAAACCTGCAAGAGCGTCGGGCATGTCTACGCCATCAGCAGAGTAAAGGATTACATTCACATAAACCTCGGCATGGTAGTCGCTGGGGAAGAGGGGACGCAAGGCGCGGTCAACGAGGCGGCATGTCAGAATCTCGTCGTCGTTTGCCTTACCCTCGCGCTTGGTGAAACCGCCAGGAAAACGTCCGGCAGCACTGTACTTCTCGCGATACTCTACCTGCAAAGGCATAAAATCTGTGCCGGGAACTGCGTCCTTGGCACCGCAAACAGTGGCCAGGAGCACGGTGTTGTTCATTCGCAACATTACGGCACCATCGGCTTGTTTTGCCAACTTTCCGGTCTCAATGCTGATGGTACGTCCATCAGGCAGGGAGACAGTCTTTGTAATTACATTCATCTTCTTGTTTCGTATTGTTTGTATAAAACATCTAATTCCATGCAAAGATACGAAAAAGTCCAATATACCTTATTATATATATGGATGAATATCCTTAAAAAAGGTCAAAAAGAAAGAAATAAGTTCATGATGCATTGTTTATTCATTATAAAGTTATACCTTTGCATCGCAAACAGTACATAAGCAGACGCAAAGTGAAGGGTTCTGACCGTATGGCCAGAATTCTTTTATTTTGCCACTTGCAAAACCTGTTGCCACACCGCCTGAGAACAATATTATAGTAATAACCAAACAAATAATAACTAAATATGGCATATATGTCACAAAAGGGCTACGATGAGCTTGTAGCCAAACTCAAGCACATGGAGAGCGTGGATCGTCCAGCTGCCAGTGCGGCAATAGCAGAGGCTCGCGATAAGGGTGACTTGAGCGAGAATGCGGAATATGATGCTGCCAAGGAGTGGCAGAGCAAGCTGGAGACCCAGATTGCACTGCTCAAGCAAACTATATTGGACGCCAAGATTATTGATACTCGTCACATGGATACAAGTTCTGTCCAGATAATGGCTACCGTTGGTTTGAAGAATACGAGAAACGGTATGGAGATGAAGTATACTATAGTGAGCGCTACCGAGGCTGATTACCGTGCAGGTAAAATCAGCGTGGAGACTCCTATTGCTCAGGGACTTTTGGGTAAGAAGGTCGGTGATACAGCCAATATCCGTGTGCCCCAGGGCGAGATAGAACTGGAGGTCACCAGCATCAGTTATGATATCTAAGGTATGAGTATCTTTACGCGTATAGTGGCAGGCGAGATACCTTGCTATAAGATTGCTGAGGACGAGAACTATTTTGCTTTCCTTGATATAAACCCTTTGCAGAAGGGGCACACCTTGGTAATCCCCAAGAGAGAGGTGGATTACATATTCGATTTGACTGACGAAGAGATTGCTGGATTGCAGGTTTTTGCCAAAAAGGTGGCCATAGCCATTGGCAAGGCAATTCCTTGTGTTAAGGTTGGCCAATGCGTGTTGGGTTTGGAAGTTCCTCATGCTCACATTCATCTTGTGCCCATGCAAAGCGAGGCAGATATGAGATTTACGAATCCTCATCTGACCCTTTCTGCTGAAGAATTCAATGCAATAGCCGAGAGCATACGTAAGCAGTTCTGAATCAGCCGTAGGTCTTGCCTTTTAGGGCATATTCATCCGCTTGGCTGGATGCTCTTCGTGAATAGCTGGTGTCAGATAAGAAGCAAGCCTGCGAGTTCCGCAGGCTTGCTTTATATGGTCTTAACCCCAAATCGGTCATTAGCGTGTAACTGTCTAATGGCCGATTGGGGTTAAATAATAGGTAGGAGCACCCTCTGGCCATCTTCGCATATCTTGCGGAAGATGCCGTTTTCCATAAGGAAGGCTTCGCCACGGATTTCCTCATAGCCGAACATGCTATAAAGGTATGTTCCATCGGGGAAGACGTAGAAACGCTTGCCCATACTATCCTTGGCAGCCACTTCGTTATAGACCTTCATGCCATCCAGCACAAAGTCCTTCCATTCATAGTAGTGAGGCAGAATCTGTATGCTGGTGAGCCCCATGCCGTGGAAAAAGCGTTCGTACTTGGGATCGCGAACTTCGCCTGGCAACTCGGGTATGGAGTACACTTCGTCGGCACAATTCATGCTTCCGGCACTGATGGTTAGAAGCACTCCTTCGTAGGTGTGAAGAATGTCTCTCAGTACCATTTCTTCAAAAAAACGTCGTTGGGTTGGTACATGTCCTCCTCCTAAAACCACCAGATCAGCTTGCTCAATTAGGGCGCTTGCCATGGTGATGTTCCTCCTGTCCAGCAAAGTCCAGTTGACAATGTTCGCTCCTGCATCCTGTACTGCCTTACGGATACCCTCAGAGGCACACTCGCTGCCATAGAAATCATCGGGCGAGGAAGTGATGTACAAGCCGTGGACTTCTCCTTTCAACTGACGGAGAAGTTCTTCGCGAAAGCCGTTTTTTTCAAATATGGCTCCATCGTGTCCGCAGGGACTGCTTGTGAGAAACAGAGTGAACATATATTGGGCAAAGATATTGCATTTATTTGGAATTTTCAAATAAAAACATTATTTTTGCACTGCTGAGACAAGAAAACGCAGAAATATGTTCGCGGTGTCAAAGTTTTGTTGTCCTGTCAACAATGCTTTGTTGTCCCGACAACACTCCTCTGTTGTCCCGACAACAGGACCGCCTTGTCCTGACGACACTTTGTGGACTTCGGGATGGCAGTCTCCTGCCGGTGGCGCGACCTGGAACTAACTTCTGCTATCATAACAAACACCAAATAACATACCTATTATGAACTTCATTTTCATTTCACCCAATTTTCCGGAGAACTACTGGAACTTCTGTGCAGCACTGAAGAAGAATGGCGTAACTGTTTTTGGTATCGGCGATTCTCCTTACGACAATCTTGACCAACGTCTGAAAGACAGCCTTACCGAGTATTACCGTGTCAACAATATGGAGGACTACGACCAGATGTATCGTGCCGTGGCACATTTTGCGGCAAAGTACGGACGCATTGACTGGATAGAGAGCAACAACGAATACTGGCTGGAGCAGGACGCCCGATTGAGAACCGACTTCAACGTTAACTCCGGTATCAAGACGGACAAGATATACTCCATCAAGGAGAAATCTGAGATGAAGAAGTATTATGCTGCCGGAGGTATCCGCACGGCGCGACAGATAAAGGCTACCGAAGGACTGGACAACATCCTGAAGTTTGCCTACGAGGCTGGCTATCCTCTCTTTGCGAAACCCGATATAGGTGTGGGTTCCGGTGGCACGCACAAGATAGAGAGCGAATGGGCTTTGCGCGACTTCCTGAACAATACGCCTCATATCCATGAATACGTCATCGAGGAGTTCGTAACGGGCAACATCTGTACCTACGATGCTATCATCAACTCAAAAGGCGAACCTCTTTTCGAGAGCATGTGCGTGTGCCCGCCTTCTATCTCTGACATAGTAAACTACAATCTCGATAGCACCTATTACGTTCAGCAGCACATCAACGAGAACCTGCGCTTCTGGGGCCGACAGACCATAAAGGCCTTCGGAGTGAAGAGCCGCTTCGTGCATCTGGAGTTCTTCCAGTTGGGACGTGCCCACCGCGGTCTTGGCAACGAGGGTGACTTCGTGGCTCTGGAGGTGAACATGCGCCCCGGCGGAGGTTACACCCCCGATATGATAAACTATGCCCACAACGTGGACGTGTATCAGATATGGGCAGACATGGTGGCATTTGACAGCCGTACACAGGCAGACAACAACGACGATTACTTCTGTGTCTATGCCGGCCGCCGCTCAGGTGTGGAATACCATCTCAACGATGCCCAGATCCTGGACAAGTATGCGTATGCCATGAAGATGACTCCCAACATAGACAAGGCCTTGGCTCCTGCCATGGGCGACTATGCCTACATAGCCCGCTTCCGCACGGAATGGGAGCGTGATGAGTTCCTCTACGACGTGTGCAACCGTAAATAAACACAAGACATACTCACCGAGGCAGGCCAGCAAGCATTGGCCTGCCTTAACTTAAACATACACCTTATATATAATATAATCCATAATGGAAGGACAATACAATAAGCATTTCAGCAATCATCTCCAGCGCGAGATGGAGTACAAGACCTATGGCAAGAAGGGACGTCCCGTCCTTATTTTCCCTTCACAGGACGGCCGTTATTTTGATTTCGAGAACTTCGGTATGATAGACGTACTGGCCCCCTGGATTGAAAAGGGCGAGATACGTGCCATCTGTGTGGACGGCATAGACGGCGAGACATGGAGCAACCGCTCTGCCGACAACCGCTGGCGCATAGAGCAGCACGAGCGCTGGTATCACTACGTTACCGAGGAACTGATTCCAGAGGTGCGCAAGCGCAAGACCGAGACATTCATCGTAACGGGTTGCTCTATGGGCGCGTTCCATGCCGGCAACTTCTTCTTCCGCCGTCCGGATATCTTTGACTCTGTTATTGCTCTAAGTGGCTTGTACACTGCCGGCTACGGTTTCCCCATGTACAGCGATGACCTCACATTTATGAACTCACCCATCGACTTCCTGCGCGAGATGCCTGCCGACCACCCCTGGATGGACCTCTACAAGAAGCGCAATATCTACATCTGCGTAGGTCAGGGCAAGTGGGAGGACGAACTTCTGGAAAGCACACGCGCTTTGGACACCGTGCTTTGCCAGCGTGGCATCCCTGCCAACATGGACTACTGGGGCTTCGACGTAGACCACGATTGGTGCTGGTGGCGCGTACAGTTGCCCTACTTTATGGAAAAGGTGCTTGCCGCCAAGTAAAGGATACACGAATATTATCCTCCCCAGAAAGACAGAGAAGCGCCATTGCGTGACTCTTCGGTGGGGAGGATGTTTCGTATTTGTGCGCATGGTTGAAATCCTGTTGATGTAGAAACAAAGAAACAGAACCACGAAGAAATGAAGATAGTTGTATTGGATGCGTATGCGGCCAATCCCGGCGATTTGTCCTGGGAAAAACTGCAAGAAATAGGGGAGGTCGCCATCTACGACCGTACTGCCGCCCAAGATGTGGCAGAGCGTGCCATGGATGCCGAAGTGATACTCACAAATAAGGTGCGCATTGACCGTAAGTTGATGGAAGCACTGCCCAAATTGCGCTATGTGGGAGTGCTGGCAACAGGCTATAACGTAGTTGATACAGAAGCCGCCTGCGAACATGGAATCGTTGTTGCCAACATACCTGCCTATGGTACCATGTCCGTAGCACAAATGGTGTTTGCCCACTTGATGAACATCTGCAACCGGGTAGCGCACTATTCGGAGGCAGTGGATTCTGGCAGGTGGAGCACCTCTCAGGACTTTTGTTTCTATGAAACTCCATTGATAGAACTGGCAGGAAGAACCATGTGCATCGTGGGACTTGGCAACATAGGCATGGCGGTGGCAAAAATTGCACAGGCCTTTGGCATGAAGATAATGGCCGTGACCCGCAAGTCCGAGGAAGAACTGCACTGTCTTGGTATACAGAAGGCCAATTCCTACGAGGAGTTGTTTGCCCATGCCGATGTGCTCTCCTTGCATTGCCCTCTGGCAAAGGATACCATGCATCTTGTCAATGCTCCACGTTTGGCGCTGATGAAACCCTCTGCCATCCTTATAAACACGGGGCGAGGTCCATTGATAGACGAGCAGGCTCTGGCAGATGCATTGAACTCTGGGCGTCTTTATGCCGCCGGCATTGATGTGCTGAGTGAAGAACCTCCTGTAAGTACAAATCCTTTGATAGGTGCGCGAAACTGCTATATAACACCGCACATAGCATGGGCCACCAAGGAGGCTCGGGGCAGACTCATAGACATTGCAATAGAAAACATCAAAGCCTTCATGGAGGGCAACCCCAGGAACGTAGTTTCCTGACCCATCAACGCTTAAAGACATGGAAAAACACTACAAGGATATATTCCTGGATTTTGACGATACGCTTTATGATACCCACGGGAATGCGGACATCGCATTGGGAGAATTGTTTGAGGACTTTGCCCTGCACGAGCATTTCAACGATATAGAGGACTTCCGCATACCTTACTGGCAAACCAACGTGGAACTATGGAAGCAATATGCCGCTGGCGAGATTGAGCGGCATACTCTCATAGTAGAGCGTTTTCGCAGGCCTCTCAGTTTGGGACGTGGATTGAAGAACGTTTCCGAGGAGTTTTGTCTGGAGGTAAGCGACCACTTCCTGGAACTCTGTGCTGTTAAGCCCGGAGTGATAGAAGGTGCTCATGAAGTGATGGGGCATCTGCTTTCCCGTGGATACAGGCTTCACATGTGCAGCAATGGTTTCCGCGAGGTGCAGTACCGCAAGTTGAAGGCTTGTGGTATGACCGATTATTTCGATACGATAGTTCTGTCCGAAGATGCAGGCGCCAATAAGCCATCGGCGCTTTATTTCGATTATGCCTTCCGTATGACGGGAGCCGATGTGCGTCACACCCTCATGATAGGCGATAATTTCCAGGCAGATATTCTTGGTGCAAAGCGTGCGGGCATGGACGTTATGTGGTTCAATCCACATGGGCAAGAAGCAACGGAGGCAGTGAACTATGAAATTCACTGCCTCCGGGATATTCTTCAGATTCTTTAATCGTTCCTTAGATCTTCTCTGGTTTGGTGGCTTGTACTACATTCAGTACATAGTCACCTAACTTTTCGCATTCGGAGATGAAGTCTATATAGAACACACCAATCTGGTAGTCGTATACACCGGCGTTGATGTCCTGCAGGTTGCGGTTCTTCAACTGCTTGCGGTAGTTGTTTATCTCGTTCTCCAGATTATATGAGGTGTTGTAGTCCACATGATGTCCGCTGAGTACCGCACCGATAATCAAACTCATGTGCTCCATGGCCTTGCGTACCATGCCCATCATGTTGTGCATGTTGGTCAGTTGCTGTTCGGTGAATGGTGTGGTGCAGTTCTGGCGATGGCGGTTCAGAGTGCGTGCCAGGTTGTAGCAGGAATCGCCAATGCTTTCCAGTTCGGTTACCTGACGCAACATGCGCATGATTTCCATCTTGGACTCAATACTGAGGCGGCCTTCGCTGACCTTGTGCAGGTAGTTGGCAATCTCTACCTCCATGTTGTCTGTGATGTTCTCGTACTTCTCCACACGAGAGAAAATCTTGTTGAACTCATCGTCCTTCTCTGCACGCATCAGTTCGTCTATGAAACCGGACATGCGGTTGCAACGCTCGGCAAAACTGTTTATTTCCTTCTGGGCCTCCAGAATGCTCAGTTCAGCAGTAGAGAGCATACCGGCAGAGATGTACTGCAGACGGTATTCCTCCTCGACATCCTTCTGCGGTACGAGCAGGCATACCAATTTCTCTATCTGGGCCACAAAGCCAATCAGTATGCAGGTGTTTATGAGGTTGAACAGAGTGTGGAAGGTAGAAAGTTTCCATGTAGTGTCGTTGTCGGCTCGGCCTAACAGTTCTGTGGTAATGTAGGAGACACCGTCGCAAGCGTAGGTGAAGATGGGCAGAACCAGCAATACACCTATTACATTAAATAGCAGGTGCGCCATGGCTGCACGGCGTGCCTGTGTGTTGGCCGTCAGAGAAGCCATAAAGGCTGTGATGGTGGTACCTATGTTCTGACCCATAGCCAAGGCTGCAGCCTGGATAAATCCAAAGCCGGGGATATCCATAGCCAGCAACATCAGCGTGATGGCCATTGCTGCTGATGAGGACTGTACTATCATGGTTATCAGCGCACCCAATATCACGAACAAGACGATACCAATGAAGGAGTCGCATGGAATATAGGTGACAAGATGGCTTACAATGGTGTCCACGTGCATGCCTTCGGCATTTACTTTCAGGTATTCCAAGCCGAGGAACAAAAGGGAGAAACCGAATATGAATTCGCCAATATTCTTCCTGTTGCCCTTGCTGGAGAAAATCAAAGGCATGCCCACGGCAAGCAGAGGGATGGCAAAGGCGGCAATGTCTACCTTAAAACCAACTGCGGTTATAATCCATGCGGTAATTGTGGTGCCAATGTTGGCGCCCATGATTACCCCGATAGCCTCGGATAGGGTCATAAGTCCTGCATTAACGAAACTTACGACCATAACTGTGGTGGCAGATGAAGACTGAATCAGGGCAGTAAGTGTGACGCCTGTCAGCACGCCCATGAATCTGTTCTTGGTCATCCAAGCCAAAATACTACGCAAGCGTTCGCCCGCAAACTTTTCCAGGCCTTCGCTCATTATCTTCATGCCAAAGAGGAAGAGGCCAAGCGAACCCAGAAGCGCTAAAATACTGATGATGGTATCCATATCTTAAACATAAAATTGCAGATGCAAATATAGTAAAATAATCTTAATACTTCGTAAAAAGAGACAAAAATATGATTTAATGTGCGCCCTATTTATAAAAACTAAGGTCATTCCCAATGTCAACGATGCTATTGCTTGCTTACAAGGAAATGCCAGTTTGGCATTTGTGCGAAAAGTGAAGAACTGTGTACTCTCTCCCTTTGCTCCCAACAATACGATTTGGGCAGTCGAATTGCTCCTCTCGAGGACCGAAGTGAGAGAACCCGAGGACCGAGGCGAGAGTTCCCGGTACTTTCGCCTCGGTCCTCGGGAGGGCATATTTACCCCCTCCATGATTCCACCTAATGTCGTCCCAGTCCTTGATGCTTCCTTTGCTTTGTTCTGCTAATGAAAAAGGTGCAAAAAACCAATCCGATTTCTTGCAGAATGCCTCCGTAGTTTATGACTTTCGGTTCTTCGGAAATAAAGAAAATGGCATGTTTCTGCTTATTTGTACATAAAATATTTGGTGTATTCGTGAAAAAGTCATACCTTTGCACTCGCAAACAAGCCCAGATGGCGGAATAGGTAGACGCGTTGGTCTCAAACACCAATACCGCAAGGTGTGCCGGTTCGATCCCGGCTCTGGGTACAGAAACGGAGAAAGTTGAAAAACTCTCTCCGTTTTTTATATCCCTTCGTCAATGTGGCCCCAAGATATGGGGCTGCTTCATTAGGGTGGGGCAATCAGTATGCATAAATAAAAAAAGATTGTGCGTTTGCACAATCTTTTGTCGCTTGTAGCGGGAATGGGACTTGAACCCATGACCTTCGGATTATGAATCCGACGCTCTAACCAGCTGAGCTATCCCGCCATTACCACTCCAATGTGTGGAGGTCTTGCTGTTTTGCGAGTGCAAAGGTATGATATTATTATGAAACCGCCAAACTTTTGTGCATTTTTTTACAACAAAAAGTATTTAGAGCGGCAATAGAGTGTGTTGTCTTGCTATATTTTGTACTTTTGTATGGATTTACGTGCGCGTGTATGAGATTTATAAAAAGGATAGACGGATACATACTGAAGAATTTCCTATTGCTGTTCATGGGTACATTCTTCATCTGCCTGTTCATTTTCATCATGCAATTCGTCTGGATGTATATAGATGATTTGGTTGGAAAGGGCTTGTCGTGGGACGTTTTGCTGGAATTTTTCTTTTATGCCACACTGACGCTCGTTCCAATGTCTCTGCCCCTGGCGGTTCTTTTGGCTTCGTTGATTTGCTTTGGCAACATGGGCGAGAAATTGGAACTTCTCTCTATGAAGGCAGCGGGCATACCGCTAATACGCATTCTCTGTCCTATATTCATTGTGGCCATGCTTACGTGTGTAGCCAGTTTCTTCTTCCAAGACAGGGTCCAGCCCAAGGCTACACGCCAATTGGCTACTATGTTATGGAGTATGCGGCAAAAGTCTCCGGAATTGGATATCCCGGAAGGCATATTCTATAGCGACATTCCTGGATATAGCATTTTTGTACAAAGGAAAGATATGGAAACGGGTATGCTCCATGGTGTGATGATATACAGCACTCAGGGAGGGTACGACAAAATGGAGATAGTTTTAGCAGATTCGGCTCGCTTGCAAGGTACGCAGGACCAGAAGCACCTTATGCTGACTTTGTATAGCGGGGAAAGATTTAGAAATATGGATTCGCAGACGGGAAATATGTTAAAAGCCAACATTCCCTACATGCGTGAAACTTTCCATACCGAGGTGGATATGATTCCTTTTGATGCTAATTTCAATTTGATGGATGCGAATCTGTTCAATGGAGATGCAAAGACAAAGGAACTAAAAAAAATACTCACTGGCATAGATTCCATAAGTCACCTGAGCGATAGCGCGGGGCGACGCTACAGGCAAGTCATCAAAAGTCAATATCTGAAAGGACAGTTCCCAAGAGAATACAAGGACTCTGCAAGCATAGTGGCCAAAGCGCTGGCTCGTGAGCACGTAGATACGACCTATTCCCGTTTAAGTCCAGACCAAAGAAAGACGGTTATAAAGAGTGCTATAAGTTCGGCTCAAAGTACACAATCCGAGTTTGAATTCCGGCGTATGACTACGGAGAACACCAACCTCACCCTACGTCGTCATAAGATGGAGGCAAGAAAGAAGTTTAGCGACAGCTTGGCCTGTCTGATATTCTTCTGTATTGGCGCACCATTAGGGGCTATCATCAGAAAAGGCGGTTTGGGTGTACCCGTTGTGGTGAGTGTGATGGTTTTTATCTTCTACTATATAGTGAATGTGGCAGGAGAGAAGATGGCCAAGACCGGTGAATGGTCGGTTTGGTTTGGAATATGGCTTAGCACCATGGTTTTGGCTCCAATTGGCGCATTCCTCATAAGTAAGGCTAATAAAGATAGCGTGGTGTTTAATATTGAGGGCTATCAAAACTTCTTTAAGCGTTTGCTGGGTATCCGGACCAAGAGAAAACTAAGCAGGAAGGAGGTTATTATAAACGAACCCGACTATCCCCGGCTTATACAGGAATTGGAGTCTATAATTAGCGATAGCAAGAAGTATAGCGAGAGGAAGAGGCTGTTGAACATTCCGTCGTACTATGCAATCTTTTTTAAATACAATGAAGACCATGTAGTACGGGACCTGAAAGATAGGGTAGAGGAGGTGGTAAAACAACTGCACAACTCCAGGGACATGGCAATTATAGATGCTTTAAACGACGTGCCCATCATATATACAGAAGCGCATGCTCGTCCATTCAATACCCAAAAACGCAACATGATAGCGGGAATTGTCTTTCCTGTGGGGGGATTGCTTTGGTTACGAATATGGAAGTTTAGACTCAGACTTTTCCAGGACCTGTCACAAATACAGAAGTTAGGACAATTCATCATAGATAGAATAAATAAACAAGAATATGGACAAGGAAATCAAACTTAGCACAATAGAAGAGGCTTTGGCCGACTTTAAAGAGGGCAAGTTCGTGATAGTCGTAGACGATGAGGACCGCGAGAACGAGGGCGACTTCATCACAGCGGCAGAGCTCATTACCGAAGACAAGGTAAACTTCATGCTCAAGAACGGACGCGGCGTACTCTGCGCTCCCATCACCATGAGCCGTGCCGAGGAACTGGAACTGGAGCGCCAGGTGCAGACAAACACCAGCATGCTGGGCACACCGTTCACCGTCACCGTAGATCTGTTGGACGGCTGTACCACTGGTGTGAGCACACACGACCGTGCCGCCACCATCCGCGCCTTGGCCGACCCCACCAGAAAACCCACCGATTTCGGTCGCCCAGGACACATCAACCCCCTCTATGCCCAGGACCGTGGCGTACTGAAGAGAGCCGGACACACCGAGGCCGCCATCGATTTGGCACGCCTTTGCGGCTTGCAACCTGCCGCAGCACTAATTGAAATCCTCAACGAGGACGGCACCATGGCACGCATGCCCCAACTGAAGGAGGTGGCACGCGAGCATGGCTTGAAGATAATCACCATCAAGGACCTCATCGCCTACCGCCTGAAGCAGGAAAGCCTGGTGGAGAAAGGCGTAGAGGCTGACCTGCCTACCGAATACGGCCACTTCCGTATCATTCCCTTCCGCCAGAAGAGCAACGGTCTGGAGCACATTGCCATATTCAAGGGCGAGTGGACTCCCGAAGAATCAGTACTGGTGCGCATGCACTCCAGCTGCATGACTGGCGACATCTTTGCCAGCAAGCGTTGCGATTGCGGAGAGCAGCTGCACCAGGCCATGCAGATGATTGACAAGGAAGGCAAGGGCGTTATCGTGTACCTGCAACAGGAAGGCCGTGGCATAGGTTTGATGAACAAGATTGCCGCCTACAAACTTCAAGAGCAGGGCGACGACACCGTAGAGGCCAACCTGCACCTGGGCTTCAAGGCCGACGAGCGCGACTATGGCGTTGGTGCACAGATCTTGCGCGAGTTGGGCATTGGCAAGATTCGCCTCATCAGCAACAATCCCGTAAAGCGTGTAGGTCTGGAAGGCTATGGCCTGGACATAGTGGAGAACGTTCCCGTTGTCATCACCCCTAACGAATTCAACCGCCGCTATCTGGAGACAAAGAAACTTCGCATGGGACACAAGCTTTGAGAACGGATGAGCGATTAACGTTTAACGTTTAACGAATTTGGCAAACAGCATGAAACGAAAGTAGGGACGCTCAGCGTTCGAACAAAAAAACAGAACACATGCGGACGCTGCGCAGCGTCCCTACCCTAAACTCTAAACATAAACATCACACAATATGAACAACATTCTTTCCGACAGACTTGGACGTCTGTCAACAAGCGCAACTTTGGCCATGAGCCAGAAGAGCAGCGAGCTGAAGGCTCAAGGCGTGGATATCATCAATATGAGTGTGGGCGAGCCCGACTTCAACACCCCCGACCACATCAAGGCAGCAGGCATCAAAGCCATCGAGGACAACTGGAGCCGCTATAGCCCAGTGCCAGGTTATCCCGAACTGAAGAAAGCCATCGTGGAGAAGTTGCAGAGAGAGAACGGCCTGGAATACAAACCCAGCCAGATTCTGTGCTCCAATGGTGCCAAGCAGAGCGTCTGCAACGTAATCATGGCTCTGGCAGGTGCTGGCGACGAGGTCATCATCCCCGCTCCTTATTGGGTAAGCTACCCCGACATGGTGCTTCTGGCCGATGCCACTCCCGTATTCATCCCCTCCACCATCGAGCAGGACTTCAAGATCACTCCCGAACAGCTGGAGGCTGCCATCACCGAGAAGACACGCGCACTGATTCTATGCTCTCCCAGCAACCCCACAGGTTCCGTATATACACGTGAGGAACTGGAGGGCCTGAAGGACGTGCTCCTTCGTCACGAGAACGTCATCGTCATTGCCGACGAAATCTACGAGCACATCAACTACGTGGGCGAGCATGCCTCCATGGCACAGTTCCCCGAAATCAAGGAACGAGTAGTCATCATCAATGGTGTCTCCAAGGCATATGCCATGACCGGTTGGCGTATAGGCTTCATTGCCGCCCCCGAATGGATTGTGAAGGGTTGCAACAAATTGCAGGGACAGTACACCAGCGGACCTTGCTCCATCAGCCAGAAGGCAGCCGAGGTGGCCTTCTCCGGCGACCAGCAGTGCGTGGAGGATATGCGTGTGGCTTTCGAACGCCGTCGCGACCTCATCGTGAAACTTGCCAAAGATATTCCCGGTCTGGAGGTGAACAATCCTCAGGGTGCCTTCTACCTGTTCCCCAAGTGCAGCAGTTTCTATGGCAAGAAGTATGGCGAGCAGACCATCAACAACAGCGATGACCTGGCCATGTACCTCCTGGAGGTTGGTCACGTAGCCACTGTGGGCGGTGCGTCATTCGGTTCTCCCGAGTGTTTCCGCATGTCATACGCCACCAGCGACGAGAACATCATCGAGGCACTGAAGCGCATCAAGGAGGCTCTGGCTCTGTTGAAGTAATATATATAATAAGGTAGGCAACCCATGTGTTCCTACCTTATCTAACCTATTATACAGAAAAAGAAAATCCCTTGCTTCTTACGGCAAGGGATTTTTGTTCCTTTTCTCAGAACTTTACTCTTTCTTACAGAGTGATTGCGCCAGAGGGGCATGCATCAGCACAGGTACCACACTCTGTGCACTCGTCGGGGTTGATAGAGTACTTCTCGCCCTCAGAGATTGCACCTACGGGGCACTCGTCAATACATGTGCCGCAAGCAACACAATCGTCGTTAATTACGTAAGCCATAATTGTAGATTTTAAATTAGTATATACTATTGTCTTCTGTCAGATGTGGGACGACCCCCAACCTTGATTGCACTGCAAAGATAACTATTTTTGATGATATGAGCCGATTTTGATGATAAAAATGTTAGTCTTTATCATTAAAAACGATTATTTGTACAATAAAACAGCACATGCCAGTGTTATTATGTATATGAAACGAACTATCGCCATACTGATTCTCATATCCACCTGTCTGTGTACCTTTGCGCAGAAGGAGACAATCATGAACAAGCCCTTCATAGACAACCGCCGTCTGCACTGGGGGTTCTTCTTCGGCATGAACTTCATGGATCTGGAGATGAAAAATAATGGTTATGTGGATCCAGAAACGGGTGAGCAGTGGTTTGCCGATGTTAGCAGGTACCAACCGGGATTTAGTGTAGGCGTACTGGGGGCATTGCGAATAAACAAGTACTTGGAGCTCCGTCTTACTCCCACCATGCATTTTGGACAGAAGTTCATAAAGATGCACGACAATGTTTCGGAAAGGGATACAATGCAGAACATGCGCACAGACTTTATTTCTGTACCAGTCTCAGTGAAGTTTGCGGCTCCCAGATATAATAACTTTCGTCCTTACTTCACCTTGGGTCTTTCTCCTTCCTTTTGTCTGAATAATCACGATCAGGAAGCGTTTAAGGCAAAGACTTTCGATTGTTATCTGGAGGTCGGCATGGGATGCGACCTGTATTTGCCATACTTTAAACTGATTCCGGAACTGAAATTCTGTTTTGGATTGGTTGATGTCATTAGCAAGAATCGACATGACCTGTTGGATAAGTCCATGATGAAATTTACCAATAGTGTGGGACGAAGTTCTGCCAGTATGATTGTCCTTTCCTTCTATTTTGAGTAGCCACAGTGCAATAGGCGAGGCTTAAATCGACTAAAAATCTGTATTTTTCGTCATTTTCCTCCCCATATCTTAGTCAGTTTCAACAAAAAGCCGTATCTTTGCACCCGCTTTACCATAGGTCGCTGGCGGGGAGAAGTGTGACCCGTTATGCCTATGAGTGATGACAACACAACCTATTAAAAAGTCATAAAAGAAATGGCAGATTTAATTAAGATTGCAGAAGAAGCATTTGCTACTGGCAAGCAGCACCCCTCATTCAAGGCTGGTGACACCGTAACCGTAGCTTACAAGATTGTCGAGGGCAACAAGGAGCGTATCCAGCTGTACCGCGGTGTAGTTATCAAGATCGCTGGTCACGGCGACAAGAAGCGCTTCACCGTTCGCAAGATGTCTGGTACCGTTGGTGTAGAGCGTATCTTCCCCATCGAGTCTCCCAACATCGACAGCATCGTAGTCAACAAGATTGGTAAGGTTCGTCGCGCTAAGTTGTACTACCTGCGCAACCTCACCGGTAAGAAGGCTCGCATCGCAGAGAAGCGCGTTGCTACTAAGGAGGCTTAATTCCCCTTTTTACACAAGCAAAAGAAACGTACGGCAGCAATGTCGTACGTTTTCTCTATAAGGAGCCTTTATCAACCCTAACGAATGGCCTTACAAAGCCACCGCGGTAACATGATAAAGTTACCGCAGTGAAGTCAAATATCACCGCGGTAAGATTAAATATCACCGCGGTGACTTTATATTTGCAGAAATCATGCAATTTATCTATATTTGCATGTCATTTCCATTATACTCTCGGTAGGTATGCTATGCTGAGCGTAAAGTATCGTTTTGCTACGAAGAAAAAATAGTACTTGCTTAGCAATGTAATGACCTTTACTTTTTCAGGAAGGTAGCACAATATTGAAACCATACTTACGCAAGTTATAGCGCGATAATCTGCGTAACTGTATCCAAAATATGCTACTTACGCAGACTATCATATTGGAAAGAAGAGGCATTTAAGGCATTACGATTGTGCGCTGGCGTACGGCAGGTTCATGGACACTACGGAAGTGTAAAGGAGTAAAAGTGTGCGGTTTCGCACACTTTTTCTTTTAAGGGAGGTGTTTTAGGGCGTTGTTCTGTGCAGAGTCATTTATTATGTATAATTTTGCGTGCATATGACAATGTATTTGCTTTGACATGGAAATGGAGAAGTTTGGAAAGATCCTTGTTGTTGACGACAACGCTGATGTGCTTTTCACCATCAACAACCAGTTGGCACCACGATGCGAATGGGTAAAAGTTGCCTACACACCCGAGCGTGCCTTGATGCTATACAAGAAGTATAAACCAGATGTAGTGCTGATGGACATGAACTTCACCCGCGATGCCGTAAGTGGCGAGGAGGGGTTCCAGTTGCTCAGGGATATGCTGAAGATAGACAAGGACCTGGCTGTTATCATGATGACTGCCTATAGCGATACTCCCAAAGTGGTACGCGCCATCAAGGCTGGTGCCACAGACTTTCTGCCAAAGCCCTGGGAGAGGAGCCAACTGATGACAATGCTTTCTTCTGCCATGCGGTTGAAGGGTTTGGGCTGCGAGGAATCTCCGTCGAGAGCGCAATCCACAGGCACCTCGCATGCCAGCATGGAGATAATAGGCGAAAGCGAATCCATGCAACAGCTGCTTACCCTTGCCAGGGAAGTGGCCAAAACGGATGCCAACATACTCATCCTTGGCGAGAACGGTACGGGCAAGGATGTCCTGGCACGATACATCTACAGGCATTCCTTGCGCAATGGCAAACCCTTTGTAGGCATTGACCTGGGAGCTGTACCCGAGACCTTATTTGAAGGCGAATTGTTCGGATACGAGCGAGGTGCCTTCACCGGTGCCCTGAGTGCCAAGGCAGGACGCATGGAGAGCGCCAATGGCGGAACCCTGTTTCTGGACGAGATAGGAAATCTAAGGACAGAGATTCAGGCAAAGCTGCTGACCTGCATAGAGAAGCGCCAATGCTCGCGCCTTGGCTCCACCAAGGTCGTCCCCATTGATGTCCGCCTTATCTGCGCCACCAATATTGACATACACAGAGCTGTGGCAGAGGGAACCTTCCGCCAGGACCTGCTCTACCGCATCAATACCATAGAACTGCGTGTTCCGCCATTGCGCGAACGCATTACAGACATTCCCCTGCTGGCAAAGCACTTTACCAACATCTATGCCCGCAAGTATTCCAAGAACATCACCGGGCTTTCTGCCGAACTGCTCAAACGACTGAAGGAATACAGTTGGCCGGGCAATGTGCGCGAACTGCAACACCTGATAGAGCGAGGCGTTATCCTGTGCAAGAAGTCCGTTATTGGCATAAACGACCTGCCGGCCGATAGCTTCAACAGACCTCCCTCTGCCAATCCGGAAGACACGCTCGATCTGGAAACCGTGGAGCGCATCTCAATAGAGCGGGCACTGGCGCGTTGCGAAGGCAATGTAAGCCGTGCATCCAAACTCTTGGGCATTACCCGATTCATGTTGTACCGAAAGATGGAGAAGTACGGCCTATGACAAGACTAACCCTAAAGGTTCTGTGCACAACCATCCTGCTCACTCTTAGCGCCTATGCCTTGGTAGTGTGCCTATTGCATGATTTCTACTTCAGCGCCTTCGGGTGCCTGCTGGTACAGGTATTCCTTATTATATATATGGTGTCCTTGCAGAAGCATCTATTGTCCACCATGCTTGGCACAATAGAACTGATACGCATGGGCGACACGTCGGACAGGGTTTCTTCATCCAAGGGCTGTCTTGGGCGTACGCTTGTCAGGGAACTGAACCTCACGTTCGACATATTCAGGCAACGCCTGCAAAGCGAAGCTATCCGCCAGCACTACTACGAGCAGGTCCTTGACGAGGTAGACACCGGTGTGCTCGTGTGCAAGGAAGATGGTGAAATAACATGGCAGAACCGTGCCTCCATACTGATGTTGGGGTCCATGCACGACATGCCACAGGAATGGATAGCCACACACTTGGCACATAAGGTGACGCACACCCATCACAATATGGTGTACGAGATGCTGGTATGCTCGCGCAAGTTTGTACTGGACAGGCAGACCTACCGCATTGTCAGCCTCAGGGACATACACGAGGTAGTGGAAGAAACGGAGATAGAGGCATGGCAGAAGTTGGTGAGCGTGCTGACGCACGAGATAATGAACTCACTTACCCCCATCATCGGCTTGTCTGAATCCGCAGATGGGATGGACGAGCGTGCAGACTCTGCTTTGGCCGTGATACACCGCCGTAGCAAGGGATTGCTGGAGTTTATCAAGAATTACCGCAAACTCACACGCATCCCCCAACCACAGATGGAGTCCGTACCTGTTCAGGAATATTTCAGCGACTTGGAGCAATTCTATGGCGACAGGCTTCGTTGCAATGTCTCCCCCTCCGCTCTTGAGGTCAATGCCGACCCAAGGCAACTGATGCAAGTGCTCGTCAACCTTGTCAAGAATGCATCCGAAGCCAGCGATGGCATCATCGAACTCAATGCAAGCAGAATAGCCGACGGCAATATTGAAATCTCCGTGCGCGACTATGGCCATGGCATACTCCCCGAGGTCATGGATAGTATTTTCGTACCTTTCTTCACCACCAAGCCACAAGGTTCTGGCATAGGGTTGAGCCTGTGCAAGCAGATTGTCAAGCAGCATCGTGGGCGACTACAGGTAAAGTCCAGCCCCGGTCGTGGCAGCGTGTTCACGATAATACTACCTTAGGGAAACGGAAAACGGAAAGGTGAAAGCGGAAAACTGCCACCGCGCCAGCCAACCGCCCAACGTCGCAATGGAAATTGCTCCCCTCAGAGGGCACAGAAGCACATCCAGTGCTTCTTCTGAAGACCCTCTTTGCCCCCTGAGACAGGCGGGACGAGCGAAGCGGAGGGGGTGGATAAAAACGTAAAAGTGAAAGACAAAAAGTTTAAGGTTGAGAATTTCATCCACCCTCTCCCCCTGCGGGTACTCTCCCTGTCTCAGGGAGAGAGTTGGCTAGCGCGATGAGAACGGAAAAACTATTCGTGCGCCAGCGCACACCTTATGTGCGCTGGCGCACGGTTTTGTGAATACATGCAACACACTAACTAATACATTATCAGAGAGAAAGATTTTTGGCACGCTTTTTGCATAGATAATAGTGCAAAGCAAAACCAAATAACAACAGATATGAAACTCTTATTTATCAATTTTCTTCAAGCTCTGCGCCACATCAGGCGCAACAAGTGGCAGACGCTCCTGGTGGTGGGCATACTCTCCTTTGCCATGTCTGCCTTCGTATTCTCGGCCGCCGGTATCTGGAAGGTGACACACGAGGCTAACGAGATTCCGGATTCAGAGGATGTGTATACTGTGCAGGCATGCAATGGTACAGGAAGATGCCAATACTCTATCACTATCGACGAGACTGAAATTCTGCTAAAGAATATTCCTGCCGATATCATGGTGGGCAAGATGAGTTCATGCAGACAGGAGGAGCGTCTGATGGCTACTGTAGACACCACGTACGAGCATACGATAGCTACGGTGGACCCGGGGTTCTTCAATGTGATGCAGCCGGAATTTATTTACGGTCGTCCCGTGGAAAAGGAAGACGAGGTGGTGCTTACCGACAAGGCAGCCATAGCCATGTTTGGTACTGACGAGCTGGTTGGCTCGGTGGTGGAGATGTCGCTATCTAATTTCGGCACAGTACCATTGCGTGTTTGTGGCATAGTCAGGGAAGACAAACTGAGCCAGGTGGTAAAACACTCTGCCTATGTGTATCGCCAGATGGAGTCACTAATAAAGATTGGTCCTTACAGTTTTATGGTTAGTTGTACACATATCTTTATTCGCACAGAAGATACAGAGGAGATACAGACTTTGCTGAATGAAAACAACACCAACGGGGAAACGAAGGTGTGCGAGAAGGTAAATCTTGTGCCCATAGGTATGTACAACCTGATGCATGAGGAGAGTTCCTTCTGGAAAGCAGCCATCTATCCAAGCGTGTTCTTGATATTATCAGCCCTGCTGCTTGCCTCTGCCCTATCCTCATATCTGGCATTGCTCACCCACAATGCAGAGAACCGATGGACGGAGCATCGCCTCCGCCTGAGCTTTGGAGCCGCCAGTGATACCTTGCGACGCATATATGCCGAGGTGTTGCTAATGTTCATGTGCATCGGATTGTGTACGGGTATCATCCTGGAACTTGGCTATGATTCCTTTCTCAAGTACATGCAGATGCCCGAGTGCGATGTGATGCAATGGTTTGCAGGTGTGTGGACAGCCATGCTGGCAATACTGATGATATTGTGCACAATACCTGTGTACCTGCAAAACAGGAAATACCACAGGGCCATCAGTGGTGCTCCGCAGGGCAAGCCATCCCTATTCAACTATGGCTTTGTATTGACACAGGTGACGGTCAGTGTCCTGTTGCTCTTTCTGGTGTGGAATGCCGGCAGACAATTACACTATGTCTGTAATGATGCCCTGGGATTCAATGCAAAGGATGTATACACTCTCAGTGTTGAACGATACGAGGACAAAGCATTGCTCCGAGAAAACGAGTTTGCCTATGAAATGTCGCAGATAGCAGCCGTAGATACTTGTATAATGCTTAGACCATTTTTAAACCCGCAATATGTCGCTGGGGAGGGCTTTGATGGTTATATCCACTCTCTCGCCTTCATAAACATGACCCGGGCTGGCATGCGTATGTTTGAAATCAAACCTAATTGGTGGAAACCTGTGGATGAAGATACAGAACTAACTAAAAATCAAGCACTGGTCAGCGTCAATTGTATAGAGTACTTTGGTGTTACTCCCGAAAAACCATATATGCCTGACGGCACAATTGAAGTTGTGGGCACAATTGATATCAATATAGATGATTTGCACAAAGAGCCACGATACTGGGCATACAGTACCAGATACATTGATCCTCTTAATCTTAATAGAGACAACGTGCCCTATTTCCGTTTCCACCCCGGCAAAGAGAAGGAAGGCATAGCAGCCGTGGAAGACCTCTTGCGCAGAAGAGATATCAATGTGGATGCAGGACTTGTGCGCGTGGTCAACTGTGGAGATTTAATATCTGACACCTACGAGAAGGAGCAAAACTACCTTACTCTGTACACCATCCTGGCTTTCGTGGGCTTTGGTATAGCGTTCTTTGGCTTGCTCACTCTGGTCAGTGCCGACCTTCAGCGCCAGCGCCGCTCATTGGCCATCCGCCGCATCTTTGGTGCCACGTATGGAGTGTGTCTGCGCCAAACATTGCGCTTGTATTCGATAGTCACCACACTGGGTACTATCATAGGCCTCTGCATCGGCTTTTATCTGATGACCATGTGGTTGGAGACATATACCACCTGCATCACTCTGGGATGGGAACAACCCGCTTGTATTGCCCTGGGTATTGCCGTGCTGGTGACTTCCCTGGTGGCATGGAAGGTGCGCCAGTGCTTCAGGGAGAAACCTGCAGAGGTGATAGCAAGTTGAAAAGAAAATGATTCAAAATTAAAAACAATTATCATGATTAAGACAAAGAACATTTCTAAGGTCTTCCGCACAGAGGATGTGGAGACCCATGCTTTGGTGGATGTTTCGCTTGAGGTGAAGAAGGGCGAGTTCGTGGCAGTAATGGGACCATCAGGTTGTGGCAAATCCACCCTGCTGAACATACTTGGTCTGCTTGATGTGCCAAATGGCGGAGAGTACATACTGGATGGCACAGATGTGGCATCCTTGTCAGAGAAGCAGCGCAACGTACTGAGGCGCGGCACTCTCGGATTTGTTTTCCAGAGCTTCAATCTTATCGACGAACTCACGGTGGAAGAGAACATTGAACTGCCCTTGCTCTATATGAAGGTGCCAGCGGCAGAGCGCAAAAGACGAATCACAGATGCTATGGCACGCATGGACATAACACATCGCTCCAAGCATTTCCCCTCGCAACTATCAGGTGGTCAGCAGCAGCGTGTTGACATAGCGCGTGCCGTGGTGATGCAACCTAAGATAATCCTTGCCGACGAGCCTACGGGAAACCTCGACTCGAAGAATGGTCTGGAAGTGATGGGACTGTTGCGCGAATTGCATCGCGAAGGTACAACAATAGTGATGGTAACACACTCGGCACGAGATGCCGCCTATTCCGACCGCATAGTCAACCTCTTCGACGGTTGCGTGGTGGACGAGGTGGTGATGTAAGTCTTCTCAAGAATTTATACTGACTAAAAAGAGCATCCCAGTACCGAATGAATACCAGCATATCGGTACTGCAGTACCAGTATATAGAAAACTCCAGTACCGATAGCGTGGTACTGAAGGGGGTACTATATGGGATAAAATAGTCAAAACGATAAGTGGTCTAAAACGATGATTTTTTCGGCACTTTAGACATAGTATCTAGGAAAACAAAAAAAAATGCTGGTTAAATGACTGGGATGCAGCGTGATTCGGTCGTTCAACAATCTCATAAAACAAATCTGACGCTGCACGCAGCGTCCTTACTATTAAACCCAAATCGGTCATTAGACAGTTCTGCGCTAATGACCGATTTGGGTTTGAGTCCTCTTGTGCATCTCTATCTGTCATCCTTCCGTCTCATACCTAAAAATAGTGATTTTTGCGCTCGGAGGATAAATATCGATGATGCAATGCCTGTGTAATTTTATTTTTTCGTACCTTTGACTCTGTCAATTAAAGACCATGAATGCCTATGACACAGATAACGGATGCTGATCGCAGGTTCATGCAGATGGCGATAGACCTGAGCGTGGAGAATGTGAAGAACGGGGGCGGACCCTTCGGTGCCGTGATAGTGAAAGATGGCGAGGTGGTGGCAACGGGGACAAACCGTGTGACGGCCAACAACGACCCTACGGCTCATGCCGAGGTGAGTGCCATACGCGAGGCGTGCCGGAAGATGAGGCACTTCAAACTGGAAGGATGCATTTGCTACACCTCGTGCGAACCTTGTCCCATGTGTCTTTCTGCCCTCTATTGGGCAGGGGTGAGCGCCATCTTCTATGGCAATACCAAGGAGGATGCCGACCACATAGGCTTTGGCGATGACTTTATATATCAAGAGATAGAGAAACCATACGAATACCGTTCCATCCCCATCCATGGCATGATGCGCAACGAAGCCCTCGAGGCCTTCCGCCAGTGGGAGTTGAAGGACGATAAGATAGAATACTGAAGAAAACGGAAACGGAAAACTATGCGGACGCTAGCGTCCCTACCGCTCATCCGCTCACCGATTTCACCTTTCAGATTATAGGATGACACTTGCAGAACTTAAGATAGGACAGACGGCCACGATACTGAATGTGGGTGGCGAAGGCGGATTGCGACAGCACTTCCTGGACATGGGGGTGCTGCCCGGCGTACCTGTTACACTGGTGAAATATGCTCCTATGGGAGACCCCATGGAACTACGTGTGCATGGTTATGAACTGACCTTGCGCCGTGCAGATGCACGCAAGATAGAGGTGAAGGAGGACCCCTCCCCAACCCTCCCACAAGGGGAGGGAGTGGTTACAACCGACTTGTGCCCCATCAGCAAAACATTATACTCCCCTCCCTTGCGGAGGGGTGCGGGGGAGGGTCTTGCTGATAACCGCTCCTTTCTTCCTGAGCCTGAGCACCCTGGTCTTGGCGAGGGTGGACATTACCATCAGGAACAGGAGAAGGCACGACGTGAAACGGAAAACATATCGAACGGAAAACGGAAAACGGAAAACGGAAAACACGCTCATCCGCTCACCGCTCACCACTCATCCGCTCATCCGCTCACCGATAACTTGCTTACTTTTGCCTTGGTGGGCAACCAGAATTGTGGCAAGACCACTCTGTTCAACCAGTTGACTGGTTCCAACCAGCATGTGGGCAACTTCCCTGGCGTTACCGTTGACCGCAAGGATGGTGCCATAAAGGGATATCCAAATACCGTGGTTACTGACCTGCCGGGCATCTACTCCCTCTCGCCCTATACGGCAGAGGAGGTGGTGAGCCGACGGTTCATCCTGGAAGAGCGTCCTTCTGCCATCATCAACATAGTGGATGCTACATGCATAGAGCGCAACCTCTACCTCACCATGCAATTGATGGAACTGGGTATCCCCATGGTTTTGGCCCTGAACATGATGGATGAGATAAAGAACAATCATGGCGCCATCCGCATCAACGAGATGGAGGCTCTGCTGGGAATTCCGGTTGTTCCTATCTCTGCCATGCGCAACGAGGGTGTGGACGAGGTTATCCGCCATGCCGTGCACGTGGCAAAATACCAGGAGGGACCTTTGCGCCACGACTATTGCTCGCCCGACGAGAACGGTGGTGCCGTGCACCGTTGCCTGCATGCTATCATGCATTTTATCGAGGATCATGCCCAGCGTGCTAACCTGCCCATCCGTTTTGCCGCGGCCAAGTTGATAGAGGGCGACCCTCTGGTGGTGGAAGCACTCTCGCTGAGCCAGAACGAGCAGGAAACCGTGGAGCATATCCTCCGACAGATGGAGGAGGAGCGAGGTCTTGACCGCCAGGCGGCCATAGCCACCATGCGCTTCGATTATATCAACAGCATCTGCTCACGTACCGTGGTTCGCCCTGCCGATACGAAGGAGTATCTCCGTAGCCAGATTATCGACAAGGTGCTTACTGGCAAGTGGACAGCCCTGCCCTCGTTCATTGCCATCATGGCCGTGGTCTTCTGGCTTACGTTCGACGGTATCGGAGGTTGGCTCCAGGAACAGGTGGAAATGGGGGTGGAGTGGTTCACCTCCCTTACGGACACATTCCTGTCCTCCATAAACATTGCTCCGGCCATACATAGCCTTGTCATAGACGGTATATACGGTGGCGTGGGAACGGTAATAGTGTTCCTGCCCCTCATCCTCTTGCTCTTTTTCTTCCTGTCCATGATGGAGGATAGCGGATACATGGCACGCATAGCCTTTCTGATGGACCGCCCCTTGAGAAAATTAGGACTTTCCGGTCGTAGCATCGTGCCGTTGCTCCTTGGCTTCGGGTGTAGCGTGCCCAGTGTGATGAGTAGTAGAACCCTGCCCAGTGTGCGCGACCGCCGCCTCACCATCATGCTCACCCCCTTCATGTCGTGCACGGCCAAGATTCCCATTTACGCCTTCTTTGCCTCGGTATTCTTCCCGGAGAATGCAGCATTGGTGATGGGCAGTTTGTATGCTATGGGTATTGTGGTGGGCATCCTCGTGGCATTGATGATGAAGCACTCCGTGTTCCGTGGCGAGGCAGTGCCCTTTGTGTTGGAGTTGCCCAACTATCGCATGCCTGTTCCCTCCAACGTGTTGCGCTTGCTTTGGGACAAGGCCAGCGATTTCCTGAAGCGTGCCTTCACCGTCATCTTCCTGGCCTCTATGCTGATTTGGTTCCTGCAAACCTTCACCTTCCACATGGAGATGGTAAAACCAGGTGCAGAGCACGAAAGTATGTTGGCACAGATGGCAGAACTCCTGCAACCCGTATTCTCCCCACTGGGGTTGGGCGATTGGCGCATAATTACGTCCATTGCCAGTGGCCTGCTGGCCAAGGAGGTGGTGGTTAGCACCCTGTCCACCCTGTTTGCCGACGTGCCCTTGACTCAGGTATTCACCACCGCCACGGCATACGCCATGATGGTCTTCTGCCTGCTCTACACCCCATGCATAGCCGCCATGGCAACGATACGCCGTGAGTTGGGCGGAACATGGGCATTGATAATCCTTGTCTTCCAGTGCCTGATAGCTTGGTTGGCAGCCTTTGCTATAACACAGATATTATGAATACACAAAGCATAATCCTCCTCGTCTTCCTCCTCGTGGTGGCCGCATATGCTATCTACAACCGCTTCTTCAAGAAAGGCGGAGGACCGGGCAATTGCGACGGCAATTGTAGCGGAGGATGCGGCGGTTGTTGCGGGTAAAAAGGGGGAGGTGTTACTTCACCAGCACCTTGCAGAGCATGTCCTGATACAGGCGGCTTTCCTCTACGGGAGAGTTGCGATTGATGATGGCAAAGGCATACCAACGGCCGTTGCGTCCGTGGGCATAGCCGCAGAGGCTGGAGGCACCGATGCTGGTCAGTGTACCTGTCTTGCAGAAAATACGGTTTTGGAAGAGAGGTCCGTTCATGCGGTATATCAGCGAGCCACGGCGTGTAGGATGTCCTGGGGTAGCCAGGGCTTCGTGAATAAGCACCTGCTTTATGTCGGGCTCTGTCCATGCATATCGGAGGAGGGCAAGCAGGAAATCAGCACTTACCATGTTCTCGGGCGAGAGTCCTGAACCATCGTTAAGGGTGAAACGCCCCGTATCGTAGCAAAGGTTTTCGCGCAGGAAGACATCCAGCGCCCCCTCCCTGTTGCCGGCGGTGTGGATATACCGGTTATAATGGTTTTCTACATGGTGATACAGAGCATCGGCCTTGATGTTGCTGCTATGTATGAGCATCGGTGCTATGACATCCGTCATGCGTGTGCTACGATTCATCAGCACACGGCTTACGGGATACACTCTCAAACCTTCCTCCACTTCAGGTCGCGGGCAGTCAATGCCCCTTTGTCTCAGCAAAGTTCTTATTTCCTGTACAATGCGTGGCGCACCCTTCAGCAGGATGGGAGTGCGGTTGTATGGTATGTCCCACAAACTGGCTGTATGGTGGGCCCTCAGTGTGTCGGCACGCATGAGGTTCAGTATGAAGCGCCCTTCCACCTTGCGTATGCCGGCACGGGTCAGCGCCCCGATGTATTCATCCAAGGTCTCCACCATAGGGTTGTCGTCGGCCTGCAGGATGACGTCGCCATGTAGCGTGCCCCTATGCACAGAACCAGTAATCATTACCCGTTCGTGGTATCTGTGGTCGGCCCCCAGTCTTTTCAGTGCTGATATGGCGGTAAGCAGTTTCAGGCTTGATGCCGGCACCATCAGTTCGTGGTCGTGCCATTGCACTACGGGCATGTTACTGCTCAGGTCCCACACGCTCACGGCAATATCCGCCGTATCCAATCGGGTGGGGGATACGATGAAACGGGCAAGTCTCTCCTCCATGATGGAGTCTCTGCCGTGTGTCGGTTCTATTGCATGAGTGCGGTTTTCTTTGATTTCGTTATTGATAGAAGCCTCCGCCCAATATTCGTGCAAAGCATGGGCAGGCCACCATATTATCCATGTGCCCAGGGCAAGGGCCATGCACCACAGCACCACCTTCACCCATCGTTTTAGTCTTCTCTTCTTCTTTTTTGCCATTTCGTGTGCAAAGGTACGGCATTTATTTGGCAATCTATACACTAATTTATATCTTTGTCCCCTTGTAGAACAAAAACAGAACGAAATATGAAAAGAATTCTATCACTATTGCTGGTGCTTTGCACGATTGCAGGCATCAGCGCCCGGTCTCTGCCACAGGACACAGAGATACGCAAGGGTCAGCTGCCCAACGGCTTGACCTACTATGTCCGGAAGAACGTGAAGACACCCGGACAGGCTAACTTCTACATTGCCCAAAAGGTAGGCTCTGTTCAGGAGGAGGAAGACCAGCGCGGTCTTGCCCATTTCCTGGAGCACATGTGCTTCAATGGCACAAAGCACTATCCTGGTGATGCGCTTCTGCGCTATCTGGAGGGTATCGGCGTGAAGTTCGGCCAGCAGTTGAACGCATACACTTCTATTGACGAAACCGTATATAATATCAATAATGTACCCACGGCACGTACCTCCACGGTGGATAGCGTTCTGCTGATCCTGCATGATTGGAGTTGCGACCTTACTCTGGATGAGAAGGAAATAGACAAGGAGCGTGGCGTTATCCACGAGGAATGGCGTCAGCGTAATTCTGCCCAGATGCGTATACTTGACCGCCAGTTGCCCACTCTGATGTCCAACAGCCGTCCCGGTAACCGTATGCCTATCGGCCTGATGTCTGTGGTGGACAATTTCCCCTATCAGGCTTTGCGCGACTATTACCACAAGTGGTATCGTCCCGACCTGCAGGCAATCATTGTGGTGGGCGATATCGATGAGGCTTATGTCGAGGGCAAGATAAAGGAAATGTTCTCTCCCATTGCCATGCCCGAGAATCCTGCCAAGCGCATCTACTACGGTGTGGACGACAATGAAGAACCAATTGTTGTTACCGACAAGGACCCCGAACAGTCCATGACCATCGTGTCCCTGATGCAGAAGCACCAGCCCCTGTGGCCTGAGGACCAGAAGAACAGTGTGGAGTACCTGCGCCACAAGGCGGTAAAGTCCATGATTGCAGGTATGTTCTCTTCACGTATGCAGGATATTCTCCAGAAGCCCGAGACTCCATACTTGATGTCCTCTTTCGACGAAGGCATGTTCCTTTTGTCCAAGGTGGCAAAGTGTACCGAGTCTTATGTAGTCCCCAAGGAAGGCCAGATTTATCCTGCCATCACATCAGCCGTCAAGGAGATGTGCACCATCCTGGATCATGGTTTCCTTCAGAGCGAACTGGATCGCCGTCGTGCCTCCTTCCTCTCTTCCATAGACCTTCAGTACCAGAACCGCAACAAGCGCGAGAACTCTGCCTTCATACAGGATTGTCTGGACAACTTCCTGGAGAACGAACCTCTTGTTTCCATTGAGGACGAGGTGAATGCCTACAAGCAGATACTCCCCACTATCACCCTGGACGAGGTGAATGCCCTGTACGCCAAGATGTTCTCTCGCGACATGAAGAACCTCGTTGTCCTGGTAATGAATCCCGAGAAGGAAGGCTACACCCAACCCTCTGCCGACAGCCTCCTGCTTGCCGTGAAGGCAGGTATGGATGCCAAGACCACTGCCTTTGTGGACGAGACCGCCAGCGGCGCCCTGGTTAAGGATCTGCCTGCTCCAGGCACTGTTGTCAAGAGCAAGGCAGGACGTTATGGCAGCAAGGAACTGACCCTGTCCAACGGTGTGCGTGTGATAATGCTTCCCACCACTCACAACGACAACGAGATTCTCATGCAAGCATACAGCCCTGGCGGCACTAACCGCTATGGTGCCGAGGACTACATCACACTGGAGGTTGCCGAGGAGTTGTGCTCTGTATCCAAACTTGGCGGCTACAAGCAGACAGACATCCGCAAGATGCTTGCCGGCAAGCAGGCTCAGGCAAGCGGTAGCATAGGTTCGCAGAACGAATACATCTCTGGCGGTTCTTCACGCCAGGACCTTGAGACCATGATGCAGCTGGTATACCTGCACTTTCAACCCCTCCAGCCCGATATGGATGCCGCACAGAATATGATGGTGCAGTACTACACCATGCTTCAGGGCAAGGAGAGCAATCCTCTTTCATGGTATGCCGACAGCGTTTCATCTACCCTCTATGGCAACCATCCGCGCAATATTGTCATGAAGAAGGAACTTCTGCCTGCAATCAACTATGGCCGTGCCCTGGAGATTTGGGCCGACCGCTTTGCCGATGCATCCGACTTTACCTTCTTCTTCGTTGGTACATTTGACGAGGATACTCTCTCCAAGTACTGCTGCCAGTATCTGGCCACCCTGCCTACGGTGAAGCGTAACGACAAGCCTGTCTATACCGACCTTGTTATCCGCAAGGGCAATATCCAGAACATCTACAAGGCAAAGATGGAGCAGCCCCAGGCAATGGCTTCTCTGATAATGCACGCTCCTGCCAAGAAGAAGAACCTGAAGGACGAGATTGTCATGAGCATCCTGGGCCAGGCCATGCAGATGAACTATACCAAGACCATACGCGAGGACCTCGGCGCTTCTTATGGCGTAGGTGCAAGCGGAAGACATTTTGATGGCAACGACGGCAAGTGGAACTATATGTTCTCCGTTCAGGGCAATGTTAAGCCCGAGATGTACGACACCTGCCTGACCGTTATGCGCGAGGAACTCCAGAAGGTTGCCGACAAAGGTATCCCTGCCGAGTACATGCAGCGTGTGAAGGAGTACATGCGCAAGACCTATCAGGAACGCCAGAACAAGAACGGTGCATGGTTGTCATATCTGCAAAGCTATTACCGTTACGGTATGGACGTACAGAAGGACTACCTCACCACCTTGGAAAAGGTTTCGCAGAAGGATATAATGCGTGTGGCAAAGGCCTTGCTCAATAGCAAGAACGAAGTTACCGTGGTAATACTGCCCGAAGAGAAATAAATGTGTGCATGACGGCCCCTCCCCAACTTTCCCGCAAGGGGGAGGGAACCGTTACAATTGCGATATAAATATATTAATGTATAAGAAATAATATTATTATGGAATACAACAATTATTACGACAAAGGCCAGACGCTTGCTCAGAGCAGTGTTTTCGCCGTATTGATGAGAAACGTTTACACCTGGATGACATGTGGTTTGGCCATGACTGCCCTTACCGCCATGATCGTTGGCCGTAACGAGAACTGGGTATATACCCTTGCCACCAGTGGCATGTACTGGGGTTTGCTCATTGCCGAGGTGGTGCTGGTTATCTTCCTCTCTGCCCGTATCAACAAACTGTCCTTTGCCACGGCTGGCCTCATGTTTGCCGCCTATGCAATACTGAACGGCGTCACCATGTCCATCATTATGCTTGCCTATACCGCAGAGAGCATAGCACAGGCTTTCTTCGTTACGGCAGGTACCTTTGGTGCTATGTCGCTGGTGGGATTCTTCGTCAAGAAGGACCTCTCTGCCATGGGGCGCACCCTGATGATGGCTCTCATAGGCCTTATCATTGCCACTCTGGTAAACATCTTCTGGCAGAACAGCATGATGGCATCCATCCTAAACTATGCCGGTGTCATCATCTTCGTTGCGCTTACCGCCTACGACACCCAGAAGATCAAGGTTATGCTCCAGCAGGCTCAGTATGCCGGCATCAGTGACCAGACCAACAAACTGGCCCTGATGGGTAGCCTTACGCTGTATCTGGACTTCATCAACCTGTTCCTCTATATCCTGCGCCTCTTTGGCAACAGAAAGTAGTAGTGTTGATATACAAATAAAGACGGAGGAAGAACTGCCGATGTTCTTCCTCCGTCTTTATTTGTTAACCCAAATCGGTCATTAGCGCGTAAAAGTCTAATGGCCGATTTGGGTTAATACAGGGGCTTAGAAATTAGCGTACTGTGGATTGCTGCTCTCCTTGATTGCAATGCACTCCATCTCAATGAGCCAGGTGGGACGGCATACGGGAGCCAAAGTGATGACAGTAGGGATGCCGGGAAAGCGCTCCTTGAACATGTTGCTAACCAGATCGTAGTCTGCTGTGTCGCGCAGGTAGACGATAATCTGTGCGCAGTGCTCCATGGTCATATCTGCTTCCTCCAGAAGTTTCTCCACGTTTTCCCACATACGCAGAGTCTGCTTGCGGATGTCTCCAACGTGCACCACCTCACCACTGTTGTCTATGCTTGCCGTACCGGAGATGTAGGCATGGTTGCGGTCGCCATACTGCATCAGCGTGCCACGTTCGAAGGTTACACCATAGTCGCTGGTGCGGTTCAGGTGCGTTGGAGCATAGAGATAGCGTTGTTGTTCGGGTTGAAAGCCAGTCACGGCATACGCCCCTAATTGTACCAGCGCCTTAGGATCGGAGGGGTTGCCGCCAATACCAGTTGAAGATATGTAATGAGTATTGGTGGTAAGACCTATGTAGTCGAAATACTGCTTACGCGCCACAACAAGACCATGATACTGGGTATCAACATCACGCACAAAGAACCAAGTGCGTATGCAATTGTCGGCAATGTTTGCCTGCTGGGAAACAAGAACCTGCTCGTATTGGGTCAGCAGGGAATGTGTCTGCTGGAAACTGTCCCCTTGGTTGTCCATTAGCCCCATGGTCCATATATGGCGATAACCATTGTGCTCCACAATGGTCGACTGGGCATTGTCTGCCATGTACTGCACCTCCGCGCCCTTCTGCAGATAAATCCACAGAGCCACCTTGCTTCCATCCAAGGGCGGCTGCTGTATGTAGCTGATGGTACAATGAGAACCTTCTTCCTGCATAAGAGGTTGCTGGTTGGTACTATCAGAAAGGAAATAGCGCTTAAACACCATCTCTGCCCCTTGCAGCATCTCAGTCTTCAAGAGCCAATCCTCGGCCATGCAAATACGTTGGTACTGCCCCAGGAAAGTATCCTCCAGAGGTTCCACATGCAGCATAGCATGCCACTCCGTTACGCCGTTAGGTGTTGAAAATGTCGAAATTTCTATGCTGACACCAAGCTCAGCAATACTTAATTGTGAGTATTTCATGCCACAAAGGTACAAAAAAATGGATAATGCCACACGAAAGGTTGTGATTTATTTATAACTTTGCGTGCAAGAATAAATTAGGCATGTCCTATCCAATAACAAAATAGACCCAAGATGACAGACAAATACCGCCCCTCCGACCCCATGAGTGAACTGATAAGCGACGACTACCGCATGCTACAGGTAATAAGCCGTTTCGGGCTGGCATTCGGTTTTGGCGATGCCAGCATACAGACCGTATGCCGGGAATGTGGTGTGGATGTGCCTACTTTCCTGGCAGTGGTAAATTTCATCCGAGGTGGTGACCACGTAAAGGTGAGTGAACTGGTGGAGGATGTTGATGTTAATGCTCTAATGGAGTATTTGAAAAGGTCGCACTCGTATTTCGTAGACTTCCGCCTGCCTGCCATCAAGCGCAAGTTGCTGGATGCAATAGGTGTGTCCAGCAACCAGATAGCCGTGCTGATACTCAAGTTCTATGACGAGTATGCCGCAGAGATGTCGCGCCACATGGACTATGAGAACAACCATGTCCATCCCTATGTGGAGCAGTTGCTGGCAGGGCGCTTGCCCGACTCGGAGCATGGTTTTCATATCCTCAGCCATCGCCATCAGGACAATCATAGCAGCATAGAGAAAAGTTCGTCGGAACTGAAAAACATCCTCATCAAGTACTATCCTGCCAAGAGCAATGTGCAGTTGCTCAACGAGGTGCTGATGGATATCTATATGATGGAGGAGGATATGCTCAGCCATTGCCGGCTGGAAGACCATCTCTTTGCTGAGTGTGTGCACCGCTTGGAGGATGAAGTGCGTTTGCGTGGTGCGCAAGAACCTGATATCGTCTCTACTCCCCGAGTGGATGCTACAGACACTCTTTCCGACCGCGAGAAGGAGGTTATTGTTGAGGTGGTTAAGGGACTGTCCAATAAGGAAATAGCAGAGAATATGTTTATCTCCGTGAACACCGTCATGACCCACCGCCGCAACATCTCCAAGAAACTGAACATACACTCCCCTGCCGGCCTGACCATATACGCCATAGTAAACGGCCTGGTCAATCTGGACGAGATAAAGTTATAGCATGGCATCAGGTTCGTAGTCAAGTTTGCTAAATCCAGCGTGTATCTGCCGGCATTAGACGTTAAATGAGGAAAAGAGTCTTCCGTCTGCCATGCAAATGCAAAAGTTTGTTAAAATTTATGTGTTCGACTATATATTAAAAGGAAGGCGCGCGCATATATAAGGGAAAAGCCTTATCTTTGCACGCAGAATACACCACGATAGAGTGAGGGGCCAAGCAGGTTCCTCACTTTTCGTTAAAAGAAGCAGTAATAATCTTGCATTAAGCATTATTCAGAAGATGATCAGTAAGAGTGCCGTAGAACAAGCCGTGAATGAATGGCTGGAAGGAAAAGAGTATTTCCTGGTAGAAGTAAACATCAGTGCAGATGACCGCATCGAGGTTCTCATAGACCATGCCGAGGGTGTGTGGATTGAAGATTGTGCCGACCTGAGCCGCCACATCGAGTCAAGAATCAACCGCGAGGACGAGGACTATGAACTGGAAGTGGGCAGTGCCGGACTTGGCTACCCCTTCAAGGTACGCCGCCAGTGGGAGATACACCTGGAGAAACCCGTAGAGACACAACTGAAGGACGGGCACAAATACCGCGGCATACTGACCGCCGTGGAGGAAGAGACCTTTACCATCACCTGCGAGGAGAAGGTAAAGCGCGAGGGAGAGAAGCGCCCCAAGATGGAGCAGGTGCCACACACCTTCACCTACGAAGAGGCAGCATACACTAAATACTGGATGAAATAAACAACAACATAAATGGCAACAACAAAGAAAAACAACACACTGAATTCCATGGACTTGATTGAGTCTTTCTCGGAGTTCAAGGAAACAAAGAACATTGACCGTGCCACTTTGGTAGGCGTATTGGAAGAGTGCTTCCGTAGCGTCATCGCCAAGATTCACGGCACCGACGAGAACTACGACGTCATCGTGAATCCCGATAAGGGCGACCTTGAGATCTACCACACCCGCGTGGTAGTGGCCGATGGCGAGGTAGAGAACCCCAACATGGAAATCAGCCTGAGCGAGGCACGCAAGATTGACGACGACTACGAGGAGGGCGAAGAAGTGAGCCAGCGCGTGGAGTTTGCCGACTTCGGTCGTCGTGCCATCCTGACACTTCGCCAGACCCTGGCAAGCCGCATCCTGGAACTGGAGCACGACACCCTGTACAACAAGTTCAAGGACCGTGTGGGCGAGGTTGTGAATGGCGAGGTTTACCAGAGCTGGAAGCGTGAGACGCTGGTTACCGACGACGAGGGCAACGAAATGATCCTTCCCAAGACAGAGCAGGTGCCCGGCGACTTCTTCCGCAAGGGCGAAACACTGCGTGCCGTTATCAGCAAGGTGGACAATGCCAACGGTAATCCCAAGATTATCATCTCACGTACCGATCCCATGTTCCTTCAGCGCATGATGGAAGCCGAGGTGCCCGAGATTCATGACGGTCTGATTGCCATCCGCAAGGTGGCACGCATCCCCGGCGAGCGTGCAAAGGTTGCCGTGGAGAGTTTTGACGAGCGCATCGACCCCGTAGGTGCCTGTGTGGGTGTGAAGGGTAACCGCGTTCATGGTATCGTACGCGAACTGCACGGCGAGAACATCGACGTTCTGCCCTGGACCTCAAACGCACAGCTCATGATTACCCGTGCACTCAGCCCTGCCACAGTGAACAGCGTGAACATGAACGAAGAGGAGAAGAGAGCCGAGGTGCTCCTGGACAGCGACCAGATCTCTCTGGCCATTGGTAAGGGCGGTGCCAACATCAAGCTTGCCAGCATGCTCACAGGCTACACCATCGACGTATACCGCGAAATTGACGAGGAGATTGACGAAGACGACATCAGCCTGGATCAGTTCAGCGACGACATCGAGGACTGGATCATCGACATCCTGAAGAAGCAGGGCTACACCACTGCACGTCAGGTGATGGGTACCAACCGCGAGGAACTGGCACAGAAGGCCGACCTCGAGGAGGAGACCGTCGACGAGATTATCCGCATACTGAGCGCAGAATTTGAGAAGTAATAACAACACACATACACTAACAGGATAATACCCCGGGAGGGATACACATAATGAGTATAAGATTAAGCAAAGCCATAAAGGAGTGTAACGTAGGTTTGCAGACCGCCGTCGATTTCCTCAACAAGAAGGGAAGCGGCGAGGTGGAGGCAAACCTCAACACCAAGATTTCAGACGAGCAGTACGAACTGCTCCTTAAGGAGTTCAAACCTGACAGTGTACTGAAAGACGCTGCCAACCACATGCTCCAGCAGCAGAAGGAGGAGAAGGAGCGCAAGGAAAAGGAAAAGGCCGAAGCAAAAGCAAAGGCCAAGGCTGAAGCAGAGGCCAAGGCTAAGGCAGAAGAAGAGGCTAAGGCAAAGGCCGAGGAAGAGGCCAAGGCAAAGAAGCAGGCGCTGAAGGTTGTTGGCCATATCGACCTGGATGCTCCCAAGAAGAAGGCAGAACCTGTCTCCGAGGAGAAGAAGCAGGCAGAAAAGCCCGCCGAAGCACCTGTGGCACAACCCGCCAAGGAGACACAGCCTGCTGCCAGCGAGCCACAGATAATTACCGACGGCAAGGTAACCGGCACTCTGGAGAACGGTGTCTTCCGCCTGAACGCTCCCCAGCAGCCCAGCAGCGGTCTGAAGGTACAGGGCCACATAGACCTGTCTGCCTTGAACCAGAGCACACGTCCAAAGAAGAAATCTAAGGACGAGCGCAAGCGCGAGCGCGAGGAAAAGCAGCAGCAGGCACAGGCCGACCGCAAGAAGCAGCGCATGCGCGGCGGCAAGGAGAAGGTGGATGTAAATGCCGTAGTTTCCCAGCAGAAGCAGCAGGGTCAGGGCAAGAACCAGCAGTCTCAGCCCAACAAGAACAACAACAATGCCGCCAACCAGCAGCAGGGTCAGGGCAAGAAGGCCAAGAACAAGCAGAAGAACCAGCCCAAGCAGCAGCCACAACCCGTGGAGGTTAGCGAAGAGGAGGTTGCAAAGCAGGTTCGCGAAACTCTGGCACGCCTTACCGCCAAGGGCAGCAAGATGGGCAAGGGTGCCAAGTATCGCCGCGAGAAGCGCGAGGCATTCCGCGAGCAGATGGAAGAGGAGATGATGAACGAGATGGCAGAGAACAAGGTGCTGAAACTCACCGAGTTCGTAACTGCCAACGAGTTGGCCACCATGATGAACGTGCCCGTTACCAGCATTATCGGTACCTGCATGAGCATCGGTATCATGGTCAGCATCAACCAGCGCCTCGATGCCGAGACCATCAACATCGTTGCCGAGGAATACGGTTTCAAGACAGAATACGTCAGTGCCGAGGTTAGCGAGGCTGTTATCGAGGAGGAGGACGACGAGTCAGATCTCGTTCCACGCGCTCCCATCGTAACCGTAATGGGTCACGTCGACCATGGTAAGACCTCTCTGCTCGACTACATCCGCCAGGCCAATGTTATTGCCGGTGAGGCAGGTGGCATTACTCAGCACATCGGTGCATACAACGTGACACTGAAGGATGGCCGCCATGTTACCTTCCTTGACACCCCTGGTCATGAGGCGTTCACCGCCATGCGTGCCCGTGGTGCTCAGGTTACCGACATCGCCATCATCATCATTGCTGCAGACGACAGCATCATGCCTCAGACCAAGGAGGCCATTGCTCACGCTACGGCTGCCAATGTACCCATAGTATTTGCAATCAACAAGATAGACAAGCCCACCGCTAATCCCGAGAAGATCAAGGAAGGCCTGGCTGCCATGAACTTCCTCGTTGAGGACTGGGGCGGCAAGTACCAGAGCCAGGACATCAGTGCCAAGGCAGGCATCGGTGTTGAGGAACTGTTAGAGAAGGTGCTTTTGGAGGCAGAGATGCTGGACCTGAAGGCAAACCCCAACCGCAAGGCCACTGGTTCCATCATCGAGTCTTCTCTGGACAAGGGTCGCGGTTATGTTGCCACCGTTCTGGTCAGCAACGGTACCCTGCGTGTAGGCGATGTGATGCTGGCAGGTACCAACTACGGTCGTGTGAAGGCAATGTTCGACGAGCGTGGCCGTCGTGTCAACGAGATCGGTCCCTCTCAGGCAGCAACCATCCTGGGTTTGAACGGTGCTCCCACCGCTGGCGACACCTTCCACATCATGGAGAACGACCAGGAGGCACGCGAGATTGCCAACAAGCGCGAGCAGTTGGCACGCGAGCAGGGCCTGCGCACCATGAAGCGTGTGGACCTGAACGAAATCGGCCGTCGTATCGCTTTGGGCGACTTCCAGGAACTGAACCTGCTTGTAAAGGGCGACGTGGACGGTTCTATCGAGGCATTGAAGGACTCTTTCGAGCGCCTCTCTACCGAGAAGATCAAGGTCAACGTCATCTACAAGGCCGTGGGTCAGATCAGCGAGAGCGATGTCACACTGGCCGCCGCATCGGATGCCATCATCATAGCTTTCCAGGTTCGTCCCAGTGCACAGGCTCGCAAGTTGGCTGAGCAGGAGGGTGTGGACATCCGTCAGTACAGCGTCATCTACGATGCCATCGAGGAGGTCAAGGACGCCATGGAGGGCATGCTCTCTCCCGAAATCAAGGAAGAGATTACCGCTCAGGTGGAGGTTCGCCAGGTTTACCACATCTCCAAGGTTGGTACCGTGGCAGGTGCCTACGTTATTGACGGTAAGGTGAGCCGCACCAATAAGGCACGCGTCATCCGCGACGGTATCGTTGTCTACACAGGCGAGATCAACGCCCTGAAGCGCTTCAAGGACGATGTCAAGGAGGTTACCACCAACTTCGAGTGCGGTATCTCTCTGGTTAACTACAACGACCTGCGCGAAGGCGATATCCTGGAGACATTTGCTGAGATAGAGATCAAGGCAAAGCTGTAACACAACATAGAGATGGAATTTATTCAGCAGCTCGGCAAGTACGTCGAGATGATACCTCTGAATACAACAGAAATAGTGGCCCTGGCAATACTGCTCTACGGAGCAGTCATGGGGCTTAAGAACGGATTCTTGAAGGAACTGGCCAGCATGACCGGTTTCTTCATTGGTCTGTATCTGGCATGGAAGTATTACGAGCAGATAGGGGGTGGCGCCATAGCCTTCATAGGCATATGGGTGGTCACCCCTATTGCATTGGGCATACTGGCTTCGCTGGCCACCAAGCTCCTGGACTGGACTCTGGTGGGAGGGCTCATGAACCGTCTGCTCGGGTGCATCCTCGGAGTCACCAAATGGGCGGTGCTTATCGTCTGCGTAGCGGTGATGACGGGGCAGGTGGAATACCTGGACAAGTACGTGGACAGGGATTCCGTGCCAGGTGTCAATTATATTGAAGAGAAATGGAAGACATTACGAGAGAGTTTGTAAACAAGGATTACGAATATGGCTTCCACACTGACGTCCACACCGAGATAATAGAGAAGGGACTTAACGAGGACGTTGTCCGCCTCATCTCGGCTAAGAAAGGCGAACCGGATTGGTTGCTGGAATTCAGGTTGCAAGCCTTCCGATACTGGCAGACACAGGAGCAGCCCTCGTGGGCCCACCTGGATATGCCACAGATAGACTATCAGGACATATCATACTATGCCGACCCTACGGCAAGCAGCAAGAAGGACGGTCCCAAGGAGATTGACCCGGAACTGATGAAGACCTTCGACAAGCTGGGCATTCCCCTGGAGGAGCGCATGGCACTGGCTGGTGTGGCGGTGGATGCCGTCATGGACAGTGTGTCGGTCAAGACCACCTTCCAGGAGAAACTGAAGGAGAAGGGCATTATCTTCTGCAGCATCTCCGAAGCGGTGAAGAACCATCCCGACCTGGTGCGCGAATATCTTGGTTCTGTGGTGCCATACCGCGACAATTATTTCGCCGCACTGAACTCGGCAGTGTTCTCCGACGGAAGTTTTGTCTACATCCCCAAGGGCGTGCGATGCCCCATGGAACTGAGCACCTACTTCCGCATCAATGCCATGGGCACGGGTCAGTTTGAGCGCACCTTGATAGTGTGCGACGATGATGCCTACGTGTCCTATCTGGAAGGCTGTACCGCCCCCATGCGCGACGAGAACCAGCTGCATGCCGCCATCGTGGAGATAGTGGTAAAGGACAGGGCAGAGGTCAAGTACTCTACCGTACAGAACTGGTATCCAGGCGACAAGGACGGCAAGGGTGGTGTGCTGAACCTCGTTACCAAGCGCGGACACCTGCGTGGCGTGGACAGCCGCTTGTCCTGGACACAGGTGGAGACGGGTAGTGCCATCACCTGGAAATACCCCTCCTGCATTCTCTCGGGCGACGGTTCACAAGCCGAGTTCTACTCCGTAGCCGTTACCAACAACTACCAGCAGGCGGATACTGGCACCAAGATGATACACATCGGCAAGAACACCAAGAGCACCATCATCAGCAAGGGTATCAGTGCCGGCAAGAGCCAGAACTCCTACCGTGGCCTGGTCAAGGTGGGTGCCAATGCCGAGGGTGCCAGAAACTACTCCTCCTGCGACTCCCTGCTACTGGGCAGCAATTGCGGTGCGCATACGTTCCCATATATGGACATACACAACGACACCGCCATAGTGGAGCACGAAGCCACTACGAGCAAGATTTCCGAGGAACAATTGTTCTATTGCCAGCAGAGAGGCATATCCTCGGAAGATGCCGTAAGCCTCATCGTCAACGGTTATGCCAAGGACGTCATCAACAAGCTCCCCATGGAGTTTGCCGTAGAGGCACAGAAACTCCTGGGCGTAAGCCTTGAAGGGTCGGTGGGATAAGGGGTCTTTAACGTTAGAAACTATGTTAGAAATACGCAACTTACATGCCAGTATCAATGGCAAAGAAATATTGAAGGGCATAAACCTCACCATCAACGATGGCGAGATTCATGCCGTGATGGGTACCAACGGTGCAGGCAAGTCCACACTGAGCAATGTCATCGTGGGCAACCCTGCCTACGAGGTTACAGAGGGCGAGATCATCTTCAACGGACAGAACATTCTTGAAATGAGCACCGAGGAAAGGGCAAATGCAGGCATATTCCTGTCTTTCCAGCATCCAGTGGAGATTCCTGGCGTGTCCATGACCAACTTCATGCGTGCCGCCGTGAATGCACGCTACAAGGCCCAGGGGCGCGAACCTCTTTCTGCCGGCGACTTCCTCAAACTTATGCGCGAGAAGCGCAAGATAGTGGAACTGGACAACAAGCTCACCAGCCGTTCCGTCAACGAAGGTTTCTCTGGTGGCGAGAAGAAGCGCAACGAAATCTTCCAGATGGCTATGCTCGAGCCCACCTTCTGCATCCTGGACGAGACTGACTCGGGCCTGGACGTGGATGCCCTGCGCATCGTGGCAGAGGGCTTCAACAAGCTCCGCAAGCCCGAAACCAGCGCCATAGTCATCACCCACTACCAGCGCCTTCTCGACTACCTCAAGCCCGATGTGGTGCACATCCTCATCGATGGCAAGATTATCAAGACAGGAGGTCCTGAACTGGCCCTGGAGATTGACGGCAAGGGCTTTGCCGACTATGTTGCCCAGTAAATGCTTTGCAAATGAAGAACAACCAATACATAGAGTTCTACACCGAGGTAAGGGACACCATAGCGCAACGTTCATGCCCCGTGATGAACGCCCACAGGGAAGAGGCCTTGCGCATCTTCTCCGAGCAGGGGTTCCCCTCCAAGAAGGTAGAACGATATAAGTATACCGATGTTGCCCAGGACTTTGCTCCCGACTATGGCATACAGCTTTCCCCCATCGCCACCGAGCGCACGGAGTTCTGTCGCTCCATAAAGGAAGCAGACATTGACATTACACCTTATTATAATAATATAGCAGACCGTCAGGACAGCATCGTGGCACTGAATACCATGCTTGCCGTGGACACGCTGCTCGTCCATGTGCCTCGCAACACCCGTGCCAAGCACCCCATTCAGATAAACAACATGCTCAAGGGCAAGCAGGACACCATGGTAAACCGCCGTGTGCTCATCGTCATGGAGGAGGGCGCACAGGCAGACATCATCATCACCGACCATGCCATCGACCACCAGCAGTTCCTCACCAACCAGGTAATCGAGGCATATTGTGCCGACAATAGCCGCCTGAATCTCTACGAGATAGAGGAGACCAACCTGATGTGCACGCGCTATAGCAACGTGTTCATACGGGAGGGCAGGGACTGCTCCGTGCGCCACACCGTGCTCACTCTCTTCAACGGCCACACACGCAATGCATGCCGTGTGCAGATGGCAGGAGAGAATTCCGAGGCCATACTGAACGGTTGTGTCATTGCCGACAAGATGCAGCGCGTGGACAACAACACCGTGATAGAGCACATGGTGCCCCATTGCCAGTCGAGGGAACTGTACAAATATGTTCTTGATGATAGTGCCGTGGGTGCCTTTGCAGGAATGATTCTCGTAGACAAGGATGCACAGAAGACGTCCTCCTCCATGACCAATGCCAACCTGTGCTCCACACGCCAGGCACGCATGTACACCCAACCCATGCTGGAGATCTATGCCGACGATGTCAAGTGCTCGCACGGAAGCACCGTGGGACAGATAAACGACCAGGCCCTGTTCTACATGCGCCAGCGTGGCATATCGCTCAGCGAGGCCCGTCTGCTGCTCAAGTCGGCCTTCATCACCGAGGTTATAGAGAACATCCCCCTGGAGGCTCTGCGCGACCGCCTTCACCTCATCGTAGACAAGCGCCTGCGCGGCGAACTGAGCAAGTGCGAGGGATGCAAGCTGTGTTAATACCATGTACCGACAAGACTTTCCCATACTCGAGAAAACCATATACGGCAAGTATCCGCTGGTGTATCTGGACAATGGTGCCACGACGCAGAAACCGCGTTGTGTCGTTGAGGCCATGAGTCACGAATACTACAACGTGAATGCCAACGTGCACCGTGGCGTGCATTTCCTTTCGCAAGCCGCCACCGACCTGCACGAGGCAAGCCGCGAGACGGTACGCCAGTTCATCGGTGCCGCCAACACCTCGGAAATAATCTTCACCCGAGGCACCACAGAGAGCATCAACCTGGTGGCATCGTGCTTCACCCAGGCTTTCATGAAGGAGGGCGACGAGGTGATCCTTAGCCAGATGGAGCACCACTCCAACATCGTCTCATGGCAACTGGCACAAGCCCGATGCGGCATCAGGATCAGGGTGATTCCCATGACCGACGACGGCCGCCTTTGCATGGACGAATACGAGCGCCTTTTCAACGAGCGCACACGTCTGGTTTCCGTCACCCATGTCAGCAATGTCATGGGCACCATCAACCCCGTCAGGGACATCATCCGCATTGCCCACGAGCACGATGTGCCCGTTCTCATCGACGGTGCACAAAGCACACCGCACTTTGCCGTGAACGTTGGGCAACTGGATTGCGACTTCTTTGCCTTTTCCGGCCACAAGACCTATGGCCCCACCGGCATAGGCGTGCTCTACGGCAAGGAGAAGTGGCTGGACAGGATGCCCCCCTACATGGGCGGCGGCGACATGATAAAGACCGTGTCGTTCGAGAAGACCACCTTCAACGACCTTCCCTACAAATTCGAGGCAGGCACGCCAGACTATGTTGCCTCCACCGGCCTTGCCAAGGCGCTCGACTATCTCTCTGCCATAGGCATGGACAAGATAGAGGAGCACGAACGCAGCCTCACACGTTATGCCATAGAGAAGATGCAGGAGATTGAGGGCATGCACATCTTCGGTCCCCTTGGCGAGCATATCAACGAGCACGATGCCGTCATTTCCTTCGAGGTGAAACCTCTTGGCGCCACCCCAGACACTCCCTATATCCACCACCTGGACATGGGCACCCTGCTCGACCGCCTCGGCATAGCCGTGCGCACCGGTCACCATTGCGCCGAACCGCTCATGCGCCGCCTTGGCGTGGAAGGCACCTGCCGTGCATCCTTTGGACTTTACAATACCCTGGAGGAGGTGGATACCCTGGTGGCTGGAATACGCCGCATTCAAGGCATGTTCTGAGGCACTTTCCCTTGCCACCAGCAATACTCCCTTTTTACCCCCAAAATCGGTCCCCCCGAGGACCGCCCCGAAAGACCCGGGAACTCTCGCCTCGGTCCTCGGGAGGACCGGCCTTTGACTTCGGGAGGGCGAAAAAACGCCCTCCCGAAGTAATATATCTACCCATAGGCAGAAACTTCCTGCCACATGAGGCACTTTAATCATAAAATTCATTAACTTTGTCCGTAGTATCACCCTATGCCGATATGTATTTTATGACAAGCACTTCACTCTCATCCTCTGGTCGCCGTACCCCCTTTTCTTTGTTCCTTCTTGTCCTGTTCATGTTGCAGGCAGTGCCCCTTCATGCCCAACTGTCGCGTGGCATAGGTGTGTATCCTGGCAATCCCGACGAATATTTCGGTCCGCAGATAGAGAAGGACACCGTGTATCGCAACCTTGCCCTGCACCGTGCCGTCTATCAGTCGGGGGCACACGACCTCAACCTTACCGCCCAACTTCTCACCGATGGCGTGGTGGCCACCAGCCAGCCGGCCTTCCTGGAAGTGCTGGCAAACGGCAGGACTTTGCCTCACAACGAGCGCAAACTGACCATCAACAATAGCGAGTGGTCGCGCATACCAGTAGAGGGCAGCATGGCCACACTGACCTACCGCTGGTCCAATATGGACATAGAGGCCGACGAGGTGATAGTAGAGGGTTTCGTCGCATACGACCAGGACAAACCTTTTGAGCACTACTCCATGCAGTGCGAGGTTATGGGTGCCAAGCCATATACCTATACAATAAAGAGAGACACTCTGCCTGGACGACTTCGCAGAAGGAAGGTTATCAACGACCCCAACAAGCAGACAGAGGAGGCTACCGCCATGGCACGCGAACTGAAGGAGACCTTCAAACTGAAGGGAAAGCGCAAATTCAATTCCGTTGAGTTGATCTTCCGCCAGAACAATGCCTTCTATTGGTCCATCAAGGAGGTTACCTTCATGCGCAAGGGTAAGGCCGTTCGCAACATCTTCCCTGCACAACGATTCACAAGCGTATGGAAGGCAGGCAAAGACGATTGGGCATACGTAGACCTCGGCACCGTGGCAAATATCGAAGAGGTGCGCCTGCATTGGCTGGGCGAGGGAGGCAATGCTATCATTGAAATCTCGGACGATGCCAAGAACTGGAAACCCATTGCCGTGCCGGCAAACAACGTTAAACGTTCAACGTTCAACGTTATTCGCCTGCGCTCATCAAGCTACGCAAGTCAACGTTACTCGTTATCCGCCTCTGCACGCTATGTCCGCGTCAGCAACACCGATGCCGCTTGCCTCAGCGAGATGGAAGTTTACGGACGTGGTGGCGTGCGTCCTGTTGCCAAAGCTTCGGAGCGATGGAATGGGGGAAAATACATGCTTAATGGCGGTAACTGGACCGTGTGTCCCATCAGCAATCCTTCACTGAAGGCCGTGCCTCTGGGTCCCGAGATAGTTGCCACCGTACCTGCCACCGTGCTCTCCAGTTATTACAATGCCGGTGCCTTGCCCGACCCCAACTACGACGACAACCTTGCCATGATATCCGAGTCGTTCTTCAACCGCGACTTCCTCTACAAACGTACATTCCATGTTCCCTCAAAGATGAAGGGAAGACGCATCCTGCTCAACTTTGACGGTATCAACTGGAAGGCCCTGGTTGTGCTCAACGGCAAGCAGGTGGGCAAGATAGAGGGTGCCTTCATGCGCGGAAAGTTTGATATTACCGACTATGTCAAGGATGGCGATAACGAACTCCGTGTCTATGTAGAGAAGAATGCCAATCCTGGTGCACGAAAGACCAAAACAGCAGAAAACACCAGTTTCAACGGTGGTGTGCTTGGTGGCGACAACCCCACCTTCCATGCCACCATCGGCTGGGACTGGATAACCACCATACCTGGTCGTGAAGTGGGTATATGGAACGATGTCTACCTCACCTCCACAGATGCCGTTACCATCTCCGACCCCATAGTTAATACATCCATTGCTGATGGGAAAGCCACGATGAAACCCTCGGTTTTTGTGCGTAACCACCTTTCTGCACCGGTTCGGGGAAGACTTGTCGGGCATATTGGCGACATAAGGTTTGAAAAGGATATCGTTCTGCCTCCAGATTCCGAAATGGAGGTTACCTTCTCGCCACAGGAGTATGCACAATTGCGCAATCAGCAGATGCGCCTCTGGTGGCCCAACGGATATGGCATCCCCCACCTGTACCATGCCGGCTATGCTTTCCATACTGAGCATGCAGATTCTCCTGCTACCTTGGAATATCAGGCGGGAATACGCGAGGTGACCTACAAGGACGAGATGTCGCGCCTGCAGCTCTACATCAACGGACAACGCTTTATTCCTCTGGGCGGCAACTGGGGCTTCTCGGAGAACCACCTCAACTACCGTGCACGTGAATACGATATTGCCGTGGGATATCATAAGCAGATGAACTGCACCATGATACGCAACTGGGTGGGACAGACAGGCGACGAGGAGTTCTACGAGGCTTGCGACCGCCACGGCATCATGGTGTGGCAGGACTTCTGGCTGGCAAACCCTGCCGACGGTCCCAATCCTCACAACGAACCCATGTTCATGGCCAATGCCAACGACTATATGCGTCGCATACGCCAGCATCCCAGCATAGCACTCTATTGCGGACGCAACGAGGGCTATCCTCCCAAGACTCTGGACGAGCAACTGGCACAGCTCGTACAGAAACTGTCTCCTGGGGCATTGTATATACCCAGTTCTGCCGACGATGGTGTCAGCGGACATGGTCCCTACCGTGCACTGCCCGTGAAGGACTACTTCGAGATACAGACAGGCAAACTGCACTCCGAACGCGGCATGCCCAACGTACCCAACTACGAGAGCCTCTGTCGCATGCTCGCCCCCGAGCATCTGTGGCCTCAAAACGAATTCTGGGGCAAGCACGACTTCACACAGAAGGGTGCACAGTACGGCTCCACCTTCAACCAGCTGCTGGCCGAGCGCTTTGGAGAGGATAGGGTATATGCCGAGAAGATGCCTGAGCGCCTGGGCACCCATCCTGCCAAGGCATACACAGCCCTGGCACAGTGGCAGAACTACGACGGCTATCGTGCCATGTACGAGAGTGCCAACCTTGACCGCCAGGGCCTTATCATCTGGATGAGCCACTCATGCTGGCCCTCTATGGTGTGGCAGACCTACGACTACTACTTCGACCCCACGGCGGCATTCTTCGGCATCAAGAAGGCTTGCGAACCCCTCCATGTCCAGTACAATGCCTCCACCCGTCAGGTGCAACTGGTCAACATGATGAAGCCAGCACAGGACATCAAGGCCATTGCCACCATCTACGACCTGCAGGGCAGGGAAGTGTGGAAGAAGTCCGACCTGGCACACCTGCCTTCCGACTCTACCGTAAACTGCTTCCAAGTGCTCTCTCCCGATTCCGCCAAGTCCTTCATGCTCCGCCTGGAGGCAATATCCAACCTAAACAACGAGAACCTTTCCACAAACACCTATTTCCTCTGGGGCAGCAATTCGCCCATGGAGCTTGATTCTGTGAGCATTGCCCAGGTGGGGATACATTCCTCTGTGGGTGCCGACTGCGGCACTATCGTGCTATCCAATACCGGTGCCACAACTGCACTGATGCTTCGCCTGAACCTTTGCACCGAGGATGGAGAGCAGATTCTGCCCGTAGAATACTCCGACAACTACTTTCATCTGCTTCCAGGCGAGAGAAAGGAAATTGCGCTGAAATGGAGTGCAAACGATGCTCGTGGTTCCCGTCCCTTGCTAAAAATCTCTGGTTTCAACGTAAAGGAGTTCCATATCTGGGGACGAGAACTGCACTCTTACATACTGGATGCACGATAGAAACGAGTTAGAAGGTAGTGTTAAAAAAGGTTAACAAAAAGAATTATCTTGCGCACATATATAGGGGGGAGTGCATATTTTCCCTAACTTTGTCTCCCAAAGGTGCAAAAGCACCCATTGTATCTGCATGAAAAACACCGGGCAGCGGCCCATGGAGGTGAGAGAGTTATACCTTATTTATTATTAACCGATTTAGAAACAATTCTATTTACTAAACCTAATTATTAACCAAACAACAAACAATTATGAGAAAGATTACTTCTTTTCTGATGATGGTATTGTTCAGCGTTGTTGCTTTTGCTCAGGGTGGCGTTACGCCTATCACAAACCTTGATGACTTGAACAACGAGAGCGTTTATACCATCAAGTCTCCCAGAACGTTCCTGTTGTACAGTGTGGCTTTGCCCAACACTCTTGCTACAGGTAATGGTAAGCTTGTAGGAACAGTGGAGTACAATCCTATGGACACCAACCAGCACTTCAAGATTGTGAAGGAAGGTGAGAACTTCTATCTGTTCAGCGTTGGCGCAAACAAGTATGTTAGTCAGAGTGGTGCTTATGTTGCTACCATCGAGGAGGCTCATGTTCTGACTATTACAGCCAGTTCACACAATGCCGAGCACCCTTGGTACATGCAGATTGGTGCTCATGGCATGAACTCTCAGATCCCCAACCAGACCGATAATGGTATTATCTTGAACACTTGGACTCAGCACGATGACGGTAACGTGTTTGAGATTGCTGAGATCGACGTAACCAACATTGATCCCTTCGAGGCTCCCTACAATGCTTTGAATACTACTTACGAGAGCATTTCTGGCTCTATCGATGTAGATGATTTGAGAGAAGGTAAGAACGTTGGTACTTCCTATGCTAACTACAAGGAGGACATCGCTGCTTACTTCATCCAGAAGACAGAGGCTGTTGAGGCTGTAATCGCAGGTTATGCTACTCAGGGTGGTTTGGATTATGTAAAGACTCAGTTCGCTACTACCGAGGACTTGAACAAGTTCACAGCCGAGTACAGCCATGCTTACGACTCTTTGATTAACAACACTGTTGCTCGTGCAATGGCTGAGATCGAGAATGGCTACTATGTTATTACCAGTGCCGTTCCTTTCCTCGTAACCAAGTCAGACACTATCTTCCATACTCAGGAGAGTGCTGATGAGTACAACGCTAACGAGTTCCTGGAGCCTGGCATGGATGGTTATGTAGAGGCTGGTGACGTTAAGGAGATTATCAATACTGACATCCCCGGCACCAAGGCTGTATATGCTGCCGATGCTAATGCCAAGTGGGCTGGTGTTAAGGATGATGCTGCTTATCTGTTCTGGTTCGAGCGTTCTAAGAACGACTCTGTTCCCACCTACCACATCATTAACCAGTACGACAAGAAGTCTCTCAAACCCATCATCCAGTCTACAAATGCTACATTTGAGCTTTGCGACACCGCCGAGTTCGTTATCGACTGGTATGGTGTGAAGACTCTGGAGAGTGGCGAGGTTCCACAGATTGCTATCCGTTCTCTTATCCCTGGCAATCCTAATGCTGCTAATTTGAAGGACGGTTACACAACCGAGAAGAGCTTCAACTACATGCACCTTGGTGGTCACGGTTACAACGAGACTACTCAGAAGGGTAATGCCAGCGGCAACATCGTAGGTTGGAGCGGTGGCGCTCTCGTAAGCCAGTTCTACCTCACTCCCGTTGACGAGGCAACTGCTCAGGCTTGGATGGCCAAGCTCCCCTCTCAGAAGGAAATCCGTGCAAAGGTTGACTTTGCAGACAGCATCGCTGCTGCTTTCCCCGCTCAGTTGGAGATTGCTAAGGACTCTGTAATGGTAGGTATGGTTACCACAAGCGCTGACCAGTTCTATAGCCAGTACACAACCAACGATTCTCAGAGCATTCCTTCTGGCAAGACCATCTATGACTTCCTTATTGACGGTAACCCCAACACTTACTGGCACTCTCGTTGGGAGGATGGCAACGCTGATTGGGGCGTACACTATCTCCAGGTAGAGGTTGCTGAACCTCTGGAGGGTGAGTACAAGGTAACTATTACTCGTCGTAACAATGCTAATGGTGACCATATCACTCAGCTCACCGTTAAGGGTTACAACGAGGAGCCCACAAACGAAACAACCTTCGACGAGGGTACCGACCTTGGTGTAATCGAACTTCCCTTCACCGACCTGGGCGAAACCGTAGTTTCTACTGGCTTCGATGCTACTGGCTACAAGTACTTCCGCTTCTACTCTTTGATGACTGTCAAGAAGGAAGGCTCTAATGGTGGTGAGGCTCGTGGTTACTGGCACGCTGCTGAGTTCAGCTTGGCACAGAATCCTCACATGGCTACTCGCTACGCTGTTTCTCAGTACCAGGCACGCAAGGAAATTGCTGACAACCTCTCTGCTGCTGTAGCTACATGGGACGAGGCTGCTTACAACCGTGACAGCACAAGTCTGTTGGCTAACGAGACCTTCGTTGCTAATTACAATGCTATCGTTGCTGCTGGCGAGGCTTGGGGCTCTGTTTATGTTAACCCCACTGCTTTGCGTAACGCTATTGACGCTGCTCCCACCAACCTCGAGGCTCTGTTCCCCATCGGTACTAACCCCGGCGAATGGACTGCAGAGAGTTTTAGCAATATCAACATCGCTACTGTTGTAGCTAATGCTAAGAGTTACAACGAGAATGGCGCTTACACTCCCGCTGAGTCTGAGGCTCATGTTAAGGCTATTGCTGATTCTGAGGCTAACGCTCTGGCTTCTGCCAACAAGGTTCAGACCGGTGTTTGGTATCGCTTCGCATTCCCCGCTGAGAGCTTGTACGACACCTTCGGTTGGGACAAGACCGGTTCTAAGGCTGTTAAGTCTCGCATTCAGGAGACTACCGACTCTGTAGAGGTTTGTCGTTCTCTCTGGAACAAGTACGCTGCAAGCGGTTACTCTACCAGCATCTATGAGCACGAGAGCACTGATGGTGTCAAGGATACTATCCGTCAGTACATCCCCCAAGTTGAGGCTGAGGCTTACAGAGAGGATATGAACATCTTCTTCTTCACTCAGGAGGAGTTGGATGCTGTTGAGGGTGGCTCTCAGGATGCTCAGCTCTTCCGCTTCATCCAGGCTACTGACTCTACTTACATGATCCAGCATAAGGGTAGCGGCTTGTTCCTGCAGGGTGCATGGCCTTGCGTACTGAGCGCTAAGCCCACATTCTTCGACGTTAACGCTCTTGGTGCAGGTACTAACCTCATCGGTTGGACCGACGTTCTTGGCAACCGCCAGAACTCTTACCTCCACGGTCAGCGTTCAGACGGTGCTCTCGTAACATGGAACGCTACCACTTTGGGCAGCAACTCTATGATGCGCATCGAGGCTACCAGCGTACCCGTTGTTGAGGAAGAGATTCCCGCTCAGTTCACCAAGTGGATGTGGCCCGGTCGCGTTTACGCTAACACTTATCCCGTAGACGTTAAGGTTGTTGCTGGTGACGAAATGAACGAATGGGACCTCGTTGCTTATGGTGCTGACCTTCTCGTTACAGAGACCGACACTACTATCTCTCTCCGTCCCGTTGCAGAGGGCGTTACCATCAAGGCTGGTACTCCTTTCTTCCTGGTATGTAACACTGCACTTGTTGGCGATGCCGAGAACTACGAGAGCGTAGACAGCGCTACTGTTAGAATCAAGGCTGAGTTCGCTCAGGAGAACGAGGGTCGTGAATTCGTTGACGGTTCTGAGGACAACAACTATCTGAACTCTGCATTGGAGGGTATGTACGGTTGGGTTACTCTCGAGCATGGTGTAAAGGTTGATACCTTGGTTCACCAGTTGGGTAATGCTTTGGTTGGTACATTCAAGCAGGTTGCTGTTAAGCCTTACCAGGGCTTCGTAGCAAGCGAGAATGGCTTCAAGTTCGTTACTGCTCAGACCAACGTTGCTGCTAACTCTGCTTACATCAAGGCTGAGTTCGGTGAGGACGTTAAGGCTGTTTCTAACATCACTATCAGCTTGAACGGTGCTTCTATCGAGAGCGCTATCAACGAGGTTATGAACAAGGTGGTTAAGAATGGTAACATCTACAACGCTGCTGGTCAGCTCGTAGGCAAGGGTAACATCAACACCATCAACAGCCTGCCCGCAGGTGTTTACATCGTAAACGGTGTTAAGGTTACCAAGAACTAAACCATAAGTTCCAACAGCATAAGGTCTAATCCTTATCTGATATAACAGACGCCCTGTCTTCCGCAAAGGAGACAGGGCGTTTCCTTTATGTCCTTTGCCTGCCAGGTTGCCATTAACCTTTCTTGCATTATCCAATCAATATGTGTGTGCACAAATGATATCTTAATACTTTTGCGCTAAAAACCGCTCTTGATTCATGGTTTTACAAGTAAAAGTCTGTATCTTTGAGGCATAAAAGAAAAGAGAATGACAAGAGAAGAGACTGTATTGGCATATCTGCGAGAGCACGAGATTCCCTTTACCAACTACAGCCATCCTGAGGGCAAGACCATCGAGGAGGCAAAGCGCTGGTGGAAGGACGACGGGAGCGTACACTGCAAGAACATATTCCTGCGCAACCACAAGGGCAACCGCCACTATCTGGTGTGCTACCATTGCGACCACAATCTGGATATCCATAGCCTGGAGCAACGTCTGAAGGCGGCCTTGCAGAGCCGTGGCTTGCCTGCTCCCGGCAAATTGTCCTTTGCCTCGCCTGAACGTATGATGAAATATCTCGGCCTTGAACCCGGCAGCGTGTCGCCCTTCGGTCTTATAAACGACGTGGAGCATCATGTGCACCTGTTTCTGGACGCAACGCTTCAGGAGGCGGAGACGCTGAGTTTCCACCCCAATGATTGCCGTGGTACGGTGGTGATAGCCAAGGAGGACTTTGAACGATACCTGTCTATCGTGGGAAATACTTACGAATATATTGAGTTGTATGATTAAGCATGTGATATTTGACCTGGGAGGTGTGCTGATAGACTTGGACATGCCCCGATGTCTGGAGAGTTTCCGTGCCTTGGGTGCCGACCCAAGTGTGATTCTCCAGCGTGACGACTCTGCCAGTGCAGAGAACGGAAGAGCCAAGGCCACGTTATGTGACGGGTTGGTGGCAAACGGTGCCATGGATCTGTATCAGACGGGGGATATCTCCACAGAGGACTTCGTATATGGCATACAGAAGTTCTGTCGTCCCGGCACCACCACCGAGCAGGTGCTGGAGGCGTGGAACGATTGCCTGCTGAGCATACCTGTCTATAAACTGGAGTTTATCAAGCAACTGAGAGCAGAGGGCTACAAGGTGCATCTGTTGTCCAACACCAACGAGGCGCATTGGGTGCACATAGCCGAGAAGCACTTCGGTGGCAAGGCCGAGGAGTACTTTGACCATCTCTTTCTCTCGCAGGAGATGCACATGTCCAAACCCAATGACGACATCTTCCTTGCCGTACTGGACAAACTTGGTGCCAAGGGCGAAGAATGCCTGTTCATAGACGATGCCCAGGCCAATGTGGAGGCTGCCCAGGCTTTGGGTTATAACGTCTACAAAGCGCCGGTGAAGTACGACTTCCGCAAGGAAATACAGAATATGCTGAATCCTAAGACCCATACAAGTACAATTGTAGTGGAGGAGAAGCATCTGGCTTGCACCGTAGGCAGTGGTGACCTGCCGGTTCTTGCCACCCCCATGATGGTGGCGCTGATGGAGAATGCAGCCATGCTTTGCGTGCAGGACGAGTTGGAGGATGGCGAATCTACCGTGGGAAGCCATATCTCCGTCTCCCACGTGAAACCCACTCCACTTGGAAAGTCCGTTTCTGCTACAGCTACCTTGCTTTCCCGCGAGGGTCGCAAACTCACCTTCCACGTCGAGGCCTATGACGAGCAAGGCCCAGTCGGCGAAGGCGAACACGTACGATATATTATAAATAAGGAGAAGTTCCTGTCTAAACTTTAGAACGGTCTCTCATGTGAAAAATGCTCTCGCTAACGACACACTCTAAGATATTCTCACACAGAATAAGCAATGACTACAGAAAACATTTATGTGTGAAATATAGTATAAATAACCAATAATTATCAAACAAATACAACTATGTTAAGATTAAATTGTTTCTTCCAGGCCAATGAGGGCCGTTATGACGAGGCTTTGGCTGCTGCCATGGCACTCACCGGAAAGAGTCAGTCACACCAGGGATGCAAGGCATACGATGTCTTTGAGAGTGCCACACGTCCCGATGTTTTTATGTTCTGCGAGACTTGGGAAGACCAGGCATCACTGGACCTGCACGAACAGACACCCGAGTTCAAGGAGTATGCAGGTATTCTCCTGGACTGCGGGCAACTGAAGATAGAGAAATTTGAATTCTAATGAAGGAAGTACCCTTTGAGCACGGCAACAGCTGGACACATCTGGCTGGTGTCGTGTTTGCACTGAGTTGCATCTGGCTGATATGGCCAGCCACGGCACAAGGATGGCAGATGTCCTTTGGTGTCATCTTCTTCATTGTGGGCATGTTCCTGATGTTTCTGGCAAGCACCGTCTACCATATGGTGCCACCAGGACGTTTGAAACGAGCCCTGCGCAAGTGCGACCACATCAGCATCTATGTGATGATAGCCTGCTCGTACACCCCCATAGCCATCGGTGTGGTAGGCGGCTGGCTGGGTTGGCTGGTATTCGGCATACAATGGTTCTTTGTGGTCCTTGGTGTCGTATATAAACTTGCAGCCTTTGGTAAATGGCCACGCCTTTCCCTTGGTCTGTACCTGTTCATGGGGTGGAGCGGTTTGCTGATAGCCGAGAGTGTATATTCGCGCCTTTCTGTCCTTTCACTTGTATTCCTGCTTGCCGAAGGTTTGTTCTACACAGGTGGAACGTATTTCTTTGCACATGACGAGCGCAGGAACTTCCATGCCATCTGGCATATCTTCGTGCTTTTGGGTGCTATGGCCCACTTCAGTACCGTCCTGTGTATTGTGAAGGGTTACTGAGAACTTGGTCCGTATTTTGTAGAATATAGTCGTATGTGAGAAATGTTGCTGGTTCAGAATCCCATAATATGGTTGATGAGATTCCGCAAGCGTAAAGGCTACGGGGTGCATTCTCCCTTTGCCTTTGGCTTTGTTACGGATGTTCTGTACAACAATAGCAGTTACTATGCCTATGACGAGATGGACAGGAATCTCCGTTGGTGGCAGAAGCGGAGGGTGAAGGGCTTGCGCCATTTATTGTTCCGGCTGGCTAATTTCCGTCAGCCCCGGACAATGTATTGCGAGGGTATGGACAATGTATTGTGCGATGCCAGCAAATATGGAGCCAAGGGTATAAAGATACTAAGTCCAAAGGCAGATGCCGTGGCAGATATGATCCTTGTTGAGGCAGGTAACGAACAATCGTTGGGATTTCTGGCAGAAGGCACAATGATGGTGGTGCTGAATATACATAAGAAGAAGGAATTCTGGCAACGTTTGAAGAACGATGCAAGGATAACTGTGACCTTTGACTTGTACGACCTGGGCATTGCCTTTGCCCGTAAGGACTTGAACAAACAACACTATGTAATAAACTGGTAGTATGGCAAGGATATATACCAAAACGGGGGATAGAGGGGAAACCTCTCTGGTGGGTGGAACACGAGTCAGGAAGGACTGCAATCGTCTGGACGCTTATGGTACAGTGGATGAACTGAATAGCTTCCTGGGTTTGCTTTTGGCGAAGATTTCAGATGAAACGGCCCGAAGCAGCATTATACAATGCCAGAACGTGCTCTTTTGCATGGGCGCTGTGCTTGCCACCGAGGGAGATGTGGAGGTGCAAGGCCCATCATGTGTGCTATCCCAGGATGTGGAGGCATTGGAGAGGCAGATAGATGAGTGGAATGCAGAGTTGCCTGCATGGCGAGGTTTTGTGCTTCCGGGTGGTGTGGAATCTGCTGCCCTGGCACATGTCTGCCGCACGGTTTGCCGCAGGGCAGAGAGGTGCATACTGGGCCTTGCGCGTGAAGCTTCTGTCCCTGACGAGGTGTTGCAATATGTGAACCGTTTGAGCGATTTCTTGTTTGTGCTGGCTCTCAGAGAAAACTTTTTGGCAGGAAAAAGCGAAATTCTTTGGCAAAATAGTAGGTAGTTTAGATAATAATACTATCTTTGTGCCATGAAAAGGCCTATATGCCTGGAGAAGGAGAACTTTAAAAAACAAAAGCAGAATAAGATATGTATTGGACTTTGGAATTGGCATCCAAGTTGGAGGATGCACCTTGGCCTGCAACCAAGGAAGAGTTGATTGACTATGCCGTGAGAAGCGGTGCACCTCTGGAGGTTATAGAGAACCTGGAGGAGATAGAGGATGAGGGCGATGTGTATGAAACCATAGAGGACATATGGCCTGACTATCCTCAGAAGGAGGACTTCCTTTGGGATGAAGAAGAGTATTAAGAGGTCAGCAACTACAGGTCAGAATATCAAGGGCAGTGCGATGGCATTGCCTTTGTTGATATAATTACAATAGGCGTGTGTTTTGCAATAACTTCATGTACCAGTTTGCGTGTTTTATGCATAATCTCAAATAAAATACGTATATTTGCACGCCTGAGGCAATAAATTAACTCCGTTTGCGTTATTCTAAGAGATGAAAAGGCTATTGACTATACTGGCAATGATGTTACCGGCATTGGTGGCTATGGCACAGGACGATGTAGCCTTTACCAATCACTGGAGGTTCCAGAGTTTCTATAATCCTGCAGCGGCAGGACGGTCAGCCACATTGGATGTAAATGCGGCATACCGAATGGAGATGGCAGGATTTGAGGACGGCGGACAGACGATGCTCATTCATGGCGACTTGCCAATGTTCTTTATGCCCAAGGCAGAGAGGCATGGTATGGGAGCCGGCTTCTTGAACGATAAAATCGGCCTTTTCTCCAATAAGAAGATATGGTTGCAGTATGCCTACCATCATCCCTTTGGCAAGAAATACGTGCTGAGTGCTGGGCTAAGGCTGGCATTGATGGCAAACTCCTTCAACGGAGCCGATGTGGTGCTGGGCGAGGGAACTTCGGACGAATATGTACCTACCGCCGATGTGAACGGAACTGCCTTTGATATGGACATGGGACTGAGGTTTGAACGTAGGGATGTATGGTATGTGGGAGCTTCGGTAACCCACTTGCTATCTCCAAGGATAACCATGGGTGAAGATAAACAGTTTGAAATGAGGACCGTGCCTACTATGTATGCCATGGGTGGACACAGACTGAGGTTCCGCACTCCAGAGTTCTCGTTAAGGACAGCAGCCATGTTTCGTACGGATCTGATGGCATGGAGAGCAGACATTTCTGCCCGTTTGTGCTATGATGGTGAAAAAGGCAAAATGTATGCTGGCGTGAACTATAGTCCTTTGGTAAGTGCATCTCTGTTGTTGGGGCTCAACTTCCGAGGAGTGGACATAGGTTATAGCTATGAGATGTACACCGGTGGCATTGCAATCCAGAACGGTACACACGAAATCCATATAGGTTATGTGATGGAATTGAATCTGGACAAGAAAGGCAAGAACAAGCACCAGTCGGTGAGATGGCTGTGAAAACGGAATAGTGATAGAGAAAGATAAGATTAAACACAAGATATGACAAAGAAAATGAAATCCTTGACGGCAGTGCTCATGCTTGCTATGGCAGGCATGCTGTTTGCCGCCTGCATGGGAACCAAGAGCAATGCCATGGCCAATGGCGGTGAACTGGTGGGAGTGAGAGGAGCTTCCGTCAGCGAATCGGCACCCTTTGGCATGGTGGCAGTGAACAAGGGAAGCCTGAAGATAGGTCTGGAGGAGAACGATACCCTTTGGGGAACTGCTTTTCCAAGAAAAGACATCAGTGTAGATGGCTTTTGGATGGACAGACAGGAGGTGAGCAATGCAAAGTACAGACAGTTTGTGAACTGGGTGCGCGACAGCATTATCCGAGAGCGTCTGGCCGATCCTGCCTATGGTGGCGACGAAACCTTTAAGATAGAGGAAGACCGTTATGGCGAACCCGTAACTCCGCACCTGAACTGGAATAAGCCCATCCCCTCTGAGCGCAAGGCTACCGAGGATGAGTTGCGAGCCATAGAGAGTGTTTATGTGACGCATCCCATAGATGGAACCAGAATGCTGGATGCCAGCCAGATGAACTATCGCTACGAAATCTATGACTATGCCATGGCTGCGCAGCGCAAGTACCGTCTGGATCCCAAGCAGAGAGACCTGAACACCGATAACGAGGTGAATGAGAACGAAGTGGTGATGATTTCCAAGGACACCGCATGGATAGACGATGAGGGCAAGATTGTGCGCCAGACCATCACACGTCCTTTGAGCGGACCATGGGATTTCTTGAATACATATATCGTGAACATATATCCCGATACTACATGCTGGGTGAACGATTTTGATAATGCCGACAACGAAAGGTACATGAAACTGTACTTCTCGCATTCTGCCTATGACGATTATCCCGTGGTAGGTGTGGATTGGGAACAGGCCAATGCATTCTGTGCATGGCGTACAGAGATGATGAATGTGGGAATGGGTGCCTATGCCACTCATCTTCAGCGCTATCGCCTCCCGACCGAGGTGGAATGGGAGTATGCTGCCCGTGGCAAGGAAGGACATGCCTTCCCATGGGAAGCCAAGGAGGTGAAGAGCGACAAGGGCTGTTTTTATGCCAACTTCAAGCCAGACAGGGGAAACTATACCAAGGATGGCAGCTTGATAACATCACAGTGCGGTATATTCAGTGCAAACTCCAGTGGTCTGTTTGATATGGCAGGAAACGTGGCAGAGTGGACAAGCACAGTATATACTGAGGCTGGCGTGGAAGCCATGAGCGACATGAATCCTGAACTGAAGTATAACGCTGCATTGGAGGATCCCTATCGTCTGAAGAAGAAATCTGTCCGAGGTGGTTCATGGAAAGACCCAGAGAGTATGATACGCTCGGCTTGGCGCAGTTATGAATACCAGAACCAGCCACGCTGTTTCATTGGTTTCCGATGCGTGAGAAGTATGGTCGTAGATAATGCCAGAGCGAGAAAATAATAAAACAACACCTTATATATTATATATAGGCTAAACGACAAGAAGTATAACCTAAAACAAAAGCAATATCATGTTTATCATATATAAGATACAGAAATGGATGGACACCATGGCAGGGCAGACTTTCATGCAGTATGCCTACAGTTGGGGTGCAGCAATCGTTATTCTTGGTACACTGTTCAAACTGACCCATCTGCCAGGGGCCAATATAATGCTGTTTCTGGGAATGGGAACAGAGGTGCTGGTGTTCGTCTTATCCGGTTTTGAGCGAGTGACAGATAAGGCCGAAGAACATGCCGTTCCATCCAGCCAGGTTCAGCAGGTAGTAATTCCACAGGGTAATCCTGTTATTGCTGGAGGTTCGCCCGTAGTATCAAATGCTGCCCCGGTAGTAGCAGGAGGTGCTCCAGTAGTGATGAGTGTAGATCCCGAGGCTCTTGCACAGGGTGCAGCTCTAAGTGCAGCAGCAGCCAATCTTGCCAGCGCAGGACAGGCAGCAGCCGAAGCGCAGCTTGCTTTGTCTCAGTTGAAGGGTGCTGGTCTTTCCGTTGATCCCAACCAAATAAAGGCAACCGATCCTGCCGTCATAGAAGAGGCGGTGAAGAACTATGCAGAGGAACTGACAGAATTGACCGAGGTTCTCTCCAGAGTTAAGGCTCAGGCTGCACGTATGAGTACAGACAGCGAGGAGATGGAGAACTTGAACCGTACCTTGACTGGTATTGCTACTGTGTACGAGTTGCAGTTGCGCAATATCAGCAAGCAGGTGAGCACAATAGAGCAGATAGACGAGCAGACACGCAAGATGGCAGGACAGATAGAGGAACTGAACAAGGTATATGCACGCATGATACAGGCTTTGACCGTGAATATGGGTGTGGCTGCGGCTCCTGTGTCTAAGGAGGAGAATTGATAATCTCGGTAGAACCGAAGAACAGAACGCATGGGAAAGATAGTCAAGAAAAAGGTATCTCCACGTCAGAAGATGATAAATCTGATGTATGTTGTGCTGATGGCCATGTTGGCCCTGAACGTCAGCAGCGATGTACTGAAGGGTTTTGAAATGGTGGACGATAAGCTGACCCTGAGCACCGACAATGCTACACAGGTTAACGAGGAAGTCTATAAACGCTTTGAACAGCAGTATAGTGCCAATCCGGCTAAGGTGAAGGTGTGGTACTCCAAGGCACAGGAGGTGAGAGGAATGACTGACTCTTTGTATGCCTTGTTGGACGAACTGAAGTTAGAGATTGTCAGAAAAACTGATGGCGATGATGGCGATGTCCGTAATATTCGTAAGAAAGAGGACTTGGAGGCTGCAACGCAGGTAATGCTTGCTCCTATAAGAGGTAGAGGTGGCGAATTGCACGATGCGATAGTAAGTTACAGGGAGAGGGTGACGGCAATGTTGCTGAACGATGCCCAACGCGAATTAGTAAAGAGCAACCTGAACACAGATGTTCCCTCGGAAGCCAAAGTCTTAGGAAAGAACTGGCAGGAGTATATGTTTGAGTCCATGCCAACTGCGGCGGCAGTAACTTTGCTGACGAAGCTGCAGAACGACATACGCTATGCTGAAGGGCAGGTCCTGCACGAACTTGTAAGAAACATTGACGTAAAGGATATAAGGGTAAACCGATTGAATGCTTTCGTCATACCAAATAGCAGAACGGTAGTACAAGGAGGAAAGTTCTCTGCCCAAATCATTATGGCGGCCGTGGATACAACCAGCAGACCTAAGATATATATAGGTGGAAAGGTGATAGAAGACGACCATGGTACTTATGAGATGATGTGCAACCGGACGGGTGACTATACGCTGAAAGGTCATATAGAAATGCTTGATGGTGAAGGAAATACCATCAAGAGAGAGTTCCAACAGGAATACTCCGTAGTGGCACCAAGCGCAACATTGAGTGCTGACATAATGAATGTGCTGTATGCCGGATACGACAACCCAATAAGTGTGAGCGTACCAGGGGTTCCTACCAATCAGGTCAGTCTGGCGATGACGGGAGGAACACTGAAACAGACGGCACCCGGAAAATACATTGCCGTGCCTACCAATGTGGGGGGTGAGGCTGAGTTTACCGTTACAGCACGTCAGGAAGGCAGAAACCAGGTCATGGGCAAGTTTGCCTATAGAGTCCGCAAATTGCCAGATCCGACTGCATACATACCCGTAGGTGATAACCAATTCAAGGGAGGAAAGATTGCAAAACAACAATTAATGTCAGCAAGCAGCATTGGTGCAGCCATAGACGACGGACTATTGAACATACCTTTCAGCGTGAAAGGCTTTGAGATGGTTTTCTTTGACAATCTTGGCAATGCAGTACCAGAGGTAAGTAGTGGAGCGGCCTTCACTGAACGTCAGAAGAATATGATGCGACTTTTGTCGAGAGGAAAACGCTTCTTCATTACGAAGATACGCGCCCAAGGTCCCGACGGTATAGAACGTACATTGAATGGAGCTGTAGAGGTAATTGTAAACTGATAAATACATAAACAAAGATATATGAAACGAGTGTTTCTGATACTGATGTTGGCGGGCCTTGCCACAGTTGTGAGTGCTCAGCCAGCCAAACGCCGTGTAACAACGAGTAATGCAGTGGCACAACGAGGCTCTGATAGGACTCAAAGCACAGATAAGACGGATCGTGCCTCATTGATGTTCCCAGTGAAGCAGTCTATGCCAGAGGATGTGGTATGGAAGCGCGATGTCTACCGTTCTTTGGATCTGACCAAGGATGCCAATGCACCTCTGTATTATCCTGTAGAACCAAGAGGCAGGCAGGTGAATCTGTTTACATACGTTTTCCATCTGATTCTTTCCGGAAGACTGGATTCCTATACCTACAATCTGGATGGTGTGGAGAGTTTTGAGAAGAAGGACAAGATGCAGGTACGTGATGTCTTGGACCGATATAGTATATACTATGAGGAGGAGAATGGTAAACTGAAGGTTGCCAACAATGATATACCATCTGCCGAGGTGACGCGCTATTATATAAAGGAAAGCGTGTATCTGGACCAGAGAACAGGTACTTTTTCAACCAAAGTTACTGCAATCTGTCCTGTGCTCATGAGGGGAGCTGATGATTTTGGAGGCGAAGCAACTCCATATCCCTTGTTTTGGCTGAATTATGATGAGCTGGCTCCATGGCTTGGTCGTTTGCCCATAATGGCAAGTAATCTCAATAATGTAAACAACATGACCGCCGATGACTACTTTGCCATGAATCGTTATGACGGTCAGATCTATAAGACGAACAACATGCAAGGCCTGGCGTTGGCCAATTATTGCAAGACTGATTCTGCCATGACAAAAGAGCAGAAAAGAATAGAAAAGGAAATCTTCGACTTTGAGGAGGGTATCTGGGGACATATGACTAAGGAAGATAGTATAAAGGCTGCCCGAGAGGATAGCATACGTCTGGCAAAAGAAGGTATTAAGGTAAAGGAAAAGAAACAGAAGCAGAGTTCACGTCGTTCGGCAAGCAGTCCTTCTTCCGTCAAAGCTACAAAACAGAAGAGCAACAGTGGAGGAAGTGGCAGTAGCGCAGCCCGAGTGAGTGTACGCAGACAGAGAAGATAAGTATAACAAACCTAAACAGATTTGATTCATGAAAAAGATTTTACTTACAATCGCCATTGTTGTCTGTGGTTTGACAGCATCGGCACAGACAAAGATGTTCAGATGGGGTGTGGAAGCCGGTATGAATTTCAATAGTCTAAGTTTTGATCAGGAAATGTTTGAGAGTTCCAACCGTGCTGGTTTTTTTGTTGGTCCCAAGGTGAAACTAAACATACCATTATTGGGTTTTGGCGCGGATGCCGCAGTTACATATAGTATGAATGGTGTCAATATAGTGAACCAGGAGGGAACGAGTATCAGCAAGAATCTGTCCAATATAGAGATACCGCTGAACCTTCGTTATGATTTCAGCCTGTTTAAGGTGTTGGCAATATATTTGGCCACTGGTCCACAGTACAATTATTGTCTGAGTTCTGATGCCACGATAGCCGAGTTGTATGGCAATGCGAACGGTATCTCACGTTCTACTTGGGGCTGGAACGTAGGTGGAGGTCTGGAACTCTTTGACCACCTTCAACTGGGTGTCACTTATACCATACCCATCAGCGACAGCGGTAGTTTGACTTGGGCAGATGCCACCAATATTATCTCAAATTACAAGCAAAAGACGGTGAAGGTTCGCTTGGCATATTACTTCTAATATAGCATAGCGCATGTATGCAGACTGTATAGTTCCCCTTCCTTTGGAGGGGGAGTTTACCTATGACATACCAGCCCACTTGATTCACAAGGTTCAGGTGGGCTGTCGTGTGAATGTACCATTTGGCAATAAGAAACAGTATGCGGCTTTGGTAACTAGGCTGCATGAAGAAACACCTGCCTACCAGACCAAGGAAATCCTGGATGTACTGGACGAGGAACGGATGCTTCTTCCACATCAGCTGAAGCTCTGGCAATGGGTGGCAGGCTATTATATGTGCACATTGGGCGAGGTGTATAAGGCTGCCATTCCTTCTGGATTGAAGGAGAAGGATGGTATAGTGCGCTATCGTCCGCGTACGGTTGAATATGTTCGTTTGTCTAAGGAGTATTTTGATGCGATAAGACTTAACTCGACCCTTGCGGCCATGAAGACGGCTCATAAGCAGCAGACATTGCTTATGAAGTTTATAGAATTGACGGGAGTAGGAGCTGCCCTGACGGTTCAGAATCCAGTCATCATTAAGGAAATAACTAAGAACGAACTACTGAAGGCATCTGCTTGTTCTGCACCCATATTGAAAGCACTTTACGACAAGGGCATATTGGAAGAGTATGAGAAGACCGTGGACAGGATACCCACTGATACTATTCCAACACAACTGGTATTGCACCCCCTGTCTGTTGCACAGCAGGAAGCTAAGGAGAATATTATCCATCAGTGGGAACAGAAGGATATTTGTCTATTACATGGGGTTACATCCAGTGGTAAAACAGAAATCTATATACACCTTATAGCCGAGGCTTTGGCTCAGGGTAAGCAGGTTCTGTATATGCTTCCGGAAATAGTGCTAACCAGTCAGTTGACAGACAGGTTGCGTCGTGTTTTTGGAGATAGATTGGGTGTATATCACAGTCGTTATACCGATGCGGAGAGAGTGGAGGTTTATCGCAAACAGGTTTCTGGCAATCCGTATGACATTATGGTTGGGGTACGAAGCAGTGTCCTGTTGCCTTTCAGAAACCTTGGTCTTGTAATCATTGACGAAGAGCACGAGTCCAGTTTCAAACAGACAGAACCAGCCCCTCGCTATCATGCCAGAAGTGTAGCTTTGATGATGTCCAGAATGGCTGGCGCCAAAACGTTGTTGGGTACTGCAACGCCATCATTAGAGTCGTATAACAATGCTATGTTGGGGAAATACGGATATGTAGCTCTGACCACGAGATTCGGCAATGTTTGTTTGCCTGAAATAGAAGTGGTGGACATAGCAGAACTGAAACGCAAGAAACTGATGAATGGTCCTTTCTCGCCACTGCTGCTTAGAGAAGTCAGGGGAGCTTTGGAACGTAAGGAGCAGATTATATTGTTCCAGAACAGGAGGGGCTTTGCTCCGTTGGTGGAATGTCGTGTTTGTGGCTGGACACCCCAATGTCCACATTGTGACGTGAGTCTGACATTCCATAAGCGTTCCAGTCAGTTGGTTTGCCATTATTGCGGCAGTGCATTCCCTCTTCCCCAAAAATGCCCTCAGTGTGATGCTGATAACCTAAGCGGTAAAGGTTATGGAACGGAGAGGATAGAGGATGTGCTTCAGGATGTTTTTCCATCTGCGAGAATTGCCCGAATGGATTTGGATACGACTCGCAGCAGAAGTGCCTATGAGGGGATAATCAAATCATTTCAACGAGGAGAAACAGACATACTGATAGGAACGCAGATGGTAACCAAGGGGTTGGATTTCAGACGAGTCAGTGTGGTAGGAATATTGAATGCCAGCACTATGCTGAACCAACCTGATTTTAGAAGTTATGAACGAGCTTTTCAGATGATGACTCAGGTTGCAGGACGTGCTGGGCGTTCTGGGGCAGATACAGAAGAATCTCCTCGTCCCGGTCGAGTAATCCTGCAGGTTCATGATGCCAAGCAGCCTACGGTACAACAGGTTGTCGCTGGTGACTACGAAGGTATGTTCAGAACTCAGATGGAGGAAAGGAAATTGTTTGTATATCCGCCATTGTGCCGTTTGGTGTATGTTTATATGAAGCATCGGGACGAGATTGTGGTGGAGCATCTGGCAGAAGAGATGGCAGGTACATTGAGAAGAATATTCGGGAAACGAGTTCTTGGTCCTGATATGCCGCCGATAGCACGTGTGCAGACTATGTACATAAGAAAGGTCTGCCTGAAGATTGAACTTGGTGCAGATATGGCAGAGGTGCGAAGGCGTTTGCATGAGATACAAAGGTATATGATATCTAAACCAGAGTACAAATCTGCACTAATGTACTATGATGTAGATTGATGAAAGGACCCTGTAAGTTGCTTGCTTGCTTACTTGCAGGGCCCTTTCTGGCTTTTGTATTTTGGAAATTGAATACGGTTGTCCTAAGGGCTTGTCATACTCAATTAGCACATCACATTATTTTTTTAGTTCAGGATATTGGATGCGAGTGTGATAGATGGTCTGGAGCTTGCTTTTCATTACCTGTTTGGCATTCTCAATATCTAAGAATGTGATTGGGGTTTGTTTAAAATGCCCTTCTTCTACTTGTCCATCCACAATTTTATCCACTAATGCAGAGATACTTTCCTCGGTAATATCTTTCAAACTTCTGCTGGCAGCCTCTACGGCATCGCACATCATCAGGATGGCCTGTTCCATCGTATTGGGTTCGGGGCCTGGGTAGGTGAAGTTGGCTGGGTCTATCTCCACGCCTGGACATTTGTTTTGAGCCTGTATGTAAAAGAACCTGGTAATGCTGTTGCCATGATGTGTGACGATAAAGTCGCGGATAACCTTTGGCAATTTGTGCTTCTCGGCCAAGGCAAGGCCATCGCGAACATGATTTATGATTATTTGTGCGGATTGTACATCGGTAAGCCTGTCGTGAGGGTTTATGCCACGTTGGTTCTCTGTATAGAAAGCCGCATGGCGTATCTTGCCTATGTCGTGATACAGAGCGCCGGTACGTACAAGTTGATTTTTAGCTCCCAGCCTTTCTGCCACTGCAGCAGCCAAATTGGCAACTTGCATACTATGCTGGAATGTGCCAGGTGCTTCTTCCGACATGCGTCTAAGAAGTGGATTGTTGGCGTTTGACAACTCTATGAGAGTTACATTGCTCGTAAACCCAAAGATCCTTTCAATGGGGATAAGTAATAGATACGAAATCATCAGGAGCAGACTGCTGACAGCTATGCTCACCAAATCTGTGTAGTTGACGTCCTCAATGAATAATACTCGTCTGTTGATGAGTTGTATGCTGATATACGACAGGACTGAAACTGTGAGTACAATCAGAATGGCTTTGAACAACTCTTGTCGTTCCGTCAGTTGTCTAAGACTGATGATAGCTGTCAGTCCGGCCAAGGTCTGTATGGTAATGAATTCTGCTGGTTGTGATACGGCAGGAACGCATATTAGAATGGTCATTATATGTGCCATGAAAGCTGTTCTGCTGTCCATGAATATTCGTACGAAGACTGGGGTGATACAGTATGGTAGTATGTAGGGGCTTATATTGCTGTGAACTGCAATGCCATAAGTGACTAGGGGGAAGAAGAGGAACAGGGTGCATATGAGCAACATGGCTCTTGGGGAATCCAGATAGTCGTTGCGGAACTGCTGAAAATAGAGGAAGAACAAGATGACGATAATGCACGTGTATATGGCTTGTCCTGAAAGGTTCAGCACTATTTCTGTTGTAGACTTTTCCTGTTCATCCAGGAATTTGTGCATACTTTCCAGTATGCGGAGGGTATTTGCATCGATGATATCTCCGCGGTCCACAATCTTTTGCCCGACAATGACTTGCCCAAGGTAGGGCGTGATGAGGCTCTCCACGTCACGCAACTGTTGCTCGCTTTTTTGAGCATCGTAATGCAGATTAGCCGTCAGGAACCGGTCCAGATGGCATTTAATTAGGTCGGACTGCTTGAATTTAGTACTATCGGCAGAGTTTATTAGAGCTTCGTATGCAGTTTTGGGCGAATAAACCTCTGATGTGGAACGCACTGTGGAAACCTTGCCTGTGATTATGCGTATGGCACTGATGCGTGGGTCGCTGATGATGTCCTGCTCTTCTACGGAAATGATACCGCGATCATAAATTTCCAATAGCTTGGAGGTGATATACTTTTCATAGTATGCTGGTACTATGCTGTCCAGGTTGTCTTGGAAGAATTGATGCCATACCCTGACGATGCTGTCTGTGGTGTTACTTCTGGTTTGGAAGTATGGCTCGTAGTAATGGATAACGCTGTCTCGTTCCTTCTGTAATTGTTCCTGGCTCTTGAGAATTGGGAAACTGTCTTTGGCAATGAGGGTGGCATATTCCCATATGCCTCCTTCGTGATAGTGGTAGGTACGTACGCTTTCGCGTGGCATAAATGTGGTTAATACCGCAATTACAATAGTGATGGATAAGCAACGGACTATATAATCCTGTCGTGTCCACTTGTGACGATGGTTGAATCTGCTCATGGCCTATAATTGTTTCTTTCGGGCGCTAAATTACGAAAAAAAGCCGTGTAATAGGAAAAAAAGTTGTATTTTTGTGGCAATAATACCTATAATATAATAATGTAATGGCAGAAAGAAGAGTAAGGGTGCGTTTTGCACCCAGTCCGACGGGACCTTTGCATATCGGAGGGGTGCGTACGGCACTGTATAATTATCTGTTCGCCCGTCAGCATGGCGGCGATTTTATTTTCCGTATAGAGGATACAGACTCCGGACGTTTTGTGCCCGGAGCTGAGGAATATATCATAGAGTCTTTCAACTGGCTTGGCGTGAAGTTTGACGAGGGCGTCGGTTTTGGTGGGAACCATGGCCCCTACCGCCAGAGCGAGCGCAGGGACATATACCGTGAATATGTGAAGGTGCTGCTGGATGCAGGAAAGGCTTACATTGCGTTTGATACTCCCGAGGAATTGGATGCCAAGCGTGCGGAGATAGAGAACTTCCAGTACGATGCCAAGACTCGTGGCATGATGCGCAATTCGCTGACAATGCCCAAGGAGGAGGTGGATGCACTGATAGAGAGCGGCCATCCCTATGTGGTGCGTTTCCTGATAGAGCCGGGAGAGGATGTGCATGTGGACGACATTATTCGTGGCGATGTGGTCATAAACTCAAGCATTCTGGATGATAAGGTTCTGTACAAGAGTGCCGATGACCTGCCAACATACCATTTGGCAAACATTGTGGACGACCATTTGATGGAGGTAACTCATGTAATCAGAGGTGAGGAGTGGCTTCCCAGTGCTCCCCTGCATGTGCTGCTTTACCGTGCTTTTGGCTGGGAGGATACCATGCCTCGTTTTGCGCATCTGTCATTGTTGTTAAAGCCTGTTGGAAACGGCAAGCTGTCGAAACGCGACGGTGACAAACTCGGTTTCCCCGTATTCCCACTGGAGTGGCATGACCCCAAGACCGGCGAGGTGAGCAGCGGTTATCGCGAGAAGGGTTATCTGCCCGAGGCAGTGATCAATTTCTTGGCTCTGCTTGGTTGGAACCCAGGAGAAGAGGGTTCTGAGTTGTTCTCTCTTGAGGAATTGGTGAAACTGTTTGATTTGAGCAAGTGCTCTAAGAACGGAGCCAAGTTTGACTTCGTGAAGGCAGCATGGTTCAATCATCAGTATATGATACGCCGTGATGACATCGAGTGGGCACCCGAGTTCGGCAAGGTGCTGGCAGCCGAAGGTATCGAGGCTACGGCTGAGCAGATGGCCGAGGTGGTACGCATGATGAAGACGAAGGTAATAGAGTATGTTGATGGTCAGGGCAACAAGAAGAAGCGTAATATAAGTTTTGCATCAGACCTGTGGCCTTTGACAAGATTCTTCTTTGTAGCACCTGCACAGTTTGACAGAGAGGACAAGTTTGTCAAGAAGAACTGGAAAGAGACAACTGCCGAGGAGATGAAACAGTTTGCTTCCGTGCTTGAAACAGTGGCAGACTGGAGCGTAGAAGGTATGAAGGCTATCTGTGACCCATGGGTGGAAGAGAGTGGTGTAAAACCATGGAACGCATGGCGCGTTTGCCTTGTTGGCGAAGGACAGGGCCCCGATATGTATGAACTGGCGGCATTCCTGGGCAAGGAGGAAACCTTGCGCAGAATGGCGTTTGCAGTGGAAACATTGAACTGATAACCCTGTAGAACACGTCATGGCTATAATAAAGACTCTAAAGGGTATGCCTGCCCCAAGGTTCGGCAAACACTGCTACTTCTCTGAAGGGGCAGTGATTGCTGGGGATGTGGAGATGGGCGACGATTGCACGGTGTGGTTCAATGCTGTGGTAAGAGGCGACGTACACTTTATAAAGATAGGTAACCGGACGAATATTCAGGACAATTCGTGTCTGCACACGTTGAACGGCAAGGCTCCCTGCATCCTGGGTGATGATGTCACCATAGGTCATTCTGTTACCCTGCATGGGTGTGAGATAAAGGATGGTGCTCTGGTGGGAATGGGGGCTACGGTGCTGGATCATGCCGTTGTGGGCCGAGGTGCTATTGTTGCTGCTGGTGCATTGGTACTTAGCAATACAATTATAGGCGACGGCGAACTGTGGGCTGGCGTTCCTGCAAAGTTCGTGAAGAAGGTGGATGCCGAACAGGCACAGGCTCTGAACAAGACTTACGCCAGACACTATATAGAATACAGCGACTGGTACAGGGAGGCTGACAGCAATCCTGAGAATACGCAGAATGTAACAACGAGCGACGAATATGTCTACAGAGGATAAACTCCGTGCCATACGTGAGTGGATGGCTCGGGAAGGTTTGGATGCTCTGGTCGTCCCAACGGATGATCCGCATGGCTCCGAATATCTGGCAGAGCACTGGCAGTGCCGAAAGTGGCTGACTGGCTTTACCGGTAGTGCCGGAACAGCAGTGGTGACCATGGGTGAGGCTTTGCTATGGACTGACTCGCGCTATTGGCTCCAGGCAGAGGGGCAGCTGGAGGGTACAGAGTTCCGACTGATGAGGGACGGCGTGGATACTGATATACAGGATTGGTTAGCTGCGCATTGCGAGAAGGTGCGTTGGAGTTACAACGAACCGTTCAGCAAGATTTGGACGGATCGTCCCTCCTTGCCTTGCACCAAGGCATGGGTGATGGCGGATGATGTCGCAGGAGAGTCTGCGGAAAGCAAGTTGCAACGTTTGGTGGATTATCTTTTGGAGAACAATCTTGCGAGTCTCTATATATCAGACCTTGCTGAAGTTGCATGGATGCTGAACATACGTGGCAACGATATTGCGTACAATCCTTTCGTGATCTCATTCCTATATGTGTCGGCAGATGGGAACCATATCCTGTATGTCAACGAGGAACAGGTAAGTGCCATAAAGGATTATCTGGATGGATTGGGGGTAAGCGTGGCGCCATATGACGAAGAATTGGCCCGTTTCAATACGGAAACACCTGTGGCAAAGTGGAAATCTGTAAAGAACGAAACAGAGCAGGATGGTTTCCGCAAGGCTCATGTCCGCGACGGTGTGGCAATGGTGCGCTTCCTCGCCAGGCTGGAGCAGGCTGTGAATGATGCTGAGAAAGTGACGGAACTTTGGGTGGACAGGGTGTTGACCTCTTTGCGTGCCGAGCAGGAGGGGTTCCTGTCGTTGAGTTTTGAAACAATTGCCGGTTTTGCCGAACATGGCGCGATAGTACATTATGAGGCAACCGAGGAGACCGATGCAGAGATAAAGAAGAACGGCCTGCTCTTGCTGGACAGTGGTGCTCATTATGACTGCGGAACTACGGATATTACACGTACAATAGCCATAGGCGAACCTACTGAGGAGGAAAGACGTGTCTATACTTTGGTTCTGAAGGGACATCTGCAATTACAGGCCATGCATTTCCCACAGGGAGCAACGGGTCTGCAGTTGGATACGGCAGCCAGAGCCGCAATGTGGCGTGAAGGATATGACTTCGGCCATGGTACAGGCCATGGGGTGGGGCATGTGCTTGGAGTGCATGAAGGACCGGCACAGATAAGGAAAAACTATAGGCAGGATACTGTCAAACCTATCCAGGCGGGACATGTAATAACGGATGAACCGGGAATATATGTGCAGGGCAGGTTTGGAGTGCGTATAGAGAATTGCTTGTTATGTGTGCCTGCACAGGAAACGGAATTTGGGCGTTTCCTTAAATTTGAACCATTGACCTTGTGCCCGTATGACAGGAAACTGATAGTTGCAGAGATGCTTACGTGCGATGAACGCCGTTGGTTGAATGCTTACCACGATAGGGTGAAGGAGGTGCTTTTGCCTCTTCTTGCTACTGAGCAGGAAAAAGCCTGGTTGCAGGATGCGATACTTGCTATCTGAGTTGATTTGTAAAACATAGGTGTCAAAACATGGGGACATGATGTAAAAATAACAGATTTGCTTTGTGTCTTATTGGAAAAAGCATTATCTTTGTTCGGAATAAATATTGTTTAAACACTAAATATTAGTAATTATGGCTTTTTTGACTGACGAAAAACTTCTTATTGTTGGCGCTGGTGGTATGATCGGTTCTAACATGGTACAGAGCGCTTTGATGCTGGGTCTTACCCCCAACATCTGTTTGTATGATATTTTCGAACCTGGTGTTCATGGCGTAGCTGACGAGATGGCACATTGCGGTTTCCCCGGTGCTAACATCACTTGGACTACTAACCCCGAGGAGGCTTTCACTGGTGCCAAGTATATCGTTTCTTCTGGCGGCGCTCCCCGTAAGGAGGGTATGACCCGTGAGGATCTGCTGAAGGGCAACTGTCAGATTGCTGCTGAGTTCGGTGACTTCATCAAGAAGTACTGTCCCGATGTAAAGCACGTTGTAGTTATCTTCAACCCTGCTGACGTAACAGCTCTCACAGCTCTGATTCACTCTGGTTTGAAGCCCAATCAGCTGACTTCTCTGGCTGCTCTTGACTCTACACGTCTGCAGCAGGCTTTGGCTAAGGAGTTCGGTGTTCAGCAGGACAAGGTTACTGGCGCTAAGACCTATGGTGGTCATGGTGAGCAGATGGCTGTGTTCGCTTCTCAGGTTAAGATTGATGGCAAGCCTTTGGCTGAAATGGGATTGTCTGAGGAACGTTGGGCTGAAATCAAGCACAATACCATTCAGGGTGGTTCAAACATTATCAAGTTGCGTGGCCGCAGTTCATTCCAGAGTCCCTCTTACTGCGCTATCAAGATGATTGAGGCTGCTATGGGTGGTGCTCCCTACACTCTGCCTGCAGGTTGCTATGTAAACAGCGAGGAACTGGGTTACAAGAATGTAATGATGGCTATGCCTACAACAATTGATGCAGACGGTGTTCACTATGTAGCTCCCGAGGGTACTGCAGAGGAAATGGCTGCGTTGCAGTCTTCTGTTGAGCACTTGGGCAAGATGCGCGACGAGATTATTGCTCTGGGCATTATTCCTGCTGTTGAGGACTGGACAAAGGAGAACCCCAACCTGTAATCGCATTAGAGCAGAATACACCTTATATATATTATATATAGGTATGGAGGCTGTGCCGTGGTTATGGCACAGCCTTTCATTTGCTCCTTGTGGAGCAGAAGGACGTGCCATTAGGAAATGGCCAAGCGGGTCTTTCGGTTGTGAACATTCTGCCCCAGTGTGCCTTTGTGTAAATTTTTATTAAAATCCTTTGCTACTTCACAAAAAGGTCGTACCTTTGCGCCGCAAAATGTACGTTTTGCATAATATTAACTAATTCATAATTAAAAACAATGATTGTAGTACCTGTAAAAGAAGGTGAGAACATTGAGCGCGCGTTGAAGAAGTTCAAGCGTAAGTTTGAGAAGACTGGTGTTGTTAAGGAGCTTCGTGCCCGTCAGCAGTTTGACAAGCCCTCTGTTAAGAACCGTCTGAAGATGGAGCGTGCTATTTATGTGCAGCAGCTTCAGCGCGTAGAGGACTAATCCTCTGTAAAGTATTAAAGATGTTTAATTTTTGAGGCATATCCTTTGAAGTTGCCGAAAAAATGTCTATCTTTAACCTCAGAAAAGCATAGGAGGACTAAAAATGAATGCTTGGTTTGAGGATTTTGTCGCCTATTTGAGATATGAACGGAACTATAGTGAACATACTGTTCTGTCTTATGGCGGTAGTTTGAAAGCGTTCGAACTATATTGCAAATCCTTAGACAATGAGATGACCTGGGATACGGTAACGTCCGATGTGGTTCGTGCATGGGTTGTGGCCTTGCTTGAGAGAGGACTGACTCCCTCTGCTGTCTGTCCAAAGTTGAGTGCGGTGAAATCCTTTTATCGTTTCTTGCTCAAGAGAGGAATGGCAAGCGCTGATCCGGCGTACGGAGTGCATGCTCCTAAAAAAGCAAAAGTGTTGCCCTATTTTGTTGGAGAAAGGGATTTGGATTTTTTGTTGGAAGATTCAAACTTTTCAAAGACTTTTGAGGGAATATTGGAGCGTACGGTAGTGAGCATGCTTTATGCTACAGGCATGCGTGCGGCGGAATTGGTTGCATTGGATGTTTCAGACCTTGATATGAAAGGTTCTGCTGTCAGTGTTGTGGGTAAGCGTAGGAAAAACCGTCTTATTCCAATTCTGCCGGAGCTTAAGTCTGTCTTGGAGGTATATTTGGCAGAACGTAAAGATTTCCTTTGTAGAAATAATGCGGATCATGAGGCCTTATTTATTTCCGCCCAGCGAGGAATGAGGCTTACTTATTCTGCTCTTCGTCTCATGGTAAGGGGTGTCCTGTCTAAAGTGACACTACAGTCAAAGCGTAGCCCGCATGTATTGCGACATAGCTTTGCGACTTCTATGCTTAATCATTCAGCTGATCTCCAGTCTGTCAAAGAGTTGTTGGGGCATGAGAGTTTGAGAACTACTGCTATATATACGCATACAACTTTTGAAGAACTGAAGAAATTGTATAATCAGGCTCATCCGAGAGCCCAATAAACAAAAGGAGGTTTTATGGACATTAGAATCAAGGCTATTCACTTTGATGTGAATGAAAGACTTCAAGACTTCATTGAGAAGAAAGTTGGGAAACTGGAGCGCTTCGAAAGCGAAATAGGAAAGGTAGAGGTGTCATTGAAGGTCGTAAAGCCTGAAACTGCAATGAACAAGCAGGTAGATATCAAGGCTGATGTTCCGGGTAAGAGTTTGTTTGCTTCCGAAACATGCGACACGTTTGAAGAAGCGATTGATAAAACGTGCGAAATACTGGGCCGCCAGATAGAAAAGCACAAAAATAAATAGATTAGACGCTAAAAACTCATAAAAGTTTTGGTCGTTTCAAAAAATATGCCTAATTTTGCATCCGCAAATAGGCATACGGGTAGTTACCAGAGTGGCCAAATGGGGCAGACTGTAAATCTGCTGGCTTACGCCTTCGGTGGTTCGAATCCATCACTACCCACCTCTTTCAGAGACGTATATATATAAGGTATGCGGAAGTAGCTCAGTCGATAGAGCACTAGCCTTCCAAGCTGGGGGTCGCGGGTTTGAGCCCCGTCTTCCGCTCTAAGGAAAGAGGGAATGCTGCTGCTTTAGCTCAGTGGTAGAGCGCATCCTTGGTAAGGATGAGGTCCCGAGTTCAAGTCTCGGAAGCAGCTCAAGTTTTTAGTTAGACTTCAAATAATAACAAGTAAAAATATTAATTACCGCTATGGCAAAAGAAAAATTTGAACGTACCAAACCCCATGTAAACATTGGTACTATCGGTCACGTTGACCACGGTAAGACTACTCTGACTGCTGCTATCACTACTGTGTTGGCTAACAAGGGTCTTTCTGAGAAGAAGAGCTTTGATCAGATTGACAATGCTCCCGAGGAGAAGGAGCGTGGTATTACCATTAATACTTCTCACGTTGAGTATGAGACTGCAAACCGTCACTATGCTCACGTTGACTGCCCTGGTCACGCCGACTATGTAAAGAACATGGTAACTGGTGCTGCTCAGATGGATGGTGCTATCATCGTTTGTGCTGCTACTGATGGTCCTATGCCTCAGACTCGTGAGCACATCCTGTTGGCTCGTCAGGTAAACGTTCCCCGTCTGGTTGTGTTCCTGAACAAGTGTGACATGGTTGAGGACGAGGAGATGCTGGAGCTCGTTGAGATGGAAATGGGTGAGTTGCTCGCTCAGTATGAGTTCGAGGAGGATACTCCTATTATCCGTGGTTCTGCTCTGGGCGCTCTGAACGGTGTTGCTCAGTGGGAGGATAAGGTAATGGAGCTGATGGAGGCTTGTGATACCTGGATTCAGGAGCCCGAGCGTGCCGTTGACAAGCCCTTCTTGATGCCCGTTGAGGACGTGTTCTCTATTACTGGTCGTGGTACCGTTGCTACTGGTCGTATTGAGACTGGTGTTGTAAAGGTAGGTGACGAAGTTCAGATTTTGGGTCTGGGCGAGGACAAGAAGTCAGTTATCACTGGTGTTGAGATGTTCCGCAAGCTGTTGGATCAGGGTGAGGCTGGTGACAACGTAGGTCTGTTGCTCCGTGGTATTGATAAGCAGGAGATCAAGCGTGGTATGGTTATTACACACCCCGGTGTAATCAAGCCCCACAAGAGCTTCAAGGCTTCTATCTATGTATTGAAGAAGGAAGAGGGTGGTCGTCATACTCCCTTCGGTAACAAGTATCGTCCTCAGTTCTATCTGCGTACTATGGACTGTACTGGTGAGATTCACCTGCCCGAGGGCATCGAGATGGTAATGCCCGGTGACAACGTAGAGATTAATGTTGAGTTGATTTATGCTGTTGCTTTGAACGTAGGTCTGCGTTTCGCTATCCGTGAGGGTGGTCGCACCGTAGGTTCTGGTCAGATTACCGAGATTCTCGACTAATACAGGTCAAAAATACAAGAAAAGGAGTCCTGCCAGTAATGGTGGGACTCTATCTACGGGAATAGCTCAGTTGGTAGAGCACTGGTCTCCAAAACCAGGTGTCGGGAGTTCGAGCCTCTCTTCCCGTGCATAAAATAAACGAAAATGCATAGTATAATAACTAGTTTTAAGAATTCATACGAAGAACTTGTGCATAAGACCTCATGGCCTTCTCGCAAGGAACTTATGGGCAGTGCTGTTGTTGTTTTAATTGCTTCCCTCTGCATCGCACTGGTTGTATTTGTCATGGACTCTGTTTTCCAAGTTGGAATGGAGTTTGTTTATGATTTTCTGCACTAATCTTGTAAAGTTGTATTAGGAATGGCTGAAATTGAAAAGAGATGGTATGTTATGCGTGCCATCAGTGGCAAGGAAGGCAAAGTAAAGGAGTATGTTGAGGCAATGATATCACAACATAGTGATTTTGCAGCAAATGTATCCCAGGTACTTATTCCTACAGAAAAGATAGTGACAGTTCGTAATGGCAAACGAGTTGTTAAAGAGAAAAATCGCTTTGCAGGTTATGTTTTCGTAGAAGCAGCGCTTGTAGGTGAGACTCAGTCGCAACTGCGAAATGTTCCTAATGTTCTTGGCTTCCTGTCAGCAACAAAGTCAGATGTAAAACCTATGCCAATGTCACAGGCTGAGGTTAATCACATGTTAGGCACAGTTGATGAAATACAGGATGTCGCTGAAGATGTTATGATCCCTTTTACCATTGGCGAGAATGTCAAGGTTATAGATGGACCTTTTAGTGGATTCGATGGCGTTATTGAAGAGGTTAATAGCGAAAAGAAAAAACTTAAGGTTATGGTCAAGATTTTCGGTCGCAAGACTCCTCTTGAACTTAGTTTTATGCAAGTAGAGAAGTTATAATTCGCATCCTATGTTTAGGTTGTCTTTTAGTTACGAAAGAGACTGCATATTATAACGACTCAGAAAATTAATTATAAATAGAGAAAAAAATGGCTAAAGAAGTTGCTGGATTTATCAAATTGCAGATTAAAGGCGGCGCAGCTAATCCTTCACCTCCAGTAGGTCCCGCTCTGGGTTCTAAGGGTATCAATATCATGGATTTCTGCAAGGCTTTCAATGCCCGCACTCAAGACAAGGCCGGTAAGGTACTCCCCGTAGTAATCACTTATTACAATGACAAGTCTTATGATTTCGTTGTAAAAACTCCTCCTGTAGCTGTACAGTTGATGGAAGTTGCTAAGGTAAAGAGTGGTTCTGCTGAGCCTAACCGTAAGAAGGTTGCTGAGATTACATGGGATCAGGTTCGTGCTATCGCTGAGGATAAGATGCCTGATTTGAACTGTTTTACTGTTGAGGCTGCAATGACATTGGTAGCTGGTACTGCTAGAAGTATGGGTATTGCAGTGAAGGGTGAATTCCCTGGTAAATAACTATTAAACTTCAATTAACAATGAGTAAACTGACAAAAAATCAAAAGTTGGCAGCAGAGAAGATTGAAGCAGGGAAGGCATATTCATTGAAGGAGGCTTCTGCCTTGGTAAAGGAGATTACCACTACCAAGTTCGATGCTTCTGTAGATATCGACGTTCGTTTGGGCGTTGATCCCCGTAAGGCCAACCAGATGGTTCGTGGTGTAGTATCTCTGCCTAATGGTACAGGTAAGGTAACTCGTGTACTTTGTCTCTGTACTCCTGATCAGGAGGCCGCCGCTAAGGAGGCTGGCGCTGATTACGTAGGTCTTGATGAGTATATTGAGAAGATTAAGGGTGGTTGGACTGACATTGATGTCATCATCACTATGCCCGCTATTATGGGTAAGATTGGTGCTCTGGGTCGTGTTCTTGGCCCCCGCGGTTTGATGCCCAACCCCAAGAGTGGTACCGTTACAATGGATGTGGCAAAGGCTGTTCGCGAGGTAAAGCAGGGTAAGATTGACTTTAAGGTTGACAAGACTGGTATTGTTCATGCTTCAATCGGCAAGGTAAGTTTCACTCCCGAGATGATTGCTGAGAATGCTAAGGAGTTCATGGCAACAATTATTAAGTTGAAGCCCGCTGCTGCTAAGGGTACATATGTGAAGAGTGTTTATCTTTCAAGTACAATGAGTCTGGGTATCAAGGTTGATCCCAAGACCACAGAAGAAATCTAATAAAAGTAATCTATCATGAGAAAGGAAGATAAAGGCTTAATTATTGCACAGCTCGGCGAAATGCTGAAGCAGTATCCTCACTTCTACATCGTTGATGTTGAGGGTATGAATGCAGGTCAGACAAGCAATCTGCGTCGTATGTGTTTCAAGAACAACCTGAAGATGGTTGTTGTTAAGAATACATTGCTCCAGAAGGCTCTTGAGGCAAGCGAAATTGATTTCGAGGCTTTGAATCCCGTTTTGGTAGGTACCACTGCAGTTCTCTTTACAGAGGTTGCAAATGCTCCTGCTAAGATGATAAAGGAACTCAAGAGCAAGAAGATAGAGAAGCCCGCTTTGAAGGCTGCTTATGCCGAGGAGGGTATCTACGTAGGTGCAGAGCAGTTGGATGCACTTTGCTCAATCAAGAGCAAGAACGAGGTTATTGCAGACATCGTTGCTCTGTTGCAGTCTCCTGCAAAGAATGTTCTTTCTGCCCTGCAGAGTGGTCAGAACACAATCCACGGTGTCCTCAAGACACTGGGCGAGCGTCCCGAGTAATCTTCGGAATTGCCGCATAAGAATTAATAAAAGTAACAAACTAATCAATAAAAGAATAAGAAAATGGCAGATTTGAAAGCTATCGCTGAAGAGTTGGTAAACTTGACAGTTAAGGAAGTTAATGAGTTGGCAACTATCCTGAAGGATGAGTATGGTATTGAGCCCGCTGCTGCAGCTGTTGCAGTTGCTGCTCCTGCTGCTGGTGCTGGTGAGGCTGCAGCTGAGGAGAAGACTGATTTCGACGTAGTTCTCGTTGATGCAGGTGCTGCTAAGCTCCAGGTTGTAAAGGCCGTTAAGGAGGCTTGTGGTCTTGGTCTGAAGGAGGCTAAGGAGATGGTTGACGGTGCTCCCAGCACTTTGAAGGAAGGTATGCCCAAGGCTGACGCTGAGGCTCTGAAGAAGACCCTCGAGGAGGCTGGTGCTAAGATCGAGCTGAAGTAATCAAAACTTCCTGAATAAGGAATTACGGTAAAGGATCCTCTGGTAGAGGGTTCTTTACCTTTTTGTGTCTATACTATCCAAAGTCATCATAAACGACCAAATAGATGTCTAATATTATTAACAACAGAGTAAATTTTGCTACCGTTAAGGCTCCATACGCTTATCCGGATTTCCTTGACGTGCAGTTGAAGTCCTTTAGAGACTTCCTCCAGTTGGATACTCCACCAGAACTTCGTAAGAACGACGGACTGTATAAGGTGTTCAGTGAGAACTTCCCTATTGCAGACACTCGCAATAACTTCGTTCTCGAGTTTCTGGACTATTATATTGATCCACCAAGATATTCAATAGAAGAGTGCCTCGAGCGTGGCCTGACTTATAGTGTCCCCTTGAAGGCGAAGTTGAAACTTTACTGTACTGACCCTGATCATGAGGATTTCGATACAGTAATTGAGGACGTTTTCCTTGGTCCAATTCCTTACATGACAAATAACGGAACCTTTATTATTAATGGTGCCGAACGTGTTGTTGTAAGTCAGTTGCACCGTTCTCCCGGTGTTTTTTTCGGTAGCAGTGTGCATAGCAATGGTACCCAATTGTACTCAGCACGCATCATTCCTTTCAAGGGAAGCTGGATTGAGTTTGCAACGGATATCCAGAATGTGATGTATGCTTACATTGACCGTAAGAAGAAACTGCCCGTAACCACTCTGTTGCGTGCTATCGGTTTTGAGAATGACCGTGATATTTTAGAGATATTTGACTTGGCAGAGGAGGTTAAAGTTACTCCAGAGAATCTTAGGGCTCATTTAGGTCAACAACTCGCAGCTCGTGTTTTGAAGAGTTGGGTAGAAGACTTTGTTGATGAAGATACCGGTGAAGTTGTTAGTATTGAACGTAATGAAGTCCTCCTTGATCGTAAGAGTGAATTAACAGAAGAGAATATCGCTCAGATTCTTGAGAGTGGTGAAAGCACAATCTTACTTCACAAGTCGGAGAATAAAGGTACAGATTTTAGCATCATCTTTAATACCCTACAGAAAGATACTTCTAATAGTGAGAAGGAGGCTATTACATATATTTACCGTCAATTACGTAATGCAGATCCTGTAGATGATGCAAGTGCTAAGGAGGTAATCTATAACCTTTTCTTCTCAGATAAGCGTTATGATTTAGGTGAGGTTGGCCGTTATCGTATCAATAAGAAACTAAATCTTTCAACAGATAGTGACGTTCGTGTTCTGACTAAGGAGGATATCATTGAGATTATCAAGTATCTTATCGAGCTGATTAACAGTAAGGCGAATGTAGATGATATTGACCATTTGAGCAATCGTCGCGTACGTACTGTTGGTGAACAGTTGGCTAACCAGTTTGCTATAGGTTTGGCTCGTATGAGCCGCACCATTCGCGAACGTATGAATGTTCGAGATAACGAGGTGTTTAGTCCAACAGACCTTGTTCATGCAAAGACTATATCTGGCGTAATTAATACCTTCTTTGGAACTAACGCATTGAGTCAGTTCATGGACCAGACGAACCCCTTGGCAGAGGTAACACATAAGCGTCGTCTTTCTGCCCTTGGTCCTGGTGGTCTTTCTCGTGAGCGTGCAGGTTTTGAGGTTCGTGACGTACACTTCACTCACTATGGCCGTCTTTGTCCTATTGAGTCTCCTGAAGGTCCCAACATCGGTCTGATTAGTAGTCTTTGTGTTTATGCGAAGATTAATGATCTTGGTTTCATTGAAACACCTTATAGAAAGGTAGAGAATGGTGTGGTTGATCTTTCTCCAGAGGGTATTCAATATTATAGTGCAGAGGAGGAAGAAAAACTTGTTATCGGTCAGGGCAATGCTCCCTTGCGTGAGGATGGTACATTCATCCGTAAGGTGGTTAAGTGTCGTTGCGATGATGACTATCCAGTTGTACCTCCCACTCAGGTGAACCTGATGGACGTTGCTCCTCAGCAGATTGCTTCTATTGCTGCAGGTCTTATTCCCTTCCTGGAGCACGACGATGCTCACCGTGCATTGATGGGTAGTAACATGATGCGTCAGGCTGTTCCCTTGCTCCGTACCGAGGCTCCAATCGTAGGTACCGGTATTGAGAAGCAGGTTTGTGAGGACAGCCGCACAATGATCACTGCCGAGGGCGAGGGCGTTGTAGATTATGTAGATGCTACAACAATCCGTATTTTGTATGACCGCACAGAGGAAGAGGACTTCGTAAGTTTCGAGCCTGCAATGAAGGAATACCGTATTCCCAAGTTCCGTCGTACCAACCAGAACATGACCATTGACCTTCGTCCTATCTGTGAAAAGGGTCAGCGCGTGAAGGCTGGTGATATCCTGACAGAAGGTTATTCTACCGAGGCAGGCGAGTTGGCGCTTGGCAAGAACCTGCTTGTTGCTTACATGCCTTGGAAGGGTTACAACTATGAGGATGCTATTGTATTGAACGAGCGTGTTGTTCGTGAGGACATCTTGACCAGTGTGCACGTAGAGGAGTTCAGCCTGGAGGTTCGCGAGACCAAGCGTGGTATGGAGGAACTGACCAGCGATATCCCCAATGTAAGCGAAGAGGCTACCAAGGATTTGGACGAGAATGGTATTATCCGTATCGGTGCCAATGTTGTTCCCGGTGACATAATGATCGGTAAGATTACTCCTAAGGGTGAGAGCGATCCCAGTCCCGAGGAGAAACTGCTCCGTGCCATCTTCGGTGACAAGGCAGGTGATGTTAAGGATGCTTCTTTGAAGGCCAGCCCCTCTCTCAAGGGTGTTGTTATTGACAAGAAACTGTTCTCTAAGGCTATCAAGACCCGTTCTGCCAAGGCAGAGGATAAGAAGCGCATCGCTGCTATCGACGAAGAGTTCGAATGCAAGGTTGCCGACTTGAAGGCTATCCTTATTGATAAGCTGCTTGAACTTACAGCTGGCAAGTTGAGTGCTGGTGTCAAGGACTATATGGGTGCAGAACTGATTCCTGCCGGTGCAGAAATTACTGCTTCAGTATTGGAAACCTTTGATTACACCGCTGTTCAGTTGAGCGGTTGGACCGATGACGAACATACCAATAGTCTGATTAAGCAGCTTGTTATCAACTTCCTTAAGAAGTATAAGGTTCTGGATGCCGAAATCAAGCGCGCCAAGATTGCTATAACCATCGGCGACGAACTTCCCAGCGGTATCATTCAGATGGCCAAGGTTTATATTGCCAAGAAGCGTAAGATTGGTGTCGGTGACAAGATGGCCGGCCGCCACGGTAACAAGGGTATCGTTTCTAAGGTCGTACGTCAGGAGGATATGCCTTTCTTGGCCGACGGTACTCCTGTAGATATCGTATTGAACCCCCTGGGTGTACCCAGCCGTATGAATATCGGTCAGATTTTCGAGACCGTACTTGGTGCTGCAGGTCAGAAACTTGGCGTTAAGTTTGCTACTCCCATCTTCGACGGTGCTCACCTCGAGGATTTGAACGAGTGGACTGACAAGGCCGGCTTGCCCCGCTACTGCTCTACCCAGTTGTATGATGGCGCTACAGGTGAACCATTCGACCAGTTGGCTACCGTAGGTGTTGCCTACATGCTGAAGCTCGGTCACATGGTTGAGGACAAGATGCACGCACGTAGCATTGGCCCCTACAGCCTGATTACCCAGCAGCCCCTTGGCGGTAAGGCACAGTTTGGTGGTCAGCGTTTCGGTGAGATGGAGGTTTGGGCTATCGAGGCATTCGGTGCCAGCCATGTTCTCCAGGAAATCCTGACAATCAAGAGTGATGATGTTACCGGCAGAAGCAAGGCATACGAGGCAATTGTCAAGGGCGATGCAATGCCTAACGCTGGTATCCCTGAATCTTTGAACGTACTGTTGCACGAGTTGCGCGGTTTGGGTTTGAGAATTACGTTGGACTAAAAAAGAGAGAAACAAGATATGGCTTTCAAGAAAGAAACCAAGGTGAAGAACAACTTCACCAAGATAACCATAGGACTGGCATCCCCCGAGGAGATTCTCGAGAACTCTTATGGCGAGGTGCTCAAACCCGAAACTATCAACTATCGTACCTATAAGCCCGAGCGCGACGGCTTGTTCTGCGAACGCATTTTCGGTCCCACCAAGGACTATGAGTGCCATTGCGGCAAGTACAAGCGTATCCGTTATAAGGGTATTGTCTGCGACCGTTGTGGTGTAGAGGTTACAGAAAAGAAGGTCCGCCGCGAGAGAAGCGGTCACATCCAGCTTGTTGTTCCCGTAGCACACATCTGGTATTTCCGTTCTCTGCCCAACAAGATTGGCTACCTTCTTGGTATGCCCACAAAGAAGTTGGACAGCATCATCTACTACGAGCGTTATGTTGTTATCCAGCCCGGTATCCTTGGTCCCCGTGACGACAAGGACGAGCGTGGTATTCAGGACGGCGTTGCCCGTGAAGGTGACTTGCTCAGTGAAGAGGAGTACATCGCATTGACCGATCGTCTGCCTCGTGAGAACCAGTACCTTGACGACACCGATCCCAATAAGTTTGTTGCCAAGATGGGTGCAGAGGCTATCCTCGACCTGTTGCAGCGCGTAGACCTTGACAAACTCAGCTACGAATTGCGTGACAGTGCAAATACCGAAGGTGCCCAGCAGCGCAAGAACGAGGCATTGAAGCGTCTGCAGGTTGTGGAGAGCTTCCGTGCAAGCCGCGAAATCAACAAGCCCGAGTGGATGATTTTGCGCATTCTGCCCGTTATTCCACCAGAGTTGCGTCCCCTGGTACCCCTGGATGGTGGCCGTTTCGCAACCAGCGACTTGAACGACCTCTATCGTCGTGTTATCATCCGCAACAACCGTCTGAAGCGTCTGTTGGAAATCAAGGCTCCCGAGGTTATTCTGCGTAACGAAAAGCGTATGCTCCAGGAGGCTGTCGACAGTCTGTTTGACAACAGCCGTCGTGCCAGTGCCGTCAAGTCTGAGAGCAACCGTCCCCTCAAGTCACTCAGCGACTCGCTGAAGGGTAAGCAGGGCCGTTTCCGTCAGAACCTGTTGGGTAAGCGTGTTGACTACTCTGCTCGTTCTGTAATCGTTGTAGGTCCCGAGTTGAAGATGGGCGAGTGCGGTCTGCCCAAGCTGATGGCTGCCGAGCTGTACAAGCCATTCATCATTCGCAAGCTCATTGAGCGCGGTATCGTTAAGACCGTTAAGAGCGCCAAGAAGATCGTTGACCGCAAGGACCCTGTTATATGGGATATCCTTGAGAATGTGATGAAGGGTCATCCTGTGCTCCTGAACCGTGCACCAACACTGCACCGTCTGGGTATCCAGGCATTCCAGCCCAAGATGATCGAGGGTAAGGCCATTCAGCTGCATCCCCTGGCATGTACCGCGTTCAACGCCGACTTCGACGGTGACCAGATGGCCGTTCATCTGCCTCTGTCTAATGAAGCAATCCTGGAAGCTCAGCTCCTGATGCTCCAGAGCCACAATATTCTGAACCCTGCCAATGGTGAACCTATCACCGTTCCTTCTCAGGATATGGTGCTTGGTTTGTATTATATCACCAAGCTCCGTCCCGGTGCTAAGGGTGCAGGTATGAGTTTCTATGCTCCTGAGGAGGCTATCATTGCCTACAACCAGAACCGTGTGGAGATTCATGCTCCCATTAAGGTTATAGTTGATGACTTGCTCGAGGACGGTACTTTGGGCAAGCGTCAGGTAGAGACCTCTGTGGGCCGTCTTATCGCCAATGAGATTATCCCTGCCGAGATTGGCTACTTCAATGATGTGATCGCCAAGAAGACCCTGCGTGGTTTGATTACCAAGGTTATCAAGAGCGTCGGTGTTGCCCGTGCTTGTGAGTTCCTTGACGGTATTAAGAACCTTGGTTATAAGATGGCATACGAGGGTGGTCTGTCATTCAACTTGGGCGATATTATCGTTCCCGAGCAGAAGGCAGAACTCGTTCAGCGCGGTAACGATGAGATTGAACGCATCACCATGGACTATGGTATGGGTTTCATCACCGATAAGGAACGTTACAATCAGGTTATTGAAACATGGACCAAGGTTAACAACGACCTGTCCAAGATTCTGATGAAGACCATGGCCGAGGCTGAAGAGGGTTTCAATGCCGTATACATGATGCTCGACTCTGGTGCTCGTGGTAGCGCCGGTCAGATCAGTCAGTTGTCTGGTATGCGTGGTCTGATGGCCAAGCCTCAGAAGGCAGGTGCCGAGCCTCTGACCATTGAGAACCCCATTCTTTCTAACTTTAAGGAAGGTATGAGCGTGCTGGAGTACTTCATCTCTACCCACGGTGCCCGTAAGGGTCTTGCCGATACCGCTCTGAAGACCGCCGACGCTGGTTACCTGACTCGTCGTCTTGTTGACGTTTCTCACGACGTTATCATCACCGAGGAGGATTGCGGCACATTGCGTGGTCTTGAGTGCACAGCACTGAAGAATGGAGATGAGGTTATCAGCTCTCTCTACGACCGTATTCTGGGCCGTGTCAGCGTACACGATGTGATTCATCCCACAACCGGCAAGATGATTGTTGCTGCCGGCGATGAGATTACCGAGGCCAAGGCCAAGGAGATTGAAGACAGCCCCATCGAGATGGTCGAGATACGTTCTGTTCTTACCTGTGAGAGCCGTAAGGGCGTATGTATGAAGTGTTACGGACGCAACCTGGCATCAAGCCGCATGGTTCACAAGGGAGAGGCCGTGGGTGTTATCGCAGCCCAGTCTATCGGTGAGCCTGGTACTCAGTTGACTCTGCGTACTTTCCACGCCGGTGGTGTGGCAGGTAATGCCGTTGCCAATGCACAGATTAAGGCCAAGTACGAGGCTCGTCTGGAATTTGAGGAACTCCGTACCGTAGAGGCTCAGACCGACAATGGAACCACTCAGGTTGTAGTCAGCCGTCTGGCCGAGGTTCGCTTCGTAGAACCCAAGACCGGTATTGTTCTGCTCAGCCAGGACGTTCCCTATGGCAGTACCCTCTTCAAGCAGGAAGGTGATATCGTCCAGAAGGGCGACATCATTGCCCAGTGGGACCCCTTCAACTCTGTTATCGTAACTGAGAGCGCCGGTAAGGTTAAGTTCGAGGACGTTATCGAGAACGTAACATACCGCGTGGAGACCGACGAGGCTACAAAGCAGAGCGAGTACATCATCATAGAGTCTAAGGACCGCAACAAGATTCCCGCTTGCCACATTCTGGACGAGAACGGCGACATCCTGCGTACCTACAACTTCCCCATCGGTGGCCACATCGCCATTGTGGACGGTTCCGATGCCCGTGTGGGTGAAATCCTTGTCAAGATACCTCGTGTAGTAGGTGGTGGCGGTGATATTACCGGTGGTCTGCCTCGTGTAACCGAGTTGTTCGAGGCACGTAACCCCAGCAATCCCGCTGTTGTTGCCGAAATCGACGGTGTTGTTACCATGGGTCGTCTTAAGCGCGGTAATCGTGAGATCACCATCACCTCCAAGGTTGGTGACGTTCGCAAGTACCTCGTGCCCATCTCCAAGCAGATCCTGGTACAGGACAACGATAACGTTCGTGCCGGTACTCCTCTGTCTGACGGTGCCATCACTCCTGCCGACATTCTGGCCATCAAGGGTCCCACCGCCGTTCAGGAGTACATCGTTAATGAGATTCAGGACGTTTACCGTCTGCAGGGTGTAAAGATCAACGACAAGCACTTCGAGGTTATCGTACGTCAGATGATGCGCAAGGTTCAGATTGTGGAGCCCGGCGATACCCGCTTCCTGGAGACTCAGGTTGTGGACAAGCTCGACTTCGCAGAGGAGAACGACCGCATCTGGGGCAAGAAGGTAGTTGTCAACGCTGGCGACAGCGAGACAATGCATGCTGGTCAGATTGTTACCGCACGCCGTCTGCGCGACGAGAACTCTCTGCTGAAGCGCCAGGACAAGAAGATCGTGGAGGTTCGCGATGCAATGCCCGCCACATCTACTCAGATCCTGCAGGGTATCACCCGTGCTTCTCTGGCTACGAGCTCGTTCATGAGTGCCGCATCCTTCCAGGAGACAACCAAGGTGCTCAACGAGGCTGCCATCAACGGCAAGAGCGACTACCTGGAGGGCATGAAGGAGAACGTAATCTGCGGTCACCTGATTCCTGCCGGTACCGGTATGCGCGACTACGAGAAGATCGTTGTCGGTTCACGCGAGGACTACGAGCGCACTCTGGCCAACCGCAAGGCACGTCTCGACTTCGACGACTTTTAAATGACACATTAATGCTATAAAGGAAAGAACGCTTTGCCGAGGCAAATCAGCCTTGACAAGGCGTTTTTTCTTTACTTCTCTAACGACTTTAAGGACTCTAAGGACCTTAACGACCTTATTGACCTTAGGGACTTTAAAGCCCTTATTACAACTTAAAGATTATTCACTATGCCTATACAAGACCCCATGCACGAACTTCGCCTGAAGGTGCGCGACTACGAATGCGACCTTCAGGGTATTGTCAACAATGCCAACTATCAGCACTATCTGGAGCATGCACGCCACGAGTTCCTTCTGGAGAAGGGTATCAGTTTTGCCGAAATGCATGCCCATGGCATTGATGCCGTTGTGGCACGCATCACTATGGAATTCAAGGTGCCTTTGCGCAGCCGCGACGAGTTCATCTGCCGTCTCACCGTCAAGAAGGAAAATGTACGATACGTGTTCCTTCAGGAAATCTACAGAGCCTCCGACGAGAAATTGTGCCTGAAGGCCAAGGTGGAATCCGTTTGCATCCAGGACGGCCGTTTGCTGACCTCATGCAACGAACTGGACGAAAAGCTCTTCGCCTGATGTCCCTTCTTTCCTCCCTTGACCGCCGTATCTTTGGCATTGCCTTGCCAAGCATAGTCAGCAACATCACCGTTCCACTATTAGGATTGGTTGATGTTGCAGTAACCGGTCATATGGGAGGTCCCGCCGCCCAATCCTCAGATCTTGCCTTACCGGCATCGTATTATGTTGGCGCCATTGCCGTGGGAGGCATGCTTTTCAATATCATCTATTGGATGTTCGGCTTTTTGAGGATGGGAACCGGAGGCGAAACCGCCCAGGCCTGGGGGCGCAGGGATTTGGACGGAGCGGTACTGCTGCTTGTCCGTAGCCTCCTCCTTGCCCTTGTTCTTGCTTTGATGCTAATGGCACTTTCGCCACTTATATGCGAAGGCGCCTTGTGGTACATAGCGCCAGAGGCAGAGGTGGCAACCCTCGCGCGCACGTATTTTAATATATGTATATGGGGAGCAGTTCCTGCTCTTGGTCTCTTTGCCATGAACGGATGGTATATTGGCATGCAGAACTCACGTTTCCCCATGATTGTTGCCATAGTGCAGAACCTTCTGAACATTGTCTGCAGCATAGTCTTTGTCTATGTGCTGGGCATGCGCATAGAGGGTGTTGCGCTGGGAACCTTGTTGGCGCAATGGGTGGCTTTCGCTATTGCCCTTGTCCTTTGCTTGAGGTTTTACGGCAGGTTATGGCGAAGAGAGGCGTTCCGCATACCACCGCTCGGTCGGCTTTTGCGTCAGGCACTTGCTCCACGTAGCACCACCAACCGCCAGAACTTCTCCCTGTTCCTGCGCACCCTGTGCCTGATAGTTGTGCACTTTATGTTCATTGTCGCCGGAGCAGCGCAGGGCAGTGTGGAACTTGCAGTCAATACCCTGCTCATGCAGATATTCACCATCTTCAGCTACTTTATGGACGGTTTTGCCTATGCCGGCGAGGCGCTTGTGGGCAAGGCCATAGGTGCTGTAAATAGTGAAGTCTGCCGTTCCGTGGTGCGAAGACTCTTCCAATGGGGTGGGGCAGTGGCATTGTTCTTTGTTGTATTGTATGCTTTGGGAGGCGAGTGGTTCATGTCGTTTCTTACGGACGATGTGCAAGTTCTGGATGCAGTATCCAGTTACCGCCACTGGACTCTGCTCCTGCCTGTTTGCGGTGTCGCATCCTTCCTGTGGGACGGTATCTATATTGGCGCCACCTCACCGCGCCTCATGCTTCTGTCCATGGCCATCAGCATGGTCCTCTTCCTGACAGGGTATTACCTCCTCATCCCCCTCTATGGCAACCATGGCCTCTGGATAGCCTTCCTTTCCTATCTTGCCTGCCGAGGCATGGTGCAGACGCTGACATATAGGAAGATTTTGCCTTAATCATTTGGTCAGTTCGCTCAAAAACGCTACTTTTGTGTGAGGAACAAGAGTTTAATAAATCACCCCCCCAATATCATTATGTTGTTTGAACAGATTAGCAAAGACATAGTCGTGGCCATGAAGGCCAAGGACAAGGTCCGCCTTATGGCATTGCGCAATGCCAAGAAGTATTTCCTGGAGGCCCTTACCGCCCCCGGTGCCGATGCCGAACTCTCCGACGAGCAGGCATTGAAGATTCTTTCCAAGTTGGTGAAGCAGGGCAAGGACACAGCCCAGCTCTATGTGGAGCAGAACCGTCCCGACCTGGCAGAGGAGGAGATGGGACAGGTCCTCGCCCTCGAGGCATACCTTCCCAAGGCTCTCACTCCAGAGGAACTGGAGGCAGAGCTCCGCACCATTATAGCCGAGGTTGGTGCCACCAGCGCCAAGGAGATGGGCAAGGTAATGGGCGTTGCCAGCAAGCGTCTTGCTGGCCGTGCCGACGGCAAGGCAATATTAGCCAAGGTAAAAGAACTGCTGGGATAGCCATACCAATTACTAAAACAAGAACTAAGGTCCTTGTAGACATAACACACAGAAGAGGCGTTGCATCCACACGTGCAACGCCTCTTCTGTGTGTTATGTCGTGTATAGGACTTTACTTCAACTGGTCAGCCACGAAGTCCTTCATCTCCTGACCGCGCAGGTTACGCTTCACGATGGTACCGTCGGGACCGAAGAGCATGATCTGGGGAATGCCCTGAATGCTGTATAGTTCGGTGGCATTGTCCTTGCCGTCGCGTGGAACGTAGATTTGGGGATATTCTATACCCTCTTCCTTCAGGGCTTCCTTGAACTTGTCTTCCTGATCCCAAACGTTCACGCCCAGTACCACGAACTTCTCACCGCCGAACTGCTTGTGCAACTCTATGAGGTTGGGGATTTCGCCCTTGCAGGGACCGCACCATGAAGCCCAGAAGTCGGCGAGCACATACTTGCCCTTGCCCACGTAGTCAGAGAGCTTTGACTCATTGCCCTCGAGGTCAAAGCCGCTGAAGTCAACGAACATCTTGCCTTCCTTGGTGTTTTCTGCGGCTACAAGGAATGCACGCAAGTCGTTCACAGCCTTTATCTCGGTGGCATACTTTACTTCTGCAATTACGGAGTCCAGCGCTGTCAGGTCGGAATAGAACTCACGGGCTACCATGCCCAAAATATGTGCACCGATAATGTTCTCCTTGTTTTCCTGCAAACCATTGCGGTACATGTCGTACAGAGCTTCAATGTCGCCCTGGATGGAGTCGCGTACGTCGGGGTAAGCCTTGCCCTCACCCATAAGTCTTTGTGCCTTCTCGTTTATGGCCTTGCTTGCTATGGAAATGTTTTCCATGAAGGCATTGTAGGTGTCGTTCAGACCGCCCTGGTCGGTCAGGACAGTTGGGTTAGATGTCAGGTCTGCAGAAATCTCAGCACCGTTCTGTACGAATACGTTAGCCTTGATTTTCTCAACGCTGATAGTGTAGAAGGTTTGTCCCTCTGTGGTACCTGCAAAGGTAAAGGCACTGTCTGCAACGATGCATGAATCAACAGTCTCTCCCTCGTTGTTCATCAGTAATACCTTCTTTCCTTCCAAATCTCCGGTGGTCTTGCCCTGGATGGTGTACTCCTTGGGACCACAGCTTGCCAACAGCATAGCAGGAATGGCAAGTAGCAATAACTTTTTCATAATGTAGTGATATTTAGGTTAAATATGTTTGTTTTACGTCGGCAAAGATACTATAATTTATTGTAAAGCCCCCGAAGCATTGCGTTATTTTAATTTAAAACCATTCGTATTGATGCAGTTTGCCTGCTTTTATGCCTGCCTGTTGCCGGACATGCCTGTCTGGAAGATGATTTTGCTCTTCCCGAGGTCCGAGGCTTGACGTCCCGAGGACCGAGGCGAAAGTACCGGGAACTCTCGGGCTGGTCCTCGGGAGGGCCAAAATGCCCGCTGCTGAATGTATGTTTGGCACAGGAAGGCCAGCTTTGTCGTGAGCATGTCGTTTCCCTGTTTGTCCGCTTGTAGCAGTCCTTGTTTGTTTCTGTTGCGATTATGTGTGTTTTTATGGTTCCGCATGAAGGGCTGTTGTAAGGATGATGTGGCATTGCTATAGAGAGAAACAATTAAAAAATGGGTCTTGGCACAATTATTTTATTGAAAAAATGCCGTTTTTCAGATTTTTGTTGTACCTTTGCAACCCGAATGGGCATACTGTGCCCCTCCTTATCGTATATACATAATTAATATATATAACAAATAAAAATTAAACAAAATGCCTACAATTCAACAATTGGTAAGAAAAGGCCGTACCGTGTTGGTAGACAAGAGCAAGAGCCCCGCTCTGGACTGCTGTCCTCAGCGTCGTGGTGTTTGTGTTCGTGTTTACACTACCACACCTAAGAAGCCTAACTCAGCTATGCGTAAGGTAGCTCGTGTGCGTCTGACAAACTCTAAGGAGGTTAACTGCTACATCCCCGGTGAGGGTCACAACCTGCAGGAGCACAGTATCGTTCTCGTTCGCGGTGGTCGTGTAAAGGACCTGCCCGGTGTACGTTATCACGTTGTACGTGGTACTTTGGATACCGCAGGTGTTGCTAACCGCACACAGCGTCGTTCTAAGTACGGTGCTAAGCGTCCCAAGGCTGCTAAGAAGTAATACTCCCCTTTGCAAGTATAAGGCGAGTCAAGTTATTTAAAAACGACCGTTTTGGTGTTGCAGACAGTGTCCTGAGTAAACCCTGCAGCGGCAGGAGTTGAAGAAGAAGTACAAGATGCAAACCTGAACACAAAACAATTGAAAGAAAATGCGTAAAGCTAAACCAAAGAAGAGAGTTATCCTTCCCGATCCCAAGTTCGGCGATGTGAAGGTATCAAAGTTCGTTAATCACCTCATGTACGATGGCAAGAAGAGCATCTCTTACGATATCTTCTACAACGCACTCGAGATTGTAGCCAACAAGATGCAGAGCGAGGAGAAGCCCGCGCTGCAGATCTGGAAGGAGGCTCTGGACAAGATTACTCCTCAGGTAGAGGTTAAGAGCCGCCGTATCGGTGGTGCTACTTTCCAGGTTCCCACAGAAATTCGTCCCGACCGCAAGGAGAGCATCTGCATGAAGAATATGATCCTGTACGCTCGCAAGCGTGGTGGCAAGACCATGGCTGACAAGCTGGCTGCTGAGATCCAGGATGCTTACAACGAGCAGGGCGGTGCCTACAAGCGTAAGGAGGATATGCACCGTATGGCCGAGGCTAACCGTGCGTTCGCTCACTTCCGTTTCTAAAATAAATCCATCACTAATTCAATTTACGACACAATGGCAAAGCAAGATCTGCATTTGACTCGTAACTTCGGTATCATGGCTCACATCGATGCCGGTAAGACAACTACCAGTGAGCGTATCCTCTTCTACACCGGTAAGACACACAAGATCGGTGAGACCCATGATGGTTCTGCTACCATGGACTGGATGGCTCAGGAGCAGGAGCGTGGTATTACCATTACCTCTGCTGCTACTACCGCTTACTGGACCTGCAAGGGCGACAAGTATAAGTTCAACCTGATTGACACTCCGGGACACGTGGACTTCACCGCTGAGGTAGAGCGTTCACTCCGTGTACTCGACGGTGCCGTTGCTACATACTGTGCAGTAGGTGGCGTTGAGCCTCAGTCTGAGACTGTATGGCGTCAGGCCGACAAGTACAACGTACCCCGTATCGGTTATGTTAACAAGATGGACCGCTCTGGTGCTGACTTCTATGAGGTTGTTCGCCAGATGAAGGAGGTTCTCGGTGCTACTCCCTGCGTTGTGGCTTTGCCCATCGGTGCTGAGGAGACCTTCAAGGGTATCGTTGACCTCATCAAGATGAAGGCTATCCTGTGGCACGACGAGACTATGGGTGCTGAGTATGACGTTGAGGATATCCCCGCTGACATGGTTGACGAGTGCGAGGAATGGCGTGGCAAGATGATTGAGCTCGCTGCTGAGCAGGACGATACCTTGATGGAGAAGTACTTCGAGGATCCCGACAGCCTGAGCGAGGAGGAAATCGTAGCAGCTATCCGTAAGGGTACTCTGAACCTGGATATCGTTCCCATGACCTGTGGTTCTTCTTTCAAGAACAAGGGTGTACAGACTCTGCTCGACTATGTCTGCATGTTCCTTCCCTCTCCTCTGGATACTCCCAGCATCGTGGGTACCAACCCCGAGACTGGTGAGGAGGAAGCACGTAAGCCCAGCGAGGACGAGAAGACTGCTGCTCTGGCGTTCAAGATCGCTACCGATCCATACGTAGGTCGTCTGACCTTCTTCCGCGTGTACTCTGGTAAGGTTGAGGCTGGTTCATACATCTATAACGTTCGTTCTGGCAAGAAGGAGCGCGTTAGCCGTCTGTTCCAGATGCACTCTAACAGCCAGAACCCCGTTGACTGCATCGCAGCAGGTGATATCGGTGCTGGTGTAGGTTTCAAGGATATCCACACTGGTGATACTCTGGCCGAGGAAGGCGCTCCCATCGTACTCGAGTCTATGGACTTCCCCGATCCCGTTATCGGTATCGCAGTTGAGCCCAAGACCCAGAAGGACCTGGATAAGCTGAGCATCGGTCTGCAGAAGCTGGCCGAGGAGGATCCCACCTTCACCGTTAAGACCGACGAACAGAGTGGCCAGACCGTTATCTCTGGTATGGGTGAGCTCCACTTGGATATCATCATCGACCGTCTGAAGCGCGAGTTCAAGGTAGAGTGTAACCAGGGTAAGCCCCAGGTTAACTACAAGGAGGCTATCACCGCTACCGTTAACCACCGTGAGGTTTACAAGAAGCAGTCTGGTGGTCGCGGTAAGTTCGCTGACATCATCGTTAACGTTGGTCCCCGCGACGAGGACTACAACGAGACTCCTCTGCAGTTCGTTAACAGCGTAACCGGTGGTAACATTCCCAAGGAATTCATCCCCAGCGTTCAGAAGGGATTCGATGCTGCTATGAAGAACGGTGTTCTCGGTGGCTTCCCCATGGATAGCCTGAAGGTTGAGTTGGTTGATGGTTCATTCCACCCCGTTGACTCTGATCAGCTGTCATTCGAAATTGCTGCCCAGATGGCTTACAAGGCTTGCTGCGCTAAGGCTAAGCCCGTACTGATGGAACCCATCATGAAGCTCGAGGTTGTTACTCCCGAGGAGAACATGGGTGACGTTATCGGTGACTTGAACAAGCGTCGTGGTCAGGTAGAGGGTATGGATACCACTCGTACCGGTGCTCGTCTCGTTAAGGCTATGGTTCCCCTGGCAGAAATGTTCGGTTATGTAACCGCTCTGCGTACCATCACCTCTGGTCGTGCAACTAGCTCTATGACCTACGATCACCATGCTCCCGTTAGCACTGGTGTTGCAAAGGCAGTTCTCGAGGAGATGAAGGGTCGTGCCGACCTCCTCTAATATCCTTGGAGACTATAATAAAAAGCATCATAAGGAAAGGGACAACCATTAGCAAACGACTCTTAATGGTTGCTCCCACCTTATTAAATAATAATAATAAAGAAAGAAATGAGTCAGAAAATCCGTATTAAGCTGAAGAGCTACGACCACATGCTCGTAGACAAGAGTGCAGAGAAGATCGTTAAGACCGTTAAGGTGACAGGTGCTGTTGTATCTGGTCCTATACCCCTGCCCACTCACAAGCGTATCTTTACCGTTAACCGCTCAACCTTCGTTAACAAGAAGAGTCGTGAGCAGTTCCAGTTGAGCGCATACAAGCGCCTGATCGACATCTACTCAAGCAATGAGAAGACTGTTGACGCTTTGATGAAGCTCGAACTCCCCAGCGGTGTAGAGGTAGAGATCAAGGTGTAATACCCTCTACATGCATGTTTGATAACATAAAAGGCCCTCATGATAACCTCGTGAGGGTCTTTTTGTGTCCTTTTGGGTGTTAAAACGCCCTTTTTTGTACGCGTAGGCGTATTATTTTGTGTAATCTCTTGTGTAATAAATTAAAAATCCGTAACTTTGCACTCGAAAAGGAAAGGAATGCGCTGGCTTCGGCTATCAAACTTTCTTAAAAAGAACGCCTATTGTGGCGGTTCTCTTTTTGTGTGCCTATGGATAGGCTAAGCAAGAGGGAATGAAACGAGACTAAAAACAACAAATTAACAACAAATTATTTAAATTAACTGAAATGCCAGGATTATTAGGAAAGAAAATCGGAATGACATCCGTTTTCAGTGCCGACGGTAAGAATGTACCATGCACTGTTATCGAAGTTGGTCCTTGCGTGGTAACTCAGATTAAGACCGTTGAGAAGGACGGCTATGCAGCTGTTCAGCTCGGTTATGAAGAGGCTAAGGAGAAGAATACTTCTGCTCCCTTGGCTGGCCACTTCAAGAAGGCTGGTACCACTCCCAAGCGCCACTTGGCTGAGTTCACAGACTTTGAGGGCGAGCTGAACCTCGGTGATTCAATCACTGTAGAGCTCTTCTCAGACTGCTCTTTCGTTGATGTAGTTGGTACATCAAAGGGTAAGGGCTTCCAGGGCGTTGTGAAGCGTCATGGTTTCGGTGGTGTAGGTCAGGCTACACACGGTCAGGACGACCGTCTGCGCAAGCCCGGTTCAATCGGTGCTTGTTCATACCCCGCAAAGGTGTTCAAGGGTATGCGCATGGGCGGCCAGATGGGTAATGAGCGTGTAACCACTCACAACCTGCAGGTGTTAAAAGTTATCCCCGAGCACAACCTCCTTCTCATCAAGGGTAGTGTTCCCGGTTATAAAGGTTCAATCGTTAGCATAGTTAAGTAAGATGGAAGCAAGTGTATTGAATATCAAAGGTCAGGATACTGGCCGCAAGGTAGTGCTCAATGATGCTATCTATGCTATCGAGCCCAACGATCACGCAATCTATCTGGACGTTAAGCTCATCATGGCTAACAAGCGTCAGGGTACTGCAAAGACTAAGGAAAGAAGTGAGATGAGCGGTTCAACCCGCAAGCTCGGTCGTCAGAAAGGCGGTGGCGGTGCACGTCGTGGTGACATCAACAGCCCTGTACTCGTAGGCGGTGCTCGCGTGTTCGGTCCTCAGCCCCGCGACTATGGCTTCAAGCTGAACAAGAAGGTTCGTCAGCTGGCTCGTTGCAGCGCTCTTGCTTACAAGGCTCAGGAGAATGCAATCGTAGTTGTTGAGGACTTCACATTCGAGGCTCCCAAGACAAAGTCTATGCTGGAGGTGTTAAATAATCTTAATATCGCAGGCAAGAAGACTCTCGTAGTTACTCCCGCTTCTGATAAAGGCGTATATTTGTCTGCTCGTAATCTCCAGCGTGTTGCAACCATGCCTGCTGCAGCTCTGAATACCTATCAGGTTCTGAATGCTGACGTTATGGTTGTTGCAGAGAGCGCTCTGGCTGTTATCGAAGGTAACCTCACTAAGTAATAAAGACGTACAAGACTATGACATACATTATCAAACCTCTGGTCACTGAGAAGATGACTGGTATTACAGAGAAGCAGAATAAGTATGGCTTCGTGGTGCGTCCTGAGGCAAACAAGATCGAGCTGAAGAAGGAGATCGAGTCTCGCTACAACGTAACCGTTACCGATGTTAATACATGCGTATACGCAGGTAAGAACAAGACTCGTTACACTAAGGCTGGTCTGCTGAAGGGTCGTACAAACGCCTTCAAGAAGGCTATCGTTACTCTGAAGGAGGGCGATGTAATTGATTTCTATAGCAATATTTAATTAAGAGATGGCAGTACGTAAATTTAAGCCCACAACACCGGGCCAAAGACATAAGATTATAGGTACTTTCGAAGAGATTACTGCATCAGTACCTGAAAAGTCTCTCGTATGTGGTAAGAGCTCTACAGGCGGTCGTAACGCAACAGGTAAGATGACCGTTCGTTACATCGGTGGCGGCCACAAGCAGAAGTATCGTTTCATTGACTTCAAGCGTGAGAAGGATGGTGTTCCTGCTGTAGTTAAGACTATCGAGTATGATCCCAACCGTTCAGCTCGTATCGCTCTTCTTTACTATGCAGATGGTGAAAAGCGCTATATCATTGCTCCCAACGGTTTGAAGGTAGGCGCTACCGTAATGAGCGGTGCAGATGCTGCTCCCGAGGTAGGTAACGCACTTCCCCTGCAGAACATTCCCGTAGGTACCGTTGTTCACAACATCGAGCTTCGTCCCGGTCAGGGCGGTATGCTGGTTCGTTCAGCAGGTAACTTCGCTCAGCTCACTTCTCGTGAGGGCCGTTACTGCGTGATTAAGTTGCCTTCTGGTGAGACTCGTCAGATCCTCAGCGCTTGTAAGGCTACCGTTGGTAGCGTAGGTAACAGCGACCACGCTCTGGAGAGCTCAGGTAAGGCAGGTCGCAGCCGCTGGTTGGGCCGTCGTCCTCACAACCGTGGTGTTGTCATGAATCCTCATGATCATCCCATGGGTGGTGGTGAAGGCCGTCAGTCTGGTGGTCATCCCCGTTCACGCACTGGTCTGTATGCTAAGGGTAAGAAGACACGCGCACCCAAGAAGCAGTCCAACAAGTATATCATTGAGAGAGCCAATAAGAAGTAATCAACGGAAGTTAACAGCGTAATATTATGAGTCGTTCATTAAAGAAAGGTCCCTATATCGAAGTTAATCTTGAGAAGAAGGTTCTTGCCATGAATGAAAGCGGCAAGAAGAACGTAGTCAAGACCTGGGCTCGTGCTTCTATGATCTCTCCTGATTTCGTAGGACATACAGTAGCCGTGCACAACGGAAACAAATTCATTCCCGTTTACATCACCGAGAACATGGTAGGTCACAAGCTGGGCGAGTTCGCTCCCACCCGCAAGTTCGGCGGCCATGGCGATAAGAAGAAGAAGTAAACGGAACCAACAACTGGAAAAAAAAGAATAATATAATGGGAAAAAGAAAAAGATTAGCTGCTGACGCAAGAAAGGAAGCACGCAAGGCCCAGAGTTTTGCCAAGTTGCAGAACGTTCCTTCTTCTCCCCGCAAGATGAGATACGTTGTTGATCTGGTTCGCGGAATGGAGGTTAACAGAGCACTGGGAACACTGAAGTTCTGTGCAAAGGCTGCAAGCGCAGATGTGGAGAAGTTGCTCCGTTCTGCTATCGCAAACTGGGAACAGAAAAACGATCGCAAGGCAGAAGATGGCGAGTTGTACATCTCTAAGATTTTTGTGAACGAGGGTGCTACCCTCAAGCGTATGAGACCTGCTCCTCAGGGTCGTGGTTACAGAATCCGCAAGCGTTCTAACCACATCACCTTGTTCGTCGACACTAAGAATGATTAATTAGAAAAGAAACATGGGACAGAAAGTTAATCCTATAAGCAACCGTCTTGGCATTGTCCGCGGTTGGGATTCAAATTGGTTTGGTGGCAAGAACTGCGGCGACACAATCCTCGAGGATAGCAAGATCCGCAAGTATCTGAATGCCCGTCTTGGTGACGCTAGCATTTCACGCATTGTCATCGAACGTACACTGAAGATGGTTACCATCACCGTGTGTACAGCCCGTCCAGGATTGATCATTGGTAAGGGTGGTGAAAAGGTTGACAAGCTCAAGGAAGAGTTGAAGAAGGTTACCGACAAGGATATCCAGATCAACATCTTCGAGGTTAAGAAGCCCGAGCTCGACGCAACAATCGTTGCTAACAGCATTGCTCGCCAGGTAGAGGGTAAGATTGCTTACCGCCGTGCTATCAAGATGGCTATCGCCAATTCAATGCGTGCTGGTGCTGAGGGTATCAAGGTTCTCATCAGCGGTCGTCTGAACGGTGCTGAAATCGCACGTTCTGAGATGTTCAAGGAAGGCCGTACTCCCCTGCACACCCTCCGTGCTGATATCGACTACTGCCATGCAGAGGCTCTGACAAAGGTAGGTATCCTCGGTATCAAGGTATGGATTTGCCGCGGTGAGGTTTATGGCAAGAAGGATTTGGCTCCTAACTTCACTCAAACAAAGGAGCAGGGCCGTGGTTTCGGTGGCAACGGCGGTGGTAAGAACTTCCGTCGCAAGAAGAACAACAACCGTTAAAAACTGAATTAAAATGTTACAACCAAAAAGAACTAAATACAGAAGGCCACAAAAGAACCACCGTAAGGGTAATGCAATGCGTGGCAATCAGTTGGCATTCGGTAGCTTTGGTATCAAGTCTTTGGAAACACGTTGGATTACCGCCCGTCAGATTGAGGCTGCCCGTGTAGCAATGACACGTTACATGCAGCGTGAGGGTCAGAGCTGGATTCGTATCTTCCCTGACAAGCCAATCACCAAGAAGCCCGCTGACGTACGTATGGGTAAGGGTAAGGGTGACCCCGTAGGATATGTGTTCCCCATTACCCCCGGACGTATAATTTTCGAGATTGAAGGTGTAAGTTACGAGATCGCGAAGGAGGCTCTTCGTCTTGCAGCACAGAAGTTGCCCGTAACCACCAAGTTTATTGTAAGACGTGATTACGACAAAAACGCATAAAGATGAAGATCGCAGAAATTAACGCAATGACCGCTTCTGAACTTGCAGAGCGCATCGCTGTTGAGGTAGCAAACTATGATCAGATGAAGTTGAATCATGCTGTTGCTCCTCTGGAAAATAACTCTCAGATTAAGGCTGCTCGTCGTAACATCGCCCGCATGAAGACTGTGCTTCGCCAGAAAGAGTCAAACAAGTAATTAGGTACTTCAAGATATGGAAGCAAGAAATTTAAGAAAAACTCGTATGGGTGTCGTGGTTAGCGATAAGATGGACAAGACCATCGTGGTTGCAGCCAAGTTCAAGGAGAAGCACCCTATTTATGGTAAGTTCGTTGCGAAGACGAAGAAGTACCATGCACATGACGAGAAGAACGATTGCCACAAGGGTGACACCGTTTTGATCATGGAAACTCGTCCTCTGAGCAAGACCAAGAGATGGAGAGTAGTAGAAATCGTAGAAAGAGCTAAGTAAAAATGATACAGGCAGAATCTAGATTAGTAGTTGCAGACAATAGCGGTGCCAAGGAGGCAAAGTGTATCCGTGTCCTCGGTGGTACTCGTCGCCGCTACGCTTCTGTAGGTGATGTGATTGTCGTTGCTATCCAGAGCGCAATCCCCACCAGTGATGTTAAGAAAGGTGCAGTATCAAAGGCCCTGATCGTACGTACCAAGAAGGAAGTTCGTCGTGCTGATGGTTCATATATCCGCTTCGATGACAACGCATGTGTTCTTCTGAACAATTCAGGAGACTTGCGTGGTAGCCGTATCTTCGGTCCTGTTGCCCGTGAGCTTCGTGCCGCAAACATGAAGGTCGTGTCTCTGGCACCTGAGGTTCTTTAATATTCAAAGACGAAAGAAGAACAATGAGTAAGTTACACATTAAGAAAGGCGACACCGTAATCGTTAACTCTGGCGAGAACAAGGGTCAGAGCGGTAAGGTGTTGAAGGTGTTCGTTAAAGAGCAGCGCGCCATCGTCGAGGGTGTAAATAAGGTTAAGAAGAGTCAGAAGCCCAGTGCCAAGTACCCTCAGGGTGGCATTATCGAGATCGAGGCTCCTATCCACATCTCTAACCTGAACCCCGTTGATCCCAAGACTGGCAAGGCTACTCGCATTGGTAGAAAACTGAATGCAGACGGCAAGTTGGTCCGTTTCGCTAAAAAGAGTGGAGAGGAAATCTAAAATGGCAAATACTGCAAGCCTTAAGAAAGAATACGCAGAGCGTATCGCTCCTGCATTGATGAAGCAGTTCAACTACGACTCTTCAATGCAGATCCCCGTTCTGAAGAAGATTGTCATCAACCAGGGTCTGGGTATGGCAACTGCTGATAAGAAGATTATCGAGGTTGCTATCAAGGAAATCACCGAGATTACCGGTCAGAAGGCAGTTGCAACCTTCTCAAAGAAGGACGTTGCTCAGTTCAAGTTGCGTAAGAAGATGCCCATCGGTGTTATGGTAACTCTGCGTCGTGAGCGCATGTATGAGTTCCTCGAGAAGTTGGTTCGTGTGGCTCTGCCCCGTATCCGTGACTTCAAGGGTATAGAAAGCAAGTTTGATGGCCGTGGTAACTATACCCTCGGTATTCAGGAGCAGATCATCTTCCCTGAGATCAACATCGACGCAATCGACCGCATCCTGGGTATGAACATCACTTTTGTAACCACAGCTAAGACCGACGAAGAGGGTTACGCTCTGCTGAAGGAGTTCGGTCTTCCCTTTAAGAACGCTAAAAACTAACATAGAGTTATGGCAAAAGAATCAATGAAGGCTCGCGAGGTAAAGCGTGCAAAGATGGTAGCTAAGTATGCTGAAAAGCGTGCAGCCCTGAAGAAGATTATCAACAATCCCAACACAGATCCCGTTGATGCTTTCGAGGCAGCTCAGAAGCTCCAGGCAATTCCTCGCAACGCTAATCCCATCCGCCTGCACAATCGTTGCAAGATTACAGGTCGTCCCAAGGGTTATATCCGTATGTTCGGCATCAGCCGTATACAGTTCCGCGAGATGGCTTCTGCAGGTTTGATTCCCGGCGTTAAGAAGGCAAGCTGGTAAGAAATTCTTGACGGGTCCTTTTCAAGGGCGCGTCAAGAAACATATAATTATCTTTTAATATTGTCGGGATAGACCCGATTAATTAAAACCTTTAAAAAAATGACAGATCCAATTGCAGATTATTTGACGCGCTTGCGTAATGCAATCCAGGCCAAGCACCGTGTTGTTGAGTGTCCTGCGTCAAATTTGAAGAAGGAAATCACCAAGATTCTCTTCGAGAAGGGTTACATTCTGAACTACAAGTTCATTGAGGATGGCCCTCAGGGTACAATCAAGGTAGCCTTGAAGTACGACGAGCAGACTCGTCAGAACGCTATCAAGAAGTTGATTCGTATTTCAACTCCCGGTATGCGTAAGTACACTGGCTACAAGGATATGCCTCGTGTTATTAACGGACTGGGTATTGCTATCATATCCACATCCAAGGGTGTAATGACTAACAAGGAGGCTGCTGAGCTCAAGATCGGTGGCGAGGTTCTTTGTTACGTATATTAATAGGAGGATTTAGCAATGTCAAGAATAGGTAAATTGCCCATTACTATCCCTGCTGGTGTTACCGTTAGCTACAACGACAACGTTGTTAGCGTTAAGGGTCCCAAGGGTGAGATGAGTCAGGCTATCAATCCCTCTATCCTGGTGAATATTTCTGGATCAGAAATCACTTTTGAGATTGACGAAGCTGCTGATATCGACAACAAGCAGAAGCAGGCTTTCCACGGTTTGTACCGTTCACTGGTTAACAACATGGTTGTTGGCGTAAGTGAGGGTTATAAGAAGACCTTGGAGCTTGTAGGTGTCGGTTTCCGTGTTAGCAACCAGGGCAACCTCGTTGAGTTGTCTTTGGGCTTCACTCACAGCATCTTCATTCAGTTGCCTTCTGAGATTAAGGTAGAGACCAAGTCTGAGAGAAACCAGAATCCTCTGATTATCCTGGAGTCTTGCGACAAGCAGTTGCTCGGTCAGGTGTGTGCAAAAATTCGTTCTTTCCGCAAGCCCGAACCTTACAAGGGCAAGGGTGTCCTCTTCGCTGGTGAGGTAGTTCGCAGAAAGTCTGGTAAGTCAGCAGGTTCAAAGTAAATCTTTAAAACTGTAAGATTATGACAAACAAAATAGAAAGACGAATTAAGATCAAATATAGAGTTCGTAACAAGATCTCTGGTACTGCCGCACGTCCTCGTATGAGCGTATTCCGCAGCAACAAGCAGATTTATGTACAGATCATCAACGACCTGACCGGCACTACTTTGGCAAGCGCAAGCAGCCTCGGTATGGAGGCTTGTCCCAAGAAGGAGCAGGCTGCTAAGGTTGGCGAGTTGATTGCCAAGAAGGCTCTTGAGGCTGGCATCACAACTGTTGTGTTCGACCGTAACGGTTATCTGTACCATGGTAGAGTAAAGGAAGTGGCTGATGCTGCACGTAACGGTGGACTTAAATTCTAATTAAGATTATGGCAATTAAGAACATTAATATCAATAGCGAGGAATTGAAGGACCGTTTGGTTGCTATCAACCGCGTTACTAAGGTTACCAAGGGTGGTCGTACATTCACCTTCAGTGCAATTGTCGTTGTAGGTAACGAGAACGGCGTTATTGGCTGGGGTCTGGGTAAGGCCGGTGAAGTAACTGCTGCTATTGCCAAGGGCGTAGAGGCTGCCAAGAAGAATCTTGTTCAGGTTCCCGTTCTCAAGGGTACCGTACCTCATGAGGCTGCTGCCAAGTTCGGCGGTGCTAACGTTCTCATCATGCCTGCAAGCCATGGTACCGGTGTTGTTGCCGGTGGTGCTATGCGTGCCGTTTTGGAGAGTGTTGGCGTTACTGACTGTCTGGCTAAGTCTAAGGGTTCTTCTAACCCCCACAACTTGGTAAAGGCTACTATCGCTGCTCTTGCCAGCATGCGCGATGCTCGCCAGGTGGCTCAGAGCCGTGGTGTCAGCATGGAGAAAGTATTCCGTGGTTAAACTTAGTAAAGGAGAAACGTATTATGGCAACTATTAAAGTACAGCAAGTCAAGAGCCGTATCCATGCTCCTAAGCGCCAGAAGGCAACCCTGGATACTTTGGGCCTGAAGAAGATGAATCAGATTGTAGAGTTGGAGGACAATGCCTGCACTCGTGGCTTGATTCAGACTGTTCATCACTTGGTGAAGGTTATTGACTAATTCAAGTTTTATTCAATTCAAAAACTGAAACGTTATGAAGTTAAATACATTGAAGCCCGCTGAAGGCTCTACTCACAGCGAGCGTCGAATTGGTCGCGGTCCCGGCAGTGGTTTGGGTGGTACCTCTACCCGTGGTCACAAGGGTGCCAAGGCTCGTTCCGGTTACAAGAAGAAGATCGGTTTCGAGGGTGGTCAGATGCCTTTGCAGCGTCGTTTGCCCAAGTTCGGCTTCAAGAATATCAATCACGTAGAGTATCAGGCAGTAAATCTCTGCACTCTGCAGACAATGGCCGAGAAGGGTATTACCACTATCGGTGCTGCTGAGATCGTTGCAGCTGGTTTCGCTAAGGCTGGCCAGTTCATCAAGATTCTCGGCAACGGCACTCTCAGTGCTAAGGTTGAGGTTACTGCTAACGCCTTCTCTAAGTCTGCTGAAGCTGCTATCGTAGCTGCTGGTGGTACTGCTACTAAACTGTAAACAGAATGAAAAAGTTTATTGAAACCTTAAAGAACATATGGAGTGTAGAGGACCTGAAAACCAGGATCCTCTTCACCCTGGCCTTGGCTGCTGTATACCGTTTTGGTTCATTCGTTGTACTTCCCGGTATCAATCCCGCTGCCTTGACCCAGTTGCACGAGCAGACCAGCACAGGTTTGATGTCTCTGTTGAATATGTTCTCTGGTGGTGCTTTCTCCAATGCATCTATCTTTGCATTGGGAATCATGCCCTACATTTCGGCTTCAATCGTCATTCAGCTGTTTGCATTTGTTGTACCTCATTTCCAGAAGATGCAGCGTGAGGGTGAGAGTGGTCGCAGAAAGATGAATCAGTACACTCGTTTTCTGACAATCCTCATTCTGTTGTTCCAGGCTCCCTCATATCTGATTAACCTTCGCATCCAGACGCCTGGTGCATTGAATCCTGAGCTGGATTGGACTTTGTTCATCGTATCCAGCACCATCATTCTTGCAGCAGGTAGCATGTTCATCCTTTGGTTGGGTGAGCGTATTACTGACAAGGGTATCGGTAATGGTGTTTCACTGATTATCATGCTCGGTATTATTGCTCGTCTTCCCCAGGCATTCGGTCAGGAACTTGTTGCCCGTTTGAATAACCTTAACGGTGGCGGTCTTATCATGTTCGCTGTTGAACTGGTTATTCTCATGGCCGTAATCTGCGCTGCTATCCTGTTGGTACAGGGTACACGCAAGGTGCCTGTACAGTATGCAAAGCGTGTATATGCTGGTCAGCAGGTAGGAGGCTCACGTCAGTACATCCCTCTCAAGATATTCGCTGCTAATGTTATGCCCATTATCTTTGCGCAGGCAATTATGTTCATTCCCGTGACATTCTTGCAGATGGTCAGCGGAGGCGAGAATCCTTCTGCTGCCTTGATAGCGCTTAGCGATCAGACAGGCCTGTGGTATAATCTGTTGTTTGCTGCTCTTATTATAGCATTCACATATTTCTATACCGCGATCACAATGAACCCTGTTCAGATGGCTGAGGATATGAAGCGTAACAATGGTTTCATTCCTGGCGTTCGTCCCGGACATGATACAGCAGAGTACCTTGATCAGATAATGTCTCGTTTGGTATTCCCCGGTTCTATTTTCCTGGCTCTCATTGCCTGTATGCCCGCATTCGCAGGTCTTCTCAATGTGTCACAGGAATTTGCACAGTTCTTCGGAGGTACAAGCTTGCTGATTCTGGTAGGTGTAGTTCTCGATACATTGCAGCAGATTGAAAGTCATTTGTTGATGAGACACTATGACGGTCTGTTGAGCAGCGGTCGCATTCACGGCCGCAACGGAATGGCTCAGTAATTTTAGAGATTCTCTAAGATGGTATTTCTAAAGACTGAGGATGAGATTGATTTGATGCGTGCTGCCAACCAACTGGTATCACAAACGCTGACAGAGGTCGGCAGGCTCATAAAGCCAGGTGTTACCACAAAGCAGTTGGATAAGGTAGCAGAAGAGTTTATACGCGACCATGGAGCGATACCAACTTTCCTGGGTTTCCCCAACCCCTACGGTGGGGATTTCCCGGCAAGTCTCTGCACTTCGGTCAATGACCAGGTTGTGCATGGTATACCTAGCGACGAGCCTCTCAAGGATGGTGACATCGTTTCCGTGGATTGCGGAGCACTCTTGAACGGGTTTAACGGTGATTCCTGTTACACTTTCCGTGTCGGAGAAGTAAGCGAAGAGGTCAACCGCCTCCTGCGAACCACCAAGGAGTCCTTATATAAAGGTATAGAAGCCGCATATGCCGGCAAGAGAGTCGGAGATATCGGCTATGCCGTACAGAAACATTGTGAGGAACAAGGTTTCGGAGTTATAAGGGAGTTCGTTGGTCACGGCATAGGAAAGAACATGCACGAGGATCCTCAGGTTCCCAATTATGGCAGACCTGGCAACGGCAAGCAACTGAAGAACGGCCTTTGCATAGCCATTGAGCCGATGATTGTTCAGGGCAGTCGTGAAATATGGATGATGCCAGACAAGTGGACAATAAAGACCCGCGACGGCGGTTGGGCAGCTCACTACGAGCATACGATCGCGATACATCATGGTAAACCGGAAATCCTCTCAACGTTCGAGGAGATAGAAAAGATAGAGAATCAATATTAACAACAGAGCTGTAAAGTAATGGCAAAGCAGGCAGTAATAGAACAGGATGGTGTAGTAGTAGAAGCCCTTTCCAACGCCAACTTCCGTGTTGAACTGGACAAGATAGGCGCCCAGATTCTTTGCACCATCAGTGGCAAGATGAGAATGCACTACATCAAGATCCTTCCCGGTGATAAGGTCAAGGTGGAAATGAGTCCATACGACTTGACGAAGGGTCGCATCGTATTTAGATACAAATAATAGACATTAAATATGAAAACAAGAGCTTCATTGAAGAAACGTACCCCTGATTGCAAGATTGTCCGTCGCAAGGGTCGTTTGTATGTTATTAACAAGAAGAACCCTAAGTTCAAGACACGTCAGGGTTAATTTATTGCAAAAAAGAAAAATAGTATATGGCAATTAGAATTGTTGGTGTAGATTTGCCTCAGAACAAGAGAGGCGAAATCGCTTTGACCTATGTTTATGGTATAGGTCGTAGTAGCTCAGCCAAGATTTTGGAGAAGGCTGGTGTCGACAAGGACAAGAAGGTTTGTGATTGGACCGACGACGAGGCTGGTAAGATCCGTGAGGTGATTGCTGCTGAGTACAAGGTTGAGGGTGACCTTCGCAGTGAAATTTCTCTGAACATCAAGCGACTGATGGATATTGGTTGCTATCGTGGCGTTCGTCATCGTCATGGTCTTCCCGTTCGCGGTCAGAGCACAAAGAACAATGCTCGTACACGTAAGGGTAAGAAGAAGACCGTTGCTAACAAGAAAAAGGCTACTAAGTAATAATAATTGATATGGCAAAGAAAACAGTTGCAGCTAAGAAAAGAAATGTGAAGGTTGACGCTCTCGGTCAGCTGCATGTTCACAGTTCCTTCAATAATATCATCGTGTCTTTGGCTAACAGCGAAGGTCAGGTTATCTCTTGGTCTTCTGCCGGCAAGATGGGTTTCCGTGGCAGTAAGAAGAACACTCCTTACGCCGCCCAGATGGCAGCACAGGATTGTGCAAAGATCGCTTACGATTTGGGTCTGCGCAAGGTTAAGGCATACGTTAAGGGTCCCGGTAACGGCCGCGAGTCTGCTATCCGTACCGTTCACGGTGCAGGTATCGAGGTAATCGAGATTATCGACGTTACTCCCCTTCCTCACAACGGTTGCCGTCCTCCCAAGAGAAGAAGAGTATAATAACTAAGGACCTAAATTAAAGTAAGTAAAAGATTATGGCAAGATATACTGGACCTAAATCAAGAATTGACCGCCGTTTCGGCGAGACCATTTTGGGCTCTGAGAAAGTACGTTCACGCAGAAACTTCCCTCCCGGCCAGCACGGCAACAACCGTCGTCGCAAGACTTCTGAGTACGGTGTGATGTTGGCAGAGAAGCAGAAGGCTAAGTACACCTATGGCGTTCTGGAGAAGCAGTTCCGCAACATGTTCGAGAAGGCTGCACGTACCAGCGGTATTACCGGTGAGATTCTGTTGCAGAACCTCGAGTGCCGTCTGGACAACGTAGTATTCCGTCTGGGTATCGCTCCCACCCGTCGTGCTGCCCGTCAGCTGGTTAACCACAAGCACATTACCGTTGATGGTAAGGTTGTAGGCATCGCCAGCTATGCAGTTAAGCCCGGACAGATTGTAGGTGTTCGCGAGCGTGCCAAGAACCTCGAGGTTATCGGTGATGCACTGGCTGGTTTCAACCACAGCAAGTATCCCTGGATTGAGTGGGACGAGGCTACCAAGTCTGGCAAGTTGCTTCACAAGCCCGAGCGTGCAGATATTCCTGAGAATATCAAGGAGCAGTTAATCGTTGAATTGTACTCTAAATAATAATTAAGGATGGCGATATTAGCATTTCAAAAACCTGATAAGGTATTAATGTTGGAGGCGGACGACAAGTACGGCAAGTTCGAGTTCCGTCCTCTGGAGGGTGGCTTCGGTACTACCGTAGGTAATGCTTTGCGCCGCATACTTCTTTCTTCACTTGATGGTTTTGCCATCAACACAGTTTCAATCCGTGGCGTTGAGCACGAGTTTGCTACCGTACCTGGTGTAAAGGAGGATGTAACCAACATTATACTCAACTTGAAGCAGGTTCGCTTCAAGCAGTTAGTAGATGAATTCGAGACAGAGAAGATGAGCATCAAAGTTGAGGGCAAGACTGAACTCAAGGCTGGTGATTTCAACAAGTATCTGACTGGATTTGAAGTGTTAAACCCTGACTTAGTTATTTGCCATCTGGATGCCAAGGCAACGATGCAGATGGAGATTAGCATAAACAAAGGTCGTGGCTACGTTCCCGCAGAGGAGAACCGCGAGTACTGCACCGATGTGAATGTTATACCCATCGATTCAATTTATACTCCTATCAGAAACGTGAAATATGCAGTCGAGAACTATCGCGTAGAGCAGAAGACTGACTACGAGAAGCTCGTGCTGGAGATCACAACTGATGGTTCCATTCACCCGAAGGACGCTTTGAAGGAAGCCGCCAAGATCCTCATCTATCACTTCATGCTCTTCTCTGATGACAAGATCACTCTGGAGAACTGCGATGCTGAAAGCAATGAGGAGTTCGACGAGGAAGTACTTCACATGCGCCAGTTGCTGAAGACCAAGCTTGTTGACATGGATCTCAGCGTACGTGCCCTCAATTGCTTGAAGGCTGCCGACGTAGACACCTTGGGCGACCTGGTACAGTACAACAAGACTGACCTGCTTAAGTTCCGCAACTTCGGTAAGAAATCGCTCACTGAGCTTGATGATTTGCTGGAGAGTCTGAATCTGTCGTTTGGAACCGACATCTCAAGATACAAATTAGATAAAGATTAAGAAAACTTATGAGACACAATAAGAAATTCAATCATTTGAGTCGTACTGCATCCCACAGAGCAGCTATGCTGAGCAACATGGCCGTTTCTCTGATCATGCACAAAAGAATCACTACGACTGTGGCTAAGGCCAAGGCTCTGAAGAAGTATGTAGAGCCCCTGATCACCCGCTCAAAGGAAGATACAACCAATGCACGCCGCGTAGTGTTCAGCTATCTGCAGGACAAGCAGGCTATCACCGAGCTGTTCAGCACTATCAGCGCAAAGGTTGGTGACCGTCCCGGTGGTTACACCCGCATTATCAAGACTGGCAACCGTCCCAGCGATAATGCCCCCATGTGCTTCATCGAGTTGGTAGACTTCGACGAGAACATGGCAAAGACTGCCAAGAAGGCTAAGCGCACACGTCGCTCTGGCAAGAAGGCAGCAGAAGCTCCTGTAGCTGAGGCTCCCGTAGCAGAGACTGCTGAAGAGACCGCAGCAAGTGCCGAATAATTCTAAATTGCAATAAATCGAGCGCCTTCCCTGACCATAGGGGAGGCGCTTTTTTTGTTTTTTGCAGGACATCAACAGTAGGGACATGGCATGCCGTGCCCCTACAAGAATTTACACTTAGTACCCAACCCCCTAACCTTCAACTTTCAACTTTCAACTTTCAACGTTAAACCTACCCCCCTCCCCCCATGACCGAGGTTCTTCTGCACTGTTGTTGCGCCTCATGTTCCAGCGCTATCATAGAGTGGATGTTGCAAAACGGCATCCGTCCTGTGCTCTATTATTGCAATCCCAACATCTTTCCCGAGGAAGAATATCTCATCCGCAAGAACGAGTGCACACGTTATGCTGCGGAGTTGGGATTGGAGATAGTGGACGACGACTATGACCATGCGGCATGGTCCTGTGCCATCCACGGATACGAGACCGAACCTGAGCGAGGCAGCCGTTGCCTGGAATGTTTCCGCATGCGCCTGCTTTCTGCCGCCCGCCGTTGCAAGGATATGGGACTGGCAACATTCACCACCACCTTGGCCAGCAGCCGATGGAAGCGCCTCGACCAGATTGCCGAGGCAGGCCATTGGGCAGCCTCGCAGGTAGGTGGAGTGCAGTTCGACGACCGCAACTGGCGCAAGGGAGGGTTGCAACAACGCCGCAATGAACTGTTCCGTGAGTACGGTTTCTACAATCAGGTCTTTTGCGGATGCGAGTACAGCCTTGCCACACGTCTGTCGCAGATGCAGAAGGCAGACTGAGACAGTGGATCAAGGGTCTGAAGTCCGCCCGTTCTGCCCGGTGGATTAAGGAGAAGAGCAACGAGGCATGCTCCCGCCTCATGTCCGACGGCCTGTGGCGTGCTGCCGGCACGGTGTTGCTCTATCATCCCTTGCCCGACGAGGTGGACACATCCCTTCTTCTTGACAATGCCCTGCAGACGGGCAAGCGTGTGCTTTTGCCCAAGGTGGTGGGCGACGACCTGGAACTACGCATATACACCCCCGGTTCCCTGCAACCAGGTGCATACGGCATCATGGAACCTACGGAAGAAGTCTTCCTCCCCGAGTCCTATCCCTCCATAGACCTTGCCGTCCTCCCCGGAGTGGCTTTCGACCGCCATGGCGTGCGCCTTGGCCGTGTCCGCAAACTCACCCACTTTCCTCCCCTCAGTTAGAGTAGGAAGGTGGGTGTGCCACATATTGGTCAGGACTAAAGAGGACTGCTCCCGTTTTCCTTTCCCCCTCCCCAATAAAACATTCTTGTACCCTTTATATTCCCAGAAAGAATGGGAATAATAAACTGGAACAACGTATTCTATTTAGTAGACGCAACATTGTGGAGTATTGTACTCAATATTAAGGAGTATTGTACTCAATATTAAGGAGTATCGTACTAAACATTATGTACAATTGTACTCAATATTGGGTACATATTTACAAACGTATATTTCACCCTTTTCTTTCCTTACCCTAATGCTTTATATTAGTGTACTTTAACTTTATACATTAGCAACAGATTGGAAAGAGTCGATATAATACCTTAACGGATATAATGAGTTGTTGCTTATCAAATGCGCTTTGCTTTTCATTTTCCTCTATTCCATAGCCCCCATGTTCCGTTTATATGTGTCGTATCATTCTTTCTTAATTTTTGTTTCCTTTTGTTTTGGTGTTGTTAAATATATTTGTTACTTTTGCATCGGTTGTATGCCCGAAGCGTCAGGCTATGACCTCTTATCGGAGATATTAGCGTTTGCTATTATTCTATATCGTCTGTTGAAACTTAGGAACTTTCAAGATAATACGGTTGGAATAAGATTGCAGATGCCTGCGCATAGCGTAGGTGCATCTTATCCTTTGTATTATCGGGTATCCTAAGACCTCAACAGACAAGGGCATTAAAAAGATGACATCTACGCTCTTTTTGTGCCCGAGGGACTTAGGATACCGCTTCGCTTTTAGTTTCCTTGATGTGTGTATTATTATTAACTTTAAATATTAAGGATATGAAAAAGCTTTTATTCTGCATTGTATTGTCCATAGTGGCAAGTGGTGTTGGTTTTGCGCAGTCTGCAAAGGAATTGGCTAAGGAACGTAAGGAGTTGATTAAAGCATCAAAGAGCGAATTGAACAGAAAGGCCTCTAAGGATGCACGCAAGGATGCCAAAAAGTATAGGAAGGAAGGTTGGAAAACAGTTCCAGGAGCATTGCCTATGGAAAAGCAATTGGATAGGGTATACCTGATGCAATATGAATTAGCTGAGGATATGTCTCCTAAGTATATCATGGGTGAAGGTATGAGTGATGGTAGGCACTATGATGCAGCTAAAGTACAGGCCATGGAAATTGCTAAGAATAATGTGGCAGGTCAAATACAGACAGAGGTGACGGCTTTAATAGAAACAACTGTTGCTAATGAACAATTGTCTGCAGATGAGGCGGTTTCTGTTACTCGTACCGTTATGGCAAGTAAGAATCTCATTGTTCAGAGTTTAGGATACACTCCTCCTTTTGTAGAGTTGTTTCGAACTTTGGATAACAAGAATAAAGTGGTGCTTGTTCGTGTAGCTTATAACAGAGAAATGGCAAAAAAAATAGCCCAAAAGGTTGTCAAGGAAGAGTTGGAAAAGAGGGGTGAGGCTCTTCATGATAAGTTGGATAAGGCTTTAGGTTGGTAAACTTGACGGAATGTATCGTAAAGTAGTATTATGTTGCATGCTATTTCTGTCCGTTGTGGTATTTGCCCAGCGGACAGAAAGAGTATGCGAGGAATATGTTTACTATCCCCCGGGGAATATGTCTTTGGACGATGCAAAGCGCATAGCCTTAGAGAGAGCACAGACACAAGCCATTGAAAAGAGGTTTGGAAGGCTTATATCTCAAAGCAACACTACGTTTATAAGTAATCGTAATGGTGAATCTTCTGTTGATTTCTCTTCTTCGGCAGAAAGCCAAGTGAAGGGAGACTGGATAGAAACCATAGGCCAACCGGAATTCTCCATCTTCTACGAACAAGGCATGTTGGTGGTGAAGGTTGTTGTTACTGGTCGTATCCGAGAAATCATTTCTGCACAAATAGACATTAAGGCAGAAGTGCTTTGCAACGGTACAGATTTGAAGTTTGCACGAACAGACTTCAAACACGGTGATGATATTTATTTGTACTTCCAATCGCCTGTGAATGGTTATCTGGCAGTATACCTGTTAGACGAGGCAACTCAGATGGTTAATTGTTGCCTTCCATACGAAGGTTCTTCCGAGTCTATAGTTTCCATTGAAAAAGACTCTTCATACATATTCTTTTCACGCAAGCATGCAGGTGATAATGCTTATTTGGTAGATGAATATCAGATGGAATGTAGCGCTCCAATTGAGCGCAATACATTATATGTTATATTTTCCACAAATAAATTTGCGAAGGCCATTTCTAATAAGGTGGGCGACAGGCTGCTGCCAGGATTGCCATTTGAGGAGTTTCACAAATGGTTGGCTAAAGGTAAGCAAAGAGATAGGGAGATGTTGCATTTAACTCGATTACTAACAATAACTAAATAGCCTTATGTACAGGAGGATGTTCATTGTTGCCGTATTGGCTTTTGCCAACATGTATGCATTTGCTCAGGATTTTAGAGAGCTATATGATGCTTTCCGTAGGCAAGCAATAGAGGAATTTAGAACTTTTCGTACTCGCTGCAACATGGAATATGCAGAATTCGTGGAGAAAGCATGGCAACAATACAAGGTTCTTCCTTCAATACAGCCACCTGTTAAGGACATGCCCACTCCTCCAATGCCTTATAAAGGCAAAGAGGATAGCATCAAGGACAAGGAACTGCAATACTTGGACATGATTCCTGTTGCTCCACCAGTTCCTCAGCCTACTCCTATAGAACCAATCCTTGAGCAACCGCAACCAGATGAAGAGCGAATCACATTCTTCTTCTTTGGTACAGAGGGAAAGGTCCGCTTGTCGGATAGGCATCGTTTCAAACTAAATGGGGTCTCAGAGAAAAGCGTAGCAGACGTATGGAGAGAATTGTCCACTGATAAATATGACAATGTTATACGTGATTGCTTGGAGTTGCGCATAAAGCATGGCTTAGGCGATTGGGCATATCTGCAGATGCTGCTGGAGTTGAGTAGTGAGTATTTTGGAAGAGATACGAATGAAGCTACTTTGCTAACAGCATATATATATTGCCAGTCTGGTTATAAGATGAGGTTCGGAATTGGAACAAATGGACGTCTTTACCTAATGTTCAATAGTCGCCATGATATTTATAACATGCCGTACTACCGGATAAAGGGGGAAAAATACTATCCGCTGAATTGTTCAGAACAGTCTTTGTACATCTGTGAGGTGGGTTTCCCTAAGGAACAGCCTCTGTCCTTGGAAATATCTGCAGATATGAAGATTAGTGCCATGCTGACAGATTCCCGCACATTACAATCCATACAGTATCCGCAGGTTAAGGTGTCTGTACACGCAAATAAAAACCTGATTTCTTTCTATGATACTTATCCGGCTTCCCAATTAGGAGAGAACTTTATGACTAAATGGGCGATATATGCTCAGACGCCATTGGATGTTGCAACACGAGAAGAATTGTATGCTCAGCTTACATCGCTGATATCCGGCAAGAGTGAATTGGAAGCCGCAAATATGCTGCTCAACTTTGTCCAGACTGGTTTTGTATATAAATATGATGAAGAAGTATGGGGAAGGGATAGGGCATTCTTTGCAGAGGAGTCTTTGGCATATCCCTATTGCGATTGCGAGGACCGTAGTATTCTGTTCTCGCATTTGATGAGGGATTTATTGGGATTAGACGTCGCTTTAGTATATTCGCCAGGCCATCTATTTACTGCCGTCAGGTTTACCGATAATGTAGAAGGAACATATATTTCAATAGGCGAGGATAAATATGTTGCCTGTGAACCTACATGCACAAATGGAGCTCCCGTAGGGTGGATCTCTGAAGAGACAGGAAATAGCGATGTCAAAGTAATTAAATTATCAAAGATAGATTACGGTAAGAGTTATAAGCTCTCCTCTTTGTAAAGTAGCTTAGACGCAACCTTCCTAATGAAATATGAAATGAAAATATAAATATTAATCTCGTTAGATAATATGATAAAAGCAATGAAAATTACAGTGATTTGTCTATTATTGATTGTATCATGGACAAACAGTTTTGGACAAAGCAGCTTCAAAATGCCAAACACCAAGTCCGAGTTTAAGCGTATATTAACCCAAGCCGACGAGGGCGATGCGCATGCCATGTACATTGTTGCATGTTGTTATCTTGACGGTCATACTGCTAATGCCAGTCAAAGTATCGGTAAGGGCAAGAAATACCTGCGAATGGCTGCAGAAAAGAATATACCAGAAGCCTGCGTAAAAATGTACGAATTAGATTGTAAAGCAAATGAAGGATATCGCAATAGAGCTAAAGAAATCTTCATGGCTCAAGGCACCGGATATGCTTACTTCCAAATAGCAAGGTTATACTCTTACCCCGAGGAAGAGTGTAGGTCATGGCTTTTGGTTGCGCATAACTGCGGATACGCAAAGGCAACAGAACAGTTACTTATAATGTCAAAAAAACAACGTAATGCCGAATTTGATAGTTGGCTTGCAGAAATAACCCCAGCCATTGATATAAATGGAAATGGCGAAATCAACAGAAATGACAGAAATACCATAGAAATGTCCTCGGCATTTAGTGAAGTAGATGTTAACCTGCCCGTTTCTGAAACAATTAACAAGAATGCCATTGCCCTGATTATTGGTAATGAAAACTATAGCCATAATAGCAACGGTATGATAGCAGATGTGCCATTTGCTATCAATGATGCAAGAAAATTCTCGGAATACTGCAAGAAGACTCTTGGTCTTGAAGAACGTAATGTCATACTACTGACAAATGCTACTAAGGCACAGATAGAGCATGGTATGGACCGAGTACGTGCTATAGCATCGGGAATGGGTTCTGCAAAGGCAAACATTATTTTCTTTTATTCAGGACATGGAGTTCCTGACGAGGATATAAACAGAAATAGCTCCTATCTTTTACCCATTGACGTGAATGGCAGTAAAACCAAATATTGTATCAGTCAAGATGAGTTAATAGAGACATTTAGGGGTATGCAGGCCAAAAGCACAACAATCTTCCTTGATGCATGTTTCAGCGGTTATGCCAAGAGCACAAACGACATGGCTATGGTAAATGCTAAAGATGGTACACGTGCTATGGTCCGTAAAGTACAGCCAGCAACTCCCAAAGGCAACATGATTATTTTCAGTTCTGCTTCTAATAATCAGAAATCTTGGCCGCTTAAAGAGAAGAAGCATGGTCTGTTTACATATTATCTGCTTAAGAAGCTTCAAGACACTAAGGGTGAAACTACGATGGGAGAACTGAGCAGCTACATAACGGACAATGTTTCAAATAAATCTGCCTATTTCGACATGCAACAGACTCCTGTCATTAAGGTTTCCTCCGAGTTGATGCAAACCTGGAAATATATGAAGCTTAAATAACAAAAAATAATCATTAAATTAAAATGAAAATCAAATTATTCTTATTACTATTGGCAACCTGCATTACAGCATCGGCACAAAACACGGTAACGGGCACGGTTGTAGACAAGTACGGCAATCCTATTTATGGTGCAAGGGTAGAGGGTGTTGGTTCATCACGCTACACTTTTACTAATATGGATGGTAGCTATGAATTGGAAATCCCAGATGGAGTGAAGCGTATCAAAGCAGAATATGCTGGAATGAATTACAATACCGTTAAGGCAGGGTCCGGTAATACAATAAAATTAAAGCCGCAGACGTGGTGGAACAAGAAGCCTGAACGTGGTCAATGGTTTGTCGGTCTTCAGATGCACATTCCAGAATACAACGAAACTTCATTCGGTATTATGGCCGGTTATGTAAAATACTTCGGTTTTTATGTTCGTGGTGTCTATGAATTTGGAAGTAAAAAAACAGAAGATGACTATTGGGCCGAATATTATGCAAAAGATAAAAATATTCTATTAACGGGGGCAACAAAGACCATACATAACTCTGTTGGAGGTGGCGCTATAGTCCGCATTGGCTCTCCCCTTTATCTTTATTTTGGTATGGGATGGCTTTGGCACAAGTATACTGTTGAATGTACTGATAACAAATGGAGAGACTATGGCGACGGCTATTGGTTTGATGGATTTCACTTTCAGAATAGCATGTATGCAGAATTAGGCCTAATGTTGAGATACAAAAAAATGTTTGTAAATGGTGGCTTACAAGTGAGTTTCCTAGAAAATGAACTCGGAATGTATAGCCATGTCGGAATAGGTATGTTTTTTTAAGAATTAAAGAATTGGTATGAAAAACTTTATTAATATACTATTGCTACTTTGTGCATCATTTTCGTTTGTTGGATGTAAGGATTTTGAATTGCCAGAGGAGTTTGTTGCAGGTCAGGTCACTCCAGACGACAAACCTACCGCAACAGGTACCATCACTATCACAGATGTTTCCACCGCAACTGCAACGCTGAAGTACAACTCAGAATTAGCCGATAAGGTTGTATTCCATTACATCAGTGCCAATGGAAGCTACACCTTTGCTGGAGTTAAGGACGAGTACACTTTTGTCGCAAAACTACCCTTGCTCAAAGCCAATACAAAATATACCTGCTTTGCAGAAGTTGATGGCAGAAGAACCAAGGAAGAAACCTTTACCACCAAACCTCATTCCACTGCAGAGCCAGTTGATCTTGGCCTGAGCGTAAAATGGGCATCATGGAATGTTGGTGCAACATCCATTGACGAACCTGGCGGCTTATATGGTTATGGCGATATAACTGAGACTCAATTCTCAAATAGCTATACATATTATGGTAAGAATAGTATTTGGGGAGGTTCCAATGATATTGCCAGAGTGAAATGGGGGAAGAATTGGAGAATGCCAACTTATAGCGAAATGAGTGAATTGAAGAGCAAATGTACTTGGACATGGAAGGAGACCTATTACGAGGTAGTGGGACCCAATGGAAATAGCATTCATCTTCCTATCTGTGGATATAGAGACGGAAATTCTACAAGATATACATATAGACTCTATTATTGGACAGGTTATATGGGTAGTTATTCAAGTCCTTATTATTCAGAATATTATTATCCTTATACTCTTTACTCTAATGATAACAATAGTATATCTTTAAGTTATGGTAATAATACTGCTGCTTTCTTAGGTTTCTCCATTCGTCCAGTATATTCCTATACCTCGAATTAAGAAAATGCTCAATCGGGCATATCAATATGCTTTGCTGACTAAAGAAATTTGACCTATACACCGATAGTTTCACACTTCCCGGAATGCTTTGGTTCTATATTTTAAAGCCCCCATTATATAATCAAAGGGAGCAAGGGTTTGCGGATACATATAATAATAGCAGCATTTGCTTTGTTTGGGGCAAATGCTGCTATTAAAAATCTCCCCGATACCTCTTTGCTCGTACCTACGCGAAGGAGATGCTTATTGCACATGGTTTCAATTACCCTGAAGCATTTCCAGTTTTTCGGTAATCAATACCTTGACGCGGTCTTTCATGTGGTCGGGTAGGAACGACATGGCAATAAACTCAAACCAATTGTCTTTGGCCTTGATGAATTTGCTGAGGATGTTTTCTATAACCTTACGTCAGTTCGGGATAATCTTAGAACAATGTTAGTTGTTTGTTGTCCTCAACACAATATCCTTTGATTGCCTCAGGTTTGTTTTCAAAGAAGCAATATGCACTGATAGCAGCAATGAGGTTCATCAGGAAATTGTTGACGGATCTGTGTCTTGAATGCACCAAATTCCCCTTGTCCTTAAGCAGATGATAAATACATTTGATGATATATCTTTTCCTAAGCATAATCTTGTCCCATAGTGGCATCAGTTTGTTTTTCATGTTGCTTCTGATTCCTGTCACCAGATTTACTCCATCAGCAAAGAGCGCCTCAAACAAACTGGGCGAGATGTATCCTCTGTCAGCAAAGAGTTTCCCGTAAATTCTCTTGCCAAGTATTGACCATACTTTAGGATCCCTGTCATCTACGTTAGCTCCTGTAAGACAGAACATTATGAGTTCTCCACGATCATTGCATATGAAATGCAGTTTAAAACCGTGACACCAGTCCATCGTCCCCTTTCCGTCAGTCGCAAGACCGGCAAATACTTTGTTGGCATACCTGCGCAAGTTGTGGCATACGGGAATCATAGTGTAGTCTACAAAAGTGATTCCTGTGCACCGTCCGAAAGAGTGAAGGTTCAAGAAGAACATCAATTTGAAGAAAACTCTACTCTCCAATTCTACAAATCGGTTGTATGACACCGCATCTGGGAAATCACTCTTTAGATGAAGCTTGATGAAATGCAGGTAGTAATGCTTGAAATTGTCAAAAGTGCCAAAATGGAACATGATGAGAATCGTCATAATCTCGCTATCGGACATACTCGCCGCACGCCTTCAGCGGACCTTGCCCTCGGAACTCAGAAGAGGCATATTTTCAATTTCTTCTTCATATTTCTTGCTAAATTCATCCGTAGCACAGAAAATTTCTATAATTTTGTCGTTGGTAATCATGAGTGTATCCTTTTGTGGAACTTTATAAGTAACTGGAAATCACATATAAAGATGCAAAATACATCTCAGATTACCAACTTTTTAGACAGCTTTATTATCCCGAACTGACGTATTGGTAGTATAGATACACTGACCTGTAGTTTATCGGATGCTTACGATGCTCCCATTAGAGAGACTGTTCTATATAGACTTCTTAATAGATTTCAGTCCCTTCGGACGTCAACCTTTGGCTCCGTTCGTAAGGTGGGCAGATGAAATTTGGCAAAGAAGTATCGGAAAAGCAAAGATTTGGCGGAGGATAGATTGGAGATAGAGAAGAAATTGCTAAATTTGTAGCCAAAGGTAAATGTACACCTCGCCAACAAAATTATTTGGGCGATATGGTAACGCCATGAAACATATAGAAGTAGTTGCAGCAATTATCTGCAAGGATGGAAAGATACTTGCCACGCAGAGGGGGTATGGCGAGTGGAAGGGCTGGTGGGAGTTTCCCGGTGGCAAGATGGAGGCGGACGAGGCTCCAGAGGATGCCCTGAAGCGGGAAATCCTGGAGGAACTGTCGGCTCCGATAGATATAGACAGATACCTGTGCACCGTGGAGTATGACTATCCCAAGTTTCACCTTACCATGCACTGCTACCTGTGTTCTTTGGCTTCGGATTCCTGGACGCTGAACGAGCATGAGGCGGCACTGTGGCTTTTATGCGAGGAACTGGACATAGTGAAATGGTTGCCGGCAGATATTGAGGTGATTGATATGCTAAGGTCTGCTGTTGCGGACAAGGTGGAATGATATACATTAGGATGATATGAACTTATGTTTGGCCATGTTTGGGTACGGATATTGGTAGTTTTTTATTGAAATATTAGTGTTATATTGTAAGAAAACTTATCTTTGCACATAAAATCAGAAGTTACGCTGTTTAATCTTCATATAGATGATATTATAAAAAGGATATGTTATGTTAAGAAAGTTGAGAATAGGCTTGGCTACGTTCTTTTTCTTGTTCGTTACAGTCTTGTTCCTTGATTTTACCGGCACAGCACATGCTTGGTTTGGTTGGATGGCAAAGATTCAGTTCCTTCCTGCTGTGTTGGCAATGAATTTTGTGGTTGTGGCAATGCTTGTATTGCTTACCCTTGTCTTCGGTCGAATTTATTGTTCTGTTATTTGTCCGTTGGGCGTGATGCAGGATGTTTTTGCATGGTTTGGCAAGAAGACTAAGAAGAATCGCTATAGTTATTCTCCAGCAAAGTCGTGGCTCAGATATGTTGTGCTTGCTCTCTTTGTTGCCTCCCTGGCATTGGGTGGTGGCGTATTAGCCAAGCTAATTGCTCCGTATAGTGCATACGGCCGTATTGCTGGCACGTTGCTTGCTCCAGTATGGCAATGGGGCAATAATGTGTTGGCATATTTTGCGGAGAGAGCAGACAGTTATGCTTTTTATGAAACGGAGGTTTGGATGAAGGGGGGGGGGGCCTTGTCTGTAGCCGTTGCTACGCTCTTGCTCCTGCTTGTGCTTTCATGGCGTGGTGGCAGAACATATTGCAACACAATATGTCCAGTGGGTACGGTTCTTGGTTTTCTGTCACGTTTCTCATGGCTGCGTCCTGTTATGGACAAGGCCAAGTGTGTGGATTGTGGATTGTGTGCCAAGAATTGCAAGGCTTCCTGCATAGACGTGTCTAGGCACGAGATAGATTATAGCCGTTGCGTTGCTTGCATGGATTGTATAGGAAAGTGCAGGAAGGGGGCGATAAGATATGCTCATGCTTCTGCGGAGGCACAAGGAGGTGGCGGCGATTCTTCTTCAAAAGCACAGATGTCCGAGGCGCGACGTGCGTTTTTGTTTGCAGGTGCAGCATTTGTGGCTTCTGGGAGTGTCAAGGCACAGAAGATGAAGGTAGATGGAGGTCTTGCAAAGATAGAAGACAAGGTGATTCCAGAGAGGAATACCCACATAGTTCCATCAGGAGCACTGAGCGTGCGTCACTTTGCACAGCATTGTACTGCATGCCAGTTATGTGTTTCTGCCTGTCCGAATGGTGTGTTGCGTCCTTCGTCGGACTTTTCTCGTCTGATGCAACCGGAAATGTCCTATGAGCGTGGTTATTGCCGCCCGGAATGTACCAAGTGCTCGGATTTGTGCCCTACGGGAGCTATCCGTCCGATTACACGTGAGGAGAAGTCTTCCATTCAGATAGGCCATGCCGTATGGATAAAGAATAATTGCATACCAGTGCGTGATGGGCAATCTTGTGGCAATTGCGAACGTCATTGTCCAACAGGTGCCATACAGATGGTGCCATTTGACGAGGGCGGAAAGAAGTCTTTGAAGATACCCGTGGTGGATGTGGAACGTTGTATAGGTTGTGGTGCATGCGAGAACCTGTGTCCAGCCCGTCCGTTCAGTGCCATATATGTTGAGGGGCACGAGAACCATAGGTTTATTTAAGCATAGAAGAAGAAAATTATGGATAGACGTGAATTTCTCAAGATATTTGGTTTGGGAACAGCCTCCATTGCTATGGCTGGTTGTAATGTGGGCAACAGCAATCAGAGTGCCAGTGGTGAATTAGGACCTGTGCCCACGGGGGGGATGACGCATAGGCAATTTCCGGCATTGGGAGAAGACAAGGTGTCGCTTCTGGGATATGGCTGTATGCGATGGCCTACAAAGCCAAATCCCGATGGAGAGGGGGATATAATAGATCAGGAAACTGTCAACCGGCTGGTTGACTATGCCATGGAACATGGTGTGAACTTCTTTGATACATCGCCAGTTTATGTGCAGGGCAAGTCTGAGCGTGCCACAGGTATAGCCCTTAAACGCCATCCGCGTGAGTCATACTATGTATCCACGAAACTATCTAATTTCTCAGATTCTTCTCGTGAGAATTCTTTGGCCATGTACCACCGTTCGTTCCGGGAGTTGCAGGTGGATTACATAGACTATTATCTGCTTCATTCTTTGGGTGGTGGAGGCATGGCTAATTTCCGCAAACGATATGTGGACAATGGCATGCTGGATTTCCTGCAGGAGGAGCGAAAGGCAGGTCGTATCCGTCGTCTTGGGTGGTCGTTCCATGGTTCCAAGGAAACGTTTGATGAGCTTCTGGCTCTGCACGATACCTACCATTGGGATTTTGTGCTCATCCAGATGAACTATGTGGATTGGCATATTGCTAAGGGCAGCGGAATTGGTGCCGAGTATCTTTACTCAGAATTGGAAAAGCGCGGTATCCCCGTAATGGTGATGGAACCGCTGTTGGGCGGCCGTCTGGCAAAACTGCCTGACCACATAGTTGGCCGTCTGAAGCAGCATAGCCCTGAACGAAGTGTTGCCTCATGGGCATTCCGTTTTGCCGGGTCACAACCCAATGTGTTTACTGTGCTTAGTGGAATGACATATATGGAGCATTTGCAAGATAATATACGTTCGTTTTCACCACTTGTTCCTTTGGACGAGGCTGAAACTCAGTTCCTGTTTGATACGGCAAAACTCATAGAGCAGTATCCTACCATACCCTGTAACGATTGCAAGTACTGCATGCCATGCCCATACGGCATAGACATACCTTCCATCTTGCTTCATTATAATAAATGTGTGAATGAAGGCAATGTCCCCAAGAGCCGTCAGGACGAAGAATACCAAAAGGCTCGCCGTGCATTCTTGGTAGGGTATGACAGGAGCGTAGAGAAGTTGCGACAGGCCAACCACTGCATAGGATGCGGCCAGTGTAATCACCACTGCCCGCAGAAAATCAATATTCCAAAGCAATTGCATAGGATAGACGATTTTGTGGAGAAGCTGAAACAAGATACTTTGTAGGGGAGGGTGTGCATGCGATAAATGGTTTAAAGTCACAGTTTAATTCATATTTATTATGTTTGGAATAGGTTTTCAGGAGATACTTGTCATCGCCTTGGTGGTACTTCTTTTGTTTGGAGGCAAGAAGATACCCGAACTTATGAAGGGTTTGGGCAAGGGAGTGCGTAGTTTCAAGGATGGCATGAACAGTAAAGAGGACGAGACAGAGGATAAGAAGTAGGAAATAGCAGGGGAGGCCGCCAGGTTGGTTTTGATGTGCCAGAACCAATGCCTTGTTGCTACAGTAATAAAGAATAGTATTCCTGTGAATGAACTTCAGAGCTTTTGGGACCACCTGGATGAATTGCGTGGCAGTATTATCCGAATGATAGTGGCCGTAGTCCTTTGTGCCGTTGTGGTATTCTGTCTGAAGGATCGGGTCTTTGCCATAGTGTTAGCTCCACAGGACAGCGGATTCATCACATATAGCATATTGGAGAAGGTGGGTGGCATGTTTTCTAAAGACGACGGGAATATATTGCCACCACTTTCTGTCCGTATCATAAATACAGGCTTGGCACAGCAGTTTCTTCTTCATGTCAAGATGTCGGCATATATCGGTTTCATGCTTGCCTCTCCCTATGTTATTTATCAGTTGTTTCTTTTCATAGTACCAGCCCTTTACCATCATGAACGCAGATACGTTCTTAGGCTGTTGTGTAGTGGCTTGCTGATGTTCGTCTTGGGTATCATGTTATCTTATTATTTGCTGTTTCCTCTGACTTTTCGTTTCTTGGGAATGTATCAGATTAGTCAAGTTATTGAGAATACAGTTACGATAGAGTCTTATATAGATACCATGTTGACAATGAGTTTATCTATGGGCATAGTGTTTGAAATACCGGTTCTTTGTTGGATTTTGGGTAAAATGGGATTGATAGGGGCCGATATGATGCGTCGTTACCGTAGACATGTAGTTGTAGCGCTTCTTGTTCTTGCTGCGATAATAACACCAACTGCAGATGTATTCACGCTTTTGCTCGTGTCTTTACCTATGTGCTTATTATACGAAATAAGTATACATATAGTTAGGAGAGTGTCTAAATGATTCGTTTCATAATCAGATGATATGAACAAGACTTCGCAACCATCCATACTGCTCATCTATACAGGTGGAACCATAGGTATGATAGAGAACCCAGAAACGGGGGCTTTGCTGAATTTCGACTTCGATCAGTTTCAACATTATGTGCCAGAGTTGAAGCGCCTGCACCTGCAGATACAGACCTATACGTTTGAGCCGCCCATAGATTCCAGCGACATGGAACCCATGCACTGGGTGAAGATAGCACAGGTTATTGCCGACAACTACGATGCCTACGATGGCTTTGTGGTGCTGCATGGTACGGACACTATGGCCTTTACGGCATCTGCTTTGAGTTTCATGCTGGAGAATATAGCCAAACCAGTGGTGATAACGGGTGCACAGTTGCCTATAGGTAAATTGCGTACGGACGGAAAGGAGAATCTGCTTACGTCCATAGAGATTGCCGCTGCCCGCAATTCGGCAGGCGAACCCATGGTTCCCGAGGTGTGCATCTTCTTTGAAAGCATGCTGATGCGTGGCAACCGTACCACCAAGATAAATGCTGAAGGCTTCAATGCCTTCCGTTCGTACAACTATCCTCCCTTGGCAGAGGCTGGCATAAACATTAAGTACGACACTCTGCACATCCGTCGTCCCAACTCCGCCGTTCCTTTTACTCCACACTATTGCATGGAGACTGGTATCTTCATTCTGACGCTCTTCCCTGGTATACAGCAGGAGTATGTGGAGGCGGTGATAGGAATGAAGAACCTGCGAGCGCTCATCATCAAGACATACGGTTCGGGTAATGCTCCGCAGAAACCGTGGCTCTTCGAGAAGCTGAAGGAATTGAACGAGCGTGGAGTAATCCTGGTGAACATAACACAATGTTCCAAGGGCACTGTGGAGATGCGACGCTACGAGACGGGACGCCAGCTCTTGCAGGCAGGTGCGGTAAATGGTTACGACGGAACCATGGAAAGCACCGTATCCAAACTGATGTACCTTCTGGGACAGGGATATTCCAAGGAGGAAATTTTGGCACAGCTCAATACCAGCATTGCTGGTGAAATAACTATACCGGAGGTGTAAAACTCTCTGCAAACTGATATATTGGCACTACAAGGCAGGAACTATGGCAATGTCATCGAAGAGTTCGGCTCTTTTCATTTCCGCAAGCCGTTGATGCTTGCCGTTTAATATGCAAAAGTGGCCGTCGGGAAGACGGAGGCTCGTCGTCGGGAGGACAGAGGTTCGTCGTCGGGAGGACAGTTATAGGGACTATATGTGTCCAGTCCTTGTGTCTTTTAGTTCTTATTCCGTGCCGGTACTGTCTGCCTGTTGCCACAGAGGTTCTGGGTATATGGCCATGATGCGGTGCTGGAGGTCCAGTTCGGGAATCTCTGCCTCCTCGTCCTTCAGTCGGAAGGGTACTTTTGCAGGCGTGTATATGCTGATTTCCACGGGTGCAAATCCTCGTCCTATGATGCCCAATTCCCTGGCTGCGGCACGCGAAAGGTCCAGAATGTACTTCTTGGCATAGGGGCCACGGTCAGTAACCTCCACTATCACCTCCTTGTCGTTTCTCAGATTGCGCACCTTCAGCATGGTACCAAATGGCAGTTTCAGGTGGGCGCACGTCATGCTGTCCCTGTGGTATCTTTCGCCGTTACTCATCTTGTTGCCATGCAAGGCATCGTGGTAGTAAGACGCTTTTCCCTTCAGCAGAAGTTGCGCATGCATGCCCGCTCCGCATGCAAGACATATTAAGCAAAGGACAAGGAGTCGTGTATTCATATATATTAAAAATAAGGTATATTAGTCATGTGGCGAGGGTAAAGTTACGATTAAGTGAGCGAATTACCAAATTTATTTGGGTAATTCCGAACGTTAGTAACTTCGCCACCCTATAATTCTATGTATGCCCCTGGCAGGTTGCTCACCATTTCCATTACCCTGTTTTGGAACCATATCAGCCACTCCACCACGGGGATGCACCACGGTATGCCAGCATATATGCCAATGCTGAAGTATATTATCAATGTGGTCAGCGGTATGGCCACCAGGCTTGTCAAGGCACTGTATGTGGCAATGCTTTGGAAATACAGAAGCGTCAAGGGTAGGGTAGCCAGCTGTGCTGAGATGGAGATGGCCAAACTGCTCAGTATCAATCGTGGCAGTAGAGGCAGGTGCCTCCAATTCTCTGTGGTGGGTATGCCCAGGATGATTATTCCCAACATAGCGGCACAGGAGAGTTGGAAACCGATGTCCCACAACGAGGCAGGGTCCGTAAGCAGTACCACTGCAGCGCTCACGTTCAGAATATCAATATGGCTGCGCCTTTCTCCGCACAACTGTAGCAGCAAGGCCAGCGATGTCATTAGTGCAGCACGGATGAGGCTCTTGGGGCAACCAGTCATCATGGCATAGGACCATAGCAGCATCATAATGCCACAGAATGCTGGCCACTTCCATCGTGTGTATGCCAGGTTCTGCATCACCATCCTGAAAGCACCGTACAATATGCCCAGATGCATGCCTGACAGGGCCAAGAGGTGAGAGGCTCCTGCCTCGCGGTATAGTAGTTTTGTCTCTGGAGTCAGAAAATCTCTGTTGCCCAGTGTCAGTGCCACTATTTGTCCAAAGGATTCCTTGCTCAGGTTCATGCTTGCCAGCCTCTCCTGAAGAAAGTCTGCGCATCCCTGCCATGTGGCAAACAGCCACTCGCCCATAGAGCACTCCGTCCAACTTCGGCTCATGGAGTTCCCTATCAGCCAATAAAACAGAAATCCGCAGCACCATGCTCCCACGAGCACAGTGATGCGGATTATGGGTCTCCTTAGTGTCGGATTCATGTCGGATAGAGGCGACTCGAACGCCCGACCCCTACGTCCCGAACGTAGTGCGCTACCAACTGCGCTACTATCCGAATGCTTTTGTAAAGCAGTGCAAAGATACACCAAAAATGTATAAAACCTTGCGGATAAACAAAGAAAATCCTGTTTCAAGGGATATTTTACCCTAAAATGTGAAAAAGTTGCCCGATAATTTGTCCGTATAAGAAAAAAAGTCTACCTTTGCACTCGCAAAACGGATAAAGGCAAGGTGCCATAGCTCAGTTGGTAGAGCAAAGGACTGAAAATCCTTGTGTCCCCGGTTCGATTCCTGGTGGCACCACCCTTTAGAAGTAAGCACACATGTTGGTGCCATAGCTCAGTTGGTAGAGCAAAGGACTGAAAATCCTTGTGTCCCCGGTTCGATTCCTGGTGGCACCACTTGAAAGGGAAGTTGAGAAAATCAGCTTCCCTTTTTCGTTATACTCAATCTGATATTTTGACAGGTTTACACTGTTGATATACAATGATTTATATACCACATTGGCATCTATGTAATTCTGTTAAAGTCAAAAAGTCGAAAAAGGGAACGACCTGGTTAGTGTACATTGTGGTGTACATTGAAAAATTTCAGTATTACGGAAACCATTGGTTCATCATCTTTCTATTCTTAAATACGAAACAAGAAAAGAGCTATGATGAAACTAAAATTCATTGTTAAGGACGGTTCCCTGGTCCTAAGAATAAGTGAGGGAAAAGAGAGGTATTACAAATCGGTCAAGCATCTTTTGGCCGGTAGTCCTAATTTGGA
>JAZRCG010000032.1:0-115023 GCA_045659645.1 Bacteroidaceae bacterium | reverse complement strand
TTTCTTGGGTTGTGAGAACCTCACGGAAATCACTCTGCCCGAATGGGTGGAAGAGATTGGGGAAAGTGCTTTTCTTCGTTGCGAGAACCTTAAAAGCATACCCCTTCCTCGGTGGGTGACGAAGATTGGGGATGGAGCTTTTTCATGGTGCTTCAGCCTCACGAGCATCGCCATACCACCATCGGTGACGAAGATTGGAAGCAGTGCTTTCTGGTATTGCTCCAGCCTCACGAGCATCTCCATACCACCATCGGTGACGGAGATTGGAAGCAGTGCTTTCTCTGGTTGCTCCAGCCTCACGAGCATCACCATCCCAGAATCGGTGACGGAGATTGGGCGGTATGCTTTCAATGGTTGCTCCAGCCTCACGAGCATCTCCATCCCCCCATCGGTGACGAAGATTGGGGGCTATGCTTTCGATGGCTGCTCCAGCCTCACGAGCATCTCCATCTCCCCATCGGTGACGGAGATTGGAAGCAGCGCTTTCTCTGACTGCTCCAGCCTCACGAGCATCTCCATCCCCCCATCGGTGAGGGAGATTGGGAACAATGCTTTCTGGCATTGCTCCAGCCTCACGAGCATCTTAATACCCCCATCGGTGACGAAGATTGGGAAAGGTGCTTTCGATGGTTGCTCCAGCCTCACCGAAGTGCGCATCCCTAAGGACTGCAATGTAGATGAATTTGCCTTCTGGAAATCCCCCAAGGTCCAGATCATCCGCTACTGACCCTATCTCCCTCATTTTCAAACACCCCTAAAATTTGCCCCGGAATGGGGCATTTTTTTGCTTGGAAAGTTTAACGACATTAGGATGCAGTGTTTGCCATCTGCCATGCGATACTACCCCGATTTCTCTCGCTATACTGCCGTCCGCAGGTTCCGTGATGAAATACACAATACGCCAGAACTTCTGGGGGAACTAAAGCGCTTGGGCTACGATGAGCGCAGGCGGTATTTCCCGCCTGGGCAGATGGCCGTTATCATAAAGTACCTTGGAGAACCATGACATTCCCGAACTTGCAAGACTGATGGATGATTAACTTCACTACCCCTAAAACAAGATGGCACCACGCAATGTGATGCCATCTTTATTTATTGTATGCACCTCCGATGAGGGGTGTGTTCCTCAGTTCCTCAGTCCTCAGTCCGTTTTTTGCCGATTGGGGTTATTCATCCCATCTTTCCTGTGAGATAAGCCTTGGTGCGCTCGTCCACAGGGGTGGAGAACATGGTGGCGGTATCGCCGTATTCTACTAGTTCGCCAAGGTACATGAACATGGATTTTGACGAGATGCGCATTGCCTGCCCCATGTTGTGGGTAACGATAAGTATGGTCACCTCTTTCTGAAGTTCCAGGAGCAGTTCCTCGATGTGCTTGGTGGCTATGGGGTCAAGTGCAGAGGTTGGCTCGTCCATCAGCAGTACATCGGGCTTCATCGCCAAGGCACGGGCAATGCACAGACGCTGCTGCTGACCACCCGACAGGAAGGTGCCTTTCTTGTTTAGCACATCCTTCACCTCGTCCCACAGGGCCACACTTTTCAGGCACCGCTCCACCGTGGCATCCTTTTCTGCCTTGGACAGGCGGATGCCATTGAGCGCATACCCCGAGAGGACATTGTCGTAGATGCTCATTGTGGGAAAGGGAGCAGGGCGCTGGAAGACCATGCCCACCCTGCGACGCACGTCTATGGGTTCCATGGAGAGTATGTTTTCCCCGTTCAGCAGTATTTCCCCGTCGACACGTATGTTGGCATAAAGGTTGTGCATGAGGTTTACAGCACGCAACAGGGTTGACTTTCCGCACCCCGAAGGCCCCATGATGGCGGTGATGGTGTTTCTTTCGATAGCGGCCGACACATACTTTACCGCCATTGTCTGCTTGGTGTATGACACGCAAGTCTTCTTGAATTCAAGTATAGGTTTTACTGGTTCCATTTCTTTGCAAGGTATTTGGCTGTTAGATTCAATGTAAGTACGAATAAGAGCAGGAAGAGCGATGCACCCCATATCAACTCCTGAAGGTTGGGGTCGTTGAAGAATTCCCAAATGAGCAGAGGCACTGCCGAAATGGGTTTGTCGACAGAGAAGCGCACAAGCGAGCAGCCAAGGGCGGTGAACATCAGGGGTGCCGTCTCGCCGATAACTCTGGAGATGGCAAGCAGCACACCGGTGAAGATGCCTCCGAAGGCGGCAGGCAACTGAACCCTCATCATAACACGCGCATTATTGCCACCCAGTGCCAAGCCTGCCTCCCTGAGCGATGAGGGGAGAATTTTTAGGGTCTCTTCTGTTGAACGGATGATAAGCGGAAGCATCATAATGCATAGCGCCACACTGCCTGCTATGGCCGAATAGCCCTTCATGGGCACTACGACCCAGATATAGGTGATGATGCCAATAATCACCGACGGTGTGCCCTGCAGAAGGTCGGTAAGATAACTTACTGCCTGAGCGAAGCGGCTCTTGCTGTTCTCTGCCAGGAAAGCACCACACAAGATACCTACTGGAACGGCGACAGCAACAGCCATGCCCAGCATTATCATCGTGCCAATTATACCGTTGGCAATGCCACCAGGGATAGGCTTGCCTGCCTCGATGGCCTTCATTGCCTTATAAGCCGTAGGGGTAGGCTCTGTGAAGAACGACCACGACAATTGGTCATAGCCACGAAATATCACCTCTCCCAAGATGGCAAGCAAAGGAACTGCCGTAAGCATGGCAAGAAAGCATACGCCACAGAGCATAAGTTTGTCCTTTGCCAACCGGTTTCTAAGTTTGAATGTAGTCATATTCTTGCACGTTTAATCATTATCTTGCCCACCATATTGATTGCTGCAGTTATCAGGAAAAGAATCAAACCGATAGCAATGAGCGATGAGAGGCGCAAATCATCTGCCTCGCCAAATTGGTTGGCAATGATTGATGCCATCGAATTGCCCGTAGAAGTTATCGATTGTGGTATGTCATTGGTATTGCCAATCAGCATGGTCACCGTCATCGTCTCGCCCAAGGCACGGCCTATGGCAAGGACGTACGAGGAGAAGATGCCCGAACCTGCAACGGGAAATACCACCTTGCGTACCACCTCGGCTCTCGTTGCCCCAAGGCTGTATGCGCCCTCCTTCAGGTCGTTTGGCACCATCTTTATGAACTCGGCACTAAGCGATGCTGCATAGGGGATGATCATGATGGCCAACACCAATGAAGCGGTGAGTATGCCCGACCCCTGTGGCGAAATGTTGAGAGCCATAATGACAGGACGCAAGGTGTAGAATCCCCACAAACCATAGATGATGGAGGGGATACCTGCCAGCAGATCGGTTACGGTACTAAGCACGGCCGCAACCTTTGTGCCCTTGAAGTACTCACCCACGAACAAGGCAACGGGGAGCGAAAAGGGTATGCAGAAGATGAGAGCCAGGAGTGTAGTGAGCAGTGTGCCCGTGATGAATGGCAATGCCCCATACTGCTCGGCACCCTCGGTGTAGTTCCACTCCGATGAGGTGAGGAACCTGAAGAACCCGAAATGCTCAAAAGCATCGTAAGCATCAGTGACGAGGGCGTAAACCACGCCCCCGCACACTACAGGTACTACCAGTGCCGCTATAAAAAGGAAACCTCTGTATAGTTTGTCATTCATAGTTTCATGATTGTTGCAGTATTGTCACTCCATCATATGTTACCGTATGCAGGTTCTTCATGCTCTGCTCCCTGGCCTTCTCTGGAAGAGGTGCATAGTGTACCTCTGAGGCAATGCCCTGTGCCTCGTCCGAGAGGATGTACTTCAGGAGGTCGAGCGTGGCAATAGCCTGCTCCTTTGAGCGGTCGGAATAGTTCTGCTCCTTGTAGATAATCATCCATGTGAATGTGGAGATAGGATATGCGCCCTGCGCATCAGAATTGGTTATTGAACAACTGGTATCAGCAGGAATTTCTCCGGAAGCGGCCGCCGAGATGCTTGTTGATGTTGGTTCCACAAACTCGCCCTGCAGGTTCTGAACCTTTGCGTATGCTATCTTCTGTGCAAAGGCATACTCCGACCCAACATAGCCGATAGAGTTCTTTGTCTGCTTGATTACACCAGCCACACCAGGATTGCCCTTTGCAGCCTGCCCTGAGGGGAAGTTTACCGACTTGCCGGCACCGAACTTCTCTTTCCACATGGGGCTGGCCTTTGTAAGATAGTCGGTGAAGACGAAGGTAGTGCCCGAACCATCTGAACGGAATACGGGTATAATAGCCTCGGCAGGGAGTTGTGCATTGGGATTGAGAGCGGCCAGACGCTCGTCGTTCCACATCTTTATATTACCTGCAAAAATATCGGCAATCACCTCGCCTGAAAGGTTGAGTTCGCCTACTCCCTCAAGATTATAGGCAAGAACCACTGCACCCATACAGGTGGGGACATGAAGCACCTCGGGCATATCGGCCATCTCCTTGTCCGTGAGGAAAGCATCGCTTCCGGCAAAGTCAACGATCTTGTCGCGCAGGTTGCGCACACCGCCACCCGAACCTATGCCTCCGTATGCCACGGCATCGCCATTGAGCAGGGAAAACTGCTCGAAGACCACATTATAGAAAGGCAGAGGAAATGTTGCACCTGCACCGGAAAGTTCCTGTGCCTCACGTCCCTCGCCTGTCGCTTTTCCGCCACAAGACACCATGGCAAGGGCGAGCATCAGCACCATTGCTGACAAAAACATCTTTTTCATAATATTCCTATTTTTATATTGTAATAATACCTAAATGTTTGTGGGTTAAATACCAAAATAGCAACTCACGTAGGCAGAATAGCGGTTGTCCGCACCGTCGGTCTTGGGAATGCTCATGCGGACGTTGGGGGCAATCTTGACATACTTGCCCAACTTGAACTGGGCGCCCAGGATGGCCGAGGATTCGTCCTTCTCCACGTTCCACTTGTCCTTGGAATAGACATCGTCGAAGCGGGCATAGAGGTCTACGCACTTTGAGAGTTTTGCAGAAGCAAACACCGAATAGCCATACTGGTCGGCATCCTGCTTGTAGGAGGCATTCCACATGTGGCTGTATTCGGCACCTACGGTAAACCTTTCCGTCTTGTAACCCACGAAGGCTGCCATGTTCACGGTATTGCTCTTGCCCTCCTCGGCAGCCTCGTTCAAACCTCCATACAAGCGGATTTGAAGGCCCTTAACCGGAGTCAGCGTCATGCCCAATCCATAGTTGAAACCATCCTTCACCTGAATCTTCTTGTACCCCTCGCCATTCACTATAATGGCATCGGCAGAAAGCCAATCGGTGAACTTGTACGATGCAGAAACACCAAGGTCGGCACTGCTACCGAACTTGTACTTGTCCTGGAAGGACTTCATCACATAGCGGTAGCCCCAGAACTTTTCCTGAAAGTTGAACTGTGTAGTGGAGATAAGGCCACCTGCCAGTGTCAGTTTGCCCTTCTTCCACTGCACCAGGGCATTCTTCACATAGAAGATACGGTGGTAGTCGTCCACCTTGGAGGACTTGCCTATGTCGGCCACGCCCTTCACGCTCAATCCCTTGCCCAGGTTGTATTCGTAACCCAGATAACTTCTCTCCAGTTCAAACCCGCGGTCGTCGTTCTCTGCACCGAAACCCGTGTGCAGGTTGGCAAACACCTGGATGATGGGCTTACCCTTGGGTTCTTCCTTCACTTTGGTATCCTGGGCCTGTGCCACGATACCCATGCCGGCAAATGCCATGGCAATAATCATTCTTCTTTTCATAGTTTACGGTGTCCGTTTCTTGTTTGGACACCGCAAAAGTAGGGGTATAATGTTTCAGTTTTGTTTCAAAAAAGTTAGGCTTCTGTTAAAACCCAAATCGGCCATGGAAGTTGTTACATTTTTATTAAATCTCCAGGCAGACGGTACATGGTATGCTTTTTCTCCGTAATTTTGCATCGCAATAATATATATATAATATGGAACGCATACTCATAGTAGACGACGAGGAGACGTTGTGCGAGGTGCTGAAATTGAACCTTGAGAACGAGGGCTACGACGTGGACACGGCCTTCAGTGCCGAGCAGGCTCTGACCTACGACCTGAGGTCCTATTCCCTTGTCCTGCTGGACATCATGATGGGCGAGATAAGCGGAATAAAGATGGCACGGATGATGAAGGCAGACATCGCCACCGCGGACATTCCCATAATATTCTGCACGGCAAGGGACAGCGAGGATGATATGGTAATGGGGCTCAACCTGGGTGCGGACGACTACATAGTAAAGCCATATACCGTGCGCAATGTGGTGGCCCGCATCAAGAGTGTGCTCAGGCGCACCTCCGGGCACAAGGTGCCGCAGGCGGCTGCAAGGACAAACTCCCTGGTGGTGGAGGGGCTGCACCTGGACATGGAGTTCAAGCGCTGCATGGTGGACGGCACGGAGGTGAAGTTGACCAGAAAGGAGTTCGAACTGCTGGCATACCTTATCTCCCACCGCGGACGTGTGTGCAGCAGAGAGCAGATCCTGAGCCGTGTGTGGAGCGATGAGGTGGTGGTGCTCGACCGCACTATCGATGTCAACATTACCAGGGTGCGCCACAAGATAGGTCCCTACGGGGCATACATTGTAACAAAATCCGGATATGGCTATGGCTTTCGCGATTAGACTTTCCTACCACAGGAGGCTCCTGCTCATGCTCCTGTCCTTCTCGTGGACGATAATCCTTCTGTCCATAGGTTTCCAGTATATGAGGGAGAAGCAGTACAAGTCAGACTTCCTCAGCGCGCAGTTGCAACAGTACAACCGCCACCTGCTCGAAACCGTGGAGGAGGGGCTGCCCTATGAGACATACATCGCCTCGCACGAAAAGCCCTTCGACGATTTGCGTGTCTCCGTCATAACCCTGTCGGGAGCCGTGGTTTACGACAACATGATATCGCTTGACTCCTTGGACAACCACATCGGGCGTCCGGAGATAGCATCCGCGCTAAAGCATGGGAGCGGCTACCATATCGGCCGGCAATCGGCAAGCGACGGGCGCGAGTACTTCTACTCAGCCACACGTGGCCAGCGGGTCATCGTGCGTACGGCCATTCCCTATTCCGCCACACTTAGGGAACTGCTCCAAGCCGACTGGACCTTCCTCTTTGTGATGATAGCCATCAGTTTGGCCATGAGCATAGCGGCTTATTTCAGCACACGCAAACTGGGTAAGGACATAGAGAGAGTAAACCAGTTTGAATCCGAACAAGAGAAGAACCGGATTAAGCGCCAACTTAGCAACAACATCAACCACGAACTCAAGACACCAGTTGCTTCCATACAGGTCTGCCTTGAAACCCTGCTCTCCGGCATAGCCCTGAGCGAGGAAAAGCGCCAGGAACTCATAGCAAGATGCTACACCCACAACGAGCGGCTGCGCCAACTGCTGAACGACATCTCGCTAATCACAAGACTGGAGGAGGGAAGCCAACTGATCAGCACGGAGAATGTCTGCATAAACAATATCCTGAGGGAAATCTCAGAAGAACTGGGTGTGTTGTCTCCAGAAGAGCGCCTTGAACTGCACATCAATTTCAACGAGGAGGTTACGCTTGCCGGCAATAATTCTCTAATAGGCTCCATCTTCAGCAACCTGACAAAGAATGCCATAGCATATTCCGGTGGCAGGAACATATATATCACCCTTCTGGAGAATACCGAAAAACTATGTCGTATCAGGTTTGAAGACGACGGACAAGGAGTTGCCCCCCAACACTTAAGCAGGCTATTCGAGCGCTTTTACCGCATAGACAAGGGACGCTCGCGCAAATTGGGCGGCACCGGCCTTGGCCTTTCCATCGTGAAGCATGCCGTACAGTTCCACGGCGGAACCATCTCCGTCACCAACAGACCTGAAGGCGGCTTGCAATTCGACTTCACCCTGAGCAAACTCACCTTACGAACGGAAAAAGTGACTTGCGGAGCTTGATGAGGTTGCGAATAACGATTAACGGTGAGCGGTGACTGCTTGCTAATGCTAACAAACAAGATGGCGTCACATTGCGTGATGCCATCTTTATTTTTATATGCACCTCCGATGAGGGGGTGTCCTCAGTTCCTCAGTCCTCAGTCCGTTTTCAAGGGAGAACTGGGAAATTGGCTTATTTCATCCAAGGGGTATGGGCTAATTAATTATCTTGAATTATTGTTAAGCAGTGTAATCATTTCTGCTATTTCTAAAAAAATCATATACTTTTGCCCCCGAAAACATCAGTATGCTGCATCTTATGCCGTAACAAACAATACAATAAACAATAACCTAAAAAAACCTAAAATTTATGAGAATCAAACAATCTATCGTTTCCTTAATCGTGATGATATCGTGCACAACCATTATGGCAGCAGCACATGGAGCAAACAGTAGCGGTGGCCAGCCTCCTGGCACAGAAGCAGCTTCGTCCGCCCTGCCCAATGCTAAGGCTGGAGGTCTGGAAGGAAATAATGTTACCGTTGGCGGCAATGAACCGACAGAGGAGCAAAAGTCCGTGCTGAACGACCTGCTTCAGGAACTTGCACAGAACAGCAGTATCACCGGAGAAGTCGCAATTCTTGACAGCGAAGAAAACGTGAACTCAATTCTGGATGCATTGAAGGATGCCGGTGTGGCAGGTGATGATGCCACCAAGGAGGATATTGCCACCGCTCCATATCTGAAGGTGGAACTGAAGGATGTCAGGCTGGAGGATGACAATTCTGCTTCAAAGCTTACCTTCAACGTATCTCCCACAATAAACCACAATGGCACAGAGGTGAAGGTTTCCAACTTTGCCAAAGCGCTCACTTTCCGCCTGCCCGTGCCAAGCGGCTGGACAGGTGCGATGATGGCAAGGCACGAGGGAAAGCCCATGGGAGCATACAACGTAAAGGTAGGTGCTGATGGTTCAAAGTATGTGGAATTAAAGTCTGCCGAGTTCTCAGAGTTTGCTATTGAAACAAATCTGGTTGAAGTCAGTACCCTTGATGAATTGCATAATGCACTCGCATCCCCTGACAACAATCCTGTCCTGATTACCCAGACGATAGTGATTCCGGAGGGAATGCAAACCATGATAGATCTCATGGGCAAGGACGTGACTGTCCCCGAAGCGGATCCTGAGACAGGCAAGCACATCTATGCTATCAACAACAAGGGTTATCTTACCATCAAGAACATCTATGATGTCGGTTCCATCTCAGCGCGTGGTATCTTCAATGGATACAATGGCACCAACTCTGATGAAAAGGTTGATGGGGCTTATCTTGTCATAGAAGGTGGCACATTCTATGCTCTCGACTCTGATGGCGGTGCCAGTATTTTTAACTGTGCCGAAGCAGAAATTAAAGGAGGCACATTCGAAGGAGTGGTTGCTGCGGTCAATTCTCGTGCCAGCGCTGAGACAACAATTTCTGGAGGAACATTCCGTAGCAGCAGCAATGGCAATTATGCAATCCAGCAGAATGGTGGAGGCACACTGACTATCAACGACGCCACAGTGGATGGCGGTTTTGGCGCTGTAGGCGCATACGGTGGCAGTGTGACTATTAATGGTGGCACCTTCCTGCCTACAGGATGCGAAGGCAGCACGTGTCATGTGGTGTATGTGTCAAGCGGTGCCAGTGTGGAAATCAACGACGGTACCTTCAAGATGAACTATCCCGAGAATGGCGCTCCTAAGAGCGGCGAAGCAGTGGCAAGCGATGACAACGGTACGGTGGAAATCTATGGAGGAACCTTCTATGCCCATTTTGATGAAATTTCTCCCGTTCAGCTTTCTGAAGGCGCTGCTATCAGGGGCGGTAAATTCCTGGACCACTCTGGCAATCCAATCCGTCACACATGGATTACCAACTATCTGAAGGATGGTGCCGTTCTTTGTGATGACGGCAAGGTTGTTGTGCCTAATATTCCCGAATACATGTATTTTTATGAAGGCAAGACAGTAATGCTAAATATTGGTGGAACGGTAGGCCAGCACGAAACGCTTCAGAAAGCCCTTGAAGAGCTTGAAAAAAGTGTACATTCATGGGAATATTTAGGATTTATCCCAGAAGTATCCATCTATTGCAAGCCTGGTGCCGATGTAGGTTCCCTGCAACATGCTCCTGTGATAAGTTCGCTTGTTATTTATGGCAATAATGCAAATGTTACAGGCGAAGGTGAGCACGACTTCGACCTGGGCAATACCGATCCAAACGGTGGAAAGGACATTACCTCGGATATAGAATTTGTGGTAGACGGACTTAATGGATGCGGTGTCTGGGGCACAAAGGCAACAGAGCATACTGTAGGCATAAAGTTCACCAACTGTGAAAACATGGGCAAGGTGTGGGTTGACGGCACTACTGGCACACTGAACATTGCATTGACAAACTGCTCCTTCGAGGGCCTTCTTTCCGAGGCGGTTTACTCCAATGCCAATGGCAGCATAACGCTTGACAACGTGTCCTTCTCCAATCTGGACAAGGCGGTCAACCTCAACCACAAGGTTGCCGGCGAACAGCTGATAACAATTAGAAACTGCACCTTCACCAACTGTGGAAACGATGTAGCTGCTGACCAGATTCCTGTTCGTGTACTCAGTTCGGTAGAGGGCGGAACATCCACACTGACTGTTGACAACTGTAACTTCAGCGGTACTCCCGAGGGTGGTGCAGACATCCTTTTGGATTATTCAGAGGCAGGCAAGTCTTCGGTGACTATATCAATGACCAAGGCCAACATCGTAATAGAAAAGAAGGACCCGAAATATAATGCGATTGTTGAAATTGTTGGAAAATCAGAGGAATCTCTTACTTTTACAAGTGATATGCATGGAGATCTGGTAAAGGAATGCACCATCGTTGATGGCGAGGTAGAGGACTTTGAATTCGTATGTACCAGCAATGTCTCACAGGTAGAAACTCTTACCTACACCCGTACTCTTGCCAGCGATGGTTTCAATGCCCTGTTTGTTCCGTTCTATATTCCCCTTGAGGCTCTTCAGGACAACTACGATGTCTTTGCCTTTGACCATGTAATACCCAGTAATAGTAACGACGAGGAGACCAAGTGCTATGTAGTTGTTCATTACGTAGAAGGTGAAGGTTGGTTAAATGGCAGTACACCTTATCTTATTCGTCCCAAGACTCCGGAGGCTAAGGAAATGAAACTTGAGTTGATGAATGCCTGGATGCGTAACACCACACTGCCTTTTGAATCAGTCAATATCCCAGGTGGCACAATCAATGGCACTCTTGCCAAGAAGAGCGGTGCAGACCTGGCAGGCAACTTTGCTGTCTCCGCAAACGGACGCTTTGAAATGATTGGCGAGGATGAAGACCTTGCTGCATTCCGAATCTACCTGGATCTGGCAGATGAGATAAGTGCACACAATATTGGCATCATGATAAATGGCGAAACTGACGATACTACCGGCATAATTGAAACAGAAAACGAAGAAGTGAAAACTGAGACCTATGACCTCTCTGGCCGTCGCGTGCAGAATGCGCAGAAGGGCATCTTCATCGTTAATGGCAAGAAGGTAGTCAAATGAATGCCAGGCAATGATTGCATTGCCTATTGAGCGAAGACGCATAAGGTTGAACCCCAACCGGTCATTAGCGAGTAACAGTCTAATGACCGATTGGGGTTCAATTTGCCTTCTAACATTTGCTCGTTAGGTTCCGAATAGTTAACCGCTGCTTGCGATTGCACGTTAGTGGCCTTTGCTCCATTATAAGGCAGGGGAACCTACTCCCACCCCTTTTCCAGTGCATGCCACATGCTTTGGCGGGATTCGGGGTGCATGGTGCAGAGGGATTGGGAGAGGCGCTCCATTTCCGAGCGGCGGGTTCTATCCTCGTAGGGACAGGGGGAGATCTGGCGCACCAGTTGGGCTTCGGCGGCATGGGATGCGATATTCTTTTCGGGGACAAGGCAGAGGGGGCGGATGATGGTGAGGGGATAGTGCTCCATGGGCATGGATGGGCGCATGGAGTGGAAGGAGCCTTCGTAGAGGAGGTTCATGAGCATGGTGGCAAGGAAGTCGTCCTGGTGATGCCCCAGGGCAACCTTGTTGAAGCGGTGCTCCACGGCAAAGTCGAACATGGCCTTGCGACGATAGCGGGCACAGAGGAAGCAACGTGTGCGGCGCTTGTCGGTGCTCTCGTCGAAAGAGGTGTGAAGTATGTGCAGGGGTATGCCAAGGGCATTGCAGAACTCCTGCATGTGCAGGATGTCCGTCTGGTAGGGCACATTGTCCATAACCACATGCACGGCCTCCACGTGTATCGATGGCTTGAAGATACGTGCACGCTCAGCCATCAACTGAGCCATGACCAGGGAGTCCTTGCCTCCGGAAAGGGCAAGGAGAATCCTGTCGCCATCGGCAAGAAGGCCGTAAGCGGTACAGGCTTTGTTGAAGAGACGGGTGAGGACCCCCACAATCCCCCTGTAGGGGGAGGAAATTGGCGGATATACTGCCGATGTGCTCATGAGTCAATTGTTACTACTCCCCTCCCTTGTGGCGAATGGAGTCCTTGGAGGATTGACTGAATGTCAATCTGTGCTCCATGAGGGGAGCAATCTCCATTGCGACGCGAGGACTGGGCAGGGGGGAGGGTCTTAGTCATCCTTAAATAATGATGGCCGAAAATAAAGAGGTCGCCATCGTGGCGGAAGCCGAGAGACTCGTAGAGAGCCTTGGCGCCAAGGTTATTGGGTTCGCATGCAAGGATGGCGGGGAGCAACATTTCCTGTGCCTTGGCTATGGCATGGAGGAGGAGTTGGCGTGCTATGCCCTGTCCCCTTGCCTTGGGAACTACGGCAATGCTGTCCACATAATACTCTCCGGGGCGTGCCTCGGCATCCATGCTTTCCACATTGAAGGAGATGAGGTCGCTGAGCATAGCAAAGGTGGTGGCGCGCATCTGCATGTAGTTGTCGGCAGGATACGCCACTATGGCACCAAGGGGCGTACCGTCGGTGTCCTGGGCAATGGAGGTGTGCCGCCAGGAGTAGAGTGTATTGTCCGTGCGAATGGAATCGGCAAGCAGGGCCAGCCTTTGGCCGTCCTGCTCGCTGATGCTCTCCTGACAACGTTCCATGATGTCATCGCCCAATGCCTCTGCAATTACCAGGGCAATGAAAGGAGCGTCATCAATGGTAGCTTTCCTTATTGTCATTGTTGCTTCAAATCCTCCTCTATGAACTTGAGCAGGCGTTCTACCGCCTCTTCCTCGGGAATGTTCTTCTCTATGCACTCCTTGGCCTTGTAGAGGGAGACTTTGCCACGGGCGGCACCAACGTAGCCATAGTCGGCATCTGCCATTTCGCCGGGGCCATTGACGATACATCCCATGATGGCTATCTTCAGCCCCTTGAGGTGGGCAGTGGCGGCCTTGATCTTGTGGATTGTGCCTTCAAGGTCGTAGAGCGTGCGGCCGCAACCGGGGCAGGAGATGTACTCCGTCTTGACGAACTTTATGCGTGCCGCCTGCAGGATGGAGTCGGAAAGGTCGCGCAAGGTGTCCTCGCCGAAGCCCTCGGCCTCTATGTTGAGCAGGTGCGCCTTCTTGTCGATGAAGATAGCACCCACGGCCATGGCGGCCTTCAGTTGGAGTTCTTCCAGCGAGGAGGCCTCCAGGCGCAGAGTTACGGTATCGTCCTTGATGCCCGCCTCGGCCTCCTGGCGCAGGCGGTGGCACTCGGGAATCATGTCCACAAGTTGGCGTGCCACGGGGATTTCCTTCTCGGGAGCCTCGGAAAGGCTCACACGGATGGTGTCGCCTATGCCCTCGGTGAGCAGTGCGCCAATACCCACGGCACTCTTTATGCGTCCGTCCTCGCCCTCACCAGCCTCGGTGACACCAAGGTGCAGGGGGAAGGTCATGCCCTCCTTGTCCATCTGCTGTACCAGCAAGCGCATGCTCTGCACCATCACCACGGTGTTGCTGGCCTTGATGGAGATGACCACGTTCATGAAGTCGTGTCGCACGCAGATGCGCAGGAACTCCATGCAACTCTCCACGATGCCCTCGGGCGTGTCGCCATAGCGCGACATGATGCGGTCGGACAGAGAACCATGGTTCACGCCTATGCGCACCGCTGTATCGTGCTCGCGACAGATGTCGAGGAAAGGAAGCAGACGTGCCTCTATCTTCTGCAGTTCCTGGGCATACTGCTCGTCGGTGTACTCCAATTGCTTGAACTGACGGGCGGCATCCACGTAGTTGCCGGGGTTGATGCGCACCTTCTCGCAATAGCGGGCGGCCACATCCGCAACGTTGGGATTGAAGTGTACATCCGCCACCAGGGGCACGGAACTGCCTGACTGACGCACCGCCTGGCTGATGAGTTCCATGTTCTCTGCCTCGCGTGTACCCTGGGTGGTGAGGCGCACCAACTCGCCACCAGCCTCGGCAATGCGCAGAATCTGTGCCACGCTGGCTTCGGTGTCCATGGTACTGGTGTTGGTCATGGACTGAACCCTGATGGGGTTTTCGCCGCCCAGACGGATGTTGCCCACGGTGATTTCGTGGGACTTGCGACGTGCGTATGCCATAGTTGATGTTTAGTTGACCTTGAACTTGTACTTAACCTGAGAGAGTTCCTCGTTGGCCTTTACTATCTTCTCCTTCAGACCCTGCTTGTAGGCCTTGAGTTTGGCGGCCAGTGCCTCATCGGAGAGGGCCATCATCTCTGCCGCCAGGATAGCGGCATTCAAGGCACCGTTAACGCCCACGGTGGCAACGGGTATGCCGGGAGGCATCTGTATGATGGAGAGCATGGCATCCAAGCCGTCCAGCATGCCCTTGATGGGTACACCGATGACGGGCAGTGTGGTGCTTGCCGCAATGACACCAGGCAGGGCTGCCGCCATACCGGCACCGGCAATGATAACACGAACGCCACGACCCTCTGCCTCGCGTGCAAACTGCTCCACCTCGTCGGGGGTGCGGTGTGCCGAGAGTGCGTTCATCTCAAAGGGAATCTCCATTTCGTCCAAGAACTTGGCAGCCTTCTCCATAACGGGGAGATCGCTGGTGCTGCCCATAATGATGCTAATCATAATAATGTATAGTTTTTATGTTGTTATTATATTGAATGCTTTGTGCAAATACTTTGTCAGGTCGGAGGCAATGAGGCTGTGCTGCCCCAACTCGCTTGCCGCCAGGTCGCCGCTCAGGGCATGCAGCCCTACGCCCAGCAGTGCGGCATCCCGTGGGGGATAGCCCTGTGCCAGAAGGCCAAGGATGATGCCCGTGAGGACATCTCCGCTTCCTGCCGTGCCCATGCCGTTGTTGCCATAGGGGCACTGGTACTGGGCGGAAGGATTGCCGGGTATGGTGATGGTGGTGTGGTGTCCCTTGAGCACAAGGATAACGTTGTCCAGGCATGCCCCCGACTCCACCAACCTTCTGTACTCCAAGGGGTGTGGCGTGATGATGGTTTCCGCAGGCAATAGGCACGACCAACTGGGGTTCTTCGCCAGGATGTTCAGTGCATCGGCATCGAGCACCATGGGTATGGAGGTGCCAGCCATAGTTTCAAGCATGCGGTGCAATGCCTCCGAAGTCTCCTGCCCCGTGCCTATGCCCGGCCCTATGCCTATGGCATTGTAGGGAATGGGAAGGGACATGCCCAGGGGCATGGATGTCCACCGCATGTCGTCCTCATCGTGATTCAGTATTGCCTCGGGGAGCGCCACCTGCATTATGTCGTTGTTGCGCAAGGGGATGTGTACCGTCAGTTTGCCCACACCCGAGCGCATGCAACTTCTGCCTGCCAGTATACCAGCACCTGCCATGCCATAACTGCCCGCCACGAGCAGTGCATGCCCGAAGGTCCCCTTGTGCCCCTCCGCAGGTCGGGGACGAAGGATGCTTTGCAGGAAGGGTATGTCGGTTATAGCGGACATGGTTGGGGGAGGGTCTTTAGTACTTGAACGAACTTCCGCCGGCAAACTCGCGGAGCAGGGACGTAGGCGGAACCTGGTCGGCAGGTACGCTACGGAAATAGCGCAGGAACTTGCGCAGGCGGCTTGCTTCGGCATATTCGGGTTCGCATTCGCCCACCTGGTCGAGGATGGGTTTCACCTGGTCCTTGATGACCGCCAGTTCATAGAGCAAGGCACTGTTGAAGATAGCATCGGCAAGTTCCTGGAAAGGGAAAATCCACTTCTCCTCGCCGGCACTCACACTGGGCATGCGGCGTATGGTTTCCAGTGCCGAGTAGCCACGATACTGATAGTCGCGGATGAGTCGGCGCAGCAGACGTATGTCCGTAGTGGGGATATTGTTGTGGTCGTCCAGGGCTATGGTAGTGAGAGGGCTGATGAAGATGCGGAACTTCTTGTCCTCCGGCACCTGTTCGGACAGGATGGGGTTCAGGGCATGGTTGCCCTCCAGTATGATGATGTCGCCCTCGCCAATGCGTATGCGACGGTTCTCGTAGACACGTTCGCCCAACTTGAAGTCGTAGCGTGGCAGTTCTACCTCCTCGCCAGCCAGCAGTTGCGTCATCTGCCTGTTGAACAGGGCTGTGTCCACCGCCTGGATACACTCAAAGTCGTAGTTGCCATTGGCATCCTTGGGCGTGTCCACACGGTTCACAAAGTAGTCGTCCGTGCTGATGGTGTGCGGACGCATGCCGGAGGCCATCAGCAGGATGGCAAGGCGCTTGCTGGTGGTTGTCTTTCCGCTGGACGAGGGACCTGCCAGGAGTACCAGTTTGGCACCCTTCTCCACGATGTCGTCCACGATGTCGTTCAGTTTCTTCTCCTGCAGGGCCTCGCTCACGTTTATCAGTTGCGATGCATGTCCGTCCTTCACCGCCTCGTTGAACTCTCCTGCCGTGCGCACACCCAGGATGTCCTGCCAGCGGTGGAACTCCTGGATGACGTTGTGCATCTTCTCCTGAGGCACCATCTCCTCCAACTCGGTGGGGTTCTTGCGCGAAGGGATACGCAGAAGCAGGCCCTCGTAGAACTTCTCCACCTTGAAGAGGCTCAGCAGGCCGGTCCTCGTCAACAGGCAGGAATAGAAATAGTTGACCGTGTCGCACAGGCGGTAGTATGAGGTGTAGAGGTTGCTTTGGCTCTCCAGAAGTTTTGCCTTGCTCTCCATCCCCCTGGAGCGGAACAGGGCAATGGCCTCCTCTATGGGGCACTGTACGCGGTGTATCTTCTCGTCCATGTCCACGATCTCCTGCATGCGCTGGTGTATGGCATCGGCATCCTGCTCGGTAAGTTCGCGGCCAATGCGCAATTCGCAGAAGTAGCCACGGCTCACGGGTGCACCTATTATCAATTGTCCGCCGGGATAGAGGTCCTCCACGGCCTTTGCCAGCACCAGGAACAGGGTCAGCGTGTAGGTCCTCATGCCATGCGTGGAGGTCATGTCCATGAACTCCACATCCTTGGCATTGTAGAAACGGTAGTTCATGCCCTGCACCTTGTTGTTCACAAGGGCACACATGGGGCCGTGCTTCATCTCCAAACCGCACATTCCATACAATTCCTTCAAACTGGTTCCAAAGGGAACACTAATCATCTGCCCATTGTTGCGGCATCGTATTCTTAAAGTCTGTGGCATAGAGGTCTACTTTGTTTTGCATACAAAAATACAAAAAAAACTTAATCTATTAGCCTTTCCTTGCCCAATGTTCATTTAATTTCGTACCTTTGCACGCGATTTTGCATAAATTAATACACCTTATATAATATATGGAGAAGATAAGTTACGCTCTGGGTCTTGGCATTGGCCAGCAGTTGAAGAGCATGAACATTGAGAATTTCGACATCAAGGAGTTCAGCCGCAGCATCGAGGATGTGATGGCAGGTCGCGATACCGACATGACCGCACGCGAGGCACAGGTTATGCTGAGCGAGTATTTCCAGAAGAAGGAGAAGGAGCAGGCAGAGGAGAACATTGCCAAAGGCAAGGCCTACCTGGAGGAGAACGGCAAGCGTGAGGGCGTCATCACCACCAAGAGCGGCCTTCAGTACGAGGTGCTCACCGAGGGTACCGGCAAGAGCCCCAAGGCTACCGACAAGGTGCGTTGCCACTATGAGGGCCGCCTGACCGACGGTAGCGTATTCGACAGCTCATACCAGCGCGGCGAGCCTGCCGACTTCGGCCTTAACCAGGTTATTGCCGGTTGGACAGAAGGCGTGCAGTTGATGAAGGAAGGCGCCAAGTACCGCTTCCACATCCCCTATCTGCTGGGTTATGGCGAGCGTGGTGCCGGTGCATCCATCCCTCCCTATGCAACACTGGTGTTCGACGTGGAACTGATAAAGGTTCTCTGATCACACCGCACAAACACGACAAACAAATATAACTAACAAAATACAAAGATGAAAAAGATTTCTATCATCGCAGCCGTAGTTCTGGCTGCTATCATGACAAGTTGTGGCAATGGTACTCCCAAAGCCAACATGAAGAGCGACGTTGACTCTCTCTGCTATGCCATCGGTATGGCTCAGAGCCAGGGTCTGAAGGATTATCTGGTAATGCGCATGGGCGTGGATACCACATACCTGAACGAGTTCATCAAGGGCTTGAACGACGGCGCCAATGCCGGTGACGACAAGAAGAAGCAGGCATACTATGCAGGTCTTCAGATTGGCCAGCAGGTTTCTACCCAGATGATCGAGGGCCTTCAGCACGAGATCTACGGCGAGGACAGCACTCAGCACGTTAGCCAGAGCAACTTCATGGCAGGTTTCGTGGCAGGTACTCTGGAGGACACAACCCTCATGACCATGGATGCCGCCAACGAGTATGCACAGGCAAACATGCGCGTCATCAAGGCTCGCCAAATGCAGGCTCAGTATGGCGACAACAAGAAGGCTGGCGAGGAGTTCATGGCTGAGATTGCCAAGAAGGAAGGTATCAAGCAGATTGATACCAGCGGTGTTTACTACGAGGTTATCACTGAGGGCGACGGACAGATTCCTGCCGACACCAGTTTCGTGAAGGTTAAGTACGAGGGTACCCTCATCGACGGCACCGTGTTCGACGGCAACATGGATCAGGAGAAGCCCATGACATTCCGTTGCAACCAGGTTATCCCCGGTTGGACAATGGCACTTACACACATGCCCGCTGGTTCTAAGTGGAAGGTTTACATTCCCCAGGATATGGCATACGGCGAGCGTGAAGCCGGCGACAAGATCAAGCCCTTCAGCACACTGGTATTCGTTATCGACCTGGTTTCTGTAGGCAAGTAAACAAACAGACAACACTTAACCATACAAGGACAATCTGCCGTATGCCCGTATTCTTGCGACATCAGCAGGTTGTCCTTTTTACATTATAATAGCATTCCATTTATCATGAAAAAGATTTTCCTCCTTGCACTGGTATCTGCCCTTTGCCTTGGCATACAGGCAGCACCCAAGAAAAAGAAAGACAAGAAGAACAAGAAGGCCCAGGTGGAGAAGGTGGACACCGTGGACGTAAAGACCTTCTCATACCTTATCGGCCGCCTCAACACCCAGGGCCTAGTAGAGTACCTCACCCGCCAGAAGGGAGTGGATGCCAAGTACATGCCTCAGTTCATCGAGGGCTTTGGCAAGACAGAACTCACCGAAGCCGACCTCCAGGCAAAGGCTCGCATCGCTGGTACCGAGATCCGCGAGGACGTGAGCAAGCGTGTGATACCCAACGTGTCCAAGCAGATGAACGACTCGGTGGACATGCTCAACCACGACGAGTTCATCCGTGGTTTCATGGAGGGCCTTATGGGCACTCAATCCGCCATCAGCAACGACTCTGCCATGAAGATCGTGGAGAAGCAGATGAAGTACTACCAGGAAAGCATGATGGAACGCAAGTACGGTGCCAACCGCAAGGCTGGCGAGGAGTTCCTGGTGGCAAATTTGAAGAACAAGGAGGTGAAGCAAACCGCCAGCGGTCTTCAATACAAGATAATCACCAAGGGCGAAGGTCCCGTTGCCACCACCACCGACAGGGTGAAGGTGCACTACGAAGGCCGCCTCATCGATGGCAAGGTCTTCGATAGTTCCTACAAGCGCAACCAGCCAGCCACCTTCGGTGTGAACCAGGTTATCAAGGGTTGGACAGAGGCCCTGACCATGATGCCTGCCGGCTCCAAGTGGGAACTCTACATCCCCCAGGAACTTGCCTACGGTGCCCGCGAGCAGAATGAGATACCTGCCTTCTCCTGCCTCATCTTCACCGTAGAACTTCTGGAGGTAGTGAAGTAACCTGCCGCTATCAACACGTTGTCATCCCAGTTTTCACACGAGAAAACTCCAGTCCTTGCACGAGAGGACTGGAGTTCTTACACGAGAGTACTGGCACAAGAACCAGAGGGCCATGGTGCTCCTTCCCACTATATTATATATACACGTGCGCGCGGAGCACAGGCAATACGTCCTTCGCACGGAAAGCAGGCAAAGGCTTTGCGACTCGCTCTATCAGGTCATTGACCGCAACTACGAGGAAGGAAAATAAGGGACACCACTAAAGTTTAACAAGAAATATACTACAAACTGCTAATCCCATAAACAAGCATGCCCTGCAAAGCAACGCAGAGTCATTATCAAGACTCCACTGCTTTGCAGGGCATGCTGCTTATTGGCTTCACTACTTCTCTGACAGATACTTGCGGGCATCCATGGCGGCATGGCATCCGCTACCGGCGGCAGAAATTGCCTGACGATAGATGGGGTCGGCAACATCGCCACAGGCAAAGACACCGGGGATGTTGGTTTCGGTTGTGGGATGCTTGACGATGATGTAGCCCTCGGCATCGCATTCAAGTGCGGGACGGAAGATGTCACTGTTGGGATGATGACCTATGGCAAGGAACAGGCCGTCAATGGGCAAATCCACGCCTGTAGACAGGTGTGCTCCCTCTACGCCATCGGTACCATAAAGGCCGCGAACCTGTGTGTTCCATAGGATTTCAATGTTCTCCGTTTCCATGACCTTCTTCTGCATGGCCTCAGAGGCACGGAGCACGTCGCGACGCACAATCATGTACACTTTCTTGCACAAACCGGCAAGGTACTGGGCTTCTTCACATGCTGTATCGCCTCCGCCTACAACGGCCACCGTCTTCTTGCGGTAGAAGAATCCGTCGCAGGTGGCGCATGCACTCACACCCATGCCCTGATACTTCTTCTCGTCTTCCAAACCGAGGTACTTGGCAGAAGCACCGGTGGAAATGATTACGGTATCGGCCTCGATGGTTGTGCCGTCGTCTATGGCAAGACGATGAGGATGAGTACCGTCCATGGAGAAGTCCACGGCTGTGATGGTTCCCATGCGTATGTCTGTGCCCAGACGTTCTGCCTGTGCACGGAGGTCATCCATCAGTTCGTTGCCAGTTGTTCCCTCGGGATAACCGGGGAAATTGTCTATCTCTGTGGTTTGTGTCAACTGTCCGCCAGGCTGGTTGCCTTCGTAGAGAACTGGTTCCAAACCGCTACGGCTGGCATATATGGCGGCTGTGTAGCCTGCAGGGCCGCTGCCTATGATAACTGTTTTCATAATGTTGGGACCCCTCCCCGAACCCGCCCCTGTATGGGAGGGAGTATATTGTACTGGGTTTTAGGGGTTGGAGTTTAGTGTTTAGTGTTTAATGTTTAATAAATTGGAAAGGTAAAACCGGACTGCTTTAGCTTGATGAATTTTAGCGACTGTTCATCTTGATGAACCGCAGGTGAATAATAACCAAAGGTTGACGTTAGAAGGGACTAAACCAAAGGTTGACGTTAAGTCAAATTGGAAACTATGCGGACGCTGCACGCAGTTCCCCAACGTCGCAATGGGGATTGCGACCCTCACGAGGCACAGATTGACATCCAGTCAATCTTCCAAGGACCCCGTTCGCCCTACATCCGTTCACCGCTCATCATATCTTTCCGCGGTACTTGTCTTCGTCCTTGTCTTCAAGCATGGACAGGTAACTGGTGTAGCGGCTTTGCGCAATGCGGTGTTCCTCGAGTGCGGCAAGCACGGCACATCCGGGTTCATGTGTATGCGTACAATTGCCGAAGCGGCATTCCTTGGATGTCTGGAATATCTCGCGGAAATAGTGGCCCACTTCCTCACGTTCCATGTCGAAGGTACCGAATCCCTTGATACCGGGAGTGTCTATGATATGTCCCGGGAGTTCCCCATCCTGGACGGGAAGGTCGAACATTTCCGAGAAGGTGGTAGTGTGCATACCAGTGTCGTGGGAATCCGATATCTCGGCCGTCTTCACATCCAGACCAGGGATGAGGGCGTTGAGCAGTGTGCTCTTGCCTACACCGCTGTTGCCGGAGAACAAAGTGGTCTTGCCTTGGAGAACCTTGCGCAGGGTGTCCACGCTACACAGACCAGCTCCGTCGTTCAGGGCAGAGACGCCATAGCATGGATACCCGATGCCTTCGTACAGGCGGAAGAAGAGTTCAAGCAGGTGGCGGTCTTCCTCGTCGAGCAGATCCACCTTATTAAATATAATGATAACCGGCACACGGTATGCTTCGGCCCCGGCAAGGAAACGGTCAATGAAGGTTGTGCTTGTCTCGGGGTGTCGCAACGTTACCACCAGTGCCGCCTGGTCCACATTGGCCGCTATGATGTGGCTCTGCTTGGAGAGGTTGGAGGCCTTGCGTATGATGTAGTTGTGTCGGTCCAGTATCTCCGTTATCATGCCCACCTGTCCGGCGTTGGCTTCTGTGGGGACAATGCGGACTCTGTCGCCTACGGCAACGGGGTTGGTGCTCCGTATGCCCTTGAGGCGGAAGTTGCCCTTCACCTTACATTGAAAAAGCCGGCCATCGTCCAGGCGGACGACGTACCAGCTTCCTGTGTTCTTTATGACTATGCCCTGCATCAGACAGTCATGATTTCTTTTTCCTTGTTGGCCAGAAGCTCCTCCACCTTCTTGATGTACTTGTCGTGCATCTTCTGGAGGTCGTTCTCGGCATCCTTTTCCAAGTCCTCGGACAGGCCGTCCTTGATGGCCTTCTTCAACTTGTCGTTGGTGTCGCGGCGAGCATTGCGGACACTCACCTTGGCCTGCTCGCACTCCTTGCCGCACTGCTTCACGAGCTGCTTGCGTCGTTCCTCGGTCAGAGGGGGAATGGTCAGGCGGATAATCTCGCCATTGTTGTCGGGGGTGATACCTACATCACTGTCCATGATGGCCTTCTCAATTGCACGGAACATGCTCTTGTCCCAAGGCTTGATGGCTATGGTGCGTGCATCGGGGGTGTTGATGCTGGCCACGTTGTTCAGGGGAACTAGGCTACCATAACTGTCCACGCGAATACCGTCCAGGATTTTCACGTTTGCCTTGCCTGCGCGGATGTGTGCCAGTGCCTCGTCAAGGTACATTACGGCCTCTTCCATCTTCTCCTCGGCATCGGCGAGGGTAACTTTAACGTCTATCATACTGTTGTTATACGTTTGAATTATTCTTATTTTCCGAACAAAAGTAGGTCTTTTCTTTCAATAATGCAAGCATAGGCACTGCTTTTGTTTGTCTTGTACGTTAAATTCCCTCAGGACAGGCCGTATTTGGTGTTACCTCTAATTTCAAATCCGAGTATTGTTCGGCTTGTACGCACCACTTGTATTTCACATACACCTTTACTTCTGCCCTGCGGAGTTCCTGCAGTATTGCCTGGTTGGCCGCAGGATACTCCTCGGTCATCTTTTTCATGCTGTTTTGGAGCATGGTGTGGAATTCCGCCTTTGCCTCATCGACACTTCCATACAATCTTCTTCCTTCGGGATTGTTTTCCAGGTTGTTCTCGGCATTGGTTATAACGGCATGCCAAATGGTACGCACTTCCAGTGCACTCATGGCCTTTGGCGCCTCGTCTTCGGTATACTCTATACCTTGTATCGCATTGTCATTGCGAAAATCATTCTCTACCAATCGCAACTCACCGGGTAACATGTCCTTGTATTCGTTGCAACAAGAGGACATCCCTGCCAGGGAAAGGATTAGCGTAGTGGCCATCAGGCAGCGTTGGATTATTGTTTTCATGTCTATTTAATATTTTATATAAAATGTATTATTGTGACTGTATGGGCTTACTGTTGTTGCGTCTTGCGCAAACTCTGCGGAGAAGTTCCCGTCTCCCTTCTCATGAAGGAGCCGAAATGTGACTGATTCACAAAGCCGAGCATGGATGAAATCTGTTTTATGCTCAGGTCGGGGTCTTTAAGCATAAGTTGTGCCTGAGCCACTATTTCCTCGCTGATAAGTTTGCTTGCCGTCTTGCCGGAAACCTGTTTGCAGATGGTATTGAAGTATTTGGGAGTTATATTCAGTTTGTCGGCATAGAACTGGACAGTTCGTCCTTCCGGTTGCTCGTGCAAAATACGCACGAAATTGCGAAACAGGACCTCTGCAGATGTACCTTTGGTCTTCTTGGGAGAATAGCCACGCGACAGGAAAAGACCAGCAAATGTATATGCGTATGATTTCAGCAGATGATGCACGCTGTATTCCCTGACCTTGTCATCCGGAAGATGGTTTATGCTGGAAATCAGATTATAGAATCCTTTTAGCGTTTCCTGTTCCGCTGGTGTAAGACGCACAATTTGCACTAACTTGTTCATAAGGTATTGAGACATGCTCATGTGCGTGCCCTTCAAAATCTCTCCAGTGTACTCGGAGGAAATAATGAATATGCGGCAATGAAAGTCTGCACCGGCCATGTTTCGTTCGATGACATTGCCCGGAGTACATATCAAAAGGTCCCCCTTGCACAAAGCATAATCCGTATTGCTTATAGTGGTTGTACATTCACCTTCTTCCACCAAAACAACTATACAGGACTCGTTGAGCACCGTCTCCTGAGTTTGGCGCACCTGCTGCACATTGTCCATCAGCACAATATACTTGTCCCGATAGTCAAAATGCAGATCGTAAGGCATCGATTTGTTGATATTAACCTTTTTCATACTGCAAAGATAGCGAAAAGTGTTTGCATTGTCCAATACACAACGATAGTTTTTATCATTTTAACGGAAATTTAGAACAATTTAACCTTGTTCCCAGCCAAATGCTCACCAAGGAAGAAAACCGTTAGCCATAACCTGTCCGAACAGGGGCAAAAAAGGGGGCAATTTGGTCCTCCCGACGTCAAGGCCTCGTCCTTCCGACGTCAAGCCCTTGTCCTCCCGAGGGCCGAGGTCCGACGTCGGGGGGCCCCAAAAACGAGGTTCCGGACACACTTGTACAAAAGATTCCGGATACTGGCATTTGGCACTTTGTAATATAATTAGTATCTTTGTCTGGCGATAAGTCTTATTTTCGGGAACACAAAAACGAAGGTACGGTATGAAATATTATATTATTGCCGGAGAATCCAGCGGCGACCTGCATGCCAGGCACCTGATGGAAGCACTTGAGGCAAAAGATGCCAAGGCCGAGATATGCTACTGGTACAAGCCGGAACTGGCCTATATGGGTTTTGTCTCTGTTGCCATCCATCTGCCGGAGATACTCCGGGGCATGGAAGAATGCAAGAAGTCCATCAGGGAGTTTAATCCCGACAGACTCATTCTGGTAGACTACCCCGGCTTTAACCTGAAAATAGCAGCCTGGTTCCACAAAAACTTCATACAGAAGAATCACACCGCCCATGCTGGCACACCACAGGTCATCTACTACATCCCGCCCAAGATATGGGCATGGAAGGAGGGGCGCATTGCACAAATACGCAAATACGTGGACAAGGTGCTGAGCATACTGCCCTTTGAAGTCGAGTGGTATGCCAAACGCTACGGGCACCATGTGGAATACGTAGGCAACCCTACACTGGATGAAATAGACGCCTTCCAAAAGGCACTGCCCGAGGAGGAAGTGATTGCTTGGAAACAGAGCCTTGGAATCAGCGAGGGAAAAGTGGTGGCATTGTTGCCGGGCAGCCGCAAACAAGAGATAGAGCAGAATCTTCCCCTAATGCTGAATGCAACGAAGACAGTTGGCAAGGACTTCCGCTATGTAATAGCATCGGCACCGAACATAAGCACCGATTTCTACGGCCAAGTTATAGGCAAAGCCTTCAAGCCCGAAGAAACCGAATGCCGAAACAAGGTGGTGCTGGCACCATGCCATGGGAGCAAAAGCAGTTTTATGCTGATGCATTGCGCCCACGCTGCATTGGTAACAAGCGGTACAGCAACCCTGGAAACTGCTATAATGGGAGTGCCGCAAGTGGTATGCTATGCCATGAGATGCGGCAAGGCGGTATCCTGGCTTAGAGGCAAACTGCTGAAGGTTCCATACGTCTCGCTCGTAAACCTTATTGCCGGCCGAGAGGTAGTACCGGAATTAGTGGCCGGAGACCTGACACAGGAAAGCCTGGACATAGCCTTGGGCAATGTGATTGCCAACGAAGATTTCCGCACAAGGCAGATACAGGGTTATCAGGAGATGATGCAGCTGCTTGGCATGCCAGGAGCGCCACAAAAGGCGGCAGAGAAAATTTTGGAAAACTGACCTAAACAACAATATCATGATGGACATACTACAGGAGCTCAAGCGTAGGTTGCAGGACATCCTCAGTTTAGGGGAAGACATGGCCCCGGCACATGAAACAATAGCAAAGATAGAAGAAGGAGTGGATTTCCATGGCGCCAAACTATGGGTGCTTATCTTTGCAATCTTTGTGGCTTCATTAGGCCTCAATACCAATAGTGCGGCAGTAATCATAGGCGCCATGCTCATCTCCCCCCTGATGGGCCCTATCATTGGCATGGGACTGGCCGTGGGTATCAACGACTTCATGCTGTTCAAGCGAGCAGCAACAAACTACCTCGTTGCCACACTGTTCAGCGTAGCCACGGCCACCATATACTTCCTGGTGACCCCGCTGGACGAAGTCCAATCCGAACTGCTGGCACGCACTTCGCCAACCATATACGACGTGGGCATTGCACTGTGCGGAGGACTGGCCGGTATCGTAGCCCTGAGCAGCCGTAGCCAGCGCATGGGCAACGTCATTCCTGGTGTAGCCATAGCCACGGCCTTGATGCCGCCGCTATGTACCGTAGGTTTCGGTTTGGGTACAGGCAACTGGCTCTTTGCCCTGGGCGCCCTGTACCTGTACCTTATAAATACCATATTCATCTCCCTGGCAACGTTCATGGGCGTTACACTCGTAATGCGTTTCCCCAAGAAGGTATTCGTGGACAAGGACAGAGAAAAACGGGTAAAGCACATCATTACGCTAATAAGCGTGCTAACGATAATACCCAGCATCTACATCACATTCCAGATGGTGCAGGAGACAATGTTCGTGGATAAATGTCATGATTTTTGCAGAGACAACGTCCAGCTAAAAGGAGCGCGCATCATCTCCGAGGAGTTTGACTACGACGCCAAGACCATACGGCTGGTGTTGCTCGGAGAATCGGTGGACAGCACACAGATAGCACACATAAATTCAAAACTTCCGCAATACGGACTTGAGAATGTCCGTCTGGACATCGTGCAAAGCGCCAACGGAATAGACGAGGAAAGCGTGCGAGGCATAATCTTTACCGAAAAGAACAAGACCTTGGCCACCCAAAGGCAGATAGCCGAAAACGAAAGGAAGATCAAAGTCCTTCAGGATAGCATAGGCGCATACCTTGCCTCCACGGCATTTTCACAAACCTTGCTTCCCGAAATCCAAACCTTATTTCCATCCGTCACATCCGTTTCCACAAGCAGGGGAGTTTGCGCCTACCAAACTGATTCCGCAACCTTGGACAGCCTGGTGTACATCGTGAGCATTGGTTCCGTAAGCAAAATGAAAATCGAGGACAAGGACCGAATGACCGAATGGCTAAAAACCAGACTCCAACGCAACGACGTCAGAGTCTGCATAGAGCATCCGCAGAAATAGCATACATTCAATCTGCGGATTTGCCGAGTCTTGCAAGCAGGGCATGGTCAGTCATATCCAGCGACAGGGGTGTTATCGCAGCAAAACCATGGTCCAAAGCCCAATAGTCGGTATCTGCAGCCTCCGGTTCAAGGTTGGTAAACGTGCCGGTAAGGGTGTAAATCTTTTTCCCCTCGTCATCCACGCCTGCATCCAGCCACTCGGTATGCCACAGCCCTCGGGCCATACGGCATACCTTTGAACCGCACAGGCATTCTACCTCGGGGAAATTGATATTCAAACAGGTATCCGCGGGCAACCCCTCACGAAGCACCTTCTCCGCCCACTCCACAATTACTTCGGAATAGGGTGCGAAGTCACACTCCTTCTTGTGCGTCCTCAGGCTGTAGGCTATGGCGGGAATGCCCTTCATACAGGCTTCCAATGCAGCACCAACCGTACCGCTATAATGCAGGGATATGGATGCATTGTCGCCATGGTTTATGCCGCTGACCACAAGGTCTGGCTTTCTGTCCAATATCTTTTCCAAAGCAATCTTGACACAATCCACCGGAGAACCCGAACAGGCATAAACGTTATCCCTGATTTTCCTTACGCTGACCGGACATGTGGGAGTGATGCTGCATGCGGCACCGCTTCTGGCACTATCCGGCGCAACCACTACTACGTTGCCCAAATTGCCTAACAGAGTGGCGAGGTATTGTATACCTTGTGCCTGAAAACCATCGTCGTTTGTGACAAGAATGGTGGGTATGTTGCTATTTTGCATATCTTTGTTTGGTTTAAGTGTTGCAAATGTAGCGCTTTTTGCTTTTTACCACAAGTTTTACTTTGTCTTTTCCTTAGTTTTGTGTATCTTTGTGTGCGAAACTATAGTAATGACAACCAAATGGGTAAAATAATAGCTTTAGCCAACCAGAAGGGTGGCGTAGGTAAGACAACAACCAGCATGAACCTGGCAGCATCGCTGGCAGCACTGGAGAAAAAGGTCTTGCTTATAGACGCCGACCCACAGGCCAACGCTTCCAGCGGTCTCGGAGTGGACAGCACACAGGTGGATTGTACCATCTACAACTGCCTTATAGATGGGGTGGACGTACGTGAAGCCATATATAGCACCGATGTGGAAAACCTGGACATTATCCCCAGCCATATCGACTTGGTAGGTGCCGAAATTGAGATGCTGAACAGAACCAACCGAGAGCGTATAATGCTGAACATGCTGTCCCCTGTTGTCGGCGACTATGACTACATCCTGATAGACTGCAGTCCGTCGCTCGGATTGATAACGGTCAACGCACTCACGGCAGCAGCAAGCGTAATCATACCTGTTCAGTGCGAATACTTTGCTCTTGAAGGCATAAGCAAATTATTGAACACGATAAAGATCATCAAGGCAAAACTGAATCCGCAATTGGAGATAGAGGGTTTCCTGCTTACTATGTACGACAGCCGTCTGCGTTTGGCCAACCAGATTTATGACGAGGTCAAACGGCATTTCCGCGAGCTGGTCTTCCGCACTGTAATACAGCGCAACGTAAAGCTTTCAGAGGCACCCAGTCATGGTTTGCCCGTACTGCATTACGACGTAGATTCTGCCGGTGCAAGAAATCACTTGGCTCTGGCGCAAGAAATTATTGAGAAAAACGAGAAGCACAACTAATGGCAGTAAAGAAAAAATATACGGCACTCGGACGTGGCCTGGATGCTCTCATCAGCACAGAAAAGGTAAATACTGCCGGTTCTGGAAGTATATGCGAGATTCCCGTCGGACAGATTACTCCAAACCCCAACCAGCCACGCCAAGAATTTGACCCCGTTGCACTGAAGGAACTTTCCGACAGCATAAAGGAACTCGGCATAGTCCAGCCCATCACACTTCGCGACCAAGGAGACGGCACATACCTGATTATAGCAGGAGAACGTCGTTGGAGAGCCAGCCAAATGGCAGGACTCCAGACTATCCCCGCTTATGTGCGCACCGTGGATGACGAGAACATGATGGAGATGGCCCTCATAGAAAATATACAGAGAGAGGACCTGAACGCACTGGAAATAGCACTTGCATATCAGCACCTGCTGGAACAATACAACCTGACACAAGAACGCCTGTCTGAACGAGTAGGCAAGAACCGCAGCACTATAACCAACTATCTGCGCTTGTTGAAACTGCCTGCCACAATTCAAATGGGTTTGAAGGATCGTCGCCTGGAGATGGGACATGCCCGTGCGCTCTTGGCTATTGATGACCCGAAGTTACAGATAAAAGCCTATAACGAAATCATCTCCAAAGGACTCAGTGTCCACAAGGTGGAAGAAATGGCGAAGGAACTGTCAGAAGGCGGAACAATAAAGACCTCTGACGGCAACAAGCTAAAAGGACGTAGCACAAAAGTAAGTGAAGAGTATAGCATCCTGAAGGAAAGCCTATCGCAATTCTTCCAAACCAAAGTACAATTGACTTGCTCCGACAAAGGTAAGGGCAAGATAGTTATCCCATTTGCCAATGAACGGGAAATGGAAAGAATCATTGAAATCCTGGACAGGCAGAAGTGAAAGTAACAAGACTTCCCAACATCCTTTTCTTCCTCATCCTTGGCATTATTACAATGTCAGGGCAAAGGGTCTATGCAAAGAGTATTGGTATGAATACCGGTGATGGGAACAGAATTGAAGTAGCACAGACTTCGGTCTTCATAACACCCATCTTTACAACTCCGCAACATTCCCCAGACTCCGCACATCACACAACAGATTCAATCCCGGTATCTTCAGCGGATTCCATAATTATCCAAACAGACGCACAACAGGATTCGGCAATAGTTCTTTACGCCGACTCCATACAACGCTCAATTGAAGACACATTGAATCTGGACAGATTTAACAATTGGAAACCAGATCCCATCCGTGCCATGTGGCTTGCTTTGGTAGTACCAGGCGGAGGACAGATATACAACAGAAAATACTGGAAACTGCCCATCGTTTACGGAGGTGTGGTAGGATGTATCTACGCCCTGGGGTGGAACTCTCAGATGCTTAGGGATTATTCTCAAGCTTACCAAGACATTACCGACACAGACCCAACCACTAACAGCCACATGGAGATGCTTCCGTTAGGCTATAACATAACAGGCAGAGAGGAACATTTCAAATCTGTGTTTCTGCGCAAGAAGAGCACCTACCGTCGATATAGGGACCTCAGTATATTCTGTATTGCAGGCGTATATCTCCTTAGTATTGTGGATGCTTTTGTGGATGCAGAACTAAGCACTTTCGATATAGGCACTGACCTTTCCCTAACTGTCTCACCTCAAATGATACCGTCTGGCCCGAGTTGTGCCCCAAGCACCATAGGCAGCAGTCCCGGGATATCAGTGAATTTACAGTATTAGAAATGATATTGCCTCTTAGACTACACTGGCCCAAAACCTGAGAATAACTTTAGCGTATACGTCATTGGACGCTAAAAACATCAAGTATTACTATGAAAAGATACATTTTTACAATAGCACTTTCTCTATGCAGCATCTTTGCTTTCTCCCAAAAAAGCGTTACCGTCTATGACGACAACACTGGCAAAGAGGAAGTCATAGAACTGCCCGAAGGCATGCAAGAGGAGGAGATTGACAGCATGATGCGCCAATGGTTTGCGAGCACACACCTTACATACGACAGCACTGAATGTGAAAGTTCAGGGCAAGACATTGAGTATTCGGATGAAGAATACATCCTCCGCCTGCAGAGGCTTCCAAACATAATAGAGATGCCTTACAATAAAGTTGTGCGCAAGTTCATTGACCAATACACGGGCCGACTTCGCCGAAGCACGGCACTGATGCTTGGAGCATGCAATTTCTATACACCAATTTTTGAAGAAGCCCTTGAGGCATACCAGTTGCCCTTGGAACTGAAATATTTGCCTATCGTAGAAAGCGCATTGAACCCTAATGCCACAAGTCGCGTAGGAGCTGGGGGATTATGGCAGTTCATGCCTGCCACAGGAAAGCGCTACGGATTGGAAACAAACAGTTTGATTGACGAGCGCCGCGACCCAATCAAGGCCAGTTATGCCGCCGCACAGATGCTTAAGAATCTGTATGACATCTTTGGCGACTGGACCTTGGCAATCGCCTCATACAATTGTGGACCTGCAAATGTAAGCAAGGCCATAAAACGCGCAGGAGGCGAGAGGGACTACTGGAAGATTTATCCATATCTGCCCAGCGAGACAAGAGGATATGTTCCTGCTTTTATTGCGGTAAACTATGCCATGAACTATTACTGCGAGCACAATATCTGCCCTGCTTCCACACGTCTGCCTATAGGTACAGACACAATAATCGCAAATAGGGATGTGTATATGGAACAGATAAGCGAACTTTGCAGCATCTCCATGGACGAATTGAAGGCTTTGAATCCTCAATACCGGACCTCTAAGATCCCTGGCAACACACGCCCTTGCATCCTGCGCATGCCAATGAATGCTATAAATGCTTTTATTGAAAGCGGAGATACTATTTATACACACAGACTTGCAGAATTGAACAAGCGACGTTCAGTTGTTTCTGTCAACGAGAAAGAGTTCAAACATAACAAGAAAGCCTCAAAAACCGTTACTGTTCGCAAAGGAGATACACTCGGAGCCATAGCCAAACGAAACGGTATCTCTGTGAAGAAAATAAAGAGCCTTAATGGTCTGAAAAACGATGCAATCCGCGCAGGACAAAAACTTCGCATAAGATAACTCCATCGCTCTATGGAAGACGAAAGGATGATACAAGAGGCCTATCAGCGCCTCATCGACACATATCTTGCATCCCCTCACCGCAAAAAAGTGGATGTCATAGAAAAAGCTTTCAAATTCGCCCGCCAAGCCCATGCTGGGGTTAGGCGGCTTTCCGGTGAGCCTTACATCATGCACCCTCTATCCGTTGCACAAATAGTCTGTGGCGAAATCGGCTTGGGCAGCACCAGTATCTGCTCCGCCCTTCTGCACGATGTGGTAGAAGATACCGACTATACCGTGGAGGACATCCGAAACATATTCGGCCCCAAGATAGCACAGATTGTGGATGGTGTCACCAAGATAAGCGGAGGCATTTTCGGCAATCAGGCTTCGGCACAGGCAGAAACCTTCAAGAAGTTGCTCCTAACCATGAGCGACGACATCCGCGTCATACTTATAAAGATAAGCGATCGCCTGCACAACATGCGTACCCTTGGCAGTCAGTTGCCAGCAAAGCAGTACAAGATAACAGGCGAAACACTTTACATCTATGCGCCCTTGGCCAACAGGCTGGGATTGAACAAGATTAAGGAGGAACTTGAAGACCTGTCCTTTCGCTACGAACAACCAGAGCAGTATGCTCTTATTAGCGCACACCTGTCGGAAGTGAGCGGACATTTGCAAGAGGTATTTGACGAATTCACAGCTCCTATTCGGGAACGTTTGGACCAAACAGAACTGAAATATGAGATAAAGGCGCGTATCAAAACTCCGTACAGCATCTGGCGCAAGATGCAGACCAAGCATGTCACCCTGGATGAGGTGTACGACATTCTGGCAGCCCGCATTGTGTTTGAGGGAGATGGCCAGTCAGAGACAGAGATTACCGACTGCTGGAGAATATATGCCATAGCAACGAACATCTACAAACCACACCCTGAACGCTTGCGCGATTGGTTATCGCACCCAAAGGCCAACGGTTACCAGGCCCTACAAACCACATTGATGAGCAGAAACGGACGCTGGATAGAGCTGCAGATACGTTCACGCCGAATGGATGATATTGCAGAACAAGGGTTTGCTGCTCACTGGAAGTACAAGGATGGAAGCAAGACACAGCAGGACAGTGAAAACGAATTGGACCGCTGGCTTTCTACAATCAAGGAAATCCTGGACGACCCACAACCAAATGCCATGGATTTCCTGGATGCCATAAAGTTGAATCTCTATGCCAGTGAAATCTTCGTCGTTACACCAAAAGGCGAGTTCAAGACAATGCCATCAGGATGTACTGTTCTTGACTTTGCCTTCAGTGTGCACACAACACTCGGCACACATTGCATTGGAGCCAAGGTGAACCATCACTTGGTGCCATTATCCCATCGCCTTGAGAGTGGCGACCAGGTAGAGGTCCTTACGGGACGCAACGTGCAGGTAGCAGCAGAATGGCTCAACCATGTGACCACCGCAAAGGCACAGACGAAGATTTTGGCCATATTGCGCAGACAGCAACGACAGATGCAGAAAGAGGGTGAGGAGATGCTGCGCGATTTCCTTCTTTCCAATGAATTCTCCTTGGAGAGTAACACATTGGACCGCCTATGTCTTCTTCATCATGTATCCACCAGAGAACTGCTATACGAGCAGATAGCTTCTCGCACAATTATTTTGGGCGACAACGAAGTCCGACATCTCAAAAGCAAGCCTTCCAAGCGCAGATGGAGACGTTTTATCCCATTCCTAAAGAACAACACAGAAGAAGCTATAGCAGGAATTGGACAGGACACCGGTACCGATAAAAACATAAATGAGCAGGGCATGAAGGGGATGCCCCTGCTGGCATTGGACAAAAAGAAGACTTTACTTCTAAACGAGAACACTATTTCCAGATATCTCATCTGTGAACATTGCCACCCCATTCCTGGAGATGACGTTCTTGCTTTTCAATCCGAAAACGGATATATAACCATACACAAGCGGCAATGCTCTTCACTAAACAAGCTGAAAGCCGTTGATGGCAACAATATTCTGGCTGCCCAATGGGATACGCACAAGGTGCTTTATTTCCCGGCTGTACTGCATATAGAGGGAATAGACCGCGTAGGAGTGTTGCATCAGATGACTGGTATCCTGTCTCAACAGATGAACCTGAACATATCTAAACTGAACATCTGTACAAACAACGGCATCTTCTCTGCTGAGATTGTAATGGAAGTGCATGACCTGCAAGATTTGAAAGACATCATCCGTGATTTAAACAAGATAAACGAAATCAAGAAAGTATTGAGAACAGAATAGACTCCTGTTCTCTAATTCTCCAAATTTTGCCCTCCCGAGGACAGGAGCCGGTCCTCCCGAGGACCGAGGCGAAAGAACCGGGAACTCTCGGGTCGATTCTCCCGAGGACCAAATTATAAGGGTAGGCACTCTGCCATCCACCCTACTCCATCCTATCTTTGAGAAAATCTGTGCTCAAGTTCTTGATCACTTGGTTTCCCACCCCCATATTTTTTTCATAAACGCTATCCGGAACAGCAAAGACACAGAAGCGAGAAGGAAAAGAAACAGGCTATACCAGGTCGTTCAACTCCTTGCGCAAGGCGACTAACTCCTCACGCAGGCTTTTCAATTCGTCTATTATCACCGACGTGTCGCCTGCTCCCTTCTTATTCTTTGAAAGCACCTCCTTGGCGGCATTTATCTTCATGCCACGTACCTTAAGAAGATTATACACTACTCGAATCTCTTCTATATCTGCCTGAGTGTACTGGCGCACGTTGTTGCCGCTCTTCTTGGGGTGGATATTAGGAAACTGCTTTTCCCAAAATCTAAGCAAAGACTCTGCCACACCAAACTGGGCAGCCACCTCTGAGATACTATAGTACAATTTCAAGTCTGGATTGGTATTAAGGCTCATAACGTCTATATCTGAATGCCGTTTTGGAATCCCCATAGGGGATTTATTCTTTGAAATCTTTGCAAAGTTAAGCAAAACGGAGTATCTTTGCAAAGTTTTTCGGGGTAAAGTGCCCGAAAGAACTTATTTCTTTGCAAATAACAAACATAACACAAGCAATATGATGACAGCAAACGAAATCCGCGACTCGTACAAGAAGTACTTCGAGTCCAAGGGTCACCTTATCGTTCCTTCTGCTCCGATGGTAGTGAAGGACGACCCAACACTGATGTTCACCAATGCCGGAATGAACCAGTGGAAGGATATAATTCTGGGTACTCGCGACCCCGAACCTCGCCGTCGTGCCGACACTCAGAAGTGTCTGCGCGTTAGCGGCAAGCATAACGACCTTGAAGAGGTAGGCCACGACACCTACCACCACACCATGTTCGAGATGCTTGGCAACTGGAGCTTTGGCGACTATTTCAAGGAGGGTGCCATTGATATGGCATGGGAATACCTCGTTGACGTTCTCAAACTGAACCCTGCCGACCTTTACGTTACCGTGTTCGAGGGCGATGCCAGCGAGAACCTTTCTCGCGATGACGAGGCTGCAAGCTTCTGGCTCAAGCATGTCCCTGCCGACCACATCATCAACGGCAACAAGCACGACAACTTCTGGGAGATGGGCGATACAGGACCCTGCGGTCCCTGTTCCGAGATTCATCTGGACAGCCGTTCTGCCGAGGAGAAGGCAAAGGTGCCCGGACGTGAACTTGTCAACAAGGACGATCCACAGGTCATCGAGATATGGAACATCGTGTTCATGCAGTTTGAGCGCAAAGCTGACGGTCATCTTGAACCCCTTGGCATGAATGTAATTGATACCGGTATGGGCTTCGAGCGTCTTGTACGTGCCATCCAGGGCAAGCAGTCAAACTACGACACAGATATCTTCCAGCCCATCATCAAGGCCCTGGCCGAGAAGACAGGCATCCCCTATGGCCAGAGCGAGAAGACAGATATAGCCATGCGTGTTATCGTAGACCACCTGCGTGCTATCTCATTCAGCATTGCCGATGGTCAGTTGCCCTCAAATGCCAAGGCTGGTTATGTTATCCGCCGTATCCTGCGCCGTGCAGTGCGTTATGGCTACACCTTCCTGGGTCAGAAGCAGGCATTCATGTACACCCTCGTTCCAACCTTGGCACAGGAGATGGGTGGTGCTTTCCCCGAACTCGTGGGACAGAAGGACTTTATCATGAAGGTTATGAAGGAGGAGGAGGACAGTTTCCTGCGCACTCTGGAGAACGGTATCCGTCTGCTCAACGGTGTTATCGAGGAGACTCGTGCCGCTGGCAGTACAGAGATTGCTGGCGAGAAGGCGTTCACCCTGTTTGACACCTTTGGTTTCCCCTTGGACCTGACCGAACTTATCTGCCGCGAAAACGGTATGACCGTGGACGAGGCAGGCTTCAATGCCGAGATGGAGAAGCAGAAGGCTCGTGCCCGCAATGCTGCTCAGGTGGAGATGGGCGACTGGCACATCGTTAGCGAGACCGAGGAACTTGCTGGCGAGGAACTCAGCACCTTCGTGGGATACGACTATACAGAGTACAGCTGCCGCATCGTCAAGTACCGTGAGGTGAAGCAGAAGAAGGGCGTTGTCTACGAGGCCATCCTCAACCAAACTCCTTTCTATGGCGAGATGGGCGGTGAGGTAGGCGATACCGGTGTGCTCGTAAACGACGAGGAGACAATCCGCGTGCTCGACACCAAGAAAGAGAACGGTGTTTCCGTTCATCTGCTGGAGCGCATCCCCACTAATCCCGAGGCAGAGTTCATGGCTTGCGTCGATGTGGAGCGCCGTCGTGCCACCGAAGCCAACCACACCTGTACCCACCTGCTGGACGAGGCTCTGCGCACCGTTCTGGGTGAGCACGTTGAGCAGAAGGGTTCTCTGGTAACTCCCGACTACCTGCGCTTCGACTTCTCGCACTTCGAGAAGGTAACTCCCGAGCAGATTCGTGAGGTTGAGCACTTGGTCAACGAACGTATCCGCGAGGACCTTCCCCTTCAGGAATATCGCGACACTCCCATGGAGGAGGCAAAGAAACTGGGTGCCATCGCCCTCTTCGGAGAGAAGTATGGCGACAAGGTTCGTGTAGTTCAGTTCGGTTCCAGCGTAGAGTTCTGTGGCGGTTGCCATGCCCAGAGCACTGGCCGCATTGGTATGGTTCGCATCGTCAGCGAGAGCAGTGTTGCAGCAGGCGTTCGTCGAATCGAGGCTGTTACAGGCCGTGCAGTGGAGGAACTGATGGACAAGCAGCAGGATATGGTTGCCGAACTCCGTGCTCTCTTCAATAACGTTCCTGACCTCATCACCACCGTGCGCCGTGCCATCGACGACAATGCTGGTTTGCGCAAGCAGTTGGACGAGTTCAAGGCCCAACAGGCTCTCCTGTTCAAGAAGGAGCTTATCGAAAAGGCTCACGAGGTGAAGGGTATCAAGGTTATCCAGGGGGTATTGAACATCGACACCCAGAATGCCAAGGATATTGCCTTCCAGTTGCGTGGCCAGTTCACAGAGAAACTCCTTGTTGTTATCGGTGGGCTCTACGAAGGCAAACCCTCTCTCACCGTAAGCCTTTCCGACGACCTTGTTGCAGCAGGCCTGAATGCTGGCAAACTGGTACGCGAAGCAGGCCGACTCATCCAGGGTGGTGGTGGCGGCCAGGCTCACTTCGCTACAGCCGGTGGCAAAGATCCCGACGGCATCGTTGCAGCGGTGACCAAGGTCATAGAACTGGCAACAGGTGAGTAAGATACACCAATTATCATAATATACGCACGAGGCGGCATATCCAATTGGACATGTCGCCTCGCTCATTTATCCCAAATCGGACATTAGACTGTTACGTACTAATGCTCGATTTGGGCTTATCAATGTCTATTACAATATCGTGCAACCGGCACAGGGTTTCAACTGCTTGAAGAAATCGTTGCCCTTGTCGTCCACCAGGATGAAGGCAGGGAAGTCCTCTACCTCAATCTTCCAGATGGCTTCCATGCCCAGTTCGGGATACTCTACGCACTCGATGGATTTGATGTTGTTCTGTGCCAAGATGGCAGCAGGTCCACCAATGGAACCAAGGTAGAAACCGCCATGGTCCTTGCAGGCACGTGTAACGTCCTCGCTACGGTTGCCCTTTGCCAGCATAATCATAGAACCGCCATAGTCCTGGAACTCGTACACATAGGGGTCCATACGTCCGGCTGTGGTGGGGCCCATAGAGCCGCATGCCATGCCGGCAGGAGTCTTGGCAGGACCTGCATAGTAAACGGGATGGTCCTTCATGTACTGGGGCATGCCCTCGCCGGCATCCAGACGAGCCTTGAGCTTGGCATGTGCAATGTCGCGACCTACGATAATGGTACCATTCAGGCTGAGGCGTGTGCCGATGGGATAGTTGGTCAGCTGCTTGCAGACATCTGCCATGGGCTGGTTGAGGTCTACCTTGACAACATCGCCCTCGCCAGCATTGCGCAGTTCCTCGGGGATGAGTTCGTATGGCTTGTCGTCCATCTTCTCAATCCAGATACCCTGCTCGTTGATCTTACACTTGATGTTGCGGTCGGCAGAACAGCTTACACCCAAACCAATGGGACAGCTGGCACCATGACGGGGCAGACGAACCACGCGCACGTCGTGAGCCATGTACTTGCCACCGAACTGTGCACCAAGACCAATCTTGTAGCACTCCTGCAGAAGTTGCTTCTCCAGTTCCACGTCGCGGAAGGCACGGCCTGTCTCATCGCCAGTGGTGGGCAGAGAGTCGTAGTAGTGTGTGGATGCCAACTTTACGGTGAGCAGGTTCTTCTCAGCACTGGTACCGCCAATTACGATGGCGATGTGATAGGGAGGACATGCTGCTGTGCCCAGGCTCTTCATCTTCTCCACGAGGAATGGAATCAGTGTGCCAGGGTTCTGTATGCGTGCCTTGGTCTCCTGATAGAGATAGGTCTTGTTGGCAGAACCGCCACCTTTGGTAACGCAAAGGAAGTGATATTCCATACCCTCGGTAGCCTCGATATCAATCTGGGCAGGGAGGTTGCACTTGGTGTTCACCTCGTTGTACATGTCCAGGGGAGCATTCTGGCTATAGCGCAGGTTGCACTCGGTGTAGGTCTTGTAGACGCCAAGAGAGAGAGCCTCCTCGTCGCAGAAACCTGTCCACACCTGCTGGCCCTTCTCGCCGTGAATGATGGCAGTACCAGTGTCCTGACACAAGGGAAGAAGGCCCTTGCAGGAAACTTCGGCATTGCGCAGGAAGGTGAGTGCCACATACTTGTCGTTCTCGCTTGCCTCGGGGTCGCGCAGAATCTTTGCCACCTGCTCGTTGTGAGAGCGGCGGAGCATAAAGCTTACATCGCGGAAAGCCTGATTAGACATGCGTGTCAGTGCTTCGGGGGTAACCTTCAGAATCTTGTGACCCTCAAACTCGCTGACAGAGACACCCTCTGAGGTCAGCAGATAATACTCGGTGTCGTCCTTGCCCAACTGGAACATAGGAGCGTACTTGAACTCTGGTACTTGTGCCATAGTTGTGATAGTTTGATTATAGGTTTGTATGTTTCTTTGTATGTTTATACATTATTAATTATGTTTATACATTATTAATTATATATACGCGTGCGCATAGGAGATGTTGCCCCAACCAACTGTCCGCCAGAGACTGCTGGCGGATAAAAGCGCCACCGGCCAATCTGTTTTCATCCACCCCCTCTCCCCTGTCTCAGGGGGGGGGGGAAGATGGTGTTTGCTATTCAGATTTATCCACTTCGTTGATAAACTCTGTACTCCGGACGCTGCACGCAGCGTCCCTACATTCCTCTTATCTCTCGATGCTAAACGTTAAACGCTAATCGTTCACTTCTCAAAGTGCTGGTAGTCCTTGAGGCTGCGCCATGCACCACCCCATCGGAAACCACGGGAGACGAACAGGCGATAGCAGAGGTCGGTGGCATCTATCTTGCCGGGGATATCCTTGCGCCTGTCCCGTCCATGGGCATAGTCCCTGCCCTCGGGAGGCAGCACACGGCCGCTACGGACATAGACACACGGATTGTAGAGCGGATTAACGTCCACCGCCATGCCACGGCTGTGCTTGGACAAGGCGGTGCTGCCTGCAACACGGCGATAGCAGAAGCACGAGGTGTTGTTGGCTGCCATGGAACGGGCATCGTCTGCACCGTAGTCGTCTATCAAGCGCATAGAGGCAATGGGGTACCTTGCCTCGTAGAGCTGGCGGAAGATATAGAGCAGGTCATCGGCGATATGCCTGTTGCACACCATCTGACCGAGATGTTCATGTCCCTCGAAGTCGACATACGACAACTCCAGGTAGCGCAAGTCCGACCTTGGCACCTCGCAACCTTGCGGATACGAGCGCCCTTGCATCCTATGCCATATACTGTCCGGTATTTCCACCGATGTGAACACCTGTCCATTTGACACCACCGCCGGGAACGATAGCATCAGCAACAACAGGTATCGCAGACAGCATCCCATATCTTATTTAATATCCGTTACAGTTTCCTTCAGCACAAAGCGTTTATAATAAGCCCAGCCTAAAGTAGTAAGGGGCAACGCTATAATAAAGCCTATTATTCCCAGCAATGAACCCCATACAGAAAGAGCCAGCAGTATAATGGCCGGTTTTAGCCCCATTGCCTTGCCCATAATCTTGGGCACGAGATAGAGGTCCTGTATTGCCTGAACAACACAAAAGACCACTATGGCCATGAGCATTATCAACCAGAAGCTCTCCCCCGTATCGTTGGATTTGAGAAGAGCCAATATTATGGTGGGGATAAATCCCAAAACCTGTGCATAGGGCACCATATTGAGCAGGCCAATAAACAAGCCAAGGCCTATAGCCATCGGGAAGTCAATAATAAGGAATCCTATACTGAACAGCACTCCCACGAGAAAGGCAACCATTGCCTGTCCACGGAAATAAGCATTCATCTCTGTCTTAATGTCGGTAGCCAGATGATGTGCCACTGCACGATGTGCCTTGGGCACAACCTGAATCCAGTTCTGGTTTACCTTTTCATAATCCAGGAGGAAGAACAGCAGATACAGCAATACCATCATAGCATCTACGAAAAACCAAACTATATTCATTGTTCCCGAAACGAATCCCCATGCCTGTGTTACTGCAGCCTGAATGGCATCTACCACCTCGTCGCGCTGGAAGAAGTGTACAATGGTATTATGGTCAAAAGTCTGCTTCAGGAAGAACTCTATCTGCTTGGGGATATCTGTCCCCGACAAATACATAGATGCATAATGAAGCAGGTCATCAGAGAGACGCGCCATCTGCTTGACTGCTGGCGGCAGAGTAAACACTATCAAGGCAGTAAGGACGGACAGGACAACAACAACTGCCGCTATAATGCTTAGCATACGGTAGCGGATACGGCACTTCTGCTCCAGGAATATAATCAGCGGATATATCAAATATGCCAACAGCCAAGCGATGAAGAAAGGCAACAAGACACCGCTGAGAGCATTAAGCAGGTAATACAAACCCACTGCACCTATCACAAGCATCAAGCCACGTACAAAACGGTCGAACGTTATCTTTTCTGCCAGAAAAGAAAGGTCATTGTTGTGGTGCATTTGCTTTGTATTCTTCATCGTTGGATTAAGTTGTATGTAATGTTCTTCTGTTCAGATATGGATGAGGAGCGAAGTTTTATGCCTGTGGCAAGGACGTTGCGACAGCATACCTACACTCGTGGCAGTTCCTGCTTTTAATCCCCCATCGCAGCCTCCTTCCTCATCCTTCCTCGTAATGGTCAAACAGGAAATCGTTATATGGATACTTTTGAACATGCAGTTCGCGCACCTTATTATAAAGCACCTGGCGCAAGGTGTCGTAACCGGTCTTCTCCAGAGCGGAGATAAACAGACACTCACCCGAAAGACGCGTCATCCATGTCTTAATCAGGTCGTCCAAGGAAACGTTCTCGCGTGTGGCTGGGGTAAGATCGTCCTCGTCCTTCTCCACCCATCTATAGGCATCCACCTTGTTGAAGATTATCATGGATGGCTTTTCGGCACAGCCAAGATCGGCCAAGGTCTTCTCCACAACCTTAATCTGGTCCTCAAACTCGGGATGCGAAATGTCCACAACGTGCAGAAGCAGGTCGGCCTCGCGCACTTCATCCAAAGTACTTTTGAAGGAATCCACAAGATCGTGAGGCAACTTGCGTATGAATCCTACCGTATCAGATAGCAGGAAGGGCAGGTTGTCCACAATAACCTTGCGCACAGTGGTGTCCAAGGTGGCAAAGAGCTTGTTCTCGGCAAAGACTTCACTCTTGGAAAGGAGATTCATCAACGTTGACTTGCCCACATTGGTATATCCCACAAGGGCAACACGGATCATACGCCCGCGGTTGCTGCGCTGTGTGGTCTTCTGTCTGTCTATCTCGGCCAGACGCTGCTTGAGCAGAGACATACGGTTCAGGATTATACGGCGGTCCATCTCCAACTGGGTCTCACCAGGACCGCGCAGACCTACCGAACCTTTACCGCCACCACTGCCGGAGCCACCGCCCTGACGCTCGAGGTGAGTCCAAAGGCGCTGCAGGCGAGGCAGCATGTAACGGTACTGTGCCAGTTCCACCTGGGTCTTGGCATTTGCCGTCTGTGCACGCATGGCAAAGATGTCCAAAATCAGGGACGTCCTGTCCAGAACCTTCACCTTCAGTTCCTTTTCTATGTTGCGCAACTGCTTGGCAGACAGTTCATCGTCGAAGATAACCATGGACACATAGCGTTCGGCATCCTCCTCCGCCTCTATCCATGCACGTATCTCCTGCAGCTTGCCTATACCCAGATAGGTTACGCTGGACGGTCCGTTCAGGCGCTGGGTAAAGCGCTTCACGGTGCGCGCCCCGGCCGTCTCGGCAAGGAACTGCAGTTCGTCCAGATATTCCGTTGTCTTGCGTTCGTTCTGCTGCGGAGTGATAATACCTACCAAGATGGCGGTTTCCTCCTGCTCGCCAACGATGTCGCTATGCGTCACCTTGCCCATGCCATCCTCGAAAGGAAGACTGGAGCGCGAGGCATTATAGTATTTGCTTCTTGTTGTCTTCATCTAAATTATTTACTTGACTTGCATCACAAGGTACTTGCTTACGCTCCAGAAACGACTGGGATTGGAGATATGCAGTTCGTAGTATCCGTTGCCGTCCTTGGTGAGCATGTAACTGTCATTGGGGTGAGTGGTGAGCAGTTGGGCAGACTTGCTATAGGTCTTTATGTCCTTGACGTGGCGAATGTCAATCTCCGTAAAGTAATCCTTATTGAAGTCCTTGTCCTTGAGTACGTCACCGCCCTTCAGGATACCCTGTTCCTTGAGTTCAGCCTTGGTACCATATACAAACCACGCGCTGTTCAGTTGCTTTTCCTGGCGTGCCATTGTACCTGCCTGCTCCTTGCTTACCTCAGTCAGGGAAGCAACGCTCTGGGAAAGAGAGTCTATACGCCCTATCTGGACAAGTATGGTAGAGTCCTTTTCTGCCAAGGAAGCCTGCAGTTCCTGAATGCGCATGTCCTGTGCCTCCACCTGTGCCTGCAGACCGTCTACCAGTTTCTTCAGCTTGTCGGCCTTGAAACGGCTGGCATTAAGTTTCTCCCTCAACTGAGCAACAAGTTCGCGGTTCTGCCTCATGGCCTCGCAGATGTATTCCATATTGTCACGGATTATTTCACGCGAGGAGGCACTCTCCTGACTGCCGTCAGCCACGGTGACGCGTCCCTCGGCCTCGGCTATGCGGGCTATACCTGTCTGTACCTCGGTCATCGTTACTACAATATCATTGAGTTCGGCATCCTTGTTGTCCACTATGGTTTGAAGCGAGTCTACCTGCTGCTGCAGGCGGTTTGCTGTCTCCTGATGATTCTGGCAGGCACTCATCATGACGAGCCCTGCTACGATGATGACAATCTTTTTCATATCCTTGTCTTGTTCTTATAATTGCTTGTTTCTGTATTTGCTGAAATGTCTCTGCTCTTGCTCCCCTTCCCCTGGCTTGTCCTGTGGCTGGGTTGCCTCTGCCTCGTCACATCCTGCCACCACAATGACAAACTCGCCACGAGGTTCGTTCTCCATAAAGTGGGCAAGCACCTCGGCCAGCGTGCCACGCACGCTTTCCTCGTGCATCTTGCTTATTTCTCTGCATGCACTGCACTGGCGGTCAGGTCCGAAGGCCTCGGCAAACTGCTGCAGGGCCTTTACCACACGATGCGGACTTTCGTAGAAAATCATGGTACGGGGTTCTGTCTTCAACGCATCAATACGTGTCTGACGACCTTTCTTCTGTGGCAGAAAACCCTCAAAGCAGAAACGGTCGCATGGCAGACCGCTGCTGACAAGAGCCGGCACAAAAGCCGTAGCGCCGGGAAGGGTAATCACCTCCACACCGGCCCTGACCGCTTCACGTGCGACAAGAAAGCCAGGGTCGCTTATGCCCGGAGTGCCTGCATCGCTCACGACGGCAATGGTTTCTCCGCCCATCAGCCGCTCCACCACACGAGTCACCGTCTGATGCTCGTTGAACTTATGGTAGGACACCATGGGCTTGTGTATGTCGAAATGGCGCAAAAGGTTTCCGCTGGTACGGGTGTCCTCCGCCAGTATCAGGTCACACTCGCGCAGAATTCTCAATGCACGGGCGGTGATGTCCTCAAGATTGCCGACCGGTGTCGGCACAAGATACAATGTTCCCATCCTTGGTTGGGGATTAGTATTATCTAATGTGTGTACAAATTTAAGCATAATATTTTAATTCCGGCATGCATAGGAGGGCAAAAATGCTCCGACGCAATATTTATTAAGCATCCGACTTGGGGCTTTAATATTATTTGTACCTTTGCCAGCATGAAAGATGTAAGCAACAACAATGGCGAGATGATGCGCCGAGGACGCATAGAGGTGATATGCGGTTCCATGTTCTCCGGCAAGACAGAAGAACTCATACGACGCATGAAGCGTGCTATGTTTGCCCGGCAGAAGGTGGAGATATTCAAGCCTGCCATGGACACCAGATACAGCGACGAAGATGTGGTGAGCCACGAGGGAAACAGCATCCCCAGCACTCCCATAGATTCCAGTGCCAGCATCCTGCTCATGGCACAGGGCAACGATGTAATCGGCATAGACGAGGCACAATTCTTTGATGAGCACATAGTGGAGGTGTGCAACCAACTTGCCAACCAGGGCATCAGGGTCATAGTGGCAGGCCTGGACCTTGACTTCAAGGGAGAACCCTTTGGCCCCATGCCGCAACTGCTGGCCATTGCCGACGAAGTGAGCAAGGTGCACGCCATCTGCGTGCGGTGCGGTGCACTGGCATACGTGAGCCATCGCCTTGTCAACGTGGAAAAACAGGTTCTTTTGGGCGAAAAGATGGAGTACGAACCGCTATGCCGCGACTGCTACAGAAAAGCATTGGAAGAAGCACATAACGAAGAAAATACGTGAGCATGTGAAACATTTTTCATTAAACATACTTTGCTTTTCGGTATTTCTTCATATCTTTGCATCCGCTAAGGGGCATACAGCCTCCCATGCAGACATAGATTGCGCCCAGATGGTGGAATTGGTAGACACGAGGGACTTAAAATCCCTTGACCATTGCGGTCGTACGGGTTCGAGTCCCGTTCCGGGCACAATTATTGCAGAAGACTATCGTCCTGCGACATACACTGATATGTCGTGGGACGATTTCGTTCAGTCGCTCTGCTACGACGAGGAGAGCATTGGCGAGGAGGCATGGCTGCAATATATCGAGCAACTGGAATGGCTGCACTCCCACCCCTTGGATATAAACACAGCCACTCCGGAAGACATGGCTCTGCTTCCCTTCCTTACCCCGGCGCAAATTGAGGCTATTCAGGCATATGTACATCTGGATGGCCCCATGAAGTCCCTGGGCGAACTGGCGCTTATCCCTGCCATTGACTACCATACACGCCAGGTGCTTCCATTATTTTTCACCGTGGGGCACACGAAAATGAGCGAAGGCAAGAAAGGCGGCTGGTTCCGCAACATGCACAACACCGTGGACAGCCGCATGGACATACCTTTATATTATAGAAAAGGATACCAGACAGGGAAATACGCCGGCAGCCCTCTGTACAACCGCATCAGATACTCCTTGGAAAGCGACCACGTAAACATCGGCGCGCACGTGAAGAAAGATCCAGGCGAAAGGTTCTATGACAGTTTCGGCGGTTATGCAATGATACACAACAAGGGAATTGTCAGGACGGCCATCATTGGCGACTACCGTGCCGGATGGGGCGAGGGTCTGGTTATAAGCCGTGGAACGTCCACCAGCAAGAGCAACCTGATGAGCAACACAAGCCAGGGGATACGCCCGATGACCGGCATGGCGGAAAGCGGTTTCCTACGTGGCGTTGCCATAACCTTGGGCAGACAGGCAGATTGGAACCAGCGGCCGAAGTTCAGCATGAGTGGCACCTTGTTTGCCTCGTACCGTACCTTAGATGCCACATTGGACGCAGAGGGGAATGCCAAGACCATCGTAGAGAACGGCTACCACCGAACGGAAACGGAGATTGCAAAGAAGAACAACACCCGCTCCGCTCTGATAGGAGCACACCTCCAAGCCGACTTCGGGCACTTCAGCGTAGGTGCAACAGGCTACTGGCAACACTTCGACCGTATGCTTGCACCCGGCAAAGACAAGTACCGCCGTTGGTATCCTCGGGGACAGGATTTCGGAGTCATAGGCATACATGGAGGCTACAGCTACTACCGGTGGACAGCATCGGCAGAGGTGGCATACAGTACAGAAAACGGAGGCATAGCCTCGTTGGGACGTGTACAATGGGTGGCCAACAGAAACCTAAGGATAGGCATCTTGGGACGCTATTATAGCCATCGCTTCTACTCGTTTCAGGCAGTGGCCATCGGAGAAAATTCCAGGGTGCAGAACGAGACAGGTGCCATGATACGCATTGAGGCAAGACCATGGCAAAAACTGGAACTGACGGGTTATGCCGATTTCTTTGCTGATTACTGGCCTCGATACGGGATGACAAGCTCCAGCCAAGGGCAGGAAGCGATGATTGAAGGAAAATTCTCAGCCTCTGCCAAGCACACCATTTCTCTACGATACCAAATGAAGCGCAAGGCTGCTAACAACGTCATACTGCCACAACACCGCCTGAAGGCACAATGGACCTTCATGGCAACGGAGAAATGGAAATTGCAGAGCACCGCCATTGCAAACATGGCAAACACAAGGACCCCGGGGTTCGGTGTCGGTCAACTCGTACAGGGCAAGATGCTGAAGGAGGATGCCCTCCGCCTCGGCTTGATGGCCGGATACTTCCATGCCCCTGACTACATGACCCGTATCTACCTCTACGAACCCTCCATGTGGAACAGCACTTCCTCCACATCATATTACGGGCATGGTTTCAGGTTTGCCGCCACCATACGCTACACCTTCCCAAAATCCCATTGGATGGTGGAAGCAAAATATGGCATAACGCACATGCTGGACAGAGACAGAATTTCATCTGGACATCAGGAAATCCTATCGGCAACAAAACAAGACATTTCCGTACAAATCAAGATGGAATATTGATAACGGGATTTGGCAACCCAGGACCATCTCTTTTAGTCCTCCCGAGGACCGAGGCGAAAGTTCCCGGTTCTTTCAGGTCGGTCCTCGGGACGTCAAAGGCCGGTCATCCCGAGGACAAGAATAGGGCGCTACAATGACACCGTGATGGCATCCACTGGATGGTTCAAAAAAATTGACGCATTGTCATTGAACTGTTGGGGATGCTCGGTAGTCAACAAGCTCAGGGTACCACCGGTAGACAAGCGCTTCTGCATATCCTCGTGGCGACGCAAATAATCCATAAGACTCTCTGCCACATAATTTCCCTGAGGGAGTACCCTTACTCCTGCCGGCACATACATGTTTATCTTGTCCAACAACAAGGGGTAATGCGTACATCCCAATATGATGGTATCAATAAGCGGATCGCAGGAAAAAAGTTCATCCACCTTTTGCCTTACAAAATAATCTGCTCCAGGCGAGTTTGCCTCGTTATTCTCAACCAAAGGCACCCACATTGGACAGGCTACACCGGTAACCTGAATGTCGGGATGCAGCTTGGCAATCTCCAAATTATATGTACAAGAGCGTATAGTTCCCGGAGTTGCAAATATACCCACATGGCGTGTTTGGGTAATATGTCCTACACATTCGGCTGTAGGGCGAATGACTCCAAGGACACGCCTGGTGGCATCCAAAGTAGCAAGGTCTCTTTGCTGAATAGTACGCAAAGCCTTGGCAGAGGCCGTATTACAACCCAGAATAACCAGAGGGCATCCCTCCTGGAACAATCGCTTTACAGCCTGCAGGGTAAACTCGTACACCACCTCAAAACTGCGTGTCCCATAGGGTGCACGGGCATTGTCGCCCAAGTAGAGATAATCGTATTGGGGCATAAGTTGGCGGATTGTACGCAAAATGGTCAATCCGCCATAACCGCTATCAAATATTCCTATAGGTGACATCTATAAGTCACTTACATCAACATTCAAGTACTCAATAACCGCAGTAGTAAGGTCCATTGCCAAATTAGGCAAAAGATAGGGCACACTGCCATCATCTAAGTCAAAGACAAGGCTGATTTCACGCTCCTTGGCTACAACAGATATTGCCTCGTTCATTTCAGCCTTGACATCTGCCAACATGCTCTTCTCTGCCTCTTGCAGAAGCGCCTGAACCTTCAGACGGAAAGCTGCGTTGGTTTCAAGCATGCTTAGGAGTTCGTTCTGCCTTTTCTCAAGAATGGTCTTGGGATACTCGCTCTTTCCCTGCATAAATTCCTCGAACTTACGTTGGAAATCGCTTTCACTCTTCCTTGCCTCTGCCTCGTACTGGGCCTTCATAGCCTGAAGGTTATCCTGCATAGCCTTATACTGAGGCATGGCAGCCAATATCTTGGACGAATAAACCCGGCCAAAGATTAGCACCAAAGGTTTAGGACTTGGAACAGAAGACATTTCCTGCACCAAAGTATCAGCAGTATTTGCAGGAAAGGATTCAGCATCCTGAGCAAAGGCAGACTGACCTATACTCACAAGACATGCAAGACAAACAGACCTTAGAAAAGAATATACGTCGGAAACTTTCATTGTCTTGTTCATTTATTCTCAAACAAATTAGTTTGCAGGTGCAGCAATGGTAATGCCCAGTTCCTTCTTTATCTGAGCAGTAATATCTGTGCTCAAGGCGTTGTTTACGAAGGAAATCGCACCTATGCTTGTATCAACAACATAAACATAACCACCGGCCTCACCCAATTTCTTGACCACAGCCATTATCTTTTCGTTCAAAATAGCCATCTTCTCCTGAGTTGCCTTCTGGAGTGCAGCCTGGCTATCCTGCAGAGCCTGCTGGTAACGCTGGCCTTTATCATTCAGTTCCTGCTCACGGCGTGCACGTATGTTCTCCAAAAGATTAGGAGCCTCTTTCTGGTAGTCCTCGTACATTTTCTGCAACTCCTCCTGAATAAGTTTCAAATCATCCTCGAACTGCTTCTGCATGTTCTGCAACTCAGCTTGCGCAGCAGTGTACTCCTTCATATTGGGAAGGATTTCTGACAAATTAAAGTGAGCGAACTTGCCCTGAGCCATAACAGCCATAGGTGCTATCAACAAGATAGCCAAAAGAATCTTTTTCATAATTGTTATTTTACTTTTAGTGTTAATATTGCTTATCTGTTTCTGACATCCATTCTCTGGAGGAATCAGTTGTACCCCAATTTAGTAAGCACATCGTTGGAAATATCGGCCTTGGGCGATGCAAAGATGATACCGGCATCGGATGCACGATCCAAAATCAAGCTGTACCCCTTCTGCTCGGCAATGTCCTTGATGGCGTTGTATATCTCGTCCTGGATAGGCGCCATAAGGCTCTCACGCTTCTTGAAAAGTTCTCCTTCAGGACCAAAATACTTTTTCTTCAGATCGCTGGCCTCTTTCTCCTTGGCGATTATGGCCTCTTCCTGCTTTACCTTCTGCTCATCAGACAGAAATACAGCTTCCGACTGATACTTCTTATACATCGTCTGAGCCTCATCTTGAAGAACTTCCACCTCGGCTTGCCATTTTTTAGACACTTGATTCAACTGCTCCCCTGCACGTTCATAAGCAGGAATTCGCTTAAGGATGTATTCCATATCCACAAGCGCAAATTTCTGTGCACTCGCCGGCAGCACAAAAGCAGCCATAGCGAAGATTGCCAAAAATAGGTTTTTCATCATAAGTCGTTATTTCATTACTGAATAAGGTTCTCAAACACACCCTCTATTTCACATTCATTGATATATAAATGACTACATGCATCAGAACTCCTGACCCAGGACGAAATGGAAATGGCTTCCACCTGGCGTGCTTGAACCATTTACCTTGTCAAAGCCATAAGCCCAGTCAACACCAAGCAAACCAACCATTGGCAAGAAGATGCGTGCACCCACACCTACAGATTTCTTCAGGTCAAAAGGATTGAGACCACTAATCTCGCTCCAGCAATTGCCTCCCTCAACAAATATCAAACCAAAGATATTGGTGCTTGCACCAAGCATGAACGGATAGCGAAGCTCCACAGAAAACCTGGTATATGCATAACCCATATTATTGGGAGTGATAGAACCATTGTCGTATCCACGCAAGCCAATCGTTTCGGTAGAGTAAAGGGAAGAATAGCCCGAGGTTCCGTCACCACCCATATAATAGTTCTCGAAAGGCGAGGGTTTGTGCTTGTTATAGGAACCCAACAGACCTATTTCTGCACGAGTCATCAGCACAAAGCACTTGTTATGTCCTGACAGGGCTGTGAAGGTTCTGGCCTTGAACTTCCATTTATGGTACTCTATCCAGGTATATTTATCCTGCAACTCCTTCATGTACGTACTGCTGGACGGATTGTTTGCCAAATTAGCATAGTCCTTGCCATCCCACAAGGAGAATGGGGGAGTAACTGCCACTGACAGCTGAATTTCCGAACCACTTCTGGGGAATATCTGGTTGTCAATGCTGTGGCGAGTCAACATGAAACGCAGTGTAAGGTTATTACAATTACCATTGGTCATCAAGGAGAAGTAGTTCCAGTCCTTCATCATATAGCGAGTATATGAGAGGTCCGCACTGAGATTAAAATAATCATCAGGCCAACGCAGACGCTTACCCCAACCTATAGAGACACCAAATATCTGCTGATACTTGTCTGGATCATAGAAGTTTTCATAGTTTCCGCCATAACCGTAACCGCCATAACCGTAGCCATAGCCATACATGTTATTGTAGTAGTTGCCATAATATGCCGAGTTATAGTATCTGTCGCTTACGTCAGTTTGCTTACTATAGAAAGCATTGAACGAGAAAGTATTGGGTCGCTTGCCTCCAAACCAAGGATTGACGTATGAAATATTGTACATCTGATAGTACGAACCGTTGGTCTGACCACTTATGCTTAATGTCTCGCCATTACCCTGAGGCATTACTCCACGGCGCAGACCTCCTTTCTTGAACAGGTTGGCCATGCTGAAATTGGCAAACTTCAGTCCTATCTTTCCTATAACACCCGTCTGTCCATATCCAAGAGAGAACTCTATCTGGTCATTGCTCTTCGATTCAAGTCCCCAACCGAGATCTACAGTACCGTTGTTGATGTCCGGTTGTATGTCGTATTTAATATTCTCAGGATTGAAGTGACCCATACTACCTATTTCACGGAAAGAACGCTCAAGCGCCTGCTTGGAGAACAAATCACCTGGTTTGTTACGAAGCTCACGACGCACAACATTCTCGTACACACGGTCGTTACCAGTAATCTTTACTCGGCTTATTCGAGCTTGAGGACCTTCGTTGATGCGCATTTCCAAATCGATGCTGTCACCCACGATATTAACCTCTACGGGATCAAGACTGTAGAATACATAACCGTTGTTATAGTACAGGTTGCCTACTGCATCATCATCCGCCATGATGCGGTCTGACAAGAGTTTCTGGTTATAGACATCACCCTTATTCATATTAAGTACGGCTGCCAAATGGTCAGTGCTGTACACGGTATTGCCTACCCACTCGATATTACGGATGTAGTACTTCTCGCCTTCTTCCACATAGATGTTAATGTCTACATGCTTTTCATCAACAGCCTTCACCGTATCTGCCACGATTATGGCATCTCGGTAACCTAATTCCGCATAATAGTTCTGCAGGTTCTCCTTTGCCTCCTTATACTTGGAGTCAACGAATTTCTTGTTGCCACGAAACCAGTTGTTAAAGCCTTTCTGCTCACGAATTGTCTTTAAAACACCAGGACTAAAGATATTACCTTTCAGTTTCTTCTCCGATATGACTGTATTGCCATGAACGTTTATGTTCCTGATAAGAATCTTGCCGTTCTTTTTTACATTCACATCAACTATCACCTTGTCTGGGGCGGATGGGTCGTCCTGCTGAATTATTTCTATCTCTGCATTCTTAAAACCCTTGTCCTCAAAATAGCGCTTGCCTAGTATCTTAGCCCTATCTATCATATTGGGAGTTAACTGATTGTCCTGCACAAGTCCCAATTTGTCTTTTAGGTCATCCTTTTCGCTTTTCTTCACGCCATTGTAATTTATCTTTGATATTCGTGGACGTGGAGCCAGCTTGATATACAGGTATGCCGAATCATTGATAATAGAGTCTACCCCGATGGCGACATCAGAGAAAAGACCATTCTTCCAATAACGCTTAATGGCCTGGGTGATTTCATCACCAGGAATGGATATTGTTTCCCCTACGGTAATTCCTGACAATCGCACCAACATATTCGGGTCAAAGTTGGGTATACCTGTCACAGTAATGTTTTTTACCACCAACTGACGAGGTGTGCGACTATAGTCAATAGTTACAGCCGTGTCACGTTTTAGGTACTGCGCATGAACATTTGTACTTGCCAAACACAACACCAATATATATATAATAAGGTATAAACTATTCTTCATCTGTTACCTGTTCTCCTGTTTTCCCATATCTGCGCTGGCGCTGCTGATAATCGCATATTGCCAACCTGAAAGCCTCTTCATTGAAATCTGGCCAGTATTGATCTGTAAAATAGAATTCGGAATAAGCACATTGCCATAGCAGATAGTTGCTTATACGCAACTCGCCTCCTGTACGTATGAGTAGGTCTGGGTCGGGCATGAAATCTGTGGCGAGACGAGAACTTATCATTTCCTCGGTTATATCCTTAGCGTCCATTTGTCCGGTTTGCACCTCTTTGGCTATATTGCGCATGGCTCTGGTTATTTCCCACCGACTACTGTAGCTAAGGGCTATCACCATGGTCATACCTGTGTTGGTGCTTGTACGCACGATGCATTCGTGCAGTCGTTTCTGTACGCTTTCAGGTAATCGCTCCATTTCCCCTATCATGCGGAAACGTACATTATTCTGCATGAATATTTCCTCTTCCAGGTTTGTCAGCACGAGGTTCATGAGGGCTTCAATCTCCTCTACCGGGCGATTCCAGTTTTCGGTACTGAAGGTGTACAATGTCAGATACTGTACTCCAAGTCTGGTTGCTTCCTCAGTAATCCTTTTTACGGTAGCTACGCCTTCCACATGTCCTGCCGAACGCGGCAGGCCTTTTGCCTGTGCCCAACGTCCGTTACCATCCATTATGATGGCTACGTGTGCCGGTATCCTATCTTTGTCTAATTGTTGCATAGTCGGTATTTAGGGCTAATATCGTATGTTAGTGTGAACATGAAGAAGGAGTATGTATCGCGGTTCTTCAGTCCTGAACTTTCTATGTAATATGGGTCGTCCAATTTGACTCCATCCAATTTGTCTATCGTTGTAAAGCGGTGTGTCCATTCAAATATCAGGTTCAACCTATGCTTTATCTTGTATTTCACACCCACGCCCACCGGGAAATTTATTCCGAAACTGGTAGCGCTCTGTGTAACTCCCAAGGTGGCACCGGTTCCTAAAACCAGATATGGGGTTATGCGTGACAGGTTCTTGTAACCCGGACCTATGCCGAATCCCCAGAAGTTGAGCTCAAACTGGGCGCCTATGTCCACCACATTGCCCCCAAACCTTACGTCTGCGCTCTGCGTTGTGGAACCTGATGTTTCCGGCAGATAGTACCCTTGACTTGTGCCACCGTATCGTCCATAAGCCAGATTCATCTTCAATGCCATGCGCGGATTGAAGTTCCGTCTCAGCGTCATGGCCGCCATAATGTTACCTCCAGCAAATGGTGTGCTATTTACATCGCCCAGGTAATAGCATGCTCCTATGCCTCCACCTATATCCCAACGATATTCCAACAACTCCTGCGCCTCCATTCCTCTGACGTTGCAGGCAAGAAGTATTATGATAATCAGTTTCTTCAATTTACTCTTTCTTAGGGTTGCAACATCAGTTCACGTCCTGTCGTTCAAATCCCAATCTGTTTATGCGCCCGCGGAATACTTTGCCTTTGGCCATGAGCCATATAAAGTTGTTTTGATCCACAGTTGCAGCTATATAGCCCTCGGCACCTCGCTGTTCTGCCGGGGGCATGTAGGCATGCTGTCGCCACCATGTGAGTCCGTTGTCCTGACTCATGTAGAAGCGTTCCAAGGAAGGGATCTTGCCGTCCTTGCTCTTTCCGCCAGCCATCAACAGCATGTTGTCGTAGTACATCAGATTCAAGTGGGTGAGCATGGGCAGCTGATGCGTATTGTCCCAGTTTCTGGTGTAGTGCATCCATCCCTCCTTGTCCTCGTCCTCAAAGTCCATCCAGCATTTGGACCACACCACAGCCGTTGTGTCCGTTTCTACGTTACGGTTTCCTACGACTATCATTCTGGTCAGGTCCTTGTTTTGAGCATAGGTGATGGACGCCTGCTCCTGGTCGATACTGGGGAGCAATGAATATTCTTCGTCCAAATCTTCGGTTTTCCATTCCGAGGCTCCTACATAGATACTATTCAGTGCATTGCCAAACGTGGCATAGAGTTTGTCGTCGGACACCCCCACCAGGCGCAGGCCCTCGTGGTGATAGAGTTCCTCCCACTCATAGCCATTGTAGCTGGCAAACAAACCTCCGCTGGCGGTATTGACAAACACTCGCTCCTGACCCTTGGCCAAGCTTCTTACATCGGCATCCTGTGGCAAGTCGGTGAGATATCGTTCCCATTCGCCCTGAGCATTCAACTCGTGTTCCATCCAGGCAACAGCAGTTCCATCGTTCACAAGCACAGCCACTTTGCCATTCATGGCAACAGCCTTCATGGGGTATGTTCCACTGAATGCATCATTGCTGGTTACGGCTTCCCATGTCAATGCCTCGCCGTCCTGGGTGTGCACATTCACACGGAGAGTGTATATGCGTTCAGTATTGTCAGTAGCCACAATTTTTATGTGCAGAGGTTTACTCACATCTATGCTGTCCTCCGCATTATACGGTATCCATGCATCATCTGCCCATGCAACGGACGAGCGATGATATGCGGCAGCACCGCCATACGACAATTTCAGCACCGCACGAGTCAGGTCAGTGTTCAACGGCAGGGAATCTCTGTTTTCTATGGATAGAGCTTTGTGATCTATGGTAAAGGTCCAGCTTGTTGCCGCATAGGTAATGTAGTAGGTACTATCTGTGACGCCATCCGAGGCCTTCATGGTGGCAGTACGTCTGAGTTGATTGAACGACACACTGGACACATAGGAGGCATTAGAGGCAACAGAAGTGCTCTCTTCATCCTTCATGCACGAGGTAAGAAGCACTGATGCCAGCAACACTGGGAAAAGAAGATAAAACAGTTTGGATATGCCCTTTTTATTGTTCGTGTACATTATAATATGCAATTTGAGTGCAAAAGTACTGCATTTATTCCATATCTCGGGCATATACAGACGTCAAATGTGGCTTGAATTAAAGAAAATTAGCAATTTATTGCCATCAGCGCTGAATTCTTCACTGAGTTTGACATTAACGAATACAGGAGAGTGGACTTTGTCTTCCGGAGAGAGACGTGCGGTTTCCGGACTTTCGTGCATGCACACCTCCACTCGCGCCTCATCCCAAAGGTTGGCGTCTATGAAACTTTGCAGCAGTTTGCTACCGCCCTCCACCAACAGGTGCTGAATGCCCCGCTTGTGCAGGTCGTAAAGTATTTCAGAGAGTATTTCGTTGTGGTACACTATGGTTTCATTGCCATCGCCAAACATTTTCTCCGTACCATCCAATCGCCCCCGGCGGTCTACGGTTATCCGCAGAGGTGACTTGCCCGCCCACAAACGTGTGGTGAGAGTGGGATTATCCTGTATGGCAGTGTTGGTGCCCACCATTATGGCTTGGGTGCGTGAACGCAGGCGATGCACCAGCATCTCGGTGAATGGAGTGGATATGCGTAACCTTTGCCCGGATGCCATACAGCAACCCATTGTACCATCAGACATCTGTGCCCATTTCAGTGTCACCTTGGGACGTAACTTGCTATGATAAGTGTGGAAGCAGGGATTTATGGCAAGGCATTCTTTCTCAAGTACACCCACAACCACCTCTATACCAGCCTCTCGCATGCGGCGTATGCCCTCGCCATCCACTTTGGCATTGGGATCCTGCATTCCCACCACCACGCGTCTGAATCCATGTGCCACTATCATATCGCAACAGGGCGGAGTCTTGCCCCAATGAGCACATGGTTCCAGAGTTACATACATGGTGCATTGGGCAAAATATTGCATGACCTCACGAGATATATTATCCAAGCCTCCGAGACATATTGCATCGGCATGGGGAACACGGACACTCCGCACGGCATTCACTTCGGCATGGGGACCGCCATACTTGCGATGGTACCCCTCGCCCACAATACGGCCATCCTTTACTATCACGGCTCCTACCATAGGATTGGGGGCAGCTCCCGCTTCACCACGTCGCGCCAATAGTATGGCTCTTTGCATATACTTCTCGTCTTGTGTCATCTCTGAAACTTTTTCCTTATATTTACCCTTGGCTGATACACTTTTCCTATTACCCCAAAAACGGTGCAAGCGCTTTCTGCGCCGAGTACCTCCTGCCCTCCTCTCGGCGACACCGTTTATGCCCTCCCGAGGACCGACCCGAGAGTTCCCGGTTCTTTCGCCTCGGTCCTCGGGAGGACAGGCCTCGGTCCTCGGGAAGCCCCATTTGAATACCCGAAACGGCACATAATAGCCTTGCCATACCATGGGAATGAACTCGCCAGACACTCATAATCGGAAATATGCTAATAAATTTGATATTTCGCTCGCTTAATTGTACCTTTGCGGCATGAATTGTTTATCAGAACTCAAACGCCACTATGGCAATGCCGAAGGCTATGCCCTCTATCGACTGCTGATGGAAGAGTGCTTTCATTTGTCGCACACCGACATATTGCTTGGCAAAGATAGCCTTATTTCGGAAGAAAAGCAAGCTCTGCTCAGAGAAATAACCGAACGTCTGCTAAAAAACGAGCCCGTTCAGTACATTCTTGGCTACACGCACTTCCATGGGCATAGATTCAATGTTAGGAACGGAGTGCTTATCCCCCGGCCGGAAACAGAACTCCTCGTAGACAAGGTCTTGGAACTAGGGCGCCAAACCACCGGCAACATCCCCACAAGGACCTTGGACATAGGCACAGGAAGCGGATGCATAGCCATCAGCCTTGCCTTGGAAGGCCACAAGGTAACGGCAATGGACATATCAGAAGAGGCCTTGCATATTGCCCAGGAAAATGCAACGGCGCTTAACGCAGAAGTAAATTTTGTTCACGAAAATATTTTACATCCATCCACAACACCCCAACAATGGGACATCATCGTAAGCAATCCCCCATACGTTTGCCTGCACGAAGCCGAAAAGATGGAGCGAAACGTCCTTGAGCATGAGCCGCACTTGGCCCTATTCGTCCCTGACACCGATCCGCTGATATTCTATCGGGCCATATCCTCCTTTGCCTTGTCACATCTCTCCCCTGGCGGATGGCTTTGCCTGGAAATAAACCAGGCGTTTCCAATGGAAATGACAAGATTGCTCGCATCTTTCGGTTTCATAGACATAACCATCATCCCCGACCAATATGAGAAAAAACGCATCGCATGCGCTCACCTTTGAGCAGGCTCTACAACGCTCAGCGTCACTGTGCAGCACCTCGGAACATTGCATTGCAGACATACTGGAGAAGTTATTGCGATGGGGAGTCTCCAAAACAGAGGCAGAGCAGATTATAGACAAACTGATAGACGAGAAATATATTGACGAGACACGCTATGCCCTTGCCTACACCAAGGATAAACTCAGGTTCTCGCATTGGGGGCGCATCAAGATAAAGGCAATGCTACGTATGCAACACATCTCCGATCACGACATAAGCAATGCCCTTGAACACATAAACCCAGAAGAATACACCACCATACTGGAAGGAGTCCTCGGCACCAAACGCCGCACCATGAGCGACACCGATAGTTATGCATCTCGGGCAAAATTGATTCGCTTTGCTATGCAAAGGGGCTTTGAAATGCATGAAATAACAAAATTTATATCGGAATATTAGTTAAACTCAGCAAATATCCCTACCTTTGCATGGGAACATAATCAACAAATTAAAAGATAAGACTATGAGCACACTTGAAAAAATCTTTGCCGAGAAGCTTCTCAAAGTAAAGGCCATTAAGCTCCAGCCCACAAATCCCTTCACTTGGGCAAGCGGATGGAAGTCTCCTTTCTATTGCGACAACCGCAAAACACTCTCCTACCCCGACCTTCGCTCTTTCGTAAAAATAGAAACCGCACGCCTCATCCTGGAGCGTTTCCCCGAGGCAGAGGCTGTGGCCGGCGTTGCAACAGGCGCCATACCTCAGGGCGCCATGGTAGCAGACACATTGAACCTGCCTTTCGTGTATGTACGTTCAAAACCCAAGGACCACGGTTTGGAGAACCTCATTGAAGGCGAACTCAAGCCAGGCACCAAAGTGGTCGTTGTAGAAGACCTAATCAGCACCGGTGGCAGCTCGCTGAAAGCCGTAGAGGCCATCCGCAACTACGGTTGCGAGGTAGTGGGCATGGTAGCATCCTACACCTATGGCTTCGATGTAGCCGAAAAAGCATTCAAAGATGCCGGTGTAGAATTGGTAACCCTCACAAACTATGAGGCTGTAGTAGCCCAGGCACTGTCAACAGGATACATCAAGGAAGAGGAGGTGGAACTGCTCAACCAATGGCGCAAGTCTCCATCCGAATGGCAGGGCTAATCAACATCCAACAAAGAATTTCTTTCCTATGAACAAATACGAAAGTACCATCAAGACTGTATATGCCCCCGTAGAGCGAGTATATGCCCGTCTGTCCGACCTCACATCGCTGCAGGTACTGAAAGAAAGGGTGGACGACCCCCGATTTGAAGAAATCATCAACAGCCAGGTTCCCGCCGACAAGCGCCCCACTCCCGAACAGTTCGAGAAGTTGCGCAACAACATCCGCAAGATGGAACTGACACAGGACACCATGTCGGGACACATCGGCCCCTTGGGCGACATAACACTGAAAATCGTGGAACGTGCCGAACCCAAACTGGTAAAGCTGGAACTGGAAGGCGCTCCCATAGGTGTAACCATGTGGATTCAGATGCTCCCTTCTGACGAGAACACCAGCCGACTGAAGGTTACCTTGGGCGCAGAGCTGAATTTCTTCATACGCAAAATGATAGAATCCAAATTGGAAAAGGCTCCCGAGGGATTGGCACAATTCCTCGCACAGATTCCATATTGATATCCTCACACTACATGCACGGATACCCTCGACCCAAAAGCCCGAGGTATCCGTGCGACTATTTATGCTAATACGTAATTGCTATGGCAAAACTTTGGGACAAAGGATTTGAGATAAATGCCGAAATAGAGAAATATACCATTGGACGCGACCGCGAACTGGACCTATATCTGGCTCAGGACGATGTGCTTGGCTCCATGGCACACATTACCATGCTGGAGAGCATCGGCCTGTTGGAAAAAGAGGAACTTACGACACTTCTTGCCCAACTGAAAGAGATTTATCTCCAGGCACTTCAAGGAGACTTCGAGATAGAGGACGGTATAGAAGACGTTCATTCGCAAGTGGAACTCATGCTCACACGCTCCTTGGGAGAAATGGGCAAAAAGATTCATTCTGGCCGCTCTCGCAACGATCAGGTTCTGGTGGACCTGCGTCTCTTTACACGTCGCCAGCTACGTCTGATTGTCGAGGACGTTTGTTCTCTGTTCAAGGAGCTCCAGACACAGAGCGAGCGCTACAAAAATGTGCTCATGCCCGGCTATACCCACTTGCAAGTGGCGATGCCGTCAAGTTTCGGACTCTGGTTCGGAGCTTACGCCGAATCCCTCGTAGACGACATGATGATGCTTCAAGCGGCATATCGCCAGACAAACCGCAACCCTCTTGGCTCTGCCGCCGGATACGGAAGCAGCTTCCCGCTTGACCGAAGTATGACCACCCGCCTGCTTGGCTTTGACTCCATGGACTACAACGTGGTTTATGCCCAGATGGGACGAGGCAAGACGGAACGCAACGTGGCTTTTGCCATGGCCTCTGTGGCAAGCACCATCAGCAAGATGGCCTTTGACGCCTGTCTTTTTAACTCGCAGAACTTCTCCTTCGTACGTCTGCCCAAGGAATGCACCACGGGCAGCAGCATCATGCCGCACAAGAAGAATCCCGATGTCTTTGAACTGACTCGCGCCAAGTGCAACAAGCTGCAGGCTCTGCCTCAGCAGATTATGATGATAATGAACAATCTGCCCTCGGGATACTTCCGCGACCTGCAGATTATCAAGGAGGTATTCCTGCCTGCCTTCCAGGAATTGCGCGATTGCCTGCAGATGTCGGCCTATATCATCCGCAAGATGGAGGTAAACGAGGAGATTCTCTCCGACCCACGATATGACCTCATGTTCTCTGTGGAGGAGGTGAACCGACTCGCCACCGAAGGCATGCCTTTCCGCGATGCATACAAAAAGGTAGGCATGGACATCGAGGCCGGCAACTTTACGCCCAACAAGGACATCCGCCATACCCACGAAGGCAGCATAGGCAATCTGTGCAACAATGAGATTGCCCAACTAATGAACTCGCTCGTCGGCGATTTCCACTTCGAGCGTATAGACAAGGCCGTGGAGGCACTTCTTGAATGAAATATACCAAACAAGCAAAGAATGCAGTTACAATGCTGGCTACCCTATGGCTAACCTGCATTGTCTCGTCATGCGAAAAGGCAGAAAACCTCTACAGCAACTATAGGGCATACTTCAGATACAACCCTGTGAGCGCCAAACCCAACCTGCACCGCGCATGCACCTCCCTGGGAGAATTCTGCTCCATTACCTACCCTGTTGGCGCAAATAAATATGTTATCGATAGCCCAAGTTCTTCCGTAGACGACTACATTACACCAACCGCTCTGGAAGGTTACCATAATTTCAGGTTAGGCGTGGGCGGAGGGCTTATTGTTGGCTTACCCGTAATTCCAAATATGATGGAGGCGGATAGCAAAATTGTGTGCTACGATCTATGCTGTTCCAATTGCCACATAAACAACAGCACATACAAGCACCTGACACTGGGTGTAGCAGGAACGGCAAACTGCCCCTCTTGCCAACGCAACTACGACTTGAACAACCAGGGCTTCATTACCGAGGGCGCCCCTGGCAGATCTCTCTACCGTTATTACGTAAGCTACTACCCACCCAGCCAAACCCTCACGATAAACAATAATTGAGTTGCCACTTGTAGTTTTCCTCCTAAATGCTTGGTAAAACCATTTTTTTATCATACCTTTGCACCCGCTAATGGATAAATGATTAGCATTTCAGGTTGACTCGCTAGCTCAGTAGGTAGAGCACTTCACTTTTAATGAAGGGGTCTCGGGTTCGAACCCCGAGCGGGTTACACCAATAATGGTATATCGCAATCGTGATATACCATTATTTTATTTACCGCACCAGCAACTCAAATCGGGCAGAGCGCCAAAGACCTTCATGGATCATACGAAAAAAAGCATCAATAACCTACTGATTACTGATGCTTTGTTTTAAGTCGGGATGACAAGACTCGAACTTGCGACCTCGCGCCCCCCAGACGTGTGCGCTACCAACTGCGCTACATCCCGAACTTTTAGTATTAGCGCTCCCGATTTCTCGTTTGCGATGCAAAGGTATGACATTATTTTGTATTCTCCAAATATTTTTTGTAAATTTGTGCGCAAAATAAGGAAAAACACCCTACAAGACATGAAAACGCTCATAGATGCTCCCGATATCCTACATGGAAACATCATTTTGCCTGCAAGCAAGAGCATCAGCAACAGAGCTTTGGTTATACGGGCACTGAGCGGAAGCCGCATGCCGATAGAGAACATTTCGGATTGCGACGATAGTCGTGTAGTCATTGATGCCCTGCGCCACATGCCCCCAACAATAGACATAAAGGCTGCCGGTACAGCCATGAGATTCCTCACCTCTATGCTGGCAACAGTTGCAGGAGAGCACATAATCACTGGTACAGAACGCATGCGCAACCGTCCCATCAGCGTACTTGTAGATGCCCTGAGAATCCTGGGGGCAGACATCCATTATACAGACAAGGAGGGATTCCCCCCATTAAGAATACGAGGCAAAAGCCTATCTGGAGGAAAACTTAGTCTAAACGGCAATGTCAGCAGCCAGTACATAAGTTCTCTACTGATGATAGGTCCGACATTGGCAGAGGGTCTTCTCCTGGAATTGTCAGGAGAAATAGTAAGCCGCCCGTACATAGACATGACCCTATGCATCATGCAATGCTTCGGCGCCCAAGCAGAATGGGTTTCAGACAAGACTATCTGCGTGAAACCAGTTCCGTACACACCCATACCATATTATATAGAAAATGACTGGAGCGCCGCTTCTTACTGGTATGAGATGGTAGCATTGTCTCCAGACAAGAATGCGAGCATCACCCTCCCTGGCCTCTTCCCCAAAAGTCTACAGGGAGATGCGTCGGTTGCAAGAATATTCGGGGAGCTCGGAGTAGCAACGTGCTTTGAGGGCAACACCGTGCGGATAAGCAAAGGAGAGACACCCCGTGGCGAGTTTTTCTGCGACATGGTGGGACTACCTGACCTGGCACAGACCCTTGCCGTTACATGTTGCCTGCTGGGAATACACTTCAGGATTACAGGTTTGCAGACCCTCAGAATAAAGGAGACGGACCGCATGGCCGCTCTACAAAGAGAACTGGAAAAATTGGGTTTTGTTGTGAAGGCAGAAGACAACGACACACTGTTGTGGAACGGGAAAACAACAAATTGCATACCAACCTACAACCTCATTACAATAGACACATACGACGACCACCGCATGGCCATGGCCTTTGCCCCCGTTTCCCTGCTGCGCACGGGCATAGCCATAAACAACCCGGAAGTGGTAAGCAAGTCATACCCACGGTTTTGGGATGACTTGGAAAAAGCAGGCTTCAAACTGACACGATTATGAGCGACAAGGATATACCCACCCCAAACTCCAACATCACCAATCCCGACCCAGAATGTTGCGGCATGCATGAAACATGCGAGAAGGACAGTCTTTTGGCCGCCGTAAGCAAGGATGTGGAATACTATGACGACGAGGAACTGGACCGTTTCCAAGGTATTGCCTCCGACGAGTTCCTTCCACCAGAAATAGAGGAGTTCCGATACATCCTCTACACCATGCGTGAGGATGAGGTGGCAGGTTGGGTGCGCTCCCTGCAATTGCGACAAGTAGAGTTGCCCGATGAACTGAAAGACGAGGTTTTCCTCATTATCGGTGAACGCAGGCAATAAAGAAGCCAGCTCTTCCGTTGTTATAGATAGGCTGACATGCAATACAGAAACGTTAAGATAATACATTTTGGTTGGGCGATTCTTCTACTTGCCCTCGTTTCGTGTTCTACAAAAAAGAACACGTCCATGACACGTTTCTACCACTCCCTTACTGCTCATTATAATATAATGTACAATGGAGAAGTAGCTTTCAAACAGGGACTGGATGCACAAACAGACGGACATAAGGACGACTACAATAGTCTTCTGCCCATGTACATCAGCACAAACAAGGCAACGGCCAGTCTTGGCAAAAACAATTATGCCACGGCTATCGAAAAATGCGAAAAGGCTATAAAACTCCATAGCATAAAGAAGAAGCCCAAGCTGAAACCTGGACAAAAACGAACACAGGAGACAAAAGATTTCTTGGCTCGCAAAGAATTCAATCCCTACCTTTGGAAAGCATGGATGATGATGGGCGAAAGTCAGTTCAACGGAGGAGAGTTCCTGGAAGCAGCATCAACATTCAACTATACTATACGCCTTTACTCTACTCAGCCAGAAATAGCCAACCTGGCACGAACATGGTTGGCAAAATGCTGCATTGCCATGGAATGGCCATACGACGCCGAAGATATTCTGCGCAAGATGGCAAAAGACAGCTTAGGACACAGAGTACAAAAACAATACAATAACAGTCGTACTGCATGGCTAATACAGACAGGGCAATACGAAGAGGCAATACCTTTGCTCAAGCAAACCATCAAATCACAGAAAGGAAACATTGCCCGAGCAAGATTAAACTTCCTTTTGGGACAATTATGCCATGAAACGGAGAAACGACAAGAAGCATATGATGCCTTGCAAAAAGTAATAAGGGCTAATCCGCCATACGAAATGAGTTTGAATGCACGTGTACTCCAATCTGAAATGGCTGGGAGCACGGAGGCACGTAAAATGATACGCAAACTACACCGCATGGCTCGTAGCGACAAAAACAAGGACTATGCCGACCAGATATTTCTTGCCATAGGCAATATCTACCTGAATACTGGCGATACACTCCAATGCACTTATGCCTGGGAAGACGGTTTGCAGAAAAGCAAGGGAGGTAGCGCAAAAACAACATTATTGCTTCGTCTGGCTACGCTGTATTGGGAACAGGAGGACTACATCAACGCTGCACGTTGTTACGGTGAATGCCTCTCGGTACTCGACAAGGAACATGACGAATATAAAAATGTTGAATACAGAAAAACCTCACTTGACGGACTGACTGAACCTTTGAATACGATCAAGTTGCAAGACAGCCTTCAAGCCTTAGCAAAACTTCCTGTCGCAGAACAGGAAGCAGTAGCCGAACGTCTGGCGAAAGAATATATTGAAAAGGAAAAAGAAAAGGCCAAACTAAATGACCAGAATAGCATCAATGACATAAATACCGCTACTTCTACCCAGGACAAAGCCACAAACAACAATGACCCATTCACCAAACAGCAAGGAAACGGGTGGTACTTCAGCAACCCCAATACTGTATTACAGGGCAAGAGAGTTTTTTTCAACAAATGGGGAAAGCGCAGAAATACCGACTACTGGAGGTGGAACGACAAACAAAGTTTTGCCATTGACGGAGAAATGCCGGAAGGATTGGCGCAATTGATACAGGAGGAACTTAATTACTCCACTGCAGAAGACTACGCAGAAGAAGAAACCATTGATAGCGTAGAAAACGACCCACGCAATAAAGCCTTCTATCTGAAACAGATACCTGTAACAGAGGAGCAAATGGCCGCTTCCCATCAATTGCTCAGCGATGCATTGTTCCAAGCCGGAATATTGGAGCAGGAGAAATTAGGCAACTTCCCCCTTGCACACCGAACCTTAGTGAGGTTTATCAGCGACTATCCCCAACATGCAAAAGCCGGAGATGCCTGCTATTTCCTTTTCTTGAACTGTGGACGCCAACAAATGGAAAACGAGGCCGAAACATATAGAAAAAGGATCATTGAGGAGTTTCCAGACAACACTTACGCTCAACTCCTGTCCAATCCTCGATATGATTTAATAGCCAGAGGAGGACGACAACTCGAAGACTCGCTTTACGCCACATCATATACATCCTACCTGCAGAAAGATTACAATCGTGTAGAGGACAACTATCTCTTCTCCGCAGAAAACTTTCCTGAGGGACGACACAAAGCCCGCTTCATGTTCATATATGCCATGAGCCAACTGTATTCCGGAAACAGGGAAGGATTCCTCAGCACGCTGAAAGCGTTGATCGAAAAGTATTCTGCCGAAGAAGTCGGCACCCTGGCATCGGAAATAATGAAAGGAGTGAGCGAAGGACGACTGCTAAACGACGAGCAATGGGATACAAGCGACATTTGGTCAAGACGAGGTGTAATTTCAGCTGACAGCACGACTACGGCAGACACCCTTAAAGAAGACCGCATTGGCGACTTTGCTTTTGTACTTGCATACCCCAAGGGTAGCCTTGACGAAAACCAATTGCTTTTTGAAGTGGCACGCTACAACTTCACCTCTTTTATGGCACGCAACTTTGAATTAGAAATCGGCGACATGGACAATATCAGTCTCTTGAGCGTCAAGGGATTCCGCAGTTATGACGAAGTACATGCCTATGCACAGAAACTATACTCCGACAAGCATATGGCAACCATATTGGACGGAATACGAACCTTGCTTATCTTAGAGGAAAATATAAAACTCTTGGGCAGCAAGTACAGTTTTGACGATTATAGCAAATTCTACGAAGACGTCTTTACTCCCATTGAAATCCCAGAAGAGCTGAAATTGGACGACAATACCGTCATTCGTGGCGAAGATGAAGTGGAGGATATCAACGGAGACTCTGTAGAAAATAGCAAAAAGGATGAAATAGACACAGAAGCAGAGGAAGAATTCCCCTTCGGGTTCTAAACATAGTACACCATAGACCAAGAAAACTATGACATACAGACTTTTATGGGTTGATGACGAGATAGACCTTCTGAAGGCGCATATCCTGTTCCTAGAAAAGAAAGGTTATCTGGTTGACACCGCAAGCAACGGATACGACGCACTGGATATGTGCGAAAATGCGACATACGATCTTATCCTCCTGGACGAGAACATGCCAGGCCTGAGTGGTTTGGAAACATTGGCACGAATAAAGGAAAAAAGTCCCACCATTCCTGTCGTAATGGTAACAAAAAGCGAAGAAGAAAACATCATGAACCAAGCCATCGGAGCAAAGATTGCTGATTACCTGATCAAACCAGTCAATCCCACCCAGATACTTCTCTCGCTGAAAAAGAATATCCACAATCGCGAGATAGTGAGCGAGGTTACCCAGACTGCCTATCAACAGAACTTTGGTCGCCTTACCATGCAGATAAACGATTCCCTGAGCATGCTGGACTGGATGGACGTATATCGCACGTTGGTGCATTGGGAATTAGAACTGCAGAATGTAGCCAGCGACATGAAGGAAATGCTGGCCATGCAGAAACGGGAAGCCAACAACGAGTTCTGCAAGTTCATTCGCAAAAACTACATGACATGGATGGAAAGCCTTGTTAAGCACGAGCAAAACGAAGAACGTCCTTTGATGAGTCCAGACATCTTCAAAAGCCAAATCTTCCCTGCCCTTGACCAAGGTGAAAAGGTTTTCCTGCTGGTTATCGACAATTTTCGCTGGGACCAGTGGAAAATGCTGCATCCAGAGATTGCAGAACTCTTCAACGTGGAGGAGAGCATGTATTGCAGCATCCTGCCCACTGCCACACAATATGCCAGGAATGCCATCTTTTCGGGCCTCATGCCTATTGAGATAGAATCCATGTTCCCAGATTTATGGGTCGACGAAGACTCGGAAGAAGGTAAAAACCTGAATGAATCACCTATGGTGCAAACTCAGTTTGAACGATTCCGTCGTCGCAACTCTTTTTCCTACCACAAGATAAACGACTCCATCGGTGCAGAGAAACTTCTGCAACAACTTCCATCCATTAGTGGTAATGATTTGAACATCATAGTGCTGAACTTCGTAGACATGCTAAGTCATGCACGCACAGAAAGCCGCATGGTACGCGAATTGGCCAACAACGAGGCTGCCTACCGTAGTATCACACAGAGCTGGTTTCGCCATTCTGGTATATCAGAACTCTTCCGTGCCTTGGCAGAAATGGACTGTCGCATAATACTGACGACAGATCATGGTTCCGTACGTGCCAACAATCCGATTAAAGTGGTTGGAGACAAGAATACAAACACAAACCTGCGCTATAAACTGGGCAAAAATCTGGCATATAACACACGCGAAGTCTTTGAAATCAAGGAACCACGCAAAGCCGGCCTACCAGTGCCTAACATTAGTACAACATACATTTTTGCCCAAAATCAGGACTTCCTCGCCTATCCTAACAACTACAATTACTACGTCCAGTACTATAGAGACACATTCCAACATGGAGGCGTCAGTATGGAAGAGATGCTTATTCCATTGATTACATTGCAAGGAAAGAAAAGGTAGTTACAGCATACTATCCCTGCTCTACCATACACCAACGCTCCGCATCCCCATGAAGCATCTGTGTCTCCTTTTATATATATGCACCCTCCCTGTCCTGTTCATTCACGGGCAGAAGTTCCGGGTTGCCACGTGGAACTTAGAGAATGCATTTGACACTGTACACGATATAGGCAAGGATGACCTGGAATTTACCCCCAATGCGGAAAGACGTTGGCACAGCGGACGCTATTGGAGGAAGCTCAAAGGCATTACACAAACCCTTGCCGCTATGGAACTGCCATCCTTAGTTGGACTGCAAGAAGTAGAAAACGACACAGTACTGCGCGACCTGACACGACGTACAGCCCTATGGTCTGTGCGCTACCGTTATCTTATTACAGATAGTCCTGACAACCGAGGCATTGACGTTGCCTTACTGTACAATCCGTCCGTCTTCTCACTTCTCACCTGGCAAACTATACGCATCCCCAGCATAGAGCATGGCCTTACACCCACAAGAGACATTCTCGTGGCAAGCGGTATGGTTGGAAAAGACACTTTGCATGTCTGTGTAGTTCATTTGCCCAGCCGCCGAAACAACAATCTGCCAACTCGTAAGAACCGTACATTGGCAGTGAAGACCCTTTGCAACATCTTGGATTCTTTAGCAGGGCAAAAGGTGATGGTCATGGGCGATTTCAATGCCGAACCCGGCGACAAAATCTTCACGCTACTTTCCTCACGCCTGTGCTCCCTGACACCGAGCGGCAAGGATGTGCGCAACGAAAGGCGCGGAACATATTATTTCCGTGGAATATGGGGATACATTGACCATATTCTCATTTCCCCAGAACTACTGGCGCTTTCTTGCAGCAAGGCATCTGAATGCCGATTCCCTTGGCTGTTGCGCACATCCAAGGAGATACCGCACCGGACCTATGGAGGAACCAACTACATTGGCGGACTGAGCGATCATCTGCCCCTTACTGCAGACTTTCGCCTAAACCCATAAACAACAAACGTACATCGGGAAGCCTCAAAGCGGTTTCGCAAACATCGTGTCCAGAACCTGCTGGGGGAAAGGACATGGCTCGCCATGCTGCTTGGCCAGCAGGAACTGCTTGCAGGCACGGAACACCGAGTCCTCGGTAAAACATCTGAACAATGTTGCCTTCAGTTCATCCAGGCGAACCACATCCGCCTCGGCAAACAAGCCGCATGCCGAATAACTAACATCCTTCTGGGGCATTACGCCATGATAATAGTAAGACCACACAAGGAACTGCATGCACACATCCGGCGTCATCAAAATCTCATCCATAGTTATATTCCAAAGGGTTAATACGGAACGTACTGCTTACTGTCCGAAGTCGAACTCCATCTGAGCACTGCCCAACAAGTTGAACGTCAGCCTGTGATACGGTGTGGTCCCGTGCTCCCGTATGGCCTGGCGATGGGCAGCCGAAGGATAACCCTTGTTGCTGTCCCATGCATACTGAGGGTACTGTTCGTGAATCTGCATCATATACTCGTCACGGTGCGTCTTTGCCAAGATGGAGGCTGCCGCAATGCTCATGTACTTGGCATCGCCCTTGACAATGGTTGTGTACAGGGTATCGCCATAGGGGTAGAAGCGGTTGCCGTCCACGATGATGTTTTCCGGCCTCAGTTCCAGTCTGTCCAACGCCCTGTGCATTGCCGTGATACTGGCACGCAGTATGTTCAGTTTGTCTATTTCCTTATTGTCCACCGCCACCACAGCCCATGCCAATGCCTCTTGCTCTATGATGCCACGCAGTGCGGCACGGCGCTTCTCGGTAAGTTGCTTGGAGTCGTTCAGGGCCTGTGCCAATGCCGAATTGCGCTCGCAAATGTCGGGAGGCAATATCACGGCAGCAGCATATACCGGTCCTGCCAAACAACCGCGCCCAGCCTCATCGCAGCCGGCCTCCAGGCAATCGGGTTTCAGGTATGGCTCTAACATTGTTGTTTTCGTTGTTGCATGTATGTACTCGTTGAACTTTTCTCGCATCCGCTCACCTATTCGAACGGAAATCGGGAAACTATCCACCCCCTCCGCTTCGCTCGTCCACCCTGTCTCAGGGGGACAAAGCAAACGGGAAACTCATCCGCTCACCGTTAAACGCTCACCGCTCATAAGCAGGCAGGGTAACCCTGAACATGGGACTGTCGGTGTGCTCACGGTGTATTATGTCCACCATCTTGGCAACGACCTCGGGGTGCTCTCCTGCCACATCCTTGTCCTCATGAATGTCCTTTGAGAGGTCGTAGAGATGTGGTGTACCACCCTTCACCACCAGTTTCCAGTTGCCCATGCGTAGAGCCACCATGTTCGTCTCGTGGAACTCCCAGTAGAGGAACTCGTGCTTCTCCTGATTCTCGTCGTTGCCCGTCAGTGTCTCGCAGAAGGAGATACCGTCATATCTGCACTCCTCTGTACTTGACTTCAGGCTATAGGCATCGCCATCCATACCGGCATAATCTAACAGGGTGGGCATCACGTCGTAGAATGCCAACTGATGGTCGTTTACCGAACCGGCAGGCACGCCAGGTCCCTTGGCTATGAAGGGTACACGTATGCCGCCCTCGTGTGTGGAACGCTTGGTGCCCTTCAGCAAACCGTCGCGATTGAACCATGCTGGGTCGGCACCCCCCTCCTCGTGAGGACCGTTGTCCGAGGTGAAGATAACCAGGGTATTCTCGTCAAAACCCTTTTCCTCCAGTTTGTCGAAAATCTCACCTATCTGCTCATCCAGACGGTTCACCATAGCGGCAAACTGTGCATGGCGTGCATAGTTGCGATAGTACCACGAACCGAAGTTGCCGCCATAGGGACTGTCCTGCCCCTGGAAGCGCTCGGTGTACTTTGCCACCAGGCTGTCGTTGGGCTGCCACAGTTCGGCATGGGGCAAGGTGTAGGTGAAGATGCCCATGAAGGGCTTGCCGTCCGTCTGGCGGTCTATCCACTCCAGAGCATACTGGTGGATGAGGTCGCTGGCATACTGCTCCCTGTTCTCATAGTCCTTGTCGCCCGAAGCCACGTCCTTGTGGAGGATATTCTGCTTCAGCGTGTCCACCACCACATGCCTATCGCCATACTTCTCGGGGTCATAGCGGTTCAGGAAGTTGGGATAGTAAGTATGAGCCTGGAACTGGCAGATGTAGCCATAATAGCAATCCACGCCACGCCTGTTGGGCAGGGAGGCACTGCTGCTCTCTGCGCTCTTGGAAGTATCGGAGTTGCCGTTGGCATCCAGCAGATAGGTATCGGGGTACTGCATGTTATAGTATCCTGCTGCCCACTTGCCAAACATGCCAGTGCTGTAACCTGCCTCCTTCATCAGCTCAGGGATTATCTTATGGTTCAACAGGTATGGTTCCTGGCCTATGATGCTATAGTCGGCATTATTGCCAAAGGCATTCTGCGTCAAAGCCCTGTGCCAATACTCCCTGTTGCCACGAACATGGGTGTGGCCCGTGTGCTGACCGGTCATGAACGAGGCACGCGATGGTGCACTCACCGGACTGCCGGCATAGGCCTGGGTAAAGCGCATGCCCTCCTGTGCCATACGGTCAAGGTTGGGAGTCTCTATCAGTTGCTGCCCATAGCAGCCAAGGTCGCCATAGCCCATATCATCGCACATGATGAAGATAATGTTAGGGCGCTTTGCCGATACCGGTTCGTCGTCCGCCTTGGGCATAGCGCCGCTTGCCATAGTCACAACGGGCATCAGTCCCAAAGCCGTCATTAAAATTTCTCTAACCTTTGTCATAAGATATTTCTGGAAGGTTATGTAGATCAGTTATTCCGTACAAAAGTACCAATAATTATTCTTACTTGCAAACAAGCCGTGCAAAAACATTTTGGTGCCACAGAATAAACCTTGGATGCACATCGTGAGAGTACAAAAAAGGTGGCACGCTTCACAGCGGACCACCTAAGATGAAACATTATTTACACTTATCTCAATTTCTGTCCCTTGAGATTATATCTCTGATTGTTCCTGATGATGACGATTTCTTCGTCCTGAAGGTATATGCCATCCTTGAACTCAGCACCCGCATCGGGCGAGGCGATTTTTGTGGCATTGTCGGTACCGCCATTCAGAGTGACGCCCGTCAATCCATAGAAGCATCCACCATTCTCGGTTCCCTTATACAGTTTCAGTTCAATGGTCAGCCCGCCAGCAACGGGAGTAACCTTCTCCACATCAAAAGAAACGTATTTGGGAGCACCGTTTGCCACCATGATGCTCTCGTCGGACAGCATGGGCAGTTCCTCCATGCCGCCGTCCCGAGTGCTGTAACTGCACAGGAAGTTGCAATGGCGTGTCTCGGTGTATGCCTGCCAAAGACCTGCGGCATTGAGCGCTACACTGGAGAAGGTGAAATTGGAGAAGTGCACATTATCCTCCAAACCGTTTACCTGCAACGTGAACACTATGGGCTTATCTGCTGTGGTGGCATTGGTATTGACATTCACACACAGGATGCTGTCTGCCGCTGCCTGGTTGCCGGTTAGCCATGATGCTGCGCCACTGGCACTGATCTGGGCAGAAACGCCATCCACCTTCTGTCCCTGGGCATCGGTAACGGCAACCTCCGTATTGTCCAGCGATGTACCACGGGAGAAAGAGAAATGCATGCTAACATCCGTTGGCAGGACATCGTCGTCGTCGTCATCTTCACCCTCGCCATCGCCATCGCCGGCATTCTCGTCGGCATACTCGTGCAGGGTCCACAACGAACACTTGTTGTTCTGGGCTATAGGATTGTGTGTGGCCAGGCGCAAATTGTCCTCACCACCCTGATGATTGTTCAGATACTTGCTTTCTCCGATGGTAAAGTAAACGTATGCATCGTTCTTGTCAATTTGGCCCAGTGTCCATGCCGACTTGGGTTCGGCATCGAAACTGATGTCTGTCTTGCCCGAGTTGGCATTGATGTACTTGCCCGATACGGTGCTCTTGATGTAGTATCCTCCGTTTGCTGCCGCCTCGAAGCTGAACTTTGTGCCCTTGGCTGTCTGGCCGTTCAGCACACCGTCGGTATCAGAGATGAAACGGACAGAATGTCCATCGTTGGGCTGGCACTCCAGGGTGTAGAGATTACCTGTCTTTACCTCGGTTACCACCTCAGAACCGTCGTCCTCAGGCAACTCGGGCATAGTCACGTTGAACATGCTGCTTGCCGTGTGCTGCTGGTGGATAATCTCCAGCATCTGGCGCAGCACCTTAGGGTTCTGTGCCGCCACGTTGTTGTCCTCGTGGGGATCCTTGGAGAGGTCGTACAGTGCAGGCACGCCGCTCTTTGCCACCAGTTTCCAGTCGCCCATGCGCAGAGCCACCTGGTTGGTCTCGTGGAACTCCCAGTAGAGGAACTCGTGCTTCTCCTGCTCGGCATCGTTGCCAGTGAGGGTGTTGTAGAACGAGATGCCGTCGTAACGGCGCTCATCGGTACTTGCCTCCAGGCTGTATGCACTTCCGTTTGCTCCGGCATAGTCCAGCAAAGTGGGCATCACGTCGTAGAATGCCAGCTGATGGTCGTTGACCACACCGGCAGGCACACCGGGACCCTTGGCAATGAAGGGCACGCGCACGCCGCCTTCGTGGGTCTGGCGCTTGGTACCCTGCAGACCGCCATTGCTATTGAACCATGTGGGGTCGGCACCGCCCTCGGTGTGAGGACCGTTGTCCGATGTGAAGATTACCAGAGTGTTGTCGGCAATGCCCTTCTCCTCCAGTTTCTCGAATATCTCGCCCACCTGTGCGTCCAGACGGCTTATCATAGCGGCAAACTGGGCATGACGGCTGGGGGCGCGGTAGTACCACGAGCCAAACTCTCCGCCCCAGTCACCACCATCCTGGCCCTTGAACTTCTCCTTGTACTTGGCTACCAGCGAGTCCTGGGGCTGCCACAGTTCGGCATGAGGCAGGGTGTAGGTAAAGATGCCCAGGAAGGGGTCGTCCTTCTCTGCCTGGCGGTCAATCCACTCCAGTGCATACTGGTGTATGAGGTCGCTGGTGTACTGGCTGCGGTTCTCAAAGTCGCGGTCGCCCGTAGCCACGGACTTGTGCTTTATGTTCTCCTCCAGCACATCCACCACCACATGCTTGTCACCGTACTTCTCGGGGTCGTAGCGGTTCAGGAAGTTGGGATAGTAGGTATGTGCCTGGAACTGGCAGATGTAACCATAGTAGCAGTCTATGCCACGCTTGTTGGGCAGGGAGGCACTGCTGCTCTCTGCACTCTTGGAGGTGTCGGAGTTGCCGTTGGCATCCAGCAGGTAGGTGTTGGGATGGTCGGTGTTGTAGTAACCGCCTGCCCACTTGCCGAACATGCCGGTGTTGTAGCCAGCCTCCTTCATCACCTCGGGGATAATCTTATGGTTCATCAGGTAGGGTTCCTGGCCTATGAGGCTATAGTCGGCATTGTTGCCATACATGTTGGCTCTGGACGAAGAGCGCCAGTACTCCCTGTTGCCACGCACGTGGGTGTGGCCCGTGTGCTGGCCGGTCATGAACGAGGCACGCGAAGGTGCACTCACCGGACTACCGGCATATGCCTGGGTGAAGCGCATGCCCTCTTGGGCCATGCGGTCCAGGTTTGGGGTCTCTATGCGCTGCTGACCATAGCAGCCGAGGTCGCCATAACCCATATCATCGCACATGATGAAGATGATGTTGGGACGGCGCTGCTGCTCCTCTGTTCCCTCTGTAGAAGGCGAGGCAGCATTGGAGGCAACAGGAAGCAAGCCCAGCGTTGCCATGATAATTTCTCTTACTCTTGTCATAAAGGTATCGTTTGTTGGTTAATTGCGATATGTCCATCAATATTTCAACTAAAATACAAGCAGATGACGTAAAAACCACCGCGACATCACGTCGCAGTGGTCCTCAATAACAATTTGTTCACGTTAGTGAAATGAAAAAACATTTACTTTATATTCTTTACTTTTTCTCATGTTGGTTCTACTTACCATCCCTGTTCCCACAGATTGGGGGTTACTGGCTTATCCTCACGTGAAAGGGCATCATCGCCGCTGTATCCACCATTGTCGTCCTTTCCTATGCTGCCAGTGCCATCATTGAAAGAGGCACTCATCAGGTTGGTATCATTCTCTATCTCCACCACAAAGGCTTCGGGTGCTATATATGCTTTCTTCATAATTTACTGTCTATTGTATTGTGTATTCTTACTTCACTCTCTGACCCTTGACATTGTACTTCAGGCCATTCTTCACTATTACTATCTGCTGGCCTTCCACAAAGATGCCGTCCTTCTGCACGGCGCCTTGGATTTCTTCTATGCCGGTTTCAACATCATCACCCCACATCAGGGTATAGAAGCCACGGGGCTGTGACACTGCCCCAGCAGGCAGATATGCCTTGTTGGCGGCAATATTTGATACTGTTGATATCTTGCCAAAGACCACTTCGTCTGTAGCCACACCATCCACCTTCTTTTTGGTAAGGATGTAATCGCCTACGGCAAGTTCTTTTGATGCCAATGTGCCTACAAGCAGGTTACCATGGTCTTCAACAGAAGTCTCTGAACCTACGGGTTTCATACCGATACCCAAGCCGTGTACAGCCTCAAACGTGAAGTCATTCTTGCTTTCGTCGGTCTTTCTCAGCACCACACCCATACGCGCAGGGATAGTCTCGTCTTCCAACTGAGTAAGGCTTATTCTCTCTCCACGCTCTGTTGCCACATAAGCCTCTACGCCATCGGGAATCTGCACATCGGAATTAAAGGCGAAAGTGCCGACACCGATAGAGCCGATGGAAACAGACTTTGTTATCGTTTCTACAGGAATAATGGCCCACCATGTTTCGCTATTAGAGGCATTACCACCTCGAGCCAACATAGTGTAGTTGGCATTTGAGGGCTTTAGCGGACTGCTGTTGCCAATAGCGCCAGCTCCAGTAAGAATACCTGCCACATTTTTGCCTCCGTTTGTATCAGTCTTGTCATAGACATGTCCCGCAATGGTGTAGTAACCTTTATCATTTAAGGTCAAATTATACAATCGTGGGCAATATCTCGCATCAAAACTACCATAAACAGAGGGATTGGGATTGGTAGCCAAACCATACCCACCTTGGAAGCACCATATTCTATAGATAACATTATTCTCTTCGGCGTCAAGATAGTCATCCTTACCCATATTTTCAATATACCAGATATCACGATGATTGTCACTTGCATCCTCAGTATAAGGATCAGAGAAAGTTGCCTTAAAATTTGTGTTATCTTCTGTTGCTTCTGTAGGCAAATCTTCGGGTGCATACAAGTATCTACCTGAAACTATGTGTTTCAATCTATAAAAGCCAGATTGAATTTCTTTGTCGGAGATAGGACCAACATAGTCATACTCATGCAACCTCCATTGAGAGCAGTAGTTTTTTCCATGTGGTTTGCCACCGAGATTACTTCCATGGTTTGCCAACTGTAGGTTTTCTGTACCTCCAGTGGTAACATTACCATTATTATTCAAAAAGTGTGTTCCACCATTGCTGAATGTTACATAGGCTCCCTGATCACTATTACTGCCCGTATCAAAAGTCCATGCTTTTGCAGGCTTTTCCAATGACACGGCAATCTTGTTATCATCAGTAAAGTAAATATACTTACCTGAAACAAGACTTTTGATGTAGTACATGTTTTCTCCAGCCTCCTCTAACACAAGGTAGGTTCCCTCTGCAGAACGACCATTGATTAATGTACCATTATCCGAAATGAATCTGGTTGCATGACCGTCGTTAGGCTGGCACTCCATAGTGTACATCTTACCAGGCTTTACCTCGGTAACAACCGTTTGTGCCCATCCCCCAACACAAGCGAGGAGCAGGACGAAAGAAAGTAAAATTTTCTTCATAATCAACTTGTTTTATATTATATAGTTTATATTAATTCACCAATAGCAATGGGTCCATGACACCGAAATCATGGACACGACACACAGGGCATACCAGCATTTTACCGGCATACCACGGAAAGGGAGCAACACGAAAGGGGTGCTACTACACCTTAGCCTATAAGATATGTGGAGGGGGGGGTAACTGATTGATTATCAGACATAAGAGTACACACAAGACTTCTCTGTCTCATGAAAGCGTCCTTGACAAAAAGCATGCTATTAGTCTGCATCTCAAATCAAAATGTTACCTTATTCGGCACAAAGGTAAGGAATTTATCCGAAACTGCAAAAGACAATATGCACAAAAACGAAGCCGACATCGAGCACATGCTTTCCCGAGTGGCTAAAAAATGCCTTCCCGAGGGCCGAACCGAAAGTACCGGGAACTCTCGCCTCGGTCCTCGGGAGGACAGACGTCCGTCCTCGGGAGGGCTTTTTTCTGCCCTGCCGTACATACAAAAAAAGTCCCCTTGACAGGAGACTTTTTATATTAGTTCTTGAGCAGGCATTTCCCTTACTGTTCCTCCATGAACATGGGGTCCCATGCAGGAAGCAGAGTGGGTTTCTGCTCCATGAGCTTCAGGAGTTTCTTGGGCATATACTTCTTGTGAACAACAACGCGGAACATGTACTCGTTAAACCACTCGTTGGTCATGATCAGATAACCGTTGTGTCCGCTGGCTGCGCCCCAGGAGTTCTCCACCTTCCACTTGATGGGGTTGCCCCTTTCGTCCAGGTCCACTGCCATGAGAGTCATGGCATGAGAGGAACCAGAATCGCGGGTCTGTATGCGCTGCTTCTTGTTCATGCTGAAGGTGGTGCCAAGCAGAGAGTTGTAATCCCAAGCCTGGATGTCCAGAATGCCCTTCTTGCTGTCCAGGAACTTGCCTACGTCGCAAGAGAAATACATCTGCGTGCTGTCCTGAAGTGAAGCAATGGCAATGGGAGCCAGGTCCTTGATATCAAGGTTCAGGTACAGCCAGTTGTGCCCGTCGTGCATGTGGCGGTCCATGTCTATCTCATATACCTTATTATATGGACGCGAGGGATCGTTCATGAGCATGACGTAGTCCTTCTGCAGATCACCTGCCTCGGCACAATACTCACGGTAGAACTCCATGGGAGTGTACTTCTTCAGTTCCGAGAGCAGTTTGCCGTCCTTGCCACGTGGTGCCCAAAGGAACTCCTGAACGGGTTCGCCGTATGCCAGAACAAGCATCTGGTAGATGGTCTTCATCTGCTCCACCTTGTAGGCCTGAAGTTCTGCCTCGCTCTTGCCAGCCTGGGCCTGCTCGCGCAGGTTGATGGCAATCTCGCGTAGTTTGCGCTTCAGGTGTCCGTCTATCTCGCTGGTATTGTTGCTCGCCCAAGTCTCGGCCTGCACTTCGGCAGGAACAAGACCGTACTTGCTAACGAGGTCTGCCACACCGGTGTATGTACCGCCGTCGGACAAGGGGTTCTGCATGAGCCACTGCACCTTCTGGTGGTCGATGCTCTCGCTACGGGTGTCTATTATGCCCTGCAGGAAGAGGTTGGCCTTCTCCAGCTGGTCGTAGAAGAACAGATGTATCTGGCTGAACTGGAAGCCGGTGACGCCCATCTTCTTCATGGCCTTGTTGCGCAGCACGTTCATGCCGGTAAACATCCAGCAGCGTCCGCTACTCTGCTGGTCGGTGATGCCAGTATTGCGTATGTCTACAGAGAAGTGGGTGTTCTCGCCAGTGGTATTTACAACTGGGCGCATGGCCAGCTTGCGGAAACTGCCGTTGCTCACCACGCTCTGGCGTGCACGGTCGGCAGCATTGCCCTCGTAACTCTGCTTCAGGGCGGAAAGCACCTCGGGAGTGATGGTCTCCTGAGCCGATGCTGCCAGTGCGATTGCACCGGCAGCAAGGATTGATAGTATTTTCTTCATTTACAGAATTTACAGGATATTCATTCTATAGCATCTATAGCACCTATAGTGTCTATCGCATCTATTTCTATTACTGCACCTTTTCAATCTCGAACACGAATGCACCGGCACCCTTATTGCTCAGGCGGTTGCCCTCGCGCTGCCAGTAGCCTCTGCCACCGCTACCGGCGTTCTGGATGCTCCACTTGCCCTCCTGCTTAACGAGGAGGTAGGTATGCCATGCAGCATCGAAGGGGTTGCGGTCCTTGTTGAACCAGAAAGCACCTGTCTCGTTGATGTAACGGCCGTCCTGCTTGTTGTAGATTTTGTAACGTCCGGTCTTGCTGTTCTGCTCGATTACCCACTGCTGGCGCTGGGGGTTGATAACGTCGCGCTCGGCTTGGAACACGGGGAAGTCGCCCACGCGGTCGGCACCTGCCTGGGCATTGGTCAGATACTCGCCATCAACCTTGATGAAGTATTCGCCGTCCTCGATAGCCTGTACGGGGAAATACTCCAGGCCGTAGGTGTACTGCTTCTTATATGCCTTGACGGCATCGGCAAGCTTTTCGTTCAGCCAGGGAGTAACCACATCGCCACTGACAACGGGCTTGGCCTTGACGATAGAACCCTCGTAGTCACGGCTGGTGATGGCCTTCTGCTTCTGCTCCAGCTGCAGCTGTGCACGGTAATGACCGATGAAGGCAACGCTGTCCTTCTTGGCCATTGCACCCATCATGTTGAGGTATTGCTGGCCGCGCAAGCCAAGGTAGCGCATGCTTTCAACCCAGGGCTTGATTTCATTGAGCATCTCGGGGTGGTTGATCTCGTCTGCCAACAGGTTGTCGGCAGCCCACACGAGCTGCTGGAAATACATTGCCGTACCCATCATGTTCTCTGAAGCCTTGGCAAAGCGGGGGCTTTCGCCTTCGCGGCGCAGGCCGTGACCGGTGGGGCCGAGGTCGATGTTGTTCTCGCAGAAGAAGCGGAATGCCAGCTTGCTTGTAGGCATCAGAGCTTCCAGGGCACGCTCCCAAGACTTCACGTCGTCATAGGCAGGCATGTTCCAGGTGTAGTCGGCAATGCTGTAGAGGCTAACCTTTGAAGCCTCGGCATACTCCATGGGGTTAGAGCAGAAACCGCTCACCATATCATTGATGTTCAGGCCATTGCCATAGGTCTTGCCCATGAGCATGCGGCTCTGGCAGTAGTCGTTTACAGGATAGTTGAGCCAGATGTAGGCCTTGCGCTTGATCTGGTCGTTGATCCACTGCATATCGTTCTCCTCAATCATGTCCACAACGGAGTTGCCTGTCCACATGATGCGAACCTCGGGATACATCTTGGTACCAAGGGTGTTGAGATAGTCGCCGCTGGTCCAACCCTTGTTGTACTGAGAGGGACACATTATCAAAGGCTCCACATCCTTGTGCTTGCGCACGAAGTTGTCTGTCAGATAGTTGAGTAGGCCTGCCTGCTTGTCGCCACGTGCGCCCTCGCCCCAAACATCGTCGAAGAACACGGCGAAGGAGCGGATACCGAGGTCGTACATGAGGTCCAGTTTCTTTGCCACGTTGATAGAGTCCTCCAGGCACCACTTGATGTCGCCGGCAGGGTGGATGGCCCAGACGAACTTCACCTTGTTCTTGTGTGCTGCGTCCACGAGTTCCTTGAGTTTTGCAGCCTCATCAGCGGGATAAGGTTCACGCCAGCGTGCACGGTGGTAGGGATCGTCCTTGGGACCAAACACATAGGTATTCATCTTGTACTGGCCATAGAAATCGAACTGGCGCAGACGGTCCTTATGGCTCCAGGGGTTGCCGTAGAAACCCTCAATAACGCCACGGTCTGTTACGCTGGGATAGTCAGTAATCTCGCATGCCATAACCTCGGGCTTTGACATAATCTGCAAAAGGCTCTGAACGGCATAGAAAGTGCCGCTGTTGTCGCGACCGGCAAGAACCACCTCGGCAGCAGTGACATTAAGATAATATGCTTCCGACTGAGCTGGGATGAGCTTCTTGTACTTCTTCACAGCCTTGTCGTTTGCCTCGCCAATGATGATGGGAGTAGCGCCAGGGAACTTCTTGGCATCTACCTTCTCGCTGGTGCCAACGATGTCAAGCCTTGCAGAGAGCAATTCCACGGCATCGGCATCGGCCTGGGATGCGCCCACAAGATAGAACTTCTCTGCATTGGTGAATGCCTTCTCGCCCCACTTGACCTGTTGTGGCAGAGGAGAGATTGTTACTGTCTGAGCCATGGCAGTAAATAGTGCCATAAACGACAAGAGGGTTGTAAACAGTTTCTTCATAAAAGGTAATTTATTAGGTTTAATATATATCGTTTAGATGTGTCTTGTGCACAAAGATATAAAAAAAAGCAACATCATGCTTGCTAAAAGCTTCAAAAGTTCACTTTCTTCAGATTAGTCGCTCCTCCTCGTGGCAAAGAATACGCTAACGCCTCCAATAAGCAGGACGGTAAACAGTATGGCCAGCAAATCTGTAAACTGAAGTACAACGGGATAGGCATCTGTGATGAAGCTGCCATCCTGTTGCCCCAAACGGATGAAACCGAAATACTGCTGAGCAAGGCACAGAATCATTGCCAACAGCATGCCGGACAAGGCACCTGTGGCCACAATCATCATGCCTTCGAAAAAGAATATGCGCTGACGCTGCCTGTGCGTACATCCAAGGGCAGAAAGGACACCAAGGTCGTTACGTTTCTCTATCATCAGCATACTCAAACTGCCGATAATGTTCAGGCAGGCAACAAACAGTATGAAGCAAAGGAAGCCATAGGAAATGAGCTTTTCTATCTTCATTATACGAAATATGTCGGCTTGCTGCTCGTGACGGTCCTGTACCAGGAACGAATCGCCAAGAATCGCTTCAATGTTCTTCCTATCTCCTGTGTCGGAAAGCCTGACCTCCAAAGATGTGGCCATGCCTTCCTTGGCAAACAACCTTTGTGCAAACCCCAAGGAACACAATATATACTCTGCGTCGTACTTTGATTGCTGAACATTAAAAACAAGACCGGTGGAGAGAAGCTCGTCCTGCCGGAAACTGGACTTTGGATTTGCCATATTCACACGTTCGCCCGGTTTGGGAGCATATACCTGAAGAGGCTGGGGGAAGTTGAGGGGCAACTCCAACTGATTGCAGAGCTGTATGCCTGGAATACAGTATTCAAGAACATCGACATGCAGAGTTGGAGAACCATACCCATAGAAGGCATCCCCGATAGCGGATTGTTCCAGAAAGTTATCTGCCACCCCCTTTAACATGACTGCCTTTTGGGTCTGACCGGCTATGGCAAGCGCCTGCCCCTCTACGACCGGCGTGAGAACCGCAACGTCCTTGGAGGCAGACAAACGGGCTACTGTTTCTGAATCAAGCTTTATGGTTGTACCTGTGGCAGGAAGGATGCGCAAGTCTGGGTCAAATCCAGTGAATGTCTCTGCAACCAATCCCTGGAACCCATTGAAAACGCTCATCACAATTACCATAGCAGCCGTAGCAACGGCAACGCCCACAACTGCTATCATGGAAACAATATTGATGGCATTGTGACTCTTCTTGGACAAAAGATAGCGACGTGATATGATGAGTTCAAATTTCATCCTGAAGTTAACGATAAATGGTACATTCCTCCTGGCACAAAATAGCACAACAATCCTTGTGAGAGGGATGACTATGGTGCCTCCTTCTTGAGCGAAGAGATAATTATCTCCAATTCCGGAGCTATGTCTTTGCCCCAATCCTTTCCTGTGGCAACAATCCGGCATGCAGTATCAGCAAGAACAACGTAGGGTATATCGCATATACCCAAACGTGAGGCCAATGGAGACTGAAAGACCTGGCAATCGGCATAGCTGTGCCATGTTATGGTATCTGTCCTCTCCACATACTCCAATATGGTTTTGTTGACATCCATATTATAAGAAATAAACTGGAAGTGCTCTCCAACCTGATGACGCAAACGCCTGATCCTTCCATTTACATTGGTAGCATCGCCTTTCCAGTTGGCCCAAAAGGCTATCATGGTGTACTTGCCCCTTAGAGAATCTGTGGTTATAGTGTCGCCCTTGCGGGTTACAAGGGTAAAGTCAGGCAGGCTTTCTCCATTCCTCAAAGCCACAGGCTTTTGAACAGACAAATTCTCTATTTGGAGAAATCGGCTCAATGGCGACTCGGGATTTGCCGATATAAAAGCCTTGGTGAGGCTGTCCCTGGATGCCGCTGTTGGCACTTCGCGCAATTGCTTGCGCAAGGCGGTATATGCTTCGTTCTCGGGGGTACCATAAACAGCTGTTGCATTCAGCTGCTTGGCTTCTCCGTCTATCTTGATGACATCGCCACTTCCGCCAAACACCGTAAGGGTGGAATAGGTTGGATACACAATGGTTATGGTTCCATGCTCCTTGTTGCACGGACATGACCAGTCTATCAATCCCTGGCGCACATGCAAGGTATCAATGCCAAGAAAGACTCCGTCTCGGCTGTATATGACCAGGTCTGCATGGTTCAGACCTTGGATTTCTCCCTTTATACGCAGTTCACCCTTCTTGCCTCCACATGCGGTGAGGGCAAGAAGGGCGATTACTGGCAATATGAAATTTCTGATGCTTAGTACATGCTGCATGATTGCAGTGTTATTTTACAAGATCGGCTATGGTTTCCTTATACTTGGCAAACTCCAGATCGTTGGCAGCACGCGCCTTTAAAGAAGAGTCACTTATGATGGCAGCCTTCAGGTTGCTCTTAAGCGCTCCGGTATCGCTGGTGCGGGCCGCAAGGATTGCCTTCAGATAGCTGGTAGTTGCATCTGGTGTATTGATAGCAGCCAATGTCTTCTGTGCTGCAGCATAATCCTTGTTGAGGATATGCGCCAATGCAGCGCTGTTAGTTTGTGTCTTGGCAAGATTCTGCTGAGCCTGGGGATAGTTGCCCTTTGCTATGTTCAGATTACCAAGAATCTCGTTGAAGGTATCACTGCCGCTGGCCTGACCCATAAAAGTTTCTGCCTTTGCAACATCACCATTCTTCATAGCCAGAATTGCCAAGTTAGCGTATGCCTCTGGAGTCTTGTTGCTTACGTTCTTGGCCTTGTCCAACCAATTCTGAGCAGCAGTTACGTTACCCTCCATGATGGCAAGCTGAGCCAGGTTATTATAAGCACGATAGTCATTGGGATAGAGCTTGACTGTTGTCTCGTACCACTGCTTGCGAGCATTTGCGTCCTCGACAAGAAGATTGCCGCCATAGAGGAGTTCCTCAATGCTGAGCTTGCTTGCATCTTCCTGGAACTGAGCAAGAATCTGATCGTCGCTGCGGCCAATTACCTCGTAATTTACAATAAGGCGTGCACGACGCAACTCGGGCAGGATACCATCTGCAATCTCGGTGAATACACTGCTCATATTGCGGATCTGCTGTTCACGCTCCTCGGGATCCTGATACATAGAGAGGACACGCAGGATGACGTCCTTGTCCTGCAGGTTGCTCTTGCTGACGAGCTCCTGGAAACCCTCCCAGTCCTCAGCAGTGAACTTGGCATCCACCTCGGCATCCATATTGATTTTCTTCAACTGCTTGCCAAGATAGGTGGAAGAAACGCTCTGGCGCTTCTCTGCCAGTTTTTCATTGAGCTCGTAATTGCCGTCGGGGCTTGCATATGCACTTACTTCGATATTCTGAAGGGCGCGCTCCTCCTGCATATCATTGATTTCCTTGAGGATGTTTACCAAGTCCTGGATGCTTACACTTGAGAGTTCGCTTGTACGCAGATTAGCCTGGCCAATGAGGAACTTGATGTTTGCCTCCTGCTTCTGCTCTATTACGCGCTGGAATGCGTCGGGGGCAGTGCTGGCGGTAATGGCACAACGGCTAAGCAGTTCGCTGGTAGACAGGACACCGTAGCCTATCTTTACTTCGGGAACGGACACTGTCTTCTTGCCCAACTTGGCTTCAAAACGAGCATACAATTCGCTATTGAGCATGGCAGGAACGTACTTGAAGTTGGTCTTCATAGTGTATGTGCCACCTACCTTGTAGCTAATCTCTGTTGCATTGCCTTCCACCTTCTCGCCCTGGAATGTGGCGCTTTGACCAAGGGTCTCTCCGCCCTCGTACTTGAGAACTGGTGTTACGGTGACTACAGCCTTTTTCTTCATGTATTTCTCAGGAAACACACCATTGATGGTTGCTGGCACTTCACCACCGATAGCCTCCAGGGGAGTGGGGGTTACCTTGAAGTTGTCGGCGCTCAAATCACCGAGCTTGCCACAAGAACTGAACATAGCAGTACCTGCTACTGCCATCATGAATAAGACGTTTTTCTTCATCGTGTTGTTTATAATGTTGTTGTATCTATTCGTTACCAAGAATGCGTCTTCTTGTTTACGGGTACAAAGGTACATTTTTTTTGAATATTTCGCTACTATCCGCCGTTTCACTTACGCCAAAAGTGCTTACTTTTATTATTTATTAAGTTTTCCGTTGAGATTTCTTCAGCGCCATCGGGTGGCAGGTGAGAATTTCTTCACGAAGATGGGTGACATCCACGTGCATATAAATCTCGGTTGTACCCAGATCTTCATGTCCCAACATGTCTTGAACGGCACGCAGGTTGGCACCACCCTGAACGAGATGCGTAGCAAAGCTGTGACGAAATGTGTGAGGAGAGATGTCCTTGGTTATACCGGCACTTTTTGCATACTCCCTAATGAAGACAAACAGGGAAATGCGTGACAGTTTCTTGCCTCGGGCACGAGAAACGAAGACGTAATCCTCGTTGCCGGCTTGCAGCTTGAAATGTTTGCGGATGCCCAACCAGATTCGCAGTTCATTGATTGCCTTGGGAGAAATGGGGACAAGGCGTTCCTTGCTGCCCTTGCCATGGACGCGGATATAGCCTTCATCTAAAAAAAGATTGGAAATGGGCAAATTGATGAGTTCGCTGATACGAAGTCCGCAACTGTATAATACCTCTATAATACAATGATCCCTCACCCCCTCCGGTTTACTGAGATCTATCACGCCAAGTATCCTGTCTATCTCCTCCACCGTAAGCACCTGGGGCAAATGGCGGGCTATCTTGGGAGACTCCAACAATTCTGTTGGGTCCTGCTCCAACTCCTTCTCCAGAAGCAGGAAGCGGTAGAAGGAACGTACACCGCTAAGGATACGAGCCACACTGCGGGCAGAAATGCCACGCTCTCTGAGGTTTCCGGCAAACTGGTCAAGTTCCTCCAATGTTACCTGACGGAAGTCTATAGCATTATCGGAATAGTAATTGAACAATTTCTGCAAATCCTTGCAATAGGCATCCAAAGTGTTGTCGCTATAGGACCGTTCCAGACGAAGGTACTGAATATAGTGCCGTACAATATCCTTGGAGACATTGCCGGTATTGGCTATAAGGGAAGCAGAGGCTGGTTTGCTGTTTCTGGGCATGAATGTAGACAAAACGAGTATTTTATGGCATCGGCAATACAAATGCTTGGCAAAATATATTTTTTTTCATATCTTTGAACACGCAAAAGTAAGGAAATATTATGAGAATACAAATCATCAATGGCCCTAATCTGAACTTGCTCGGCAAAAGAGAACCCAATATCTACGGAGACAGGAGCTTTGAGGAGTATCTGCAAACCTTGACCGACGCCTATCCGACGGTACAGATAGACTACTACCAGAGCAACGTGGAGGGCGAACTGATAAACAAGATACACGAAGTTGGTTTTGAAGCGGACGGTATAGTGCTGAATGCCGGAGCATACACCCACTACAGCCTGGCGCTGATGGATGCCATCAAGTGCGTTAGCACTCCAGTGGTGGAGGTGCATATCAGCAATGTGCACCAGCGCGAGGAATTCCGCCACCATAGTGTCATCAGCCATGCCTGCAAGGGAGTAATCTGCGGTTTCGGACTGGACAGCTACCGCCTGGCTATAGAGGCTTTGCTTCATGCCAGATAAAGTCCCGAAAAACGCATCGCGATACGAGGGCCGATACAACGTGACGCGATGACAATCGGAACACGATGCGATGACACATGCAACGTGATGTGATAAAATACCCTACGCATTGCCTAAAACATAGCAATGCGCCAACACAGAATAGGCTACACATAGATGGATCTTGATTCTTACATACTCTCCCACATAGATGCCGAGGGGGATTATCTGCACAGACTTTGGCGCGACACCCAGCTGAAACTGTCCTATGGTCAGATGGCCAGCGGACATTTGCAGGGTCGTCTGCTGAAGATGCTCGTGCAGATGATACGACCGCAACGGGTCCTGGAGTTGGGCATGTTCAGCGGATACTCCGCCCTGAGCATGGCAGAGGGGTTGGAGGAGGGTGCAGAGCTGCATACCTTCGAGGTCTTTGACGAGATGGAGGACTTTGCCCGCCCGTGGATAGAGGGCAGTCCCTATGGGCACTTTGTTCATATTCACATCGGCGATGCCAAGGAACTCGTGCCGCAGATGGACGTGGAGTGGGACATGGCCTTCATAGATGCCGACAAGAGGGAATACGTAGAATACTACGAAATGATTCTGCCACGCTTGCGCCCAGGAGGCTATATCCTGGCAGACAACACCCTGTGGTACGGCCGCATCACGGAGGAGGCCAGGGAGAGCGACCTGCAGACAGTAGGACTGCAAAGGTTCAACGACCTTGTGGCCAAGGACTGCCGTGTGGAGAAGGTCATCCTGCCACTGAGGGACGGCCTGACAATAATCAGAAAGAAATAACACATTAATATATTATATGGAAACAACAAGACAACAGAAGATAGCACGACTTATACAGAAGGAACTGAGCGACATGTTCCAGAAGCAGACTGCCGGCATGCGTGGCGTACTGGTGAGCGTGAGCGCTTGCCGCATCAGTCCCGACATGAGCATCTGCCGTGCATACCTGAGTGTTTTCCCCAGCGACAAGGCCGAGGAAATCGTGGGCAACATCAATGCCAACGTGAAGTCCGTGCGCTACGAACTGGGCAACCGGGTGCGCCTGCAACTGCGCATCATCCCCGAACTGAAGTTCTTCGTGGACGACAGCCTCGACTATGACGAGCGCATAGGCGAACTGCTCAAGTAACCTCTTTCCTAACTCGTAAATCATGCTTGCCAAAGTCTATAGTGCATCGGTTCAGGGATTGGATGCCCAGCAGGTAACAATCGAAGTGAACAGTTCCAGAGGCATACGGTTCGTGCTCGTAGGCCTGCCCGACAATGCCGTCAAGGAGAGTCACGAGCGCATAACGGCAGCCATGGAGAACAGCGGGTTACCCTTCCCATGCAAGCAGATAACCGTGAACCTTGCACCGGCCAACGTGCGCAAAGTGGGAAGCGGTTTCGACCTGCCCATAGCCATAGGCATACTCGCCACTTGCGAGAAGGTGGATGCCAGCCGCCTGGACAAGGTCATGATGGTGGGAGAACTCAGTCTGGACGGTTCCCTGCAGCCCATCTGTGGTGCACTTCCCATTGCCATCAAGGCACGTGCCCTGGGCTACGAATCCCTGTTCGTACCCATGCAGAACATCCAGGAAGCCGCCGTGGTGGACAAGCTCCGAGTCTATGGTGTCAGCAACCTGTCCGAAGTGGTGGGATTCCTTAACGGCACACACCATCTTGAGCCTGTACAGATTGATACTCGCAAGGATTTCTACGAGCGTCAGACCTGCTTTGACCTTGACTTTGCCGACGTGAAAGGACAGGAAAGCGTGAAGCGTGCCATAGAGGTGGCAGCGGCTGGCGGTCACAACCTCATCATGATAGGCCCTCCGGGCAGCGGCAAGAGCATGATGGCAAAGCGTTTGCCCAGCATCCTGCCTCCACTTACCCTGCAGGAGAGTCTGGAAACCACACAGATACATAGCGTAGCAGGCAAGCTCCAGGTTCCGCCTGTCGGTGCCGATGGTGTGCGCCATTGCTCGCTCATCGCCACACGGCCTTTCCGCAGTCCTCACCATACCATCAGCCAGACGGCACTCGTTGGTGGCGGAGCCAATCCGCAACCCGGCGAGATTTCCCTGGCCCACAATGGTGTGCTTTTTGCCGACGAGTTGCCGGAATTCCAGCGCCAGGCCCTGGAGGTTTTGCGCCAGCCTTTGGAAGACCGCCACATCACCGTCAGCCGCATACAGGGTACGGTGGACTATCCCTGCAATTTCATGTTCGTGGCATCCATGAACCCCTGCCCTTGCGGTTACTACAATCACCCCACCAAGGCATGTGTATGTACCCCTGGGCAGATCTCACGCTACCTGAACAAGATCAGCGGTCCCCTACTCGACCGCATAGACATACAGTGCGAGATTTTGCCTCTCTCCTTCCAGGAAATATCCACGGCAGCACCGGGAGAACCCAGTTCCGTCATCCGCGAACGTGTACTGCGTGCCAGAAACATCCAAGCCCAGCGCTTTGCCTCCATCCCAGGCGTGCACTGCAATGCCCAGATGTCGGAAAAACACCTGAAAGAATATTGTGCCTTGGACACGGAGAGCACCGAACTCCTGCGCCTTGCCATGGAACGCCTGCAGCTTTCAGCCCGTGCCTACAGCCGTATCCTGAAGGTTGCCCGAACCATTGCCGACCTTGAAGGCTCGACATCCATACAGAGCCACCATGTTGCCGAGGCCATAGGATACAGAAACCTTGACCGAAGCGACTGGGCAGAGAGAAGAGGATAGAACAAATAAATATAAATACAGCAAACTTATGAAACATGCTTTATCTTCAGTTATTTTATTATGTCTGTCTGCAATAGCATACGCCAACCCCATAGATGAGGAAGGTGCAAGGCAGGTTGCCGAAAAATTCTATAGACAGGCTATGAATCATTCATACGGTTCCCAACTGTTGGGTAGAGCAAATACACGTCTCGACTTGCAATTGGCCTATAAACCGCAGTCGGGAACTATATCCGAGTCCTCCGCACCAGAATATTACGTATATACCACAGCAGACTCTGTCGGTTTTGTCATTGTTGCAGGAGACGATGCGGTAGAGCCCGTCATAGGATATTCGCTTGACGGAACATTTTCAACGCACCAGTTGCCGCCTGCTCTCAACTTTTATTTAGACTCCTATAGGCGATACATCAGGGATGTCAGAACGAAAGATATTATACCTGAAATAAAGACAAGCCAAAGTATTAGTCCAGTAGAACCGTTTATACATACCCAGTGGAATCAAAACGATCCTTATAACACCTATACTCCGACTTTATTTGGGCAGAGGACCCTTGTAGGTTGTGTGGCCATTGCTACTGCTCAAATAATGAGGTATTACAAATGGCCCGTTGCTGGTCACGGCACGTGCTATGCCACCCTTGATGACGGTTATGAAACTGTTGTTTCCCGAACTCTCGGTGAGGTATATGAATGGGACAAAATCGGATATTATTATTCCGAAGCCGTGGGGAAACTGGTTAGGGATGTAGGCTACGCATGCAGTGTATGTTATGGAACAAGCGAGACTTGGGCATATAACATCAGTGCTTTAAAAGCCATGTTGCGTAATTTCGATTATTCTCCACAAATGCAGCTGGTAGACCGCAGATACTATTCAAGTTCTGGCTGGCATGAAATTTTGAGTACCGAAATGCAGGAAGGCAGACCAGTTTATATTTGTGGTCAGGATACAGACATTACTACTGGCGGACAGGGTGGCCATGCCTTTGTTTGCTGTGGATTAGACTCAAACGGTTATTTCTATATCAACTGGGGCTGGGGCGGAAGTTGCGACGGATATTTCAATATTGACGTGCTGGCTCCATATGACTATTACAATTATAGTTCCGAACAGGAGGCAATTATTAACATAAAACCAATAGAAGAAGGCGAAGACCCTAACAACCACACACAGATTCCGCATGTCGGAGGCATAGAACTCGAGGCTGATTTCTCGGATGCGCCAGTACCAACGTTGGATTATCGAATCTATGTGACCAATACATCAGACCAGACCATTGCCGGCACAGTGGGTTATAGCGTCTATCAGAATAACAAGGAACTAAGTGCCGGTGTCCGTGAAATGAGTTATTACGATGAGATTCAACCAGGCTGGTATTCGTGGTGGGACCAGTATATTACATTGGACGATATTGGTGAAATAACAGACGGCATCAGGGAAATACGTTTCATGTGGAAGCCAGATGGCAGCAATGAGTGGCACACCCCTCTTGGCGAGAACAATATTATATACGTGGAAACGATAGAAGGCGAACACTATTTTGATACAGTTAAGCCAGACTATATACCTGATAACATTGATGACATTGCCTCTGATAATTTAGATGTCAGAATGCGTGACAACGGGATATATCTTACTGCTTCGACAGATATGGCGGTCAATATATATTCTATCAACGGCATTTTGATGAGAACCGTTTCCCTGCAAGCAAATGCAAGACAGATTATACTTTTGCCCCAAGGTATATATGTGGTAAATGGAAAACGTGTAGTCGTGCAGTAAATGGAGTCAACTTCACCACTACTTCAAATACTATCCAACACCATATTATATGCTACATAGTACATATCATCATAAGGATACAAACGAGGATACCAAAACATCTGCCGTTTTCGAGAATTTTATGCTATTACCCGATAATGTGTTTTGGAATTTACTGAGGCGGGCATGCTTCGACAATGATACTATGCCTAGAAATTCCGGGGTACTGCTATCATACGAATTTTGGCCCCATTGGGATAGTACGGGAACTAATAATGCAAGTTATGTGGAACCCGACTTATTCCTTAGGTTCCAGGAATTTGATGTCATCATTGAAGCGAAGTACGGTGATTTCGGAGGGCAATATGAACATCAATGGAGGCAAGAGATTACGGCATACCGCAATGAATACGATTATGACAAACCATTCGTATTTATTGCCGTAGGAGGCAACCCGTCTGTCCTTGTCAATACTATTTCCGTGCAAAAGAAAGAGGTAGGGATATTCAAGTGCAGTTGGCTTTCAATATTAATAGCAATCAACAAGTACCAATCGGAACTTGAAACAATTTCTGTCCCGGACATGAATGTTTCAGCAACGCGGAGGCTGCTGGAGAACATCATATTGGCATTTAATATAAATGGCGTATACAACATTGATTGGTTTAATACCATGGCACGACCTCACCCTATTCTTTCTGAATCCTCTTTAGAAAATATAAGCAAACTATATAAGTGGTAGATTATGAGTAAAGAAATAGATAATATATTTATTGACGTAAGAAATGCTTTCAGGCTTTTGAACAGGTATCAGAAACGCATCCTCCATATAGTCTCTTACATTAGAGAACAAACACACTATACAGATATGTGGGGCTATAAATGGTTTTCCAACGGAATAAGCAAACGTCGAAAAAATTCATGCAATGATTACGAAAATCTTTCTGTAGATAAAGATATGTGGGGTTGGGATTTCTTGTACGGATATCTTTTCGAATACTATTTTGGGGAGGAACGTATCAACAGAAAGAATGTACAAATGTCTGTATTCCAAATTTCTGATGATGGTTTCTACATATCCAGTCAAGACAACAAGCGAGAAACGAACATCGCATCTTTTGAACCATCTCAGTCCTCACACAGTTATCTGATTTTCAATGTCTCTGTCTTTAAAAAAGAATGTACTCTTTGGCTTTCTGACCCAGACTATCCTGAAGATGATTATGACCATTTCCTTACAAAATTCCTTCAATCTAGTTCTGACATAAAAATAACCAAGAACAATAAAGGCGAGGTGTCTATATTGAAAAAATATGAAATGCAACGTTTTTCTTCACAGAAAGAAACAGATGAAGCAATTAGGGACTTCGGTAGGGTAGTGAAAGAACAGGCGGGCATCAAGTTGTTCAAGGAAAGTTTCTACGATTAACTAATAATGTTTTCTATGGCACACATTCACATTAAACTAACCGTCTCCGAATGGAGCATGAGCGGAAAGGACGACACGAAGTCCTACATTTTGGACAGTGAGGTTACAAAGGTGGGCGAGGAACTCGTCGTGAACAAGGTATTCCCAGAGCGTTATACATTCATCGTCAAGGAAATCTCCGACACGGAGATATGCCTGAGTTGCGAATGTCCCCCTCAGTACATACACCTGAAGAAGGGAGAGCCCCATTATGCCGAATACAACATTGAGGGTTATGAAGACCACGAAGGCTGTGTCTGGAACGGAGAGGATGAGTACCTGACCATAGAGTGGCAGTAGGCAAAGCCGTTTTCACATCAGTGCTAAGAGCAAAAAAGACAGAAACTCCTTTGCCGTAAACCAAAAAAAGCGTAAATTTGCTAACGGAAAGAATATATAACCAATCCAATAAGACATAACACAATGAAAGCATTAGTAAAGAAACTGCCCGAGAAAGGCATTTGGATGGAAGAAGTGCCCATGCCCGAGGTTGGCGTGAACGATGTACTTATCAAGATCAAGAAGACTGCTATCTGTGGTACAGACCTGCATATCTACAAGTGGGACGAGTGGAGCCAGAAGACCATCAAGACCCCAATGACCATCGGTCATGAGTATGTGGGTGTTGTAGAGCAGGTTGGTCCCGGTGTGCGCAACATCAAGGTGGGCGACCGCGTAACAGGTGAGGGCCACATCGCTTGCGGACACTGCCGTAACTGCCGCCGTGGCTTGCAGCACATCTGCGAGAACAGCATCGGCGTTGGTGTAAACCGCGATGGTGCCTTTGCAGAATACCTGTCTATCCCCGAGAGCAACGTGGTGAAGCTGGACGAGCGCATCAGCGACGACATGGCCGCCATCATGGACCCCTTCGGCAACGCTACCCACACTGCCCTGTCATTCCCCCTGCTGGGCGAGGACGTCCTCATCACAGGTGCAGGCCTCATCGGCACTATGGCTACAGCAATTGCCAAGTTTGCAGGTGCCAAGAATATTGTTGTTACCGACCTGAGCGACTACCGTCTGGATATTGCCAAGAAGATGGGCGCCACATGCACCGTTAATGCTTCCAAGGGCGAGACCGTGGCACAGGCTATGGAGAAACTCGGCATCCGTGGTTTCGACGTAGGTCTGGAAATGTCTGGTTCTCCCATCGCTTTCCGCGACATGGTTGCCAACATGTACAACGGCTCCAAGATTGCCCAGCTGGGCATCCTGCCTCCCTCAACTACCGTTGACTGGAGCGAGATTATCTTCAAGGCCCTTACCATCAAGGGTATCTACGGCCGCGAGATGTGGGAGACCTGGTACAAGATGGAGCAGATGCTCATCTCCGGTTTGGACCTGAGCCCCGTTATCACACACCGTTTCCCCATTGCCGACTTCCAGAAGGGTTTCGATATCATGGAGTCCGGCCAGTGTGGCAAGGTTGTTCTGGAGTGGGATTGATCATAACGATATACACAATACAAATTCAAGAGGGCGTGTCTTTTCGGACACGCCCTCTTATGTTGTTTATGCCATAGTACCGTTTTCGCTGCAGCAATAGCAGCATAATTGGCCCTCCCGAGGACCGAGGCGAAAGAACCGGGAACTCTCGCCTCGGTCCTCGGGACGTCAAAGGCCGGTCCTCGGGAGGGTCTAATAAATAGTTCCTGTTTCGTGTTGTATCAGCAAGGTGTGCTTGATGACACAACAATTATTTAAGGACTACTGATTCTCCTGTGTATAGGTTAGGTTCAGTCTTTGCTCGGTAGAGGAAGGGTTCTCTTGCTCTAAGGTATAGAAACTGCTACCATCAAAGCAGTGGGTACAAATACGTTCCTTGGGCAAGCCAATGGCCTTAACTAAAGTTTCCAGTTTGGCAAATTTTAGTGAATCAAGATGTAGGCGATTGGCTATTTCCTCAACCATACGGTTGTACTCCGGAGAGTCTGTCTTTGTGTATGCGTTGACGTTTTTGTTCATGTCACCTTCAAAGTCAGCAATTATCCGGCGAGTTATCAGTTCCATCTCGTTTTTGCTTGCACTGAAGTTTACAAAGGGGCAGCCGAATATAAGTGGGGGGCAGGCTATTCTCATGTGTGCAGCTTTTGCCCCAAGAGCGTGCAAGGCTTGTGTATGGTCGCGCAATTGAGTACCACGTACGATGGAGTCGTCACAAAACAATACACGTTTGCCATCCAGAATGTCTCGGTTTGCTATCAGTTTCATCTTTGCAACAAGAGCTCGCATGTCCTGCCTGGATGGGGTAAAACTTCTTGGCCATGTCGGTGTGTACTTGGATATAGCTCTGGCATATGGCACCTTGTGTCCTTCCGAATAACCTACAGCCATTCCTAAACCTGAATCTGGTATGCCGCAAACGCAATCAACCTCCACGGGATCCTCCTTGCCCATTTCGCGCCCACATTCCATACGTACGGATTCTGCATTCCTACCCTCGTAGCAACTTGTGGGGAAACCATAATACACCCACAGGAAGGAACAAATCTGCATTCCTTTGTTAGGCTTGCGCAATTGTTGCATACCATCGGCCTGTATGCGTATGATCTCACCGGGACCAAGGTAATGCAGAGTTTCGTATCCAAGATTAGGGAATGCCGTATTTTCCGAGGCTACTGCCATTGCTCCGTCTTTCTTGCCTACGACAATGGGAGTGCGTCCCCATGAATCACGTGCGGCAATGACTCCATCTTCCGTAAGCAGAAGCAGTGAGCAGGAACCCTTCACCTTACGGAAGACATTTTCAATGCCGTCCACGTAAGTTTTGCCACGTACAACGAGTAGGCCGATGAGTTCCGTAGGATTTATTCTTCCACTGGAGAATTCGCTCAAGTGCATGCCTTCGTCCAGCATCTCCTGTGCCAGTTCCTCAATGTTGTTGATGCGAGCAACGGTAACTATAGCAAATCTGCCCAGATGACAATTTATCAGCATAGGCTGAGCATCGGTATCAGATATTATACCTATGCCACTGTTGCCAACAAATCGGTCCAGTTCCGACTCAAATCGTGTGCGGAAGTAAGTATTTTCAAGATTGTGAATGCTTCGGTAGAAACCATTCTCCTTGCAAAATGTAGCCATGCCGCCACGGCGTGTGCCAAGATGAGATTGGTAGTCCGTACCATAGAAAAGGTCTGCAACACATGGTTGCTGCGACACTGTGCCAAAAAAGCCACCCATACGTTAATGTATAATGTATCGTTTGTCGTATTTGGTTTCAAATTTACGACAAACAGAGCAAACTACCAAGAAAATAACTCGTAGAGTATATAAAAAAGTGCCATTTGTACTTCTTCCTATTGTTTTGAAAGCCCCATGCGCTCGGCTTCCTGCATCATAAAGGCATATGCCGAATCGTGGTCGGATGGTATTTTGGATTCCCATATGGCATCCTTGACGGCCTGCTTCAGCAGTCCAACTTCTCGGCATGGTGGCAGATTCAGAACCTGCATTATCTCCTCGCCGGTTATAGGATTGGTCCAGGTCCGATAATTGTCACGAGCCTGAAGGTCTGCTATTTTTTCACGTACCAGACGGAAATTGTCCAGGAAACGTTGCTTACGAGTCTGGTTCTTGGATGTTATGTCGGCCTCGCAAAGTGTCATCAGGTCATCTATATCCTCTCCTGCCTCGAAGAGCATTCTTCTTACGGCAGAATCTGTGACTTCTTCATCTGCAATAACCTGTGGGCGCATGTGCATGCCAACGAGTTTTTCCACATAGTTCATGCGTTCGTCCAAGGGAAGTTTCATTCGGCGAAACAGTGGTGCCACCATCTTCTGCCCTACATAGTTGTGATTGTGGAAGGTCCACCCCAGAGTATTGTCCCAGCGTTTTGTACGAGGTTTACCAATATCGTGAAGCAGGGCAGCCCAGCGCAAGAACAGTGAGTCGTTGCCTCGGGATGCTGTTGTGCGAGCAACATTGTCCAGCACCTCCAGAGTGTGGTAGAAATTATCCTTGTGTGCCCGTCCATTTCTACTTTCCGTACCTCTAAGACCTGCAATTTCCGGCAGAATCAATTCCAAAAGACCACATCGTTCCAGTTCGATAAAACCAATGCTTGGTACAGGAGAGAGCATGATCTTATTCAACTCATCGATGACGCGTTCCTGGGAGATTATCTTTATTCGTTCCGCATTCCGGCAAAGTGCTTCCTGAGTCTCGTCCTCTATCCTGAAGTTCAACTGTGTGGCAAACCTTATGCAACGCATCATGCCCAAGGGGTCGTCGCTGAATGTTATATCTGGATCCAGCGGAGTAGCGATAAGTCCATCCTCCATGTCCCACAATCCATCAAAACGGTCTATGAGTTTGCCAAAGGAGTTGGCGTTCAGCTGTACTGCCAATGCATTGATTGTAAAGTCCCTACGATCAAGATCATCCTCCAATGTTCCGTCTTCAATAATCGGCTTACGACTATTGCGAGAATAACTCTCTCGCCTTGCTCCAACAAATTCCACCTCCTCGCCATGCCACTTGACCTGTGCGGTTCCAAAGTTCCTGAACACAGATACATTGGCACCACGTCCCAATTTTCTCCCTAATGCCTTTGCCAGTCGTATTCCAGGACCAGTAGAGTTGCTCCCATCTCTGTCGCCATTTGCCAAAGTGGGGTCAACAACAACGCAATCTATATCCTTTGAAGGTCGTTCCAGAAATAAATCACGCACATAACCGCCCACCACATAACATTCCAACCCCAGTTCGTCGGCAGTCTCCGATATGCGTCGGAACATGGGCTTGTCCAACAACTGGCATATATCGTCGTTGCTAAGCTTGCGCATGACTGGTTACTTGGATAATTTTATATGGTCTTCTTGAAGTTTTCGTTCAAAGAACTGGACCTTTATTGAAAGACGTTTCCACTCTTCTCCCGTGGCATTGCCCAAACTGTCTTGAGCTGCCAACAATTCAATGCTATCAAGCAAGAGAATACCCTGTGCTCTGCTTTGCAAGGCTGTTGGATACTTCTTGCGCATGCTCAGGATGCTGTCTCGTGCAGCATCGTAACGTTTATCAAAGAGGTGTTCTCTGGACTTCTGTAACATATTATCCGCCTTTGTCTCGGGAGATTCTGTAGAACAGGATGCGCATACCAGAGATAACATGAATAGTATCAGTATGTGTAATGTCTTCATCTATTATTGCTAAAAGTGTGTTGTTTGAGGAGGTGCCGTATTGGGTATCCGTCCTTTGAATTTCTATCTTCTGCGTCCGAACAGATCCTTCATGCCATCAAGGTCAAAGCCCAAAGAGAAACGCATAGTCTGGTCCAAAGGATTGCCTTGAGCGGTAGCCACACAAAAGGCTGCATCAATGGTAAAAACACTCATATGCAGGCCAGCACCAACCGTGAAATACTGTCGGTTACCCTTGTGAGGGTTTTCGTAATGGTAACCAGCACGAACCATAAAACGGTCATTATAGGTGTATTCCGCTCCGAAACTCCAACGGAACTCTTGAAATTCCTCTGCAAAACCACCTGGTGCATCTGCAAAACTTGTAAATATGCCACCTATGGAACTTACAGAGTAATAGTCTTCCTCAAGTCTCCTTTCGTAATCCTCTGGCGCCTCGTCTTCACCTTTCACAGGTTTGGTGGGAATACATAATTTATACACCTCGGCGCCAAAGGAGAATTTGTTGTATTCGTTGATGGGTACGGTCATATTTGCACCAAGACGCAAGGTTGTGGGAAGAAACTCGGCATGACTGCTATTGCCCATGTTTATTTTGGTGCCCACATTGTTCAGCGCAATACCCCAAGACAGACTGCATTCGCGGTTGCCAGCCATAAAATAGCCTTGTCTGTACATGGATATGTCGGTTGCAAATGCTTTGCCTGATGCTGCTTCCTGCGCAGGGTCATAGTTCATGTTGGACAATATGAAGCGAAGAGCCACGCCCATGGAGAATGTACGTGTAAGCATTCGGCTATATGCCACATCCACAGCCAACTCATAGGGACTAAAGCTATAATCTCCTGCCGTAGTGGTAACCTCTCCCATGCCAAAGTATCTCAGTGATGCACTTACTGCAGAGTAGTCACCAATGCGGTAGAAGCCCGAGACATTGGCAAGATTAATACCTGTTACTATCTTGCGCAGCCATGGAGTGTAGGAAGCGCTTACACCGGCACGGGCTATGTTCCAAGGATACTTTGCACAGTTCCAATACTGGCTGTTGGCATCTGCATCTGTGGCCACGCCCATGTCGCCCATTGAGCCAGCCCTTGCGTCTGGCGCAATAGCCAATGAGGTTACACCATATATTTCCGGATTAAATCTTTCGGACAATTCATTGTCTTGTGCCATTGCCATAATGGACGCAAGGACAGCCATAAATAGAGCAATTATTCTGTTCATACGTGATATAATAACGATGGTGGTGATTATTTATTGCTTCTGAGAATGAATTTCTTTTCCTTATGACTCCTTTTACCATCATCGTATGATGCTGTGACCCTACAGATGTATATACCATTCTTCAGTGATGCTCCGTTTCCGTTATGGCCATTCCAGGGAATTGTCACTACTCCGCTGTCAGAGGCCGTATTTATTTCTTGCCTCCACTGGACGGCACCAGTCACAGAATATATTTCCATTGTGAACGAACATTCCAGTCCTGGCATGTTATATCCGATGTGGAAATTAACCGAGCCATCCACTACATCTTCATCCATCATCAGCGACATCACTTCAGCCTCAATATCCTCTCCTACAACAAATCTCAGGGTCTTTATTGATGTGTTGTTCATCATATCCCATGTCCTAAGGCTAAGCCAGTGAGCGCCAACTTCAAGTTCTGGCATCTCGGCAAAATGTATGCTGCCTTTGGAGTAATCACCGTATGCCTGAGTAAAGTAGGAGTTAAGGTTGTATGTTTTCTTTGGCTTGCCATCTATGCACAATTGCAAGTCATGACCTATGCCGTTGCCATTGCTCTGAATGCCCGATTCATCGTACAGTTCTGCCACAAAGAGAGGCTTGCTGCTGACAGCATCTCCGTCCATGAATTCCGGTTTGTCCAGATACATAAATATCTCAGGCCCTATTGTGTCGTTTGCAAGTTCTGTACTGTATCCTCCCACCAGGAAATTCTCGTTGCTACCATTGGCCTCTATGGAATTGCTGTTTTCTATAGCATAAAACACCAGACGTCCGTTCTCATCGCTATAATTTATGTCCTTGGGTATTATCATTGTAGTGGCAAATTTGCCATTGACAACATTTGTCATGGTGTTATTTATCTCCTTGCTCCAATCCTGATAAGTAAACGGTTCGGAACCAGCATTGCCTTTTGTGGTTATTTCCGTTTTATTGTCGTACAGACGCAGATACACCATGCCATTGAAGTTGGAACAAATCTTCCCTGGTTCTTGCTCAATGTGACCACTTAGGCGCACTCTGCTTCCTCCCTTGACTTGTTGTTCGCCCGTAATACTTTCTCCGTTTATACTGTCCAGCACTACTTTGGCTTCTGGATTGCCGAAAACAAGGGCTGGGTCTCCCAATAGTGCATACTGCAATTTGTTTTGTGGCTGGGAGCCGTCCGTATTGTTGACAACCATGCTTTCCTTTGCCTTTCTCAAGGCCTCGCCCACACTGTTGCGCTGTCCATGAGCATTGCTTTCAAATAAATATTGAGAGAAGAACGCGTTCAAGCGATAGTTCTGTGAACTGTACACGGTGTGTACCGTACCAATAAAGGCTACCGCCACGGCATTTTTACTAAGAACGGCCGTCTCTCCAAGATTGCTTTCATGGCTGTCAAAAGGTGTGATATCGCATGCAGCTACAAACCATAGGGGCAAGCGGTTGGATTGCCACGACTTCATGTCGTCTATGGTAATGACTCGCTCATGGCTCATCAGATAAGTGCCACCGTGTCCTGTGTAGTTGAACATCAGGGCTCCTTCCTCTACGTGCTTGCCTACGAGAGCATGTACTGCTGGATAAGAAAAATAGAGTCCCTCGTTGTAACGTGAATAGTTGTCCCACATTATCTTGTGAATATTCACGTCTGGTGCAGTCTCTGCTATTCGCTCTGCCACCAGATTGGCATCTTTCATGTGAGTATTGTTGTCGCCGTCGTCGCCCAAGACGACCACCTTGTTGCGCCATTCGCCAGCATTTGCCTTCTGCATGTGTGAGATGGATTTGTCCACCATTATTGCTGCCTCTTCCTCGGTGGTTACGGGGAAGCGTCCTATGCCCAGGTCGGAAACGTCTTTGGTTGGCCTGCCACCTTCTCCATCATCCATCAGTCCAAAATAGTCCTCCCAGCAATATGCCTCTGTGTCGCTATAACTGATTTCACTCTGGTTGCAGAGCAGGTAATCGTCTTGCGAATGTGATTTCCACGATTCAGACTTCATTCTGTTATCCCATGCGCAATCGCCCATGAGCAGCAGATACCGTGGTGCTTTGCCTGCTGCCAATCCTCTGTCGTACAGCATTTTCATGAATCTGCGGTATGCGGTTGCATCCGGTGTACCGGAAGAGAATTCGTTATAAATCTGGTCCGCCCTCGCCACCACGCAATTCAGATTCCCGTATTGAGCGTGTGCATCGGCCAGTCGTTGTGCCTGAGCGGTCAGTTTGCCACTTGCGGGAACAATAATTACCATGTCCACCCCGTTTATGGCATGAAGGTCCTGATTCCCTATGTTTTGTCCTATGGCCGGCTCTGGGAAGGCATGATTTGGATTGAAGGCAACAAATTCTTCTGTTCCATCTGCCGTGGTGAAGGTCATGCCGGTGTTTCCTTGTTGTGCAGGCATCAGACAAGCCGGTTTGCCTCTGCGTCCGATACGCATTATCTTTATGTCATTTCCTGCATTGCTGCCAACGTTGCTAAAACGTGTGGCTCCGCTATACTTGCTTGTAACGGTGGATGAACTTCCTGTGCCAGGGCCTGTTCCGGAGATTCCTCCGCCAAAGTGCACATATCCATTTCGCAGGTGCAGGGGTGCGGTGAAGTTCATGGCCATATAATCCAGACGAGCCAGCACTCTGCTACTTGTTGCAAAAGGACCTTGTGTGGCCAGCGTAATAGACCATGTGTCTGTCCCGGGATTCATCTGCGAGACATCCATGTTGGGGTATTTGGCTTCGGAGTAGTACATATAGGATCCCGGTTCGGATATGGACTTTTGTGCTACCTCTATGCCATTGGCCCATATTTTTAACGGTGTGCTGACTTCACTTGCAGTAAAGACCACGGTGAGACGTTCGTTTCCGAGGCTGTTTATACCATTCAAGGTGTATGTTTTGGTTTTTTCTCCGGCAAATGTGGTGCTTTCCACCAGGTTGCGTCCCGCTCTAAACCATGCATAATTGTCTACTTCGTGCAGAGCATGACCCAGTTTTGTGGTTATTGTTTGGTTGGTTGCGCCGGTGTAGGTGGCGGCCGTGCCTATTTCCTTTCGTGGTTCTCCGGAAGTCAGGAAGTATGTGGCCTTGTTGGCATAGGCATTGAACACTCGTTCAGTGCCATTCCAGTGTACAAGGCCATTTCCCCAAAAGAGCAGGTTGCCGTTGGGTGCTCGGTACAGGGGGACTTCCTCCAGGTCGTCAAAATCGCTGTCGGCATTCAGCAAGTGACTCTGTTGGTGTCCACCGTATCCATAGAGGTGCACATTATCTGGTTTTTCAAACCCCATCTGAGCAAGGAAGGCCGGAGATAGGCTGTACATGCCATCTTCGGTGATGTGTATGGTTTTCCATGTTCCTGATGCAAGCACAGAGTGTTGAGCGTATCTGTTTGCGGCATCTGATTTTGTTCTTGCCTGAGCTGGTTTAGGGACAGGAGAGATGAGCACTTTTGCGCTAAGCAGTTTTCTGTACTCCTTGCCTTTCTTTATGATTGGCACGAAATGATAGTTCAGCAATCCCTTGCCTCGGCTCACAGTGATGTAGTGCTCTATGGCAATGGAGTCACTTATGTTGTGAGCATGTTTTCTTGCCAAAGCCAGTTCTTTGGAGGAAAGTTTGCCCCAGGTGGGGTACTCCAAGACGATGCGGTAATCGTTGCTTTGATAGTCGCTCTCCAGGGGAACTGCTTCGCTATATACCGGACATAAGGTGTCTGAAGCTATAATCTCCCAATCCAAATAGGTAAGTTTCTCTTGTGCATGTGCAACTATTGCCGACAGGGCCGACAGGGTCAGGAGCAATAGAAATCTTATTTTGTTTCTCATCTCGGTATTATCAGTCTTATGTCCTATGCGGACATTGGAGTTTATTTAACATTAAATTCAAGTACCTTTTCTCCGTTCATCCATCCCTCTATGTGGTCATCTATGTGCACAGGACCAACCCCTACAGGTGTGCCTGTGAAGATCAGGTCTCCTGTCTTCAGAGTAAAGAAGCGGCTTATGTAGCTGACAAGCTTGTCCACCGAATGAATCATGTCCGTACTCACTCCCTGTTGCACCGTGTTTCCATTGATGTCCAGATGGAAGTCTATGCCCTGTCGGAGCATTTGCGCCACTTTATGGCTCTCGTATCTTCCAGTGGAACCGTCCAGTATATTTTCTGCATCACCATTGAAATCACGGAATTCACCTATCACAGCACTACCGTCAAAGCCCTTTGCCAAATCCCATGGCAACCCTTCGGAACTCAGTTTCCTTTGCAGATCGCGAGCGGTAAAGTCCACCCCCACTGTTACGGCATCGTAGTAGCGGTGCGCAAAGCGTTCGCTTATGCTACGTCCCATACGGCAGATTCTTACCACCAGTTCTGCCTCGTATTCGCATTCTTTGGTATAATCTGGTATGAAGAAGGGTTTGCCTCTTGTTATCAGGGCACTATCACATTTGGTGAATACTACAGGTTCGCCGCATTCGCCTGTTCCTATGCCTGGAGCCCTATGTTTCATTTCCTCCGCATGATTGCGGTAGTTCATTCCTATGCCGAATATCTTCATATGTTGCGCAAAGGTACAAAAACAAACTCGTAAATCCTACAATTACACAATATTTAATACACACCTCATGCCTTTGGAGTATGCTTTTAGGTCCTCCCGAGGACCGAGGCTTGACGTCCCGAGGACCGACCTTTGACGTCCCGAGGACCAAAATGGGAACAATCAAGGGTGCTTTTTCCTGCTGAGAATGTATTGGGCTGTTTCTCGCATGATCTTAGCCCCGCTGAACCACATGATGCCAGCATAAAGCACAACGGCCAGAACTATGCGAGCAAGCATTAATAGCCACAAGGAGGCTATTGGTCGTGTAACCCACCATGTAACGAAAAGTATTCCCAATGTAAACAGCAGAAATGGCATTATGTCTATGGCCACCCAGCGCCATTTCAAACCTATGAGGCGTTTTGCCCACCATTGCCAGATGCCGAGCCATAGGACATTCAAGGCAATGAAATATACTACCATGTGAATCATGCCATACCCATAGATGTACAACAGGATAAGTCCTGCCCATACAGCCAGGCACTGGCCTATGGTACAGGCCATGTTCACCTCGCTATGTCCGCGGCTGATGGTCAGATTGCTATACAGGGTGCTCAGTGGGAAGAAGGCTCCATGTATGCAAAGCATGGCCAGAATTCTGCCGCTTTCGGCCCATTTCTCCCCTCCCACTATCAAGATGAACTCCTCGGCTATCATACCCAACCCGAGGAGGGCCGGGAAGCAGACAAAGCACACGAAGCGCAACATTTTCCGAAACACCTGCACGTATCTGCCCTTGTCGCTGGCAACCTGTGCCAATGTGGGTTGTGCCACAGCAATAACCATACCGTTTATGGTGCCGGCGGCCATGTCGTCCCATTTGCGTGCCGTGCCGTAGATACCTGCCTGGCGATTGCCGAAATATTTGCCCAACAACACACTGAAGGCATGATTGTTGAGGATGTTAAAGATGTATGTAACAAGGAGTTTGCTGCTGAACTTGAACATCTGCCATGCTGGGCGCAAGTCTATGTTCAGCGAGGGTCGCCAACTGGAATAGTACCAGTTCATCATCTGCACCACTACAACAAAGGTGACCGACTGGCTTGCTATGCCCCAATGGGCAAATCCCATGTAGGCCATGGTCACACCCACGATGCCGGAAACCAGCATGGCAGTAATGCCGCAGATGCTCGTTTCCCTCACCATCATGTGTCCGAAGAGATATGCCCTCTGCACCGTGCCGAAACTGGCGAAAACGAAGCTTAGGAACATGAATCGTGCCAAGGGAGTGAGGTCGGGATCACCGTAGAAATCAGCAATTAGGGGCGCTAGGAACCATAGCAGGACATAGATACAGGAACTAACCATGATATTGAACCAAAACACGGCATTGTACTCCTCGTGCGAGGGTTCGCGCTTGTTGCAAAGAGCAGCAGAGAAACCGCTCTCCTGCAAGGCACTGGCCAAGGTGGCAAAGATGTTGAGCATGTACACCTTGCCCCAGTCAGCCGGTGTGAGCAAGCGCATCAGTGCCAAGCCAAACAAGGCACCAAGCAACTGCATTATGCCGTTGCTCATGCCTCCCCACAAAAGACCGCGTGCGGTACGTTCTTTCAAACTGCTTTCTGCCATAATTATGCCAAAGGTATGAAATATCAACGATTTTTCCATGAAAAGAAGGCAATATTGCAATAAAATGACCAAGTGAAGACAAAATCTCACGCATGCCCGTGCATTTGTTCATTTCTTTTTGTTACCTTTGCGAGGATTTTAGCCCTGTTTCGGGGCATTTCGAGGCTGAAATAATATTAAACAAAACCTAAGATAATGGAAAAGATTCAGGAACTCACAGAGAAAATCTATCGTGAGGGCGTAGAGAAGGGTCAGGCCGAGGCCGACCGCATTGTTCAGGAGGCCAAGGAGCAGGCTGCGCAGATTATTGCCGAGGCCAAGAAGAAGGCTGCCGACATTGAGGCTGCCGGCAAGAAGGCCGTAGTGGAGATGGAGGCAAACACCAAGAACGAGCTGAAGCTGTTCACCGCTCAGTCGCTGAGTGCGCTGAAGAGCGAGATAGCAAACGTGCTCACCGCTTCTACCGTGGGCCAGGCCGTGGACAAGCTCGTTTCCGACAAGGACTTCCTGTGCAAGTTCACCGTGGCTCTGGCAAGCAAGTGGGCAGAGAACGAGCCCATCGTGATAGAGTCTGCCGATGCAGACACCTTGAAGGCCTATTTTGCCAAGGAGGCAAAGGCAGTTCTGGACAAGGGCGTTACCATAGAGAAGGTAAACGGCCGCAATGCCCTGTTCACCATCCAGCCCGAGGACGGCAGCTACAAGGTGAGCTTCGGCAAGGAGGAGTTTGAGGATTACTTTAAGTCGTTCCTGCGCCCACAATTGGTGCAGATGCTGTTCTAAAGCGAGAAGATGGCAAACTACTATTGTCTTATGGCCGGTTTGCCCGAGATAAACTTCTCGGACACCAAGCCGGGATGCGACATGGACGAATTCCTGGAGCAGTTGCAGGATGCGCTGACCCATTGGGATGCCAAGCTGATGGCGAACTACTACTTCCTGTTGCACGATTGCCGCAATCTGGTGGCAATGCTGAAGGATGCAGAGGCAGAACTGAAATACCCTGGCAGATTTACCCGGGAGCAGTACATCGACCTCATTACCAGTGCCCGTGAACTGAATTTCAACGTGCACCGCTACCCCGTGTTCATGAGCGAATTTGCCCGTGCATGGAACTTCAACAAGGACAAGAAGGGCTATTTTGCCGAGGACGAAATGCTGTACCTGTTCTACGACTATGCCATACGCACCTGCTCCAACGCATTTGTGCGCAGCTGGTATCAGTTGAACATGGACATCAACAACATCCTCACCGCCATGCTTGCCAACAAGCAGGGATGGAAGGCTACGGACTTCATCAAGGGCGAGGGCGAGGTTCAAACTATGATACGCGAGAACAACGCCAAGGACTTCATCAAGCACGTGGGCATGGACAACATCCAAGAACTGAAGAAGATCGTGGAGGAGACCGACCCCGTGAAGAAGGAGAAGATGATAGACACCTTCAAGTGGCTCTGGCTGGACGAGCAGACCTTCTTCGAACCATTCAGCATAGATGCCGTCTTTGCCTACATGTGCAAGCTGGAGATGCAGTACCGCTGGGCCAATCTGGATGTGGAGCACGGCAAGGCACGCTTCCAGCAGATTATCGACGACCTGCGAGGTTCGGCACGCGTCCCCGAGGAGTACAAGCGCAAGGCTTGATCCATACAAAGCATTCCCCAAACGTTTTTCAAGGAAAATAATATAACAAGATATGACAAAAGGTATAGTTAGTGGCGTAGTCTCCAACATGGTGACACTCCGTGTGGACGGACCTGTCCTGCAGGGCGAGATATGCTACATTACAACTGGCGGCGACCGCCTGATGGCCGAGGTCATCAAGGTCGTGGGCAGCGATGTGTACGTTCAGGTGTTCGAGAGTACACGTGGCTTGAAGGTAGGCTCCGAGGCCGAATTCACCGGACACCAGCTGGAGATTCAGTTGGGCCCTGGTATGTTGAGTAAGAACTACGACGGTCTGCAGAACGACCTGGACAAGATGGATGGTGTGTTCCTGCGCCGTGGCCAGTACACCGCTCCCTTGGACGAGGACCGTCTGTGGGACTTTGAACCCATAGTGAAGGCTGGCGACCGTGTGGAGGGCAGTGCATGGCTGGGCAAGGTTGAGGAGAACCACCAGCCCCTGAAGATCATGGCTCCCTTCCAGATGGAGGGCATTGCCGTGGTTAAGAGCATCGTGCCCGCAGGCCAGTACAAGGTGAACGACACCATTGCCGTCCTCACCACCGAGGCTGGCGAGGATATCAACGTTACCATGGTGCAGCGCTGGCCCGTGAAGTTTGCCATGACCAACTACAAGGAGAAGCCACGTCCATTCAAGTTGCTGGAGACAGGTGTGCGCACCATCGACACCTTCAACCCCATCGTTGAGGGCGGTACCGGCTTCATCCCTGGTCCCTTCGGTACTGGTAAGACCGTGCTTCAGCACGCTATCTCAAAGCAGGCCGAGGCCGACATCGTTATCATTGCCGCCTGTGGTGAGCGTGCCAACGAGGTTGTGGAAATCTTCACCGAGTTCCCCGAACTGGTCGACCCCCATACTGGCCGCAAACTGATGGAGCGTACCATCATCATAGCCAACACCTCCAACATGCCCGTTGCTGCCCGTGAGGCTTCTGTGTACACCGCCATGACCATGGCCGAGTACTACCGCTCAATGGGCTTGCGCGTGCTGCTTATGGCGGACTCTACCTCTCGTTGGGCACAGGCTCTGCGCGAGATGAGTAACCGTATGGAGGAGTTGCCTGGTCCCGACGCCTTCCCCATGGACTTGGGCGCACTGGTGGCCAACTTCTATGGCCGTGCCGGTTATGTGTACCTGAACAATGGCGAGGTGGGCAGCGTTACCTTCCTCGGTACCGTATCTCCTGCCGGCGGTAACCTGAAGGAGCCCGTAACGGAGAACACCAAGAAGGTGGCACGTTGCTTCTATGCTCTGGAGCAGGACCGTGCCGACAAGAAGCGCTACCCTGCCGTAAACCCCATTGATTCTTACTCAAAGTATCTGGAATATCCCGAGTTCGCCGAGTACATCAAGGGCCATATCAACGAGGAGTGGATTCCCAAGGTGCTTGCTCTGAAGACCCGCATGCAGCGCGGTAAGGAGATTGCCGAGCAAATCAACATTCTGGGCGACGACGGTGTACCCGTGGAGTATCACGTTACGTTCTGGAAGTCCGAGATTATCGACTTCGTCATCCTTCAGCAGGATGCCTTCGACGAGATTGATGCCGTTACACCTCTGGAGCGTCAGGAGGAGATCCTTAACCTCGTGACCGCCATCTGCGACAAGGACGACTACACCTTTGCCGACTTTGAGGAGGTTACCAAGTATTTCAAGAAGATGATCAACCTGTGCAAGCAGATGAACTACTCTGCCTACAAGAGCGAGCAGTACTATGACTTCAAGAAGCAGGTGGAAGAAATGTTATAATAATAAATAAGGTATGGCAACAGCATTTCAGAAAGTATATACAAAGATAAGCCAGATTACCAAGGCTACCTGCTCCCTGAAGGCAAAGGGCGTTGGCTATGACGAACTGGCAACCATCAACGGCCGTCTGGCTCAGGTGGTAAAGATTATGGGCGACGACGTTACCCTGCAGGTGTTTGAGGGTACGGGCGGTATCCCCACCAATGCCGAGGTTACCTTCCTGGGCAAGGCTCCCTCGCTGAAGGTGAGCGACGACCTGGCAGGCCGTTTCTTCAATGCCTACGGACATCCCATCGACGGCGGTCCGGAGATTGAGGGCCGAGAGGTGGAAATCGGCGGTCCCTCGGTGAACCCCGTGCGCCGTAAGCAGCCCAGCGAACTCATCGCCACAGGTATTGCAGGTATCGACCTGAACAACACTCTGGTGTCTGGTCAGAAGATTCCCTTCTTTGCCGACCCCGACCAGCCTTTCAACGAGGTGATGGCCATGGTGGCCATGCGTGCAAAGGCCGACAAGATCATCCTGGGCGGTATGGGTATGACCAACGACGACTACTATTTCTTCCGCAACACCTTCTCCAATGCAGGTGCGCTGGACAGAATCATCTCCTTCATCAACACCACCGAGGACCCTGCCGTGGAGCGCCTGCTCATTCCCGATATGGCACTGACCGCGGCCGAGTACTTTGCAGTGGAGAAGCATGAGACCGTACTGGTTCTGCTTACCGACATGACCTCCTATGCCGACTCTCTCTCTATCGTGAGCAACCGTATGGACCAGATTCCTTCCAAGGACTCTATGCCCGGTTCTCTCTACTCCGACCTGGCAAAGATCTACGAGAAGGCCGTTCAGTTCCCCGAGAGCGTAGGTGGCGGTTCTATCACCATCATTGCCGTAACCACCCTGAGCGGTGGCGACATCACCCACGCCGTGCCCGACAACACGGGTTACATCACCGAGGGTCAGTTGTATCTGCGCCGCGATAGCGATGTGGGCAAGGTGGTTGTCGACCCCTTCCGCTCTCTGTCTCGTCTGAAGCAGTTGGTGGCTGGCAAGAAGACCCGCAAGGACCATGCCCAGGTGATGAATGCCGCTATCCGCCTTTATGCCGATGCTGCCAATGCAAAGACAAAGCTGGAGAACGGTTTCGACCTGACCGACTACGACAACCGTTGCCTGGACTATGCCAAGGACTATGCCGAGAAGCTGCTGGCCATCGACGTGAACCTGAACACCGAGGAGATGCTGGACGTGACATGGTCTCTGTTCAACAAGCACTTCGAGTTGGAGGAGCTGAATATCAAGAAGGAGTTTACCGACCAGTATTGGACTAAGAAATAGTAGGTTCTGTAATACCAATAAAAATACTAATTTGTAGTACCTACCAATAGTCATGGCAATAAAATATCAGTTTAACAAAACGTCACTGCAGGCTCTGGAGAAGAACCTGAAGATGCGCCAGCGTACCTTGCCCATCATCAAGAGCAAGGAGACGGCTCTGCGTCTTGAGGTGAAGAAGTGCAAGGACGAGGCCGAGGTGCTGGAGGAGAAACTCCAGCAGCAGATAGCAGGCTACGAGTCCATGTATGCTCTGTGGGGTGAGTTTGATGCCTCGCTGGTGTCGCTCAAGGACGTGGAACTCGGCGAGAAGAAGATTGCCGGTGTGCGCGTGCCCTTGCTGCTGAACATCAGCCTGGAGGTTCAGCCCTTCGGACTTTTCTCCGCCCCGAAATGGTACTTCGACGGAATACAGCTTCTGCAGGGATTGGCCAAGACTGCCGTGGAGCGCGAATTCGTGCTGGCAAAGCTGGACCTTTTGGATCATGCCCGCCGCAAGACCACGCAGAAGGTCAACCTCTTTGAGAAGGTGCAGATTCCCGGCTATCAGGAGGCCATACGCAAGATCAAGCGCTTCATGGAGGACGAGGAGAACCTGTCCAAGTCCAGCCAGAAGATTCTGAAGAGTCTTCAGGCAAAGCGTGCACAGGCAGTGGAACCCGAATCATTGGCAGAAGGAGAGGAGGTAGAGGCTTATGATTGAAAAGATGAAGAAGTTCACCTTTCTGGTGACCGACCGCGAATATGAAGGCTTCATAGAGTCCATCCGCGAACTGGGCGTGGTGCACGTCACTCAGTTGCAGCAGGGTGCCACCAGCACCGAGTTGCAGGAGGCCATCTACCTGGAGCAGCGCTATGCCCGTGCCCTGGACTTCCTGAAGATCTATGGCACGAAGTATGCATTGAAGTCAGACACCCTTGCCCCCGAGTACGGTTCTCCCCTGAACCTCTTGGAGAAGGTGGAGGAACTGCAGGTGCAGGAGAATGTGCTTTTGCACGAAGAGGACGAACTGCAGAAGGAGTTTGACATGCTCGACCCTTGGGGCGACTTCTCGCCCGAAAAGGTGCAGCGCTTGTCCGAGACCATAGGCATGGAGATGCATTTCTTCCGTTGTACGAGCAAGAGGTTCAAGGCCGAGTGGCTGGACCAGTTCTATGCCGTTCCCGTGACCGAGGTGAAGAAGAAGACCTACTTCGTTACCTTCTCCGAGTCCCGTCCCGAGATAGCAGCAGAACACCTCGCCCTGCCTCAGAAGTCGCTCTCGCAGGTAAAGGCGGAGATCCAGGATGTGAAGAAACGCAAGTATGTGGTGCGCCAGCAAATGTCGGCCGTGGCAAACGGTCTGCTCCCAGTTCTGGAGGAGGGCATGCTGGAGGTGCGCAACGACATTTCCTTGAATAAAGTACACCTCAGTTCCGAGAAAACCTGTGGCGATGTCCTGCACCTGATGCTTGGCTGGGTGCGTGCCGATTCTACCGCTCCTTTGACCGAATATCTGGACAAGTCGCACATCTACTATGACATGGAGGATCCTGCCTACGAGGACGACGTTCCCGTGCAGATTACCAACGGACGCTTCTCGCGCCTGTTCGAACCCATCCTGAAGATGTACTCCCTGCCCAACTATACCGACCTTGACCCCACCGAGTTCTTCGCCCCCTTCTTCATGCTGTTCTTCGGCTTGTGCATGGGCGATGCCGGCTATGGTCTGCTCATCTTCCTGGTGGGTCTGTTCCTTGCTCTGAAGGGAGCGCAGGACATGAAGCCCTACGGACGTCTGGCCATGTGGCTGGGCGGAACCACCGTGGTGTGCGGTTTGGTGTGCGGTACCCTGTTCGGCATTGACCTCACCCAGCAGAGTTGGGCGTTCCTGGAACCTGTCAAGCCCTACTTCCTGAACGACAATGGCGTGGGCCCCATCTTCGGCTATAGCCCCATGATGGTTATTTCCGTTATCATCGGCATGGTGCAGGTGCTTCTGGGCATGATACTGAAGGGATGCAAGGCCATCAAGAACTATGGCTGGCCCTATGCCGTGGGCACCTTCTCGTGGGTTGCAGCACTGCTTGGCGCCATCGTGCTTTATGGTCTGCCCGCATGCGGTGTGGAACTGGCCATGTGGGTGCAGTACCTGCTGATGGGCATCATAGGCATCAGTGCTGTGGGCATATTCCTGTACAACAATCCTGCCAGTTACAAGAAGCCCGTCCTGGGTGTGCTCAGCAACATAGGCGGAGGCGTGTGGGAAACCTATGGTATGGCAACAGGCCTGTTGGGCGACCTGCTCAGTTACATCCGTCTCTTTGCCCTCGGTCTTACCGGTGGTGTGCTGGGTGGTGTGTTCAACTCGCTGGCTCTGGACATGACGGCCACTTTGCCCCTGTGGCTGCGTATCATCGTAATGGTCATCATCCTGCTCCTTGGTCATGGCATCACCTTTGCCCTGAGCATGATCAGTGCCTTCGTGCACCCCATGCGTCTTACCTTCGTGGAGTTCTTCAAGAACGCCGACTTCGCAGGTGGTGGCAAGGAGTATGACCCCTTCCGTAAATTGAAATAACAAACAAAACAATAATCAATTAAAAACAAAAGAAAATTATGGAAATCTTTTTGGTTTATCTGGGCATTGCCCTCTGTGTAGCCCTGTCTGGCATAGGCAGCGCTTATGGTGTAACTATCTGCGGTAACGCCGCTATCGGTGCTTTCAAGAAGAACCCCAATGCTGGCGGTTCCTACATGGGTCTCTCTGCTCTTCCCTCTTCTCAGGGTCTGTACGGCTTCGTAGGTTTCTTCATGCTGCAGGGTCTTGCAACTCCCCAGGTTGACATGATCACCGCTTGCGCCGTATTCGGTGTAGGTCTGGCATGCGGTCTGGTATGTCTGTTCTCTGCCATCCGTCAGGCTAAGGTTTGTGCCAACGGTATCAGCGCTATCGGTGCCGGCCACAACGCCTTCGGTACCACCATGGTATTGGCCGTATTCCCCGAGCTGTACGCCATCCTTGGCCTGCTCGTGCTCATCCTGACTGCTGGTGCACTGTAATGACAATCTAAATAAAACTTTATGTCAGCGGGGGGCAACTTGACGGTTGCCCCCCCTTTTTTGCCTTGCGGTAGAAACGGACTGAGGACTGAGGAACTGAGGAACAGCCTGAGGACCCCTCCCCGTCCAGTCCGCGCGTCGCACTGGGGAGTGCTCCCCTCCCGAGGCACAGAAGCACATCAGTGCTTCTTCTGAAGACCTCGCTCGCCCCCGATGGGAGGGAGTATGATGTACTGCCGATGTGGCTACTTAATCGGTAGTAACTGACTCTCCCCCTGAGACAGGGGCGAGTACCCCGCAGGGGGGAGGGGGTGGATAGTTTCCGTTTGTATCATCCACCCCCTCCGTTGCTTCGCTCCTCCCTTCGGGTCCAGCGTCGCAATGGGTATTGCTCCCCTCAGAGGGCACAGAATGACATCCAGTCATTCTTCTTTAGACCCTCTTCGCCACCCTGTCTCAGGGGGACAGTTTTGCTGGCGCGGTGCATAACAAACATCCAACAGTAGGGACGCTGCACGCCGCGTCCCTACTTTGCCAGTCAAAGTTAAACGTTAAACGATAAACGTTCAACCTCCCCCTTCAGGGGGATTGAGGGGGTCTCCCCCTTTACTCCAGGTTCGTTCCGCCCTGGTCGTCGTCCTCTTCAGGAGACTCCTCGCCGGGCTGCTGGGTGGCAAGGGCATTCAGGCGCTCCTTCTCGGCCTGGCGTGCCTCGGCCTGGCTTTCGCGAGAGCCTACGTAGGTGAAGGTAGCCTCGTTCTTCAGCGACTTGAACTGCTGGCTGGGGCCCCAGCGCCCCGCCACGTCCTTTATCAGGTCGGTGGTGAACTCCTCGGCATTGGCGGCAGCCTTTGCCTTCAGGCTCACGTAGAAGGTACCCAGGTCGCCCAGGTTC
>JAZRCG010000031.1:0-27969 GCA_045659645.1 Bacteroidaceae bacterium | reverse complement strand
TGGACATTCCTGAGGAATAATAGTCACGAAGAATTAATAAGCGTTCTTCTTCACTGTAACGTTCGCATTTCTTTCTCATACTGTTTACACATTTTATTAATTGTTATCAAATGTGTCTACCTATATCAGTATAAGACAGACCAAGGCTTGACGTCCCGAGGACCAAAACAGGGACTTCACTCAGGGAAAATCCAGAATGCAGGCACGCAGGCATATACATACCGAAAACGGGTTGATTCCCTCTTGGAGAAAACAACCCGTCTTCAATTACTGTTACTGATGATCAGACAGCGATAAAATTCAAATGCCTGTCATTACTTGCGAATAATTCTCTTCTTGCCATCAACGATGACAACACCTTCCTTGGGCAGTGCGTAGAGTTTCTGGCCTTGCATATTGTAAATGCCTTGCTTTACAGATGCTTCGTCTTCAACGTTGATGTCCTGAATGGAAGTGGCAAGAATGTCCTCAACCTCGACATTGGGGTTCTCTATGATGTACATTACAGAACCGTGGTCGTTCCAAGTCCAATTGCGGAGAGCATAAGTGGCCTCGTTGGTAACGATGCAGGCAAAAAATGTGGAGCCATCCGAATAACCGCCACCTGCATGGAAACTGAAAGTACCATCTCCATTATCGCGAATCTTGTCAAGCGCAGTCTTCTCGTCGGTAAACATATATTCACGACCGTTGCGGGTAACGAAACTCTCCTTTGCTGGCTGGTAAAGATAGTAGGAATCCCCTTCCTTCAGGATTTGCCAGATGACGGTGTTATCAAAAGGGGTTACCTCCTGCTGGTAAATCTCGGCCACAGCCTGATTGCCGGGCAGTTTGTTGTAGCTGTAATTGGTAACACCACGCAGACTTACATACTGGTCGGTGATGGTGCTGTTCCATGCCAGATAACCCTCGCCGCTCTTGGCCTTGATGTGATAAGCCATGTCGTTGCGCAGTTCTGAAAGACTGCTGACAGTTCTGTAGTCCTTCAAAGGACTATAAGTATAGGTAACTGTTATGATGTTGTTTTCGAAAGTAACCGCTACATTATAGTCTTTAATAGCAATTGCCTGCACATCATCCACGGTAAAGTATTGTGTACCTAAGATAACATCATCATTGCCATACTCTTGACTCATGTAGACAACACCACCCTGACCTTCAGGAGCACCAACAACCTTGACGGTGTACTGGCGAACCTGCTGCATGTCGCCTACGATGCCCACCTGTCCGCCACGGATATAATCAGCAGGGATGTTGTAGGTGCTGTCTGCGGCAATAGACTTGGCAGGAACCTCAACCATGATCCAGTTGGGATTGCCGTTCTCGTCGAGCTGGTCGGCAGCATTCACGTTGTAGCCATACTTCAGACGGAAGCCATTCTGCACGAAGCCCTTCTCGGGGATAACCTTCACCTTCAGGGCCTGTCCGTAAGGAGCCTGGTAGTTCTGCAATGCAGAGCCGTCAGCAGCCAGAACGATGTCGCCGTTCAACTGGGATGCGCTTACGCTTACTGTTTCGCCGTGAACGTCCAGGGTCACATCGGCAATGCCACCGCCGTCGGAGATGATTGTAGGACCGCCGGCAGGGTTCAAGTTGTCCCAGTCAACCTTGTAACGCATGCGGTAGAAACCTACGGGTGTACCGGCAGGAATGGTGAACTTGGGCATACCGCTCTGGATGGTGTTGCCATTGGCGGTGGTAGTGCCGTCGCTCTTGCGCCATGTGCCTTCCACCTGGGCGGCATTGTAGCTGACGATGTCGCTGCCCTCGGCAGGAGTACCGTCGTTGTTCACGGTATAGGTGAAGACGCCGTCCTTGCCCCAGTCGGTGTAGACATAGCCGCTCATCCATGTGCCGTTGTACTGGAATGTGGGTGTTACCTCAGTGCCAGCAGTTGCTGAGAAAACTGCTTGTGTCATCTTGTCATTATAAACCAACTTGCTGCTTAGGTCAATTGCCTTGTTAGATCCAGCTACGGTCAGGCCCACCTTGGCAAGGCTGCGGTCGGAGCGCACAGGTGTTGCCTTGGGATCGAAGTCCAGGGCATACTTGTCGGTTGTGAAGCGCTTCTCGGGGTTGTTGTCAATAACGATTTCGTCGAAGTATGCCACCCAGTCGACTGCATCGGCATGGGGCGAACGCAGGTCGGGAACGATGACCAGGGCATAGATGTCGATACCGCTGTTGGCATTCTCTTCCTTGGAATAGGAGAAACCCTTGAAGCTTACCACGATGTCCTGCCAGCCTTCCTTGGCCTTGACATCTGTCTTTGTCCATGCCCAGAACTGCTCGTCCTCGCCGTCCTGCCATGACCAGCTTTCCTCTACACGCTTGCCCAGGCCCATCACCATCATGCGTGAGTCCACGGGCTTGTTCTTCAGGTTGGTCATCACGTGGATGTACTGCAACTGCTTGGTCAGACGGATGGGTTCCTTCAGGTCTATGCGCACACCAAAGGCATTGCCGGCATGGCGGCTGCGCTGGAGGGCAAGCACCTTGTCGGTACCGTTGGGAGCTACGCCCAAGACATCGTCTACATTCTTGTCGGGGTTGTCCGTCACACCTGCATTGCCCTTGAGGGCGCCTGTGCGGAAGGGGCTCTCCGACCACTGGTCGTAAACGCCAATACTCTTGAAGTCCTCAGTTTCGAAACTGATGGTTGTCTGTGCTGATGCACCCAAGCCCATAGCAAGGAGTGCGAAAGCAGAAAATATGAATTTCTTGTTTATCATGGCTTGCTATCAATATACACTTAGGTTAGACAATAATGGGCATGCTCTGCTGTCGAGTATGGTGATACGGAGCTTTGTTGCCTGGTATCCGCTACCATAACTTTCGGCTGTCTTGCCGTTAAGGGGTATGATTCTCTTGTAGCCAACGGTGGTTGTCTCCATAGAGGGGCAGAGCTCTGTCCACTTGCTACCATCGGTGGTGTACTCAATCTTGAAGTCCTTGATGCGCTGACCCAGCTTGATGGGCTCCTGCAGCACCAGATAGCGTACTGTCTGTGCCACGTCCCATGTCAGGGTGATGGTGGCAGAGCGGCTCTCGTCGTTGGTACCCCAATAGGTTTCCTTGTTGCCATCGTTAAGGTTAGTTACCTCATACTTGCCACCGGTGCGGGTTTCGCTTGCCTCGATGGTTGCGGTCTTTGCCAGGTCCTTGGCAGCTGTTGTCTCGTCAAGGCCATGTACTTCCAAACCAAGACGCTCGTGGAGCATCTTACCCAACTTCTTCAGTTCGTTCACGGTGTTTGTGGGCAGGACGCCATACTGGTCGGGAGGACAGTTCAGGATGAGGGTAGCATTGCGGCCTACGGTCTCCAGATACATCTGGAACAGGCGGTCAGCGCTCTTCATTGTCTCGCCCTGGTGCCAGAACCAGCCGTTGTTTGTTGCCTTGGCGTCGCTCTCGCCGGGGTTCCAGAACCAGCCGTCGATGTCGCCTTCCTCGCGCACCACGTTCTCGTCCATATAGTCAGTCATGGCCCAGTTGGTGTTGCCAGCATAACCTGATTCGTTACCAATCCAGCGAGCCTCGCCACCTACACCCCAGAGGATACAGTTGGGAGCAATCTTGTGAACACGTGCACGCAGGTTGGGGGTATCGTAGTAGATAGAGGCATCCACACTGCGGTTACCACCCTCGCCACCATAGTAGCCGTCGCCACCGTTGGCACCGTCAAACCACATCTCGAACTGGTCAGAGCCATACTCTGCCAACTCCTCACACTGCTTCAGGAAAACCTCTGTCACGTAGGTATCCTTACCGTAGTGTGCAGAGTTTCTGTCCCATGGAGAGATGTAGAAACCATACTTCATACCGTGCTTGCGGCTTGCCTCGGCATACAGCTGAGGGATATTAGCGGTACGTCCGTATTCCGAACCGGCACCAGTGATATTATGCGTTGTTGTTGCTGTTGGCCACAGGCAGAAGCCGTCGTGATGCTTCACCACGGCAATGCCGCCCTTCATGCCGGCTGCCTTCACAGAGGTGATCCACTGCTCGGGGTTGGGCATAGCCTTGGGAGCATAGATGTTTTCCTTTTCGTTACCGTTACCCCACTCCAAGCCTGTAAAGGTGTTCATGCCATAGTGGAAGAAGGCATAGAACTCGGTCTCGTTCCATAGGATCTGGCTTTTGTAGGGCACTGGGTGGCATGGTGCAGGGGCGTTGTCCGGATTGGACAGTTCCTGGTCAACCACCTTGAATTCCTGGGCAAATCCCGCCAGGGGGATTGTAAGCCCAACAAGAAGTGCTTTAATCTTCATAATGATTGATGATTGTTTGTTAGGTGTTTATTTGTTAGGGTTAATTAATATATATAATGTATATATAGAATTGTTACCGTTACAAAAATAGGGATAATAACCCATTCTGCCTAATTGGACAAGTGAAAAGAATACCATATTTAACTAAAATTCTCTATTTTTTTTTTTTTGTTAACACTTACGTGCTATGTTTGATATACAGAGACCAAATTTCTGGCATTCTAAGACAATATCAAGGACAAGACACAAAACAGCACAAATCAATGAATAACCCTCATGTAGACTTCATTGATTTGTGCTGTTTTAGGTTAGCTATTTATGCTGACTTCTCAAGGATTCATTGCAGAATCGGCATCTGAACCTACGTATTCTTCCTCGTTAAGATCGTCAGGAGCATCCGACCATTCTTGCTTCAGGTTCTGAGGCATCTCAAAGTCTTCTTCCCTATTATAACCCAGCGATTCATCTGCGTAGATTCTATTCAGAAAGGTTGCCACAACAGGTAAAGCAGATGCAGCCCCCTGACCATAAGCCATAGATGCAAAATGGACATCGCGCTCATCGCCTCCAACCCATGCACCAAATGCCAAACTAGGGGTATAGCCAACGAACCAACCATCGGAATTATCGTTGGTGGTTCCGGTCTTGCCTCCCATGGGTGATTTTATGTTGTACTTGAACCTCATGCGAGAACCTGTACCACCATCCATAACACCACGCATCAGTTCAACCATCTTCCATGCAGCATCGCTACTGATAACATGCTGAATCTGCGGCACGAAGGTGGCCAACACATTGCCATCGGCATCCTCTATTTTAGTAACAAAACGCGGGGCGCGTCTCATACCCTCCTTGGCAAAAGCAGTATAAGCGGAAACCATCTCCATGACACTGATTTCGCAGGCTCCCAGACAAAGGGACATTGCAGGCTCAATCTGTTTGTTCAATACACCAAATTCATGTATCAGGCTTACAAGCAACTCGGGACTCAACTGATTCATCAACCATGCAGAAATCCAATTGTTAGATTGGGCAAGTCCCCATTTCAAGGTAACCATCTCGCCATATCTGTTTCTGCTTGCATTGCGAGGAGTCCATTCCTGATCTCCAACCTGGTATGTCACCTCCTCGTTGGGGGCAAGGTCATAAGGACTGTAACCGCTCTCCATAGCTAAAGCATAAAGGAATGGCTTGATAGTGGAACCAACCTGCCTTCGTGCCTGCCCAGCCATATCATAGCGGAAGTGGGAATAGTTTATGTCGCCTACATATGCCTTGACATCGCCCATCTCTGTATCCATACATACAAATCCCGAATGCAAAAAGCCCTTATAGTACTTCAGAGAATCCAATGGAGTCATTATGGTGTCAATATCACCATGGGGGGAGTAAACGGTCATGTCAGTCGGAACATTGAACGAAGCCTCAATGTCCTTGACTGGTATACCAGCTGCCTTCATGGTAACGTATCTTGCACTCTGACGCTTTGCTCGTTTAATATCGTCATTCACACGCGAGGCTTCAAGACCACGATAATAGGGACGACGCGGGTTCTTGCTTTGTTCCTTGTCAAAGGCAGCCTGCAAATAGTTGGCTACGTGAGCCGTAACACTCTCTTCAGCATAACGTTGCATTCGGCTGTCTATGGTGCAATATATCTTCAAGCCATCCGTATATAAATTATAATGGCGTCCCTCGCGATTAACATTCTTGTTGCACCAGCCATACAAAGGATCATCCTCCCATGCAAGAGAATCCTCGTAATACTGTTGCATCTGCCATGACTCGTAATCCTTGCGATTGGGATGTTTAGCCATCAAGACTCTGCGCAATCGTTCACGAACATACATACCGGTTCCAGACCTGTGGTCAGCCCTACGGAAATTCAGAGTCAAGGGCAGTTGCATGAGACTATCTACCTCCGACTTGCCGAGGAAACCGGAACGCAACATTTGGGACAACACAACATTTCTTCGTTCTCTGGCCCTTTCCGGCACACGAACAGGATTGAAGTAAGAGGGGTTCTTACACATGCCCACCAACAGGGCGCACTCCTCTATTGAGAGTTTGCCTGGCTCCTTGCTGAAATAAGTGCGGGATGCCGTCTTGATACCAACAGCATTATGGAGGAAATCAAAGTAATTCAAGTACATTGTTATAATCTCCTCCTTGGTGTAGTATCTCTCCAACTTCAGTGCAATCATCCATTCTATGGGCTTTTGGAAAAGACGTTCCATAGTATTGGAGGCACGCTCACTATAAAGCTGCTTGGCCAATTGCTGAGTGATTGTTGAACCTCCACCTGCACTCTTTTGTCCAAGAAGCCCTCTCTTTACTATTGCACGGAATAAGGCCTTGAAATCAATACCTGCATGTTCATAGAAGCGCTCATCCTCGGTGGCTATCAATGCTTGAATCATAGCCGGAGCAATAGAATCGTATTCAGTGAATATACGATTGTTAGAACCATAGCTATAGGTTCCCATAAGTTTGCCATCAGATGTCACTATCTGACTGGCAAACTTATCAACAGGATTGGACAGTTGCTCCATATCAGGCATGTAACCGATACGTCCATCGTTTATGGCCCAAAACATCCAACCAATGGCAATGGTCCCGGCAATAAGCACAAGCCACAGAAAGATGAAGATTGCTTTCCTCATGTCTGTATATATATGATTGTTACTCCTTATTAATTAGCCCTATACGGCATATTAATTATAATATTTATTCAACGATACGAACATCGTGAAGTTCTACATCTTTATTGCAGTAAGAACATCTTAGGATACTCTTTCCCTCGCCAACGGAACGGAATCGCGTCTGCATGGGTTCGTTGTTGGTAATACATTTGGGATTTGGACAACGTACGATGCCAACAAGTTCCTCAGGCATGACCACAGGTCGTTTCTCTATAATCTCATAGTCCTTGATTACACACAGGGTAATGTTGGGGGCTACTACAGACAGCTGGTTGAGTTCCTCGTCGGTGAAATACTTATCTGCAATTTTTATGATGCTCTTGCTGCCCATGGCGGCACTCTTCAGATTATAACCAATGGTAATGGCGTTGTTCATCTTATCGAGGTGAAGCATGCTGACAACGTCAAATAGTCTTTCACTGGGTATATGGTCCAATACGGTTCCGTTCTCTATGGCGGCAACCATCATTTCCTTCTTGTTCATGGATGGGAATTCTGTTGGTTTATGTATTCGTCTTAAAGTATAGTCTTGTCATTGATGACATCTTCCAGAGTAATGCCCAATACGTCGCATATCAGCGCCTGACGTGCATAAAGACCATTTTGTGCTTGTTGAAAATAGTAGGCATATGGAGTATCGTCTATAGAATATTCTATCTCATTCACACGAGGAAGAGGATGCAATATCTTCATATTAGGACGAGCCTTGACGAGCATATCCTTCTTGAGCAAATAACGGTCCTTCACTCGTTCGTATTCATCAAGATCGGCAAAACGTTCCTTCTGTACACGAGTCATGTATAGTATGTCGGCATCACTGATAGTATCGGCATCAAAATCCTGATGTTCCACATACTTTATACCATATTCTTGGCAATAACGCTTATATACAGCAGGCATTGCCAATTCGTCTGGCGCTATAAAATGGAACGTCGGGTTGAAGTGGCGCATGGCCATAAGAAGTGAATGTACCGTACGACCATACTTCAGGTCGCCTACCATGTAGATATTCAAGTTGTCCAAAGTACCCTGAGTCTGGTAAATGGTGTACATATCCAACATCGTCTGCGAAGGGTGCTGGTTGGCCCCGTCGCCTGCATTCATTATTGGCCCAGGGGCAACTTCACTTGCATAAAGCGCAGCACCTTCAAGGTAATGACGCATAACAATAACATCAGCATAGCTGGACACCATCATTATTGTATCCTTGAGGGTTTCTCCCTTGGTACCGCTCGTTACCTTGGGGTCAGCAAAACCAATAACTCTTGCACCAAGACGGTTGGCTGCTGTCTCAAAACTCAATCGGGTTCTTGTAGATGGTTCAAAAAACAACGTAGCAACCACCTTTCCTGCCAATAATCTGCGATTGGGGTGACGCTCAAATTCCTGTGCCATTCTGATCAAATACTCGATTTTCTCTCTGGAATGACCTGCAAGGGTCACAAGACTTCTATTCTTCATGATATTCATTAACCTTATTTCTTTGCCAAAGGTAGCTATTTATAAAATAAACTCCGTCCAAGATGAGATGTAATTTATACCAAAAGCAGCAAAAAGGAAAAATAATCGCAATATATTATATAATGTATCAACTTTTTTAATAATTTTGTGGCTCATTCTAACAATAGCATAAAAGTGGACTAATATATACAATAAAACAAATTAACACATATGGACAAAATCGTCTTTGACTTAATCAATGAAGAGCACGCAAGACAAATGCGTGGCATAGAACTAATCGCAAGCGAGAATTTCGTTTCTGAGCAGGTAATGCAAGCTATGGGTAGCGTTCTCACCAACAAGTATGCCGAGGGATATCCCGGTAAGCGTTATTATGGCGGTTGTCAAGTAGTGGACAAGGTAGAGGAACTGGCAATTGAGAGAATCTGCAAACTATTTGATGCCGAGTATGCCAATGTGCAACCTCACTCTGGTGCACAGGCAAATGCTGCAGTCTTTCTGGCATGCTTGAACATAGGCGACACCTTCATGGGTCTAAACCTTGACCATGGCGGTCATCTCTCGCACGGTTCTGCCGTTAACACCTCTGGTATCAACTATAATCCCATCGGATACAATCTGAACAAGGAAACTGGTCGTGTGGACTATGACGAAATGGAACAATTGGCATTACAGCACAAGCCAAAACTAATTGTTGGCGGCGGTTCGGCCTATAGCCGCGAATGGGATTATCGTCGCATGCGTGAGATAGCAGATAAGGTTGGGGCTATACTTATGATAGACATGGCGCACCCTGCCGGTCTCATAGCAGCCGGTTTGCTTGAAAATCCAGTGAAGTATGCCCACATCGTGACCTCAACTACGCACAAGACCTTACGTGGTCCTCGTGGCGGTATCATCCTAATGGGTAAGGACTTCCCCAATCCTTGGGGCAAAACTACACCAAAGGGAGAGGTGAAAATGATGTCTGCATTATTGAACAGCGCTGTCTTCCCCGGTACTCAGGGTGGTCCTCTGGAACATGTCATAGCTGCTAAAGCAGTAGCCTTTGGCGAAGCCCTGGAACCAAAGTTCCGTGAATATGCTTGCCAAGTCAAGAAGAATGCAGCCTGTCTGGCTGAAGAACTGCAAAAGCGAGGCTTCTTCATTGTCAGCGGAGGTACAGACAACCACTCAATGCTCGTGGACCTGCGTACCAAGTATCCAGAACTAACTGGTAAAGTTGCCGAAAAGGCTCTCGTAGCAGCAGACATTACCGCCAACAAAAATATGGTACCTTTCGACAGTCGCTCGGCATTCCTGACATCAGGTATCCGTTTGGGCACACCAGCCATCACAACCCGCGGCGTTAAGGAAGATATGATGCCTGTAATAGCCTCTCTCATTGAGCGTGTACTGAATGATCCCGAAAACGATGAAAATATAGCCTGCGTTCGCTCCGAGGTCAATGACCTTATGGCAAACTATCCCCTCTTCGCATGGTAGTATCTGGAGGGAGGTACAATCCATACATATCAAACAGTAACAAACACAATGCAACAATACACTGGTATTCAGGTAAGACAAGAAGAATATATGTTCAGAATTATATGTAATATGAAAGGAAGCCGTAGCATGGCTATCTCAGACGCACATCTTGAGACTATAGAAAAGTATTCGCTCTTCACGAACCTGTTGGATAGCAATGGAATTGTAGACGAGATGGTGTTGGAGAAACTGCAGCTGAACCTTCGTGCCTTACTCGAGCGCACTAATGGGGAACCAGAACTGGTTAATCTGGCTCACGATGTAGTATTCCATGCAAATATGAAGGCCTTGGGTTTGCACCAATTGATATTGCTGTATTTGGATTGGGAAAAAGACAAAATTGCCGCAAATGTACCAACTGAGTGACTGGTTGCCCACAACCAGAAAGGAAATGGAACTGCGTGGCTGGGATAGAGCCGACGTAATTCTTTTCTCTGGTGATGCCTATGTGGACCATCCCTCATTTGGCGTTGCCGTGGTGGGCAGATTGCTTGAGGCGGCTGGTCTGAGAGTATGCATTGTACCTCAACCTGACTGGCATGGCGACCTGAGGGACTTTAAGCGTCTCGGTCGCCCTCGCCTTTTTTTCGGCATCAGTCCTGGGTGTATGGATTCTATGGTGAACAAGTACACGGCAGCTCGCCGCCTAAGAAGCGAGGATGCTTATTCGCCTGATGGACGACATAATATGCGACCAGAGTATCCCACTATCGTATATACCGAATGCCTTAGGAAACTCTGGCCCGATGTTCCTGTTGTACTTGGAGGCATTGAAGCATCGCTGAGAAGGGTGGCTCACTATGATTATTGGCAGGATAGAATACGTCCATCAATTATAGTAGACTCGGAAGCCGACATGATTACCTACGGCATGGGTGACAAGGTGAATCTGGAATTGGTTAGGGCATTGGAGTCCTTTCTGGAGACTTATGATGAAAGTATTGAATACGACCCTTCCACAGGCGAGGCATTAATGACAAGAAAGGCATTCCGCCGTGCTGTAGTAGAACAAATCGCCTTGCCACAAACGGTAACTCTGTGCAAGGAGATATGCATAGGTGAGAACGACATTCTACTGAATTCCTTTGAGGATTGCCTTAAAAATCCAAAACTACATGCCGAGAACTTCCGCCACGTTGAAGAGGAAAGCAACAAGATAAATGCGGTACGACTGATTCAAAAAACGGGAGAACAATACGTAGTGGTAAATCCGCCATACCCTCCTCTTACAACAGAGGAACTGGACAATAGCTTTGATCTCCCATATACACGTCTGCCTCATCCCAAGTACAAAGGCAAGCGCATACCAGCCTATGATATGATCAAATTCTCCGTAAACCTGCACCGAGGATGCTTCGGAGGATGTGCCTTCTGCACCATTTCGGCTCACCATGGCAAGTTCATAATGAGCAGATCCAAGGAAAGCATACTACGTGAAGTGGAAAAAATAACCAAGATGCCCGACTTTCGTGGAAATTTGAGTGACCTGGGAGGTCCAAGTGCAAATATGTACATGATGGGTGGGCGAAATGAGAAGGCTTGTAATGCTTGCGTGCGCCCTTCTTGCTTACACCCTGCTGTATGTCCTAACCTAAATGGAGATCATCGTCCACTCCTGAATATATACCAAGCAGTGAATGCTATACCAGGAATTAAGCATAGTTACATAGGTAGTGGAGTACGATATGACATGCTCCTGCACAATTGGAAAGACGAAGCATTGAACCAAGCTGCACACGAATACACCAAGGAACTGATACTAAGGCATGTTTCGGGAAGGTTGAAGGTTGCACCCGAACATACCGAAAATCATGTTCTTGACATAATGCGTAAACCATCGTTTAGCCTCTTTCACAAGTTCAAAAGCATTTTTGACCGAATAAACAAAGAAGCGGGATTGAGACAACAGATTATACCATATTTCATATCATCACACCCAGGGTGTACCATAAGGGACATGGAAAATCTTTCACAAGAAACCCGCTCCATGGGATTGGAAACAGACCAGGTCCAAGACTTCACCCCTACTCCACTCACTGTAGCAACAACCATCTTTGCAACTGGTTACCATCCATACACTCTGGAAAAAGTCTTCTGCGAACATGACCCAGAAAAGAAACGTCGTCAAAAGTCTTTCTTTTTTGAAAAGGTTAATGGCAGAGCTAATGTTACAAAGCAACATTATTCAAGTACAAAAACAAATAAAGATACCAAACATAAGGAAGCAGCAAAGAAAACACCCTTGCGACACAGATAAATTTGAACAAGATGATACGGGGGCGAAAGAAACATGCCCCAACCCCTTACAATAAATATGTTACTATCCAAATGACATTACAAGGGATGAAAATATAAATGCAAACGAGAACCTATACATTATTATATTATTAAAAGATAGGAGAACCCAAAAATGCAATGGTTTGAATGTAAAGTACAATACGACAAGACCCAAGAGAACGGACTCATAAAGTCAACCAAGGAAACGTACCTCGTGGATGCTTTAAGTTTTACCGAAGCCGAGGAAACCATCACCAAAGAAATGGAACCATACATGAGTGGCGAATTCGTGGTAAGCGATATAAAACGAGCACGTATAGCAGAACTCTATGAAAACGAAGACCTCAATGCCGACCGTTGGTACAAGGTGAAGGTGGGTTTCATCTCATTTGATGAGAAAACCGAAAAAGAGAAAATCCTCACACAAATAGACCTCGTGCAAGCGACAGACCTAAAGAATGCCATAGACACATGGGAAAAGTGCATGAGCGGTGCATTAGGTGACTATAAAATAATGAGCGTAACAGAGACCTCGTTGATGGACGTTTTCCGCCACAAAGTAGAAGAATAATGGTTGGACAACGCATAAAGCAAATACTCAGTACGCTACCTTCCACGGTAAGCCTATGCGCCGTAAGCAAATATCATCCTGCCGAGATGATACAAGAAGCTTATGATGCTGGGCAACGTATCTTTGGGGAAAGTCATGTACAGGAGCTTCAGCAAAAACATGCCATACTACCAGGCGATATCCAATGGCACTTCATTGGACATCTGCAAACGAACAAGGTCAAGTACATAGCACCATACATCAGTCTTATCCATGCCGTGGATAGTCCTCGTTTACTACGAGAAATTAACAAGCAGGCCCTAAGACATGACAGAAACATACCATGCCTCTTGCAACTCCACGTTGCACAAGAGGAAACTAAATTCGGTTTCACCACAGATGAGTGCCTCTCTTACCTGAGAACTGGGGAATATAAGCAACTTCACGGTGTTAGCATAGCAGGTATCATGTGCATGGCCACAAATACCGACAACGAAGAACGAATACTCAAGGACTTCCAACAAGCCAAAGAATTCTTCCTCCTCTGCCATAAAGAGTTTCCCGACCTTGCAAATACTATGCAATATCGATCATGGGGAATGAGCGATGATTACATGCTCGCAATAAGCCAAGGCAGCAACATAGTACGCATAGGAAGCAGTATATTTGGGCACAGAAACTACTGATATGTGCAAAATATTACGTATTAATCATATTTTGTTGCACAAACATTTGCGTGATGTGCAAATTATACGTACCTTTGCATTCGCAAATTAGTAATAACCGTTAAACAAGCAAGACAAAACGATTATGATGTTCCCAGAAAGTTTCAATGAGGCAATAGCCCAAAGCATCAAAAAAAATTGGACACGAGCCGCACTTAGTGACTACGGAGAAACAACTTTCCAGTACAAGGACGTAGCACGAATCATTGCAAAACTACACATCCTGTTTGAAGAAGCTGGTATAAAGAAGGGTGACAAAATAGCACTATGTGGAAGAAACCAATCTCGTTGGGGTATTGCCTTTCTGGCAACTATCACCTACGGTGCAGTAGCTGTGCCTATCTTGCCCGACTTCCATACAGAACAGATACATCAGATTACAAATCATTCAGAGGCTCGCCTGTTTATCGTTGCCGACCATATTTGGAAGAAAATCAATGCAGAAGAGATGCCCAACCTCATAGGTATCCTTGGCACTGAGGACTATCAAGTACTTTTTTCAAGAGACGAAGTACTAAACGAAACTCGCGATAATCTGAACAAACTCTTTGGAGAGAAATACCCAGACAGTTTCCGCGCAGAGCACATCTCGTATCATAAGGACGAACGCGATGAACTATGCATGATAAACTACACCTCTGGCACCACAAGCAACTCAAAGGGTGTCATGATACCCTATCGTGCTATCCATAGTAATGTGCTATTCGGCTTAGAGAAACTTGGACACGAACTTAAAGCAGGTGAAAATATGCTATCCATGCTCCCTATGGCACATATGTATGGTCTTGCTTTTGAATTCCTCTACGAATTTGCTCTCGGCGTACAAGTACATTTCCTTACCAAAATGCCAACACCTGCCATCCTTCTAAAGGCCTTGGCAGATGTTAAGCCCAAAATCATCGTATGTGTGCCCCTCATACTTGAGAAAATCGTACGTAAAGCCATATTGCCTAAGATCAAAGACCCCAAGGTTCGCCTCCTCATGAACCTCCCCATTGTGGGCGACCAAATAAAGAAGCGTATCTGTCAAGGCATGCAACAAGCACTCGGCGGTAACTTCTATCAAGCTATCGTTGGCGGTGCAGCCATCAATGCCGAGATTGAAGGTCTGCTAAAAGATATAGGCTTCAACTACTGCGTTGGTTATGGTGCAACTGAATGTGCCCCCATCCTTGCATACGAAGATTGGAAACTATTCAAAAAAGGTTCTTGTGGCAAGGCAGCACCTCGCATGACCTTAAAAATAGACAGTCCCGACCCTCAAAACATCCCTGGAGAGATTCTTGCCAAAGGCGACAACGTAATGCTCGGCTATTTCAAGAACCCTGAGGCTACGGCAGAAACCCTCATAGACGGATGGTATCACACTGGCGACCTTGGTATCATTGATGCCGAAGGCAACGTATTCATAAAGGGACGTAGCAAGAACATGCTTCTCGGTGCAAACGGACAAAACATCTATCCTGAGGAAATTGAAGATAAACTCAACAGCCTCCCCATGGTATTAGAGAGTGTAGTTATCCAAAAAGGGGAGAAACTATATGCTCTTGTTTATCCAGATATGGAACAGGTTAAAGCCCTGAACCTTGGCGATGAAGAGTTGAAGAGCATAATGGAACAGAACCGCAAGGATCTCAATTTGCAGATACCTGCATATGAGCAGATATGTGGTGTTCGTATTATGGAGCAAGAGTTTGAAAAGACTCCCAAACGTTCAATCAAACGTTTCCTTTATAAGGATGCAGAAGTATAGTTAGAAGATTACTATATAACAACAATGATAGTTCAATCATCATTCAATAAGACCATAGAGGAAAGTCTCCGCAGATATTGGAGTCTTCCCTCTATGTCTGATTATGGCCAGCAAACAATACTATACAAAGACGTGGCTGAAGAGATTGCCAAGCTACACATAGTATTTGAGCAAACAGGTATTAAGAAAGGCGATAAAATAGCATTATGCAGTAGAAACATGAGCAGATGGGGCATTGCATTTTTGGCCACATTGACTTATGGTGCTGTAGCTGTTCCCATATTGCACGAGTTTCATCCAGAGCAAATTCACCATATCGTCAATCATAGCGAATCGCGCGTATTGTTTGCTGGTGATCTTGTATGGAAGAAACTCAAGGCAACGGAAATGCCCAACCTTGAAGGTATCGTGCAAATGAATGATTGGACACTTTTGCATGCCAACAACGAAAAATTGAAACATGCTGTAGAGAACCTAAACCTTTGCTTCGGTGAAAAGTACCCAAGAAACTTCGGTATTGACAATATTACATTCCATAATGACGAAGCAGAAGAATTGGCTATCATCAACTATACATCTGGTACCACCAGTAACTCTAAGGGAGTTATGATACCATATCGCGCCATCAGCGGAAACATAATGTGTGCCGATGAGCTGATAGGTACTAATGCTAAGGCTGGAGACACGTTGTTATCAATGCTTCCACTTGCCCATACATTAGGTATGTCATTCGAATTTCTGTATGAATTCGTAATAGGCATACATGTTCACTTCCTTACACGAATGCCAACTCCAAGCATTCTGCTAAAGGCATTGGCAGACATACGTCCAATTGCACTCGTATGCGTACCACTGATTATAGAAAAGGTTGTACGCAAGGCAATAATGCAGAAAATCAGCGATCCCAAGGTTCGCATATTGCTAAAAACACCAATCATTGGACGTAAGATAAAGGAGAAGATATGCCAAGGTCTGCGCAATGCCTTTGGAGGTAATTTCTACGAAGTGGTTATTGGAGGCGCAGCCATGAATCAGGAAGTAGAGGCGCTGCTAAAAGATATTGGCTTCAACTTTACCGTAGGATACGGAGCCACCGAATGCGCTCCCCTGATCTCTTGCGAAGACTGGAAAAAATTTGTTCCAACAAGCTGTGGCAAGGTTGTTAAACGAATGCAGATAAAGATTGATAGCCGTAATCCCTACGAAATTCCAGGTGAAATATTGGTAAAAGGACAGAATGTCATGCTCGGATACTACAAGAACCCAGAAGCAACGGCAGAAACACTCGCAAACGGATGGTACCACACAGGCGACCTTGGTATCATGGACAGGCACGGCAATATCTTTATAAAAGGACGTATAAAGAACATGCTCCTCTCCAGCAATGGCCAGAACATTTACCCAGAGGAAATAGAGGACAAGCTCAACAATCTGCCCTATGTGCAGGAATGTGTAGTAGTTCAAAGGGAGGACAAACTATACGGACTTGTATATCCAGATCCGGAACTCATAAAGAAGACCAATATCTCTCCGGCACTATTAAGCGAGAAGATGGAGGATAATCGTAAAATTCTGAACAAGCAGCTTCCTCTATACGAGCAATTGGCAGGCATCATAGTATGTGACCAGGAGTTCGAAAAGACGCCCAAGCGCTCAATAAAGAGATTCATGTACTCTTAAAACTACCATAAGGAAGATATAACAACCCTGCCGATGAGAATCTTTCTCGCTGGCAGGGTAAAGTGGATAAAAGGACACACCTCAAAAAGAGCAAGCAAACATATCAACTAATAGCAGAACTGATTACCCATATATTTAATGAAAAAGATACGAAACTTTTGCATCATAGCACATATTGACCACGGTAAGAGTACCTTGGCAGACAGACTTTTGGAAATTACGCAAACTATCAAAACCACTCACGGACAGATGCTGGATGACATGGATCTGGAACAGGAGCGTGGAATCACTATCAAGAGTCATGCCATACAGATGGAATACGACTATAGGCGAGAAGCAAGCACAAGCCTTCTCCCTATTAGCAACGACATAGAAGATGGTCGCTACACACTAAACCTGATTGACACCCCGGGACATGTGGACTTCAGTTATGAAGTTTCTCGTTCTATCGCAGCTTGCGAGGGAGCACTTCTCGTTGTGGATGCCACTCAGGGCGTACAGGCTCAAACAATCAGCAATCTCTACATGGCCATTGAACAGGACTTAGAAATTATACCTGTAATCAACAAATGCGACATGCCCAATGCAATGCCTGAAGAGGTTGAGGATGAAATAATTGAATTGCTTGGTTGCAAGCGCGAGGAAATTTTGCGTGCAAGTGGTAAGACAGGTGAAGGTGTACCCGAAATACTTAGTGCTGTAGTAGAACGTGTCCCCCACCCCACAGGCGACGAGGAAGGACCTCTGCAAGCACTAATTTTTGACAGCGTTTTCAATTCTTTCCGTGGCATTATTGCTTATTTCAAGATAGTAAACGGCAGGATCAAGGCGGGAGATTCTGTCAAATTCATGAACACCGATCGAGAATACAAAGCTGACGAAATAGGTGTATTGAAGATGGATATGTCACCTCGCAGAGAACTGCACTGTGGTGATGTTGGTTATATAGTATCCGGAATAAAGACAGCAACTGAGGTGAAAGTTGGTGATACCATTACCACCACACTCAATCCTGCCACCGAAGCCATTGCCGGTTTCGAAGAGGTTAAACCCATGGTATTTGCAGGCCTCTATCCAATAGAGACAGAAGATTTTGAAAACCTCAGGGCATCTTTGGAAAAACTACAATTAAACGATGCGTCACTTACCTTCACCCCAGAAAGTTCCGTTGCACTCGGCTTTGGATTCCGTTGTGGATTCCTGGGGTTGCTGCACATGGAAATCGTGCAGGAGCGTCTGGACAGAGAGTTCAACATGGATGTTATCACCACTGTACCAAACGTTAGCTACCAGGTATATGACAAACATGGCGAAGTAAAAGAGGTTCATAACCCTGCTGGCATGCCCGAAACCACTTTAATTGATAGAATCGAAGAGCCATATATCCATGCAACCGTCATCACACGTACAGACTATATTGGCAATATTATGACTCTTTGTCTTGGCAAACGTGGAGAACTGCTCAAACAGGACTACATCTCTGGCAATCGCGTGGAATTGCAATATGCAATGCCTCTCGGAGAGATTGTTATCGACTTCTACGACAAGTTGAAATCTATTTCAAAGGGTTATGCCTCATTTGACTATCACCAGTCAGGTTTCCGCCCTTCCAAATTGGTCAAGCTAGACATTCTTCTCAATGGAGAACCAGTTGATGCACTGAGCACCCTTACCCACTTTGACAATGCAGAGACATTCGGTCGCCGAATGTGCGAAAAACTGAAAGAACTACTCCCACGCCAACAATATGACATTGCTATTCAGGCAGCCATTGGTGCAAAAATCATTGCACGTGAAACTGTCAAGCAGCTTCGCAAGGACGTGCTTGCAAAGTGTTATGGCGGCGATGTCAGCCGTAAGCGCAAACTGCTTGAAAAACAAAAGAAAGGTAAGAAACGCATGAAGCAGATTGGCAACGTGCAAGTTCCCCAGAAGGCCTTCCTCGCTGTACTGAAGTTAGACTAACTATAGAAACAGGACTTTCAAAGAAAAACACACCTACTCACATCACCATGAATAACAGAAGAGACATTGCAAAGGAAATAGCACGCAGATACTGTCGCCTTGAACCAGAAAGTATTGAGGTACTTGCCCAACTCCTTGTACCCATGAAATACCTTCGGGGGGAAGTTGTTCTCAACGAAGGAGAAGAATGTACATGCATGTACTATGTTGAGAGAGGAATGGTGCGCCAGTATTACTACAAGAACGGAAAAGACGTTACAGAGCATTTCTCGTTCGAGGGACGCATTGTCATGTGCATAGAGTCGCTACTGAAGCATGTTCCCAGCCAAATCATTATTGAAGCACTGGAAACTACCCATCTCTATGCACTTCCCCGAAAAAAACTTCTTGAGGCAATTGACACTTGTCCCGAGTTAGGAATACTCTACCGCAAGGTATTGGAACATGCTCTTATATCGTCACAACATCATGCCGACTCGCAACGCTTTGAGAATACACACGAACGATACGAACGTTTGCTTAGAGAAAAGCCAGAGATTATCCTGCGTGCGCCTATGCTTCATGTAGCCTCGTTCCTACAAATGACTCCAGAGACTTTGTCCAGAGTCCGTGCACAACACGAAAAGGCAGGCAAGCACAACCTGTAATCCACGAACTTCACATACCAAAGTTATACAGAATCATGGTTTCATTTGAAAGTGACTATAACAACGGCACTCTACCAGAGATCATCTCCTGCCTGATACAAGAGAACAATACTAAGACATCTGGTTATGGTGCCGATCCTTACACAAAGAGTGCCAAGGAGAAAATACGTCAGGCTATAGAGATGCCTGAAGCAGAAGTATTCTTTCTCTTAGGAGGTACACAAACCAATCAAACTGTTATAGATGCACTGCTACTCGGATGCGAAGGTGTCATAGCATGCGAATCTGCACATATCAACGTACACGAATCCGGAGCAATCGAGGCTTACGGCCATAAAGTGCTTGTCATTCCATCAGAGGGCAGCAAACTCACAGCTGAGGGCATAGAGAAATACATGTCTGCTTTCCTTGCAGATGAAACCTATCCTCACATGGTACTGCCTCGCATGGTGTATATTACCCTACCAACAGAATTGGGCATGCTCTACAGCAAGAAGGAAATAGAGGACATCTTGGCCGTGTGCCGCCGCTATGACCTTTTACTTTACGTAGACGGAGCCCGTTTGGGATATGGCCTTACCTCATCCCAATCAGACATCACATTGCCTTGGTTAGCTAAGCACGTTGATGTCTTCTACATCGGGGGTACCAAGGTAGGTGCCATGTTTGGCGAAGCAGTGGTCTTCACTAATACCAAAGCACCAAGAGCCTTCTTCACTACCATAAAGAGACATGGTGCTCTACTTGCTAAAGGACGCATGTTGGGATTGCAATTCAACTGCTTGTTTACAGACAATCTATATTTTCGTGTAGCTCGCCATGCCAACGAGATGGCAATGCGTCTACGCAACATTTTCCTTGCTCATGGCAAGCAGATGGGAGTGGATTCACCCACCAACCAACAGTTCGTAGTCCTCACACCCAGCGAGAAAGAACAACTCATGCAAACTATTGCTTTCGAGGTTTGGTCTCCCATGGCAGACGGCAACATCCTGTGCCGCTTCGTAACCAGTTGGGCCACTACCGACGAAGACATGGAAACTCTTGACAAGGCACTTTCTGCTTTATCATAGAAACATCCATTTTTATCCTCCAATAACATTCTTTTGTGTCCTCCCGAGGACCAAGGTGAAAGAACCGGGAACTTTCGGGTCGGTCCTCCCGAGGACCGAAGCGGGTCCTCGGGAGGCATCAGATAAACCTACAGTTTTTAGTGTGAAGAAAAAGCGACTCGCCAGCACTTATGAGATGCGGCAAGTCGCTTGAATATGTAAAGAAACTATAAATCTGACTTAGGAACCTCTATTTCACAATCACCTTCTTACCCTCAATGATGTTTACACCTGTTTGAGGAGCATTAAGTTTCTGTCCGTGTATGTTATAAATGCTTGCAGACTTAGCAGACTGTACCTCAATGCCTGTAACACCTGTCTCATTATCGGGCAATACGATGGAGAGGCATTCAGGAGCGTTGGCGTCGTCCAAAGACAGCCAACTGCTATGGGCAGGCAAGGTGCGCTCTGCGGCGGAGAGCAAACGGTATGAAATCATGCCATTGGCGTCTACCAGTATGTAGGCCTTGTGCTCGGGAGCCACGGGGGCGGCAACGACACAGGGGCGCAGCTTGTTGGCGAAATACTCGCATCCTGCCTCGGTGATGACCATGTCTACGGTGGTGGCGGGAGCGGCCTTCAGCACAATGCCGGTGTTGGCGGCAATGGTGGTGCCGGGCAATACGGCGCTCATGCCAACGGATGCGGTGGATGCATCATAGGCATCGGCAACATAGGCTACGCAACCCTCGGGAACGGTGGTTGCAACAGGAGCAGAGAAGGTGGTCCAACCGCTCTCGGGGATAGCAACGGGCAGGGAGAGAACCATTCTGTTGGCAAAGTCGTAAGAGGCCTTTGATGCGGCATCAGATGATGTGCCCAAGGTGTTGTATGCACCCAAATCGCTGGAAAGGCAGATGTATTCCGTATTGTTGCTTATGATGTTGCACATGTCCAAGGTACCGCGCATGCTAGGTTCCAGGATAACGGGAGAGATTGCCTCTGTGGACAATCCGGCACCATTTATATACATGCCACGCTCGTAGGAAAGAAGAGCATTGTCTGCATAATAGAATATGGTATGAGCCTGTGGGGCGGAAGCCACGCCGTGGGCATCGGCACTTGCATCGGCACTGAAGTAAAGACCGCTCTTCTCGTTGAAGAAGTGATAGAAGGCGCCTGACACAGGCACTCTCTCCACGGGAATCTCAATTGTCTCGCTCACAAGGTGTACCTTGCCCTGGATGGGTTCCTTTGACAGGGGCACATAACCCTTGGGCATGTATGCCTCGTCCAGAACGGAAGGATATGCAGAACCGCAAGCGAGGGTGAAGGTCTTGGTGCCTACAACAAGGCCACGATAGTAGTAGTTGTAGGTTACCTTTCCGCTCTCGCCCTCCTTCAGGCTATTGTCTACGAAAGTGTCTATCTTCCAGAACGAAGAACCGTTGCCCGAGCCGTGTGCAAAGAGGCGTGCCTTGGTAGTATTTGAGGCATTGTTGTTGATGGCATTCTCATTGGTTGCCCCGTAGCAGATGGCAACGAAACCGGTTATGGTGCTTGTGTCAAAGGCCCATGCGCACTTGCTTGTGCTCAGTACCACGTCGGTGTTGTTGTTGGCGTTGGCGGCATAGAGATATTTGCCACTGACGTTGCTCTTGATATAATAGGTATTGCTACCGGAAGCAGTCTCCTCCAAAGTGAAAGAGGTGCACTTGCTTCCCTGTCCGTTGAGCACGCCGTTCTCATCGGCCAGGCAGCGTCCACGATCGGCAGAATAGTTGGTGAAGGTAACCACGCTGCCGTTGGAGATGGTGGGAGCGGGAGCCTGGCGTGGCACATAGTCCTTCATCCAGTGACGTGCATAGATGTACTCGCCAAGGTCCAGCATCTTGGTGTCCACGGTCATGCGGCGTACGAAACTGCCCCAGTTCTTCTGCTCCTGAGGTGTCCAGCCTGCCTCGGCAATGCACATGAAGCGTGGCAGGGCAGCATACTCGAGATACTCGTTGCTGCTGACGTGCTCTGTCCAGAAGGTTGCCTGGACACCGATGTAGTACTTGGCTGCCTGTGCACTGACGTTGGCGGGAACGGGAACGTAGTTATAGGTAGAAGCGACATTGTCACCGCCATATCCAGCACCTGTAGGTTCACCGTAATCGTTGCTCTGGCGGCGGTTGATGTAGTAGCATCCGCTGCCCCACTCCGTGATGATGGCATTAAGGCCCAGGGAGGCAGCCTTTGCGGCACCACTTTGGCAGGGATTCCAGCACATGATGGTGGCACCGGACTTCTTCATGAGGTCCAGGTCGGCACCATTGTCGGTAATGCTCTCGTTCCAGCAGAATATCTTCTTGCCCAGTGTGCCCAGGTGCTCGTTTATCTCACGGATGAACTCTGTCTGCAAGGCACGGTAACTGGTCTTTCCCAACTCCTTGAGCTTAGCCTGGCAAAGGGCATTGCTCTCCCATTGGGTTGTGGGACATTCGTCGCCGCCGATATGGAAGTATGGATAGGGGAAGATGGCACACAACTCGGTAATGATGTTCTTGGCAAACTGTACGGCCTCGGGATTGGCAACGTTGAGCACGTCCTGGCTGACACCGCCGGTTGTCCATACCTCAGGGGCACGGTCGGGGTGGCAGCAGTATTCGGGATAGGCATGCAAAGCAGCGACGAAATGACCGGGCATGTCCACCTCGGGCAGAATGTCGATATGGCGCTCGGAGGCATAGCGCACAACGTCCTTCATCTCCTCCTGGGTGTAGTAGAAGGGACCGTATTTGCGGTTTGTCTGTGCACCGGAACCTGTCCAATAGATGTTGCCGTTCTCCTCAACCATGGTGATGGGGGTATCGTAACTGCTACGGCGCTCGGCACCAATGGTGGTGAGCAAGGGATACTGCTTAATCTCGGCACGCCAGCCCTGGTCGTCGGTCAGGTGCCAGTGGAAGACGTTCATCTTGTAGATGGCCATCAGGTCTATCATCTTCTTGACTTCGTCTATGGTAAAGAAGTGACGGCTGACGTCCAGCATGAAGCCACGGTAGGGGAAACGGGGCTCGTCGTCGATTCTTGCCACGGGAAGCGCATAGGTGATGCCAGCCTCGCCGGCCTTGCCCAGTATCACATTGGGAGGCAACAGGCGCATGAGGGTCTGCATGGCATAGTAGGCGCCCTTGGCCGTGGAGACCTCTATGGCAACACCGTCTGTGGTGATGTCCAGCACGTAGCCCTCCTGGGCGATGTCCTTGTTCTCGGTAATGGTAATGTCGGTCTCTCCAGAGGCGGCCTGGCATGAGAGAGAGGTGGCCTGGTTCATGGTGGAGATGAAGCGTGCCACGTCGGCCACAAGGCGGTTCTGGGTGTCGTTGTCCGAGAAACGTCCCATGCCTACGGTAAAGCCTTGTTTCAGGACGAACTCGCCCTCGCCAACTACTGCCGACTTGGGTGCGGGTACAAGGCTGAGGGACCTGAAGGTCTCTGCCTTGACGTTCTCTGCCTCGTAGATTTTCAGGCGACGTGAACCAGTGGGTGTGGTAGTACCTGTCCATGTAGTTGGATTAGCGCCATTGGCGGTCATGTCTATGGCTTGACCATTTGCATTAAGTATGGTTACGTAACCATCTGTACCAAAATGCATTGCATTTACCTGCTCGTTTGCTCCAGTACTGATGGCGCTGCCGTTGCCAGAGCCCAGGTTCATCTTGTTGCCGGTACCCACGTTGGTAATCACCCACTTGCCGTCCTTGGCACTGAGTGTCCAGATGTGGGCTCCTATATCCTCGCTCTTTTCGGGGAAGGATGCACTGCCCTTTACCTGCGAACCGTTGTCGTAGAGATAGTACTCTCGGCTGCTCTGGTCAATACCCGATATTATATAATAGGTATCGGCCTGAACACTGCTCTTCACCTGCTTGCCCTTGGTGGCGGCAACCAGACATTCAGAAGTAAACACTTCCGCCCTGGCAAACAAGCTGGTTGCCGCCAGAAGCATTAACAAGAAATAGTTTTTCTTCATAATTAGAAAATATGTTTAGGGATAAAATATTAACGTCTCTCGTGCCGTGCCCACTTGCCTCGTGATGTAAGGGGCATCGCATCGTGTCGCAAGGGGCATCGCATCACGAGGCATGAAGCCTCGCCTCGTGTGGCGTTTTTGGGCGCCATATATTGTATGCTCTTTATGGCCCCGACCACTATTTGCGTACCAGCAGGACGACATTCTCCACATGCTGGGTGTGTGGGAACATGTCCACTGGCTGGATGTGCTCCACACGGTATTGCGCATCAAGGAGCTGCAGGTCGCGTGCCTGGGTGGCAGGGTTGCAACTTACGTAGACAATCCTGTCGGGGTTGGCAAAGAGTATGGTGTTTACCACATCCTCGTGCATACCGGCACGTGGGGGGTCGGTGATTATCACATCGGGGCGTCCGTGCTTTTCTATGAACTGCTTGTTCAGGATGTCCTTCATGTCTCCGGCATAGAATAGGGTGTTGTCTATGCCGTTCAGTTCGGAGTTCACCTTGGCGTCCTCTATGGCCTCGGGCACATATTCAATACCTATGACCTGACGGGCCCTCTTGGCCACGAAGTTGGCTATGGTGCCGGTGCCGGTGTAGAGGTCGTAGACAAGTTCGTTGCCCGTAAGCCCGGCAAGGTCGCGTGCTACCTTATATAATATATAAGCCTGTTCGGTGTTTGTCTGATAGAAACTCTTGGGTCCCACCTTGAAGCGCAGTTCCTCCATGTGCAGGAAGATATGGTCGGTACCCGAATAGGTGTGCACGGGCAGGTCACCAAAGGTGTCGTTGAACTTCTCGTTGTTCACCCACAGGAGCGAGGTAACCTCGGGATAGTTCTGCCTGATCCACTCCATAAGGTCCATGACCTGGGTGCGCTCCTCCTCTGTCTTGATGCAGAACTGCACCAGCAGCATAACCTCGCCGCTATTGCTCAGTCGGAGCATGATGCTGCGCATAAGTCCCGTATGCTCTCGGGCATCGTGGAAGGCAAGTCCCTTCTCGTAGCAATAGTCGCGTATGCCGTTGCGTATGCGGTTGTTCAGGGGTGCCATCAGGTGGCACTCTTCTATGGGCAGTATCTTGTCAAAAGCACCGCTGGCATGGAAACCCACCGCACCGGGTGCATCCTCGGGAATCTCGGTTACATAGGGGGTAAGACCCTCGGGATGCTGGTCGGCAAACACTTTCCACACCTTGTTGGCAAAGCTGAACTCCACCTTGTTGCGGTACTCCTCCGTCTGTGCCGAACCAAGGATGGGCGAGCATTCGGGCAACTCTATCTTGCCGATACGGGTCAGATTGTCCATCACCTGGCGCTGCTTCCAGTAAATCTGCTGGTCATAGCCAAGGCATTGCCATTTGCAACCGCCGCACACGCCATAATGCGGACATACGGGCTTCTGCCTGTGCTCGCTCATCTTGTGGAAACGGAGCACGGTGCCCTCCATGAAATGGTGCTTCTTGCGTGTAACCCTAACGTCCACCACATCGCCGGGAACAGCGTATGGCACAAAGAGAACCATATTGTCTATACGGGCCAGTGACTTGCCCTCGGCGGCAACGTCCGTTATCTCTATTTGCTCCAAAATGGGGAGTTCCTTTCTTTTTCTTGCCATAATATATATAATGTTTGATGCAAAATTACACATTTTTATTGAATTTATTAAGCATTTACAAGGTCTTTTCAATATATATTGCTATATTTGCATGACGAGAAAATATAACTAACCCTATTAAATAACAAAATCACATGAGTCAGAAAAGAGTTTATACCTTTGGCAATGGTTTGGCTGAAGGTAAGGCAGACATGAGAAATCTGCTCGGTGGCAAGGGCGCAAACCTTGCTGAGATGAACCTGATCGGCGTACCCGTGCCTCCAGGTTTCACCATCACCACTGATGTATGTAACGAGTACTACGAGGTTGGCAAGGAGCAGGTTGTTGCTCTCTTGAAGGACGACGTAATGAAGGCCGTTGCTAACATCGAGACATTGATGAACTCTAAGTTCGGTGATGTTGAGAACCCCTTGCTCGTATCAGTTCGTTCTGGTGCACGCGCTTCTATGCCCGGTATGATGGACACCATCCTGAACCTTGGTCTTAACGACGAGGTTGTTGAGGGTATGATCCGCAAGACTGGCAACGCACGCTTCGCATGGGACTCTTACCGTCGTTTCGTACAGATGTATGGCGACGTTGTTCACGGCATGAAGCCCGTCAACAAGGAAGATATCGATCCATTTGAGGCTATCATCGAGGAGGTGAAAGAGGCCAAGGGCGTTAAGCTCGACAACGAACTCGAGGTTGAGGATCTCAAGGAACTCGTTAAGAAGTTCAAGGCTGCCGTTAAGGAGCAGACTGGCAAGGACTTCCCCAACGATTCTTACGAGCAGTTGTGGGGTGCTATCTGCGCTGTATTCGATAGCTGGATGAACGAGCGTGCTATCCTCTATCGTAAGATGGAAGGAATCCCTGCAGAGTGGGGTACAGCCGTTAACGTACAAGCAATGGTGTTCGGTAACATGGGTGAAACTTCTGCTACAGGTGTATGTTTCAGCCGCGATGCTGGTAATGGTGAAGACCTCTTTAATGGTGAGTACCTTATCAACGCACAGGGTGAGGACGTAGTAGCAGGTATCCGCACTCCTCAGCAGATTACCAAGATTGGTTCTCAGCGTTGGGCTGAGCGCGCAGGCATCAGTGAAGAAGAGCGCGTAGCCAAGTATCCTTCAATGGAAGAGGCTATGCCCGAAATCTATGCTGAGTTGGATGCTCTCCAAACTAAGCTCGAAAACCACTACAAGGATATGCAGGACATGGAGTTCACCGTACAGGAAGGCAAACTCTGGTTCCTCCAAACTCGTAACGGTAAGCGTACAGGTTCAGCTATGGTGAAGATCGCTATGGACCTTCTCCGTCAGGGTATGATCGACGAGAAGACAGCCCTCAAGCGTTGCGAACCCAACAAGCTCGACGAACTTCTCCACCCCGTATTCGATAAGAAGGCTCTCTCTAGCGCTAAGGTTTTGACTCGTGGTCTTCCCGCATCTCCGGGTGCTGCATGCGGTCAGATTGTATTCTTCGCTGACGACGCCGCTAAGTGGGCAGAGGATGGCAAGAAAGTAATCATGGTTCGTATCGAGACTTCTCCCGAAGACCTCGCTGGTATGGCTGTTGCCCAAGGTATCTTGACTGCTCGTGGTGGTATGACTTCACACGCTGCTGTAGTAGCTCGTGGTATGGGTAAGTGCTGCGTATCAGGTGCAGGTGCTTTGAACATCGACTACAAGGCTCGTACAGTAGAAGTTGATGGTGTAGTATTGAAGGAAGGTGA
>JAZRCG010000030.1:0-38689 GCA_045659645.1 Bacteroidaceae bacterium | reverse complement strand
TTAATATCCACGAATGACAGGGCTGTAAAACTTGCGAACACGAACAAGTCACGGATATAAGCCAACTTCTTGTCTGCAAACTCGTGTGTCATTACAGCCTTGATTTCATCTTCTGTAAGATATTGTCGCTCCTTGATGTTCTGATTCACCCGATACTGAGCAAACGGATTTCTCGGTGTCAGTCCGTTGTAATGAGCCTTAGAAACAATTGTCTTCAACCACATACAATGTGACCATACACTGCCATTGTGTAAGCCTGCATCAGTAGAGAGATAGATTTCATACTCTTTTATAAAGTCGGGAGTAAGTTCAAGCATAGAAATATCACTACGCTTGTAACATTTCTTAATGAATGCAGCTAAATGGTTTCTTGACCTTATGCGCACCTTGTAGGAACTTGCTGCACGGTCTATCCCGATACGCTTCTTGAAACTCTCGTTGTCTTTATCAAACGCCCCGAGCAATGTTTCATACTCAGTTCCTATACCCTGATAGGCATTGCGTACCATTTCGGCAGTAACATAGGCTTCTCTATCCGAGATATGTTGATAATGCTTGATGATTTGAGCCTTGATGTTATCCAAAGCCAAATTGATGTCTCGTGCCTCTTTGCTCTTGCCTTTGGCTCGATTGCCTTTGGCATCCCACATTGTTTTTGCGATGGTCAGTTTGCAACTGAATTGTGCCACCGAACCATTGATTGTAACTCGACCCATAATGGGGACAATACCGTTTTTCTCCTTGTTTCCGTTCACGTAGAACAGCACCTTAAATGTACTTCGCATAATCCAATTCTTTTTGGTTACAAAATTAGTTATCAGCGAGTTGTACATTGTTATGCAGAATATAGCAGAGAGTAGAAATAAACTCCAACGACCTATAAACTTACCTCGTCATCGGGTAATGATTTGAAAACCGTTCGCTCTCATTATCTTTCATTTCCTTGCACTTTTGCATCGGCGAGGCTTTCATCAAAAGTCCTCATAAGTCATTGAACACCAGTGCCACCATCATTATTTCCCCTCATTCGTTAGATTTTTCCAGAGATATTTCGTATCTTTGCGTATGATAACCCAAGAGTTAGTATAATGATTATTCTTGATACATACAAAGCAGGTGGACATAAACTAAACGATGCCTTGCTATGGGAATACGACATGTCCACTTTCAATTGGCAGACTTCTAAAAAACTTGTAGTTCAGCGTGTTGTTGAACTGGGTGACATAGAAGACTTTTATGCAGCTTTTGACCTGTATGGGGGGATTGGAGGATTTAGAGAGATACTGAAATCTGTGCCCTATCTCAACGACTTAGATATGAACTTTGTGTGCAATATCTTCAATCTTAAAAAAGAGGAACTAAAATGCTACAAAAAGAAACTGTCGAACCAAGAACACTGGAACTCTTAAGGGAACTTCAGCGAGAACCTCTACTAAAGAACTTCAATCTTGTTGGAGGAACTGCACTCGCTCTACGATTAGGACATCGGAAAAGCATTGACCTTGATCTTTTCACCAAAGAGGAATTTGACTTGGAGGAAGTGAAAGAAATGCTGATTGAGAAGTATGACCTAAAAGTTTCTTATGAAAGAAAGCAGACACTCAAGGGATTTATCAACAATGTAATGATAGATTGTATCCGTTTTGACTATCCACATTTATATGAACCTGATATTATAGAGGATATCCGTTTGGAAAGTATTCCAGACATTATAGCAATGAAACTTTCTGCAATAGCACAAAATGGAACAAGAATTAAAGACTTTATTGACATTGCCACATTATCTGTCTGCTATTCGTTCAACGATATGTTGGATTTTTATACCAAGAAGTTTCCAAATGCTAATGTGATTATGCCTATAAAGGCCATAAACTATTTTGACGAAATAGACTTCAATGAGTCTGTCGTGATGCTAAACGGGACATTCAATTGGAAGAAGATTGAAAAGCGCCTTAAGGATATGGCAAACGATCCAAACAAAAAGTTCAATACAAGACCATAACGGAAGTCTTGGTAGGGATAATGAGGGTATGTCTTTCGTATGGCATACCCTCTCTTTTCATCTAATTCCAAAATTTCTCCTTACTTTTGTAACAAGCGCCTTGAAGTTCTCGTTAGTATTTATAGAGACGTAAATTTACGAGAACTTAAATTCATCAAACAAAACACAGACACGAATATGAAGAAGATTATCACTACATTGGCACTGATTATCGTTTGCCAAGGCGCATTTGCACAAAGCATCAACGCGCTGTTCAAGGAATTCAAGGAAAAAGAAGGTGCTGAATATATCAACATTCCGTCCTTGCCACTAAAATTCATGCATACCTTTATGAAAGAAGACAATGACAAAAGCCTATACTTTCTCAAAGGCATCAAATCGGTCAAGGTACTGGACATGGAAGACTGCACTCCTCAAACAAAAGCAGACTTCATACAACGTACCAACCAATTAAACCTGAACGAATACGAGACCCTGGTTATGGCAAAGGAGAAGGGTGATAATGTCAAAATCCTCGCAAAAATGAACAACGAGACCGTCAAGGAATTCATAATCCTCACCACCGGCGAAGACGATTGCGCACTCATCCTCCTAAAGGGAAAATTTAAGAAAGATGACCTTTATGCAATAATGTCCGATTGCTAATTCATACACAAAACAATACTGAACCGAGCGGAAAATCAAACTAAAAACACAGACACGAACATGAAAAAGATTATCCTATCAATGGTTATGCTGATGGCAACATGCTTTGCCTTTGCACAAGATGCATCATATCTGATTAAGCAGTACAGAAAACTGGATGGTGCTAAATACGAAAACATGACCAAGGAAGTGAAGAAGAAGGCAAAAAAAGAAAAGTACACCAACCCAAAATTGTTTGATTCGACTGAACGGCTAATCAAGGTGGAATATGTACAGGTAAGCCTTAACGACCAACAGAAAGAGGCTCTCACTGAGAATATCAAGAATGTGGACGGATACAAGCAACTCTATGAGAAGAAAAGCAATGTGGACAACATGCTCAGCGAGAACTGGACATTATTTCCTATGCAACAATACTATGGCATAGAGCAGGACGGAAGAGTGAGCGATGCCATCATCAGATTGGAAACTTTTCTGGAAAACAAGAGCACGAGCATGATAATCCATGTAGCAGGAGACTTTACTGTGGAGGAACTGTTGCAAATCCTATCAGTTGAGGAAACAAAGTCTATTGAGTTCAAATCAGCAGAATGATGAATGCAGAGGAGTTTAAACAACGCTTCATGCCATATCACAGGATGCTATACCGTGTGGCATTCGGGCTGACGGGAAACCAGCAGGATGCAGAGGACCTGCTACAGGATACCTTCATGCGGATGTGGCAAAAGCGGGAACTGCTGACCTCCGAACATGTCAACGAGGCATACCTGATAATAATGATGAGGAACCTCCATTTAGACTGGTTGCGAGTGAAGACACCGGACACCTCCATACCGCTGGAAAGCGTCTGCATGGCTTCCGACCCAAACCGACCTGACGACAAGGCTGAAAGGCAAAACGAGGCCTTCCTGATGAAGGAACTGATAGAGCATCTGCCCCAGAAAGAGAAGGACATAATAAGAATGTACCTGCTTGAGGAACTTTCCTACGAAGAAATGGAGGCATGCACGGGCATGAAGCAGGGCAACCTGCGACAGATAGTGCTGAGGACGAGAAACAAACTGAAAGAACAATTCACCAAAATAGCACAATCATGGAAGAACTGAAATACTTGAATCTGAAAAGAACAGGAGAAACAGAAGTTCCGGATGGATTGGAAGAAAGGCTTTCCATGAAGATAGACCTTTGGGCAGAGGAGGAGAAGAAGGCGAGCTCTGCACTCGGGGCTAACACGAAAGTTCCTTCCGTGAGTTTCCTTGCCAAGTTCCGTCCCTACAGAAACATTGCCGTGGCGGCATGTATCTCCATAATAATAGGAATAGGCAGCGTCATTGGTTTACTCGGCAAAGGAAACAATGCACACAAGGACACCTTCGACAATCCCGAACTTGCACGCATAGAGGCAGAAAAGGCGCTATACCTGCTTGCATACAATATGGAGAAAGGTACAAGGCATCTGAAACAGGCCAAAGACATTGCGGCACAGACAGAAACATCCCTGAACAACACATTAAAGCATTTAAAATAAAATGAAAAGATACATAAGACAAATAATAGCAATCCTTGTGCTGGCAATGGCAAGTCTGAATGCCAGGGCACAGGCAAACCCATTTGACAAGTTCGCCGATTCAAAGGACATAACATACGTCTACATATCCGAAGCAATGCTAAAACTCATCGGCACAGAGGCTATACCAAGCATCAACGGAGTGGACATTGACGAGATAAGCGGTAAACTAAAAAGCATACAGATCATCACCTCAGAGAAAACAACAAAGGAATCACTGAAATCCGAGGCCATGAGCATAATAAAGAAGGAGGCCTATGAAAAGTTGCTACAAATATCTGAGCCGGACAACAAGGTGGACATCTACTTCAAGGACGGAAAGAAGAACTCCATAATAGTGATGGTGAACGGAGAAAAGAACCAAACTGTACTGATAGTATTCTCCGGCACATTCACCACATCAAGCATCGCCAAAATCTTTCAAGACACAAAATAAAAGGTATAAGCACATGAGGGAGGAAGCATCAAACTTTCTCCCTCGTTTTGTATATACTATTAAGTCTATTGTGCATATTTGAGATAAACTCTAATATACTTTCACTCGTTGGGAGAAAATATTCAAGCGAACTTGATTTTTTCACTCGTTTATTAGTATATTTGCCAAAGAATAATATAAAACACTGACTAATATGCCTGAGATTAGTAGATTTTATGGAATCATTATTTATATGTATATTGATGACCACAATCCTCCTCATTTTCATGTCTGGTATGATGGATACGAAGCAACAATAAGCATTGAAGATGGAATTGTTACTGGCTCTTTGCCACGTAGGGCTCTAAGACTTATTTATGAATGGTTAGATATTCATCATGACGAATTAATGGAAAATTGGAGACTACTAAGCAACAGCGAAGCCGCCAAAAAGATTGAACCACTCAAATAAGACTTTGCCATGAATACTATTTTAAAAGTTATTGGAGCAGAATATTTCAAGGATTATACCCTGAAACTTACATTCAACAATGGTGAAAAACGAGCAGTAGATTTTACCCCTCTCATGCAAAATGGCATATGCCGTAAACTGCAGAACATTGAATATTTTAAAAAATTTACACTTGACCCATTCACGGTTGATTGGAATAACGAGATTGGCTTTGCTCCTCAATATCTTTATGAGCGTGGGGTAAATGTATAATCGAATCCTAAAACTACTTCCAATCCCCCCCCATAACTGAGGAGTCGAGTCACTTTGGCATGAAACGGACAACACGTCAGCGCCTGTGTTAAACACGTTAACACAACTGACAGAATGTTGTCCGTTTTTCAATCTCCTTAACACTCAGTGCCTTGGCACGACAATTGCGGATATAATGGTGTAGGCCCACAACACATAACGACAGGCCTGCATAGAGAAAAACACACATTATATTATTAACCAAAAGGTAAAAGGAGATTAAGTTATGTTACCAATGATGATTAACAACCGCAATTGGATGCCAACAATGTTTGACGAGTTATTTGGCAAGAACTGGATGCACAAAGTAAACGACACCACACCGGCCATCAACGTAAAGGAGGATGACAAGGGTTACACCATGGAACTGGCCGCACCCGGAATAAGAAAGGAGTTCTGCCGTGTGCACGTGACCAACGATGGCCACCTGCATATAGCCATTGAAAACAAGATGGAACACAAGCAGGATGAAAAGGAGGGATGCCGCAAGGAGCGTTACCTGCGTCGCGAGTTCTACTACAGCAACTACCAGCAGACTTTCCGTCTTCCCGAAAATGTGGATGCAGACAACATCTCTGCACAGGTGTCAGACGGCATACTGAGCATAGCATTGCCCAAACGCAACAAAGAAGCAGAGGAGAAGGCACACCGCGCCATAGAGGTCAAATGACCTTATATACATAGCAAATAACAAGATGCATAATCCCACGAGGTTTGCACCTCGTGGGATTATCTATATATATAAATATGGTATAGGTATACAAAGACTACCCTACCACCACATCGCTATTGCCACCATACATACCACGGTAATGCCATAGAAGAATTTCAGGCCTGTGGTGAGGATAAAGGCAAGGAAAGAGTAAAAAGCTACCTTAAAAGCCTGGCGAGCGGGTGTCTTGGCAAGCAATTCGCCCAGCAATGCACCTACGAAGGGTCCTACTATCATTCCTACTGGGCCACAGAACAAACCCACAAGCAATCCAACCGTGGCACCACGCATACCATGCCTGGAACCTCCTCCTATGCGAGTGAGCCATACAGGTGCCAAATAGTCAATGATGGTCAACACCAGCATCAATATGCCCATTACCCATAGACTCGTACTGGAAACACATTGCTTGTCGTACAGATACATCATCCACAATGCCACATAACTGACGGGAGGCCCCGGCAACATGGGCAACAAAGCACCTGCAATCCCCACCAGGGCACTGACAACAGCTAAAGTGAGCCAAACATATTCCATAACGTATTACTTATTTAAACCCAATTGTTATTGGGGAGAGAGTTGACTTTCAGCCTGTTTTAGAATTTGTAATATAGAAATGGTTGAACCTCGTTGGTGCTAAATTCAATTGCCATTTGTACAACAAAAAGCAGTAGCAACATCTTGAATGGCCAGGGAAGTAAAATGAATCGCTCCTGAATACGATAAAACCAGCTTTCGCGAATAGAGTGTAGCAATATGGACAACAACAGTATTGTTATCCATAAAGGTCGTTGTGAAATGAATGCCGGCAAGCAATCTATACTGAAATGTGAGAAAATTCTATGTATAAAGGAAATAGCAGAGGTGAAATTTGTACATCGGAAGAAAACCCATGTTATTAAAATAAAGATCTGGCATATTAACCAACATGAAGTCTTAACCCACCACTTGCCTGATGGAAGGCGATGAAGAAACAGCCTTTGAGAAAACTTATGCACTACAAGACCTACACCATGCATGGTACCCCACAAGACAAACATCAGTGTACTACCGTGCCACAACCCAGCAACCACCATGGTGATGAAATTGTTGAGATACATACGAAAACGAGTTACCCTATTTCCTCCCAATGGTATATAAAGATAATCTCTAAACCATGTGGAAAGAGATATGTGCCAACGACGCCAAAACTCTGATATATTTGCAGATTGATATGGAAAATTGAAGTTTTCCCTCAACCGGAAACCCATCATGGCGGCTATGCCTATACTCATATCACTATAACCAGAGAAATCACAATAGATTTGTATGCTAAAGCCCACTAATCCCATGAGCAGTTCAAAACCATCATATAGTTCTGGTGAGTCAAAAACCCAGTTATTGAATTGTGCAAGATAATCTGCAATGACACATTTCTTGACAATACCCATCATCACAAGCCAAAGACCAGTATAAAGCAAACGGGGATTTATCTGCTCATTGTTGCGTAATTGCTGGAGCATTGTTGCAGGACGAGTGATGGGACCCGATAGAAGAAGTGGAAAAAAACTCAAATAGAAGAGATATTCCAGGAAATCCATCTTCAGGCGCAGGCGGCGGTGGTAGACCTCAACCGTGTGACTGATAGTCTGGAAGGTGTAGAACGATATGCCCACAGGCAGGATGATGTCCTGGATGGGGAAGTTTTCGCGAAGCAGGGTGTTGAGCAGGTCGATGCCGAAGTTGGTGTACTTGAAATAGAGCAACGGCAAAAGTTCCACCACCACTATGAACGCCAGCCAGCGCTTGCGCAGAGCGCCCTTACACTCGTTCATGCGACGGGTCATGGCCCAACTGAGCAGTGCGGTCAGTGGCAGGAGCATGCTCACCTCGGGGTTCATTCTGGAAAAGAAATACAGGGAGAAGAGCACCACATAGAGTTTCATCAGCGTACGGCTAGTACGGTGAAGTATGGCGTATATCGCCAGGAAGACGATAAATACGGCGTAGAAGGATATGGTGTTGAATAGCATAAGCAATTAGCGGTGAGCGGATTAGCGATTAGCGGGTGAGCGGTGAATGTTTAACGTTTAAAGTTTAACGAAAGTTTTCCGTTTTCCGTTTTCACATTTCCGTTTTATTCACTTTTTCGGGAACATGAATTTCTTCTTCCACTTGCGGGGCTGGGTTGCCTGGGGGAAGTTCATCTGTATGGGATGCGCCGTTTGCGGCGAAGACATCCACACGGCTATGCTGTCCATCCATCTGGAGGCAGAGCCGAAAGTGGGATGCATCTTGTCGGAGCCTCGGGTATAGGTGAGGCGGGTACTGTCAAAATAGCGCTTGTCGCCCACCACGTTACGAATTACCTCGGTGATAGTGGGGTTCTTGATCCAACTGGGAGGTGCCACCCATACGGTGGGTCTGGTGCCAAGGGCCTTTTGTATGATGCGGATGTTCTCGGCACGATTGTCAAGGTCCTTTACCTTCAGTTCATTGCCGCCAAGGGAGACCACAACATAATCAGCCTCGGACCAACGGAGGAAACTCTGCAAAGTGTCCAAGTTGTTGGCCCATCCGGTGGTAGTGGAGCCATACCAGCATACGGTGTAGAGCAGGTGCCCGTTCTCTCTGGCATAGTCGGCAAAACGCATGGACAATCCCTCTATCATGGAATCGCCAAAGAAGAGTATGCGTTTGCCAGTGGTATCTGTAACCATAGGCACCGGTTCTTCTGTCAAGGTATCTACGGCAAGAACCTCTACGGAATCTGCAGGAATGGTGTCGGGAGAAAGTTCGGAAGGCTGAAGCTCAGGCATAAACCTATTCCAGAAATGAATCTTGCTCATAGTCCACCCGCCCAACACAAGCCTGTGCCCACTGACAGAATACACCGACACCAAAAGCAATGGTATCGCAAGTATTAACAGAAGACGCAGATAATCTTTCATAAATCCTTTTTCGTACAGATAAACACCATCCCTGTACCCCATTATTCACACTTATATGGGCACATTCCATCGCAAATATAACAATTATTACATGAAAACGAAACGTCAGGAAACACCAAAAGGCGAATTTGCCTTATTTTAATAAAGACTTTGTAACATACATTATTATTTTTTGTATATTTGCACCAATGTATGTACACTGAGCAAATAATTTTAACCTAATAATCACAATGAAAAAAAATCTGCTTAAGGTCAGTGCACTCACTCTGGCACTGGCATTACCCTGCTTCTCAGCATGGGCAGACAAGTACGAGATCTATCCCGTGCCGCACTCCATCACCATGAACGATGGAACATTGGCATTGACAAAGAAAGTGAATGTGCAATGCGAGAGCACCATCGACAAGATTACACGCAACCGCCTTGCCTCTCTGCTTCAGGCACACGGCATGGAAGCGGTGTTCGGAGGTGGCGAGGAAGGTGCCACTCCCCTGCGCCTGGGTACTGTGGGTAGCGGCGAAGAGGTTGAAACATGGGCTTTCGGCGAACTGGGGCTTGCCAAGGCCAAGATCATGGTGAGCAATAAGTTCGACCGCCATGCCATCAGCATCTCTGCCGAGGGTATTACCATTCTGGGCGAGCACACCAATGCTGTGTTCTGCGGCCTGGCTTCGCTGGAGCAGATGCTGGAGCAGCAGGTGGAGGGTACACTGGAGCATACCACCATCTACGACCGTGCCGACCAGCAGAACCGCGGTCTGGTGGAGGGCTACTATGGCTATCCATATAGCGTGGAGGTGAAGAAGGAACTGATGCGCTACATGATGCGCTACAAGATGAACACCTACATGTTCGGCGCCAAGAGCGACCCCTACCACTCACAGATGTGGAAGGACGCCTACCCCACCACCATCAGTGCCGAGCAGGAGAAGAACGGCTGGCTCACCCAGGATATGCTCCGCGACCTTGCCAAGGTGAGCGAGGATACGAAGGTGAACTTCATCTGGGCCATTCACCCAGGAAATGAGTTCCTGGGCAGCAGCACCGTAATCAGCGACATCATGAGCAAGTTTGAGAAGATGCACAATCTGGGCATACGCCACTTCGGTGTCTTCGTGGACGACGTGGGCATTCCCTCCTCGGATGCAGACATGAAGAAGAATGCCGACCGACTGACCGAACTTCAGCAGAAGATAGAAGCCAAGTGGAACTACGAGGGTGCTGCTGCCGAGGACACCGTGCGTCCCCTGCATTTCGTGCCACAGATATACTGTAACAGTTTTGCAAGCAGCGTTGACCAGCGCCAGCGCTTCATGTCGGCACTAAGCAAGGTGCCTTCCTACATCACCGTATACTCCACAGGCCAGGGCGTATGGTCGGTTCCCAACAACGACCACACACAGACGGTGGTGAACGAGTTTGGACGTGCCATGGCATGGTGGTGGAACTATCCCTGCAACGACAATGCCGACGGGCAACTCTATCCCATGGACATGTACAGCAACTTCGTGGACATGCCTTCGGTGGGTGCCGGCGACCGCCTGCCCTCAACGCTGAACAATTGCCAGGGCCTCATAGCCAACCCCATGCAACAGGGTTCGATGGCCAGGACCGCCCTATTCTCCATTGCCGACTATGCATGGAACAATGCAGGATTCAAGAACGAGCAGAGCTGGGAGGCAAGTTTCAAGAGTCTCATCAAGGACGAGGAGATGCGCCAGGCATATCACGACATCACCTACTACCTGCGCTGGAACGAGCCCGACAAGATGAAGAACCTAATCACCTCATACAAGAATTCTCTCAACTCGGGCAAACCCAATTCAACAAATATCCTTAGCGTTATCCAGAAAATCAAACAGGATTGCGAGAAGGTGATGACCATGAAGGATTCAGAGAATGCCAGCGACCGTATGCTCTACACCGACATCAACCCATGGCTGCAGACACTCCACACCTATGCTATCGTAACCGAAAATATGGTAAAGATACTGGATGCACCAGAGGAGCATGCACAGAACTGGCCTTTGGTGAAGGAGGTTTGCGACAGTCTTTATGCTTTGGAAAACAGCACACTCTACACAGCCTACGCACTGGAGGGAATGGGCAACGGCATCAGCGTGAGCTATCGTCAGGCACAGTTGTCAAGGCTCTATCTTTATCCCTTCATCTCATTCTTGAAAGAGAGAACAGTGGATACATACTTCAAGGATTATACCACCATCAGCAAACCCACTGCCATCAGCAATTCTCCATTGCTGAAAGCGACCGTAGCCCAAAAGGGAAGCAAAATATTCCTGAACATGCCGACAAGCAACTTGGACGTAAACAAGTACGTAGGCATACAACTTGTTGAACCCATCCTTTTGGACAACATCAACATTACCGAAGACCTCCTGCCTTATGCCAGATATAGCACCAACGGCAAGGAGTGGAAGAAGTTAGCCTCTGCCACCGAGATTCCTCAGGAACATGTAGCATACTTAATTTTCCTGAATGATACCGACAAGGGTCTCAAGGAGTTCACCCTCTCCGAGGATGTTTTCTCACTAAACATTGCCATTCAGGCCAAAGCCGAAAAGGTTACTATACCAGACGGAAACATCTGGGAAGGACATACTGGCAATCTCATTGTGGATGGAAACTACGAAACCTTCACTTGTTTGAATCGTTGCCAGTTGGCTTCAGACAAATATGTATTGGACCTTGGCGAGGTTATCACCCTTCATGACGTACGTATGTGCATGGGTACTGTAAACGGTGATCATCCCAACAAGGCTAAGATCCAATATTCAGAAAATGGCGCTATATGGAAAGACCTTAATATTATGGGTACAAACACCAAGGAATGGACCATTTCCACCACTCAAAACGTGAAGTATAGCAACGAAATGGTGTATTGCGACTTTGAGGGTGCAAACAACAAGGCCCGCTTCATTCGCCTTACTCTTACCGGAGCAAGGACTGACAAATGGTTGCGCCTATATGAAATAGAAGTAAACCGTCAATTTGCAAATCAAAGCACCTTGCCTGCATGCAAAGATGGAAACAATGCGTCCATCAAGGAACTTACCGACCTAAATGCTCAAACAGGCATAAAGGACAACACCAATGCCCCCATTACATTCTCCTTCAACAAGCAATACGACATAAAGAGCCTTACAATATATTCTATTCCTACCGACGTTGCAATGTCCATTAGCGTGACTACAGATAATGCGGAATGGAAGACCATAGGCACCCTTACCGAAGCATGCCAGAAAATTGACCTTGAGGCTTACCCTAAAGCTCTTGCCCTTCGCATAGAATGGACTGGCGACAAAGCACCGCAAATCTACGAAATGATTGCCGAGTACGATACTAATACCTCTTCCCTGCCAAACGAGGAGAGCGAACTGGCACAAGCTTTTGCCAACCTCAAGGCCTTGGCACAGCATGCATTGGATTCATGTGGCCAGGGGAACAAACTCATTACCAGCAACAGCCAATTCAGTTCACCCTACACAGAATCTAAAGAAGGTTCGCTGAACAACCTGCTGGATGGCAACCAGAGCACCTTCTGGCACTCTGCATGGAGTGCGGGCAGTGTACAGGATGGCGTGCACTACCTGGAGATAAAACTACCCGAGGGAACAATGGGCGACGTAATCATGCACTACGGCCGCAGAAGCGATACCGATGGTCATCACCTTATCAAGGCAAACATACTGGGTGTGGTAAGCGGTAGCGGAACCTCTGCACAAACAGAAGTAGTATGCGAACTGGATATGCCCTACAAGAGCCAGACGGAGACAATCAAGCGTACCTTCAACCTGCCCAAGGCATACTCCGCCATACGCCTGCTGGAACTCCGCACCAGTGGTGACACGAAAGGTGTAAGTGCAGGATTCTTCCACATTGGTGAGATGCAGATTTACGATATCCAGAGATACTATGTTATTAAAGGCGCCCAGGCTGAGGCCAACGCTCTGATAGCGGCCATGGCACCGCTTCCGTCAGAAGCTACCTCAGAGGAACTGAAAGCCCTACAAACTGCCTACGACATATTCATGTACAAGGTATTTGGTATCGTTTACGACAACATAGACGAAGTCCAAGGCACAACACCCAACAACAAGGTTAGTAGCATCTACGACTTGAGCGGACGTCGTTTACACAACCCTTCCGACAAGGGTGTGTACATCGTGGATGGCAAGAAAATTATCCGATGAACCAAATTACAGGTTAATCTGAGTTCCCGGAAAGCAAGATAATGAAATACGAGAACTCCTAAAAACATCTACCACTCCTACAAATAGAAGAATACATACCTAATTTAATCTATAACACATTATGAGAAAACACTTCATTTCTCTTCTGTGCATGATATTGGCTTCGGCCTATGCCATGGCACAGGGTTTCCCAACGGTTAGCACCGATGAGGAGACAAAGTGGTACCTGATCCAGTTTATGAACGGCGGCAATGCCCTCACGGCAGAGACCGACGGTGCCAACATCACTACGAGTGCCAGCAAGGGCAGCGATGCCCAGTTGTGGAAGATTACGGGTTCGAAGACCCAGGGTTATGTCCTCACCAACAAGAAGGGCTACACCCTCAGTGTGGCATCCTCGGAGAAGAACCAGATGGTGCGTGCACAGTCTTCTGCTTCCGGCTCATACAAATTTGCTATCAACACAAGTACCGCCAGCGGTTATAGCGACGGCTATGAGATTCAGCCTAGCGGCAACACCGCCATCTCCATGAACCTGTGGGGCGGTCCCGCGGAAAACCGTGGCGTGGGACTTTGGGACAAGGGCGACAAGAACAATGCGGTACAGTTTGTAGACGCAGAAACTTTCGAGCGCCTGGGCAAGATAGCCATCATCCCCTACCCCAGTTCTCTGGAGGTGGCAGAGGGCAACCTGCCTCTCTCTTCACTCTCTGCCATTGCCTACAAGGGTGCTGAGATGAAGGAGCACGTGGAGACATTTGCCCAGCAGCTGGCCACCAGTACCGGCATTGCCGTGGAGGTGAAGGAGGCTGGCGATGCTCCCTCAAAGGGCGAGATATGGTTTGGCACCGACGAGGCTCTTGCCAAGGATGCATACACCATGAGCATCACCACTGAAGGCATCACCATCAAGGCCTCAGAGTTTGGCGGCTGGTTCTATGCCTTGCAGACACTGAAGCAACTTCTTCCTCGCGAATACTTTGCCAGCGAGAAGCAGAGCGGTGCCGAGGCCTGGAGCCTTCCCTGCCTGAACATCGAGGACCGTCCTCATCTGGGACACCGTGGCTACATGCTCGATATTGCACGCCATTTCTTCAACAAGGACGAGGTGAAGAAGGTTCTTGACATCATGGCTCTGTACAAGATGAACCGCTTCCACTGGCACTTGACCGACGACCAGGGATGGCGCGTTCACATCCCCGAATATCCCAAGCTCACCGAGGTGGGTGCCATCCGCAAGGGGTCGTTTGCCAACAATGGTGACGGCCAGAAGTTCTTCGACGACACCGAGTACGGCCGTGGCATGTTCTATACCCTGGAGGAGTTAGGCGAAATTGTTGCCTATGCCAAGGCTCGCAACATAGAGATTATCCCCGAGTTGGATCTCCCCGGTCACATGGTAGCTGCCGTGGCATCATATCCCGAGTTCAGTTGTGACCCCACCAAGAAGTACGAGGTGCGCATTGATGGCGGTATCTCGCACGATGTGCTGAACATTGGCGACGAACGTGTAATCAATTTCCTCAAGTGCGTACTTGGCCATCTGGCAGAAGTCTTCCCCTACGACTACATTCACATCGGCGGCGACGAATGTCCTACCGAGCAGTGGGCAACAAACCAGCAGTGCCTTGACCTCGTGAAGAAACTTGGTCTTGACGGCGTACATCAGCTGCAATCATGGCTCGTGGAGGAACTCGGTATTTTCCTCAAGGAGAAGGGTAAGGACATTATCGTATGGGACGAACTACTGAAAAACTGGAACGACAACAACAAGACCAAACCCGTCATCATGGCATGGAACGGCATGGGATACAGCACCCAGGCAGCCGAGCGTGGCATGAAGTCAATTATCGTGCCCTATCAGTACCTCTACATCGACTTCATGCAGGGCGAGGAGGGTGACCTCTTCGTGGACGAGCCATATCATGGCGGATGGGGTGTAAACACCGTGGACGAGATCTATGGCCTCAATCCCCTGAGCGCACTCAGCGGCAAGGAAGAGTTTGCCCTGGGCGTGCAGTGCAACATGTGGACAGAGACCTGTAACAACATTGATGAGGTGGAATACTGCCTCTTGCCCCGCATGCTGGCAGTTTCTGAGATTGGCTGGTTGCCAACAAGCAAGAAGAACTGGACATCCTTCTACCGTCGTCTGCAGACACACGATGAAATCTTCGACCTTCTCGACTATCAGTATGCCAAGCACTTCATCGAACCCAAGGAGTACACCAAGCAGGAAAGCACCATCATGGAGGCAGAGGATATTCTTGCCAAGAGCGTACGCGGCGGTGTTGGCTATCCCTCTGCCGAGGTGTACGATGCCCTGAAGAGCGCCCTGGAAAGCACCGACGGCGAGGATGTAAGCGCCCTGGCCCAGGCAATCAGCGATTACAAGTCAGCCGAAGTTGTCCAGCCTCAGGAGGGCAAGATCTACCAGATAGTATCTGCCTCAACCTACTACAAGCGCCAGTACGAGGGTTCTACCATGTACCAAAAGGCTGGTGGCGTGCGCTTCCACTTCACTCCCCAGACAGAGCCCGAGGAGTTGTGGCAGTTCGTTGCCACCGATGGCGGATACATGCTCAAGAACCTCTGCACCGGCAAGTTCGTGAAGATGGGCAACTACAACACCGCACTGGAAATGGTGGAGAACAGCGGCACTCCCATCCGCATGGACAAGGCCACCATCGCAACGAAGAACTTCACATACATCCCCGGCGTGGTTACTCTGTCTTCCGTAAGCGGCTATAAGAGCGAAATGACTGGTAGCGTCAAGCGCTTCAGTGCCGAACTCTCTGGCGATGTTTATGCTAAGGACGAGGCTGCCCTGTGCTACAACGGCACCTGGAAGGTAGTAGAGATAACAGACTTCAGCGCCCAGTTGAAGGGTATCGTAAACAAGTGCGAACTCATCCTCATCACCGCCCAGCCTGGCGAGATGGGCAACTACACCCAGGAGGCTCTGGACTTTGCCGAGCAGAGCATTATCCTCCCTGCCCAGAAGGCTCTGGAAGAGGGTATCATCTCCGAGGAGAAGTACAACGAGTTCCTGGCGCTCTACAACCAGTTCATACAGATGCCCAAGGTGTCTATCTCGCAGAGTCTTAGCGAGGACTACTATTACTATATCAGAAACGTGTGGTTCGACAGATATGCCAAGTACAATACCGCAGACAAGAGCATTACACCTGCCAGCGGAAAGAGTACCGACAACACTTATCTGTGGCGCATCAAGAAGAACACAGACGGCACAGTCTTCATCTATAGCAAGGAGACACAGACCGCCGCTTACCTCACCTCCAATGCCGTTGACCAGAAGGTAAAGGTGGGCAAGGACTATGCCTGGACTCTGGAAGAGCGCACCCTGGATGGCAAGGCCGGCATCTGCATCATAGACGGAAGCGGAAACTTCAGCTGGTATACCAATCCCAACTCATGGGGTTACATACTCATGAAACCCTTCTGGGGAGCCTGCACATGGGAATTCCAGGACAGCGGTATCGAAGTGCCCACAGGTATTACTGATATTGTTGATGAGGAAGAGAAGACTGCAAAGCAGATCTACGATCTTAGCGGACGTCGTGTAATCAAACCCGCAAGTGGAATCTACGTTGTCAACGGACAAAAGCAGATTATCAAGTAATCCTACGCACTTAATTCCTAAACTTATTCTTCAAAAACGGACTGTTTCCTTTATGGTTTCAGTCCGTTTTACATTATTGGAGGGTCTTTCTATATGTTATATTTATAATGTACAAAGTCAAAACTCGTTAATGCCCAGTGTGGCAAGATGATTTAATAAATCTTAAAACAGATGTATAAAAAGGGTGCTCTTATTTGCAATATCACTTTATTTTTGTATCTTTGCAATGCAGGAATGAAAGAAACAGAGGTTTCATACAAAGATGACGTTCCGCAATACGTAAAGACAGAAAGAAACACAGACATTGCCGCACTGGTTTGATCGGGATACTCATCAATTAAATTAAGAAACCGAGACAAGTTCTGTCCGCCAATGGCGTGCCACCCCATTATGGTCAGGTGGATTACAAAAGCGAGACAGACCCTCAAATCCTATCATCAGGAGTTTCATCACATCATCGGTGCGGCACCCTATATCAAGAACCCCAGGCTGAATTACTATTCCAACTGGGGTTCTTCTTTAAAAAGAATTTGCCTAACACATTAAATACTTAAATAACGATGAAGAACCTTATCAAAATAGCCCTTGTGGCAATCTTCCTCATCTCTGCATCTGCAATCAGTGCCCAGTGCCCACAAAAGCAAGGTTGCGACAAAAAGCAAAAGTGCGAAAAGAAATGCGAGAAGAAGGAGAAGTGCGAAAAAAAGAATTGCGCTACCTGCGAAAAAAAAGCTGAATGCAAGAAACAATGCAACAAGCAGCAGAAGTGCGAGAAGAAGCAGAACTGTTCTAAAAAGCAGAACTGTTCCAAGAAACAACAGTGCCCCAACAATAAGTAGGGATTTCGGTTAGATAGAAGAATTATGGCAGATAGTTGTCTATGGTGAACAACTATCTGCCATAATTCTATTATCGACTTTACATCTTATTCTCAAAATCCACCCTGTTAGGTCCTCCCGAGGACCGAGGCTTGACATCCCGAGGGATAGGGTTGACGCATCCTTTAATGGAAACAGCAGATTATTCTGCTAAAATTCTGTTTGCGAAACTCCCTCATACGTCAATTCCGATTTTCTACTTTCAGTTCGCTAATACCGCTCTCCTTCGTTGGGGAAGTCCTCGGTCTTCACGTCGGTGATATACTGACCAATGGCCTCAGTCATGATACTGAAGAGGTCGGCATAGCGGCGAAGGAACTTGGGAGAAAATCCTTGGTTCATGCCCAGCATATCATGAATTACAAGCACCTGACCATCAGCAGGACCTGCACCTATGCCTATGACGGGGATGGTCAGCTCCTGACACACGCGCTGACACAAAGCAGCGGGTATCTTCTCCAGCACCAATGCAAAGCATCCTGCTTCCTCCAGGGCATGAGCGTCAGCGATAAGTTTCTCCGCCTCTGCCTCCTCCTTGGCACGCACGCTATAGGTTCCGTACTTGTTGATGCTCTGGGGCATAAGACCCAGATGTCCCATTACAGGGATACCTGCATCCAGGATGGCACGCACAGTGTCCAGTATCTCTACCCCACCCTCAAGCTTGAGGGCATCGGCATGCGTCTCCTTCATGATGCGGATAGCATTGGTAACACCCTCGGTACGACCTATCTGATATGAACCGAAGGGCATGTCGCACACCACCAGCGAGCGCCTTACACCACGCACAACACTCTTGGCATGATAAATCATCTGCTCCACGCTGATGGGCAGAGTGGTTACGTTGCCCGCCATTACATTAGAAGCACTGTCGCCTACCAGGATTATGTCCATACCTGCCTGGTCCACAATCTGTGCCATGGTATAGTCGTAAGCCGTGAGCATAGCAATCTTTTTGCCCTGCTCCTTCATCTCAATGAGTCGGTGAGTAGTCACCTTTCGTGTATCCTCAACTAAATATCCAGCCATTTCTTTATGCTTTTTCCTTAAAAACGGGTGCAAAGGTACGACAATTTACCCAATCGTGCAAGAGAATAATAGCACTCTATAGAGAGTTGCAAGAAACTGACAATACGTCTCTCGGAAGTAATTCAAATAAAAAAAGGCACAGAAACTTATAAACAGTTCTGTGCCATAATCTTTCACCATTATTCGCACAAGCGAATAAAAGGAAGTAAATTAATCATCTATACGAACAAAGTCGCCTTTTCCATTAAAGATAAGTTCCAAATCAATGTTAAGTTCTACCACCTGAGAGTTCTTTCTCATCTTCCATTCAATAATCTTGGCTTGAGGATAATTAGCCTTAACGTATTGGGATATCTTCACAGGCAAAACAGATTTGGGAAGAGGTGTCTTGTCGTCCAAAGATTCAATGTCCTTGATATCACCACTCTTGTTGAAATCCAATTTGAACGATACTGCCTGATTGGACACATATACCTTATGTTCTACATCCAATATTTCAGAGTCCTTCTCGTAGTGACTGATGATGTATCCACTGAAATGTTTAGTGATGTAATCATTGGCTTTTTGTGGAAGTCCCTTGTGGGTTTGCGCCTGAGATGTGAAGATAGCGAACAATGCCACTAACATGCTAAGGAAATACTTCTTCATAGTTTTCATGTGTTATTAGTTAATAAATAATGTGTGTCTTATGCGTTTGGGTGCATGGATATGCTATTTATTTCCCTTTTGCTGTTCAAAAGTACGGCAAAATACAATAACATGCAAATGTATTTTTGGGTTTATAAAGAGATGAACCATAATATTAATGTTTTTTTAGATATAAGCATGGATACTTTACGTTTATAGACACGGACATCAATTTTAGCAAGAATTAAGGGATTTAGCTTTGCCATTTGCACAAAAAAGCGTAACTTTGGGTCGTAATAACAGTAATTTCTAAAATACAACTGACTATGTACGGAAAAATGAAAGAGCATCTTTGCCAGACCTTGGCAGAGATTAAGGAAGCAGGTCTTTACAAGAACGAGCGTTTGATAGAGAGCCCCCAGCAGGCAGAAATCCAGGTGGCAGGCAAGGAAGTACTGAACTTCTGTGCCAACAACTATCTGGGCCTTTCCAACCATCCCCGTCTCATCGAGGCAGCCAAGAAGGCACTGGACAGCCGTGGTTTCGGTATGTCAAGCGTGCGCTTCATCTGCGGTACTGCCGACATCCACAAGGTGTTGGAGGCAGAGATCAGCGAGTACTTCAAGACCGAGGATACCATCCTCTATGCCGCTTGCTTTGATGCCAACGGCGGTGTGTTCGAACCCTTGCTGACCGACGAGGACGCTATCATCTCCGATGCCCTGAACCACGCATCCATCATCGACGGTGTGCGCCTGTGCAAGGCAAAGCGCTATCGCTATGCCAATGCCAACATGGAGGAACTGGAGAAGTGCCTTCAGGAGGCTCAGGCTCAGCGCTTCCGCATCATCGTGACCGACGGTGTGTTCTCTATGGACGGCAACGTGGCTCCCATGGACAAGATCTGTGACCTGGCAGAGAAGTACGATGCACTGGTTATGGTGGACGAGAGCCACTCTGCAGGTGTGGTAGGTGCTACCGGCCATGGCGTGAGCGAGTTCTTCAACACCTACGACCGTGTGGACATCTACACCGGCACACTGGGCAAGAGCTTCGGCGGTGCTATGGGTGGTTTCACCACTGGCAAGAAGGAGATTATCGACCTGTTGCGTCAGCGTAGCCGTCCCTATCTCTTCTCCAACTCTCTGGCTCCCTCCCTCGTGGGCGCAGGCATAGAGATGTTCCGCATGCTCAAAGAGAGCAACACCATCCACGACAAGCTGGTGGAGAACGTAAACTACTTCCGCGACAAGATGATAGCAGCCGGCTTCGACATCAAGCCCACCCAGAGCGCCATCTGTGCCGTTATGCTCTACGATGCCAAGTTGAGCCAGGACTTTGCCGCACGTCTGCAGGACGAGGGTATCTACGTGACAGGTTTCTACTATCCCGTTGTTCCCAAGGGTCAGGCACGTATCCGCGTGCAGGTTTCTGCCGGTCACGAGCGCGAGCACCTCGACAAGTGTATCGCTGCCTTCACCAAGATCGGTAAGGAAATGGGCGTGCTGAAGTAAAAACACTTCTCTGAACTTAAATGCCAGCAATCCCCCATCCAACATAAATGCCTCACGAGGCGACGGACTCGACAATACGAGGCGAGAGCCTTCACAATACGAGGCGATGAACTCGACAATACGAGGCATTTTACATAGGGAAACTTTGCTGGAAATGTAAAGAATAGAAATACCGTCCCCGATTCCGCAATGCGACGGTTTCGGGGACATCTTTTTAAAGACCTATTGGCGGCAAACGATATAGGAATATTGCCAAAAGTACAAAAAGAACCATATATAGTTATGAACGTAGGAGACAGAATACCCGAATACCTTGGCAAGGACCAGGACGGCAACGAGATAAAGGCCAGCGACTACAAGGGGCGTAAGATAGTGCTCTACTCCTATCCCAAGGCCAACACCAGCGGCTGCACCGCCGAGGCTTGCTCCCTGCAGGCTCACAAGGCGGAACTGGAGGCGGCTGGATACAGCATCATCGGTGTGAGCAAGGATAGGGAAGGCCTGCAGAAGAAGTTTGCCGAGGCACAGGGACTTGAATTCCCCCTGATTGCCGACACCGACACCACGCTGCTCCAGCTCCTCGGATGCTGGGGCGAGAAGGTGGCTTGCGGACGACGCACCATAGGCACACTGCGCACCACCTACCTTGTCAGCGAGGACGGAGTAATAGAGAAGATTTTCACTCCCAAGGAGATAAAGACCAAGATTCACGCCGAGCAGATACTTTCTTATATAAATGGAAATAATTAAGACAGGCATTGAGGGACTTCTCATCCTGGAGCCACGCATCTTCAAGGATGCACGTGGCTATTTCTTTGAATCCTTCTCCCAGCGAGAATTTGAGGAAAAGGTTGGTTCTGTACATTTCGTTCAGGACAACGAAAGCATGAGTTCATATGGTGTGATGCGAGGGTTGCACTTCCAGCGTCCGCCCTACACGCAGAGCAAACTGGTGCGTTGCGTAAAGGGTGCCGTGCTCGATGTGGCCGTGGACCTTCGCCAGGGTTCGCCCACCTATGGCCAGCATGTTGCCGTGGAACTCACCGCCGAGAACCATCGCCAATTCTTCATCCCCAAGGGCTTTGCCCACGGTTTTGCCGTGCTCAGCGAGACGGCCATCTTCCAGTACAAGTGCGACAAGTTCTACCACCCCGAGGCAGACGACGGCATCAGCATTCTGGACAAAAGTCTGGGCATAGATTGGCGTATCCCCACGGACAAGGCCATCCTGTCCGACAAGGACACGCGCCACGGCATGCTCGCCGATTTCCAGAGCCCATTCACCTATACAGTAAACCTATAAACGAGGCACAATGAAGAGAAGCATAGTCATCACCGGCGGAGCCGGATTCATAGGCAGCCATGTGGTACGCCTGTTCGTGAACAAGTACCCTGACTACAATATCATCAACCTGGACAAACTCACCTATGCCGGCAATCTTGCCAACCTGAAGGACGTGGAGAACTGCCCCAACTACAAGTTCGTGCGCATGGACATCTGCGACTTCGAGGCCTTCTATGCCCTCATGCAGGAGGAGCAGGTGGATGGCATCATTCACCTGGCGGCCGAGAGCCATGTGGACCGTAGCATCAAGGACCCCTTCACCTTTGCGCGTACCAATGTGATGGGCACACTGAGTCTCCTGCAGGCGGCAAAGCTCTACTGGGAGTCACTGCCCGAGAGGTACGAGGGCATGCGTTTCTACCACATCTCCACCGACGAGGTGTATGGCGCACTGGAACTCACTCACCCCGAGGGTATTGAACCGCCGTTCACCACCACCGCCTCGTCTTCGGAGCACCACCTGGCATACGGTACGGACTTCTTCTACGAAACCACCAAGTACAACCCTCATTCGCCATATTCTGCCGCCAAGGCAAGCAGCGACCACTTTGTGCGTGCATATCACGACACCTATGGCATGCCCACCGTGGTGACCAACTGCTCCAACAACTATGGACCCTACCAGTTCCCCGAGAAACTGATACCTCTGTTCATCAACAACATCCGCCATCGCCGTCCCCTTCCCGTCTATGGCAAGGGAGAGAACGTGCGCGACTGGCTCTATGTGGAGGACCATGCACGTGCCATAGACCTGATTTTCCACGAGGGCAAGACGGCCGAGACATACAACATCGGCGGCTTCAACGAGTGGAAGAACATCGACCTGATAAAAGTGATGATAAAGACCGTGGACCGTCTGCTGGGCAATCCCGAGGGTTCGTCGCTCGAACTGATTACCTACGTTACCGACCGTGCCGGTCACGACCTCCGCTATGCCATTGATTCAACCAAACTCCAGAAGGAACTCGGATGGGAACCCAGCCTGCAGTTCGAGGAGGGTATAGAAAAGACGGTAAGATGGTACCTCGACAACCAGGAATGGATGGACAACATCACCTCTGGCGAGTACGAGAAGTACTACGAGAGCATGTATGCCGGCAGATAGCTTAACATTTCTGTCTTATCAAATCTTTGATGAGACCCTCCACCACAGATTGCTTTACACCAAAACGAGGAGCAACAAGCATTCCCTTAGGAGCTGTGGAAACGTAACGTTCTATATGTATGTCCTTCCTAAGTAGAGTCACAAAATCTGCAACAAGTTGCACATAAGACTCTAAGGTAAAAGCAATAAAATCTGATTGTTTATCTATCCACTCCATGGCCATTCGTGTGCCATGGAGTATTTGTAATTGATGTATTTTCAGTGAACAAATGGGCAGAGAGTTAATAATCTTTGCCTCAGCAAGGATATCTTCCTTGCATTCTCCAGGCAAGCCAAACATAAGGTGTACCGTAACTGGGATAGCTGACTTATGGCAAAGATGTATAGCATCTATAGATTGCTGGCTGGTATGCCCTCTGTTCACCCGTGAAAGAGTACGGTCGTAAAATGTTTCGCATCCCAGTTCTACCGCCACCGAAAAACCTCTATTGCGAATACACACCAATAAATCAATCACCTGCTCATCTATACAATCAGGTCTTGTTGCAACCACAATTCCCACCACATCCTTTACAGAAAGAGCCTCTTCATACCGTTTACGCAAAACATCCAATGGAGCATAAGTGGAAGAATATGCCTGAAAATATGCTACATAACGCATATCTGGATACTTATCCTTGAAGAATTGTTTCCCGGCCTCCATCTGTGCGGCAATGGAAGACTGACGTCTGCAATAATCAGGATTGAACGATTCGCACAAACAAAAGGTGCAGCCTCCATGCCCTACCCTACCATCACGATTGGGACACGTAAATCCTCCATCCAGCATTATCTTCTGTATCTTCATTACCGTAAAAATATGATTGTTGGTCCTCCCGAGGACGAGCATAAGAGTTCTGAGTACTCTTGTCTTGACCATCGGGAGGAGAAAGGTTTGTCCTCCTTATGAAGTAAAGGACAATGAATTTATATCAAGAGATGAGATTGTTGCAAGACTATAGTTATACTTTCCATCCCTATTATGACATCTAATCACATACAACATGTAAGATTACTCTGAAATAATCTCCACCGTCATGCTTATGTCCTGCTTGGGGCGGTCGCCACGCATGGTTTCGCAGGATTGGATGCGTTCTACCACATCGAGACCTTCAAGCACTTCGCCAAAGACGGTGTACTGGCCGTCCAGATGCGGAGTGCCACCTATAGTGGTATAGGCTTCTGTCTGCTCGGGAGTGAGCTGTGCTTTTTCCATTTCCTGACAGATGGCATGCGTTTCTGCATTCAGCTGGTCCTGCAATTCCTGAAGACCTGCCCTATCGCGGTTCTTGCGCATCTGTATAATCTCTGCACGATGTTCGGCCACAAGACGGTCAAAGACGGCCTGCTCCTGCTGCATCTGCATCTGGCGCTCCATCTGCTTCAACTGGCCGGCATTGTACTTCTGTCCCCATACGATGTAGAACTGGCTACCGCTACTCTCTCGCTCGGGGTTCATGTCGTCGCCCAGACGTGCTGCACTCAGCGCACCACGCTTGTGGAAGAGTTTAGGATAGACAATCTCTGCCGGTATGGTATAGTCGGGTCCTCCCGTGCCAAGCATCTTGCCAGCAGGTGCACCAATGCTGTCAGGGTCGCCTCCCTGTATCATAAAGTCCTTGATGACGCGATGGAAGAGCGTACCGTTATAGTATCCCTCTGTGGCCAGCTTGATGAAATTATCTCTGTGCTTTGGTGTCTCGTCGTAGAGGCGCACAATGATATCGCCCATTGTGGTGCTTATCTTTACTTTTGTAGACATATACTATAGTATTCGTTTATGTTGTTGAAAAAATGGATGTAGCGAGCAGGCACTACATCCATTCTATTATATTACCTTAATATATTTAATAAGGTTACTTCTTCTCGGCAGCCTTCTTAGCGGTAGCTTTCTTTGCAGGTGCCTTCTTGGCAGGAGCTTCCTCTGCTACGGGAGCCTCTTCCTTGGCAGGAGCGGCCTTCTTGGCAGGTGCCTTCTTGGCGGGAGCCTTCTTTGCAGGAGCGGGTTCCTCGGCCTTCTCAGCCTTGCCCTCAAACTTCTCCAGACGTGCACGCAGAACGCTGATTTCGTTCTCCTTCACGGTCAACTCATCGCCCAGGTTGGCAATCTGTGTGTAGAGTGCGTTCAGTTCGTCGTTCTCCACGTTCTCAGAGAAGAGGTCGTTCACTCTCTTCAGGAAGTCGCCCAGGATGTTCATGTAGTTGGTGAAGGCATCGAAAGCGCTATCGTAGAAGCTACGCAGCATGGGCACAGCCTGAGGCTTGGTGGTCATGTACTGGAAGTTGTTGGTTGCCTGCAGACGGTCCCAATCCTGCTTGATACGGCGGTCCTTGCATGCCAGGATACGGCCAACGAGCTTCTCCTCGTACATCTTGGCAAATGCCTCGCGCTGCATGGTGTTACCCAACCAGCCAGAGATGTCGCGCTCCTCGTCGTTCCAAGACATGGGGTAAGGAACTTCGATAGAGTCAACTGCCTTGCGGTTCTCAACCAGCTCTGCGGGAGTAGCGAAACCAATGCCACGCTGTGCTGCGCATACGGGCAGAGCCTTGATGAAGTCCAGAATGTTGCTGCTCAGGGGCTGGAACATACCGATGGCACACAGTTCCATACCGATGGTGATAACCTCCTCGCTCTGGGGCAGGTTTGCAATCCAGTCGATGTACTTGTCAGCCATGAGGGGATACTCGTTCCAGCTGCTATCAGAGAAGCGCAGACAGATATCGTCGCTCAGCTTATAGTCGCGCATGAGGACAGAAATACGGTTGTCTACAGCGCATGAATATACATAGTGGGGGCTCTTCCAACCGAGGATGTGCTTGGCACCCTCTACGATGATACCCTTGTAGCCCATGTCGGCAGCCATGCTACCAATCTCGTCGCTATAGATAAGGTTGGAGTTGCGCATCACCTTGGGTTCTACACCGAAGAGTTCCTTTACGCGGCCAGCCAGACGGGCAACCTCGTTCTTGAAGCTCTCCTCGCTACCCAGAGAAGCCAAACCATGGCTATAGGGCTCTGCCAGGAAGTCTGCCTTGCCAGTCTCTGCAATCTGCTGCAGGAGGTCGATTACCTCGGGAGCATACTGTTCGAGCATCTCGATGGCTACACCAGAGAGAGAGAAACAGCACTTGAAGTTATCGTTCTGCTTGCACATCTCCAGCAGTGTGGTCAGTGCGGGAACGTAGCTGTTGTCGGCTGTATCGCGGATGGCGCGCTCGTTCTCATAGTCATCGTAGTAGTAGTGATCCTTGCCGATTTCAAAGAAACGATAGCGCTTCAGATGAACAGGCTGATGTATCTCGAAATATAAACAAATCTGTTTCATAACTTGAATTATTAATCTTTGATTTCTAATATGTTTAGCGTAATCGCTTCTTTTATTACTTTATGTTCTTTACCGCGTTGAGGTAGTCATCGTTGTTGAAGTATCCGCGTCCGCAGAGCTGGTTGTAGCACTCGCGTATGCGCAGGCCCACCTTCTCCCATGTGATGCGGTCCACTTCCTTGATGCCCTCTTCGGAGAGATAGTTGTACAGAGCTTCGTTGGTGCAGACGCTGTACATGGCATCGGCCATGGCATCGATGTCCCAGTAGTCCACCTTTATCACGTTGTCCAGAATCTCACCGCAACCAGACTGCTTGGAGATAATTGAAGGACATCCGCACTGCATAGCCTCGAGCGGTGCAATACCGAAGGGCTCTGATACTGATGGCATCACGAACACGTCTGAGTTCTTGTAAGACTCGTAAACCTGCTTGCCCTTCTGGAAACCTGGGAAGTGGAAACGGTCTGCAATGCCACGCTCTGCGGCCAACTGAATCATAGCGTTCATCATATCACCGCTACCTGCCATGCAGAAGCGTATGTTGCGTGTACGCTGAAGAACCTTGGCGGCAGCCTCCACGAAGTATTCGGGACCCTTCTGCATAGTTATGCGGCCCAGATATGTAACCACCTTTTCGCCTGGAGTCTTGTTGGGAACGATGTCCAGCAGGTCCTGGCTGAGGGGATATACGGCATTGTGCATGGCCACACACTTGCGGGGATCCTGGTGATACTGGTGTATTACGGTCTGGCGAGTGTGCTCTGATACGCACATGATGCAGTCAGCATGGTCCATACCGTTCTTCTCTATGCTGTATACGGTGGGGTTCACCTTGCCGCGAGAGCGGTCGAAGTCGGTAGCATGCACGTGTATGCAGAGAGGCTTGCCGCTTACCATCTTGGCATGTACGCCAGCGGGATAAGTGAGCCAGTCGTGTGCGTGAATCAGGTCAAAGTCCTCGCTACGTGCGAGCACGCCTGAGATGATGCTGAAGTTATTGATTTCGTCGTGCAGATTGCTGGGATAGCCACCGGCAAACTGGATGCAGCCCAGGTCGTCCAAACCCTGCAGATAGTTGAAATCGGCATAGAGGTGGTCGCGGAAGCGATAGTAGTCCTCTGCGGTATGGCCGACAAAGCGGTCCTTAATCCAGTCGTAGTTGGCATCGCGCCATACTACAGGCACCTGGCTCATGTTGATAATCTTCAGGAACTTCTCCTCCTCGCCAGTGGGCTTGGGGAGACAGAAGGTGGTTTCTACGTCGCCCTGAAGGTCCAGTCCTCTTGCTATACCATAACTGGCAACTGCGACACCTCCATAAATCTTAGGAGGAAACTCCCAACCGAACATTAGTACTTTCATGTATGTGTCCTCCTTATTTAATATTCGTTATACTGGTCCAAAAGTTTCACTACGCGCATGATTTCTGCCACGTTCATGGCGAATGATATTGCACCGCGTCCGTGGAATGGCGGGTTGCCGTCGAAGAGTTCGGGTATAGTACCGATGCAGTGGTAGAAGAGCTCCTCTTCGTAACCAACGAGCAGACGGTCCACGAAGCTTGCACGAGACATCTTGTGCACCTTCAGGCATGCCTCCATGTAGAAGCCAGCCAGCCAAGGCCATGCTGTACCCTGGTGGTATGCATAGTCGCGCTGCACCTGAGGACCTACGTACATGGGGTTGTAGCCAGAGCTCTTTGGTGAGAGGCTGCGCAGACCCTTGGGTGTGAGCAGTTCCTTGGTACAGAAGTCGAGTACGGACTTCTGCTGCTTCTTGTCCAGAGGAGTGTAGTCGAATGCTACGGCGAAAATCATGTTGGGGCGAACCAGGTAGTCGCGGTATCCGTCCACGCAGTAGTCGCAGAGGTATCCGTGCTCGTTCCAGAACATGCCCACGAAGCTCTTGCCCACCTCTTCTGCCAGCTCAGAGAACATCTTCACGTTCTTGGCGTCGCCGGTGTGTGTGCAGAGGTCGATGGCAAACTTCAGTGCGTTGTACCACAGAGCGTTGAACTCTACGATGTAGCCTGTACGTGGCACGATGGGGCGTCCGTTGGCGGTGGAGTTCATCCATGTGATAGCCTTGTCGCGACCCTCGCTGTAGACGAGCTTGTTGTCCATGACCTTGAGGTTGGGATGGTTGTTGCCCAGAATCCATGTCATGATGTCACGAACAAGTGCATAGTACTTCTGCACGCAGGTGTCCATGCTCTCGAACTTGCCGTACTGCTGTATGCACCATACTGCCCAGAGGAGCACATCGGGCTGGTCTATTTCCTGGATGCTGACCTTTATCTCCTCACCGTTCATGAATGCGCGGATGGCCTTTTCGGCGGTCTCCATCACATCGTCGTACTTGGTGAGCTCGTTGTTGGTCAGTGTGAGACCAGGCAGAGAGATGAACTGGTCGCGTGCACGGCACTTGAACCAGGGGTAGCCTGCCAGCACATAGTCTTCATGCTCGCGGTGTACGATGAACTGGTGTGCACTGTTTACCAGTGTGTTGTAGAAGTTGTCGCGTGGTGTGCGGATGTTCACCTCAAACTCTGCCAGTTCGGCCAGTGTCTTGGTGTCAATCTCGCTGAGGCCAGCGCTGAACACTACGCTCTCACCCTTCTTGATGTTGAATTCGAAATAGCCGGGCACGTAGAGGTCCTCGTTGCTGGCATAGCCGCGTTCCTGTTCCTTGGGGTATTCCACGCCCTTGTACCAGTTGGGGTTGTACACGAAGTTGTTCTCCTTGTTGAGCTGCATGAACAGTTCGGGATAGCCTTCGTACATGCAAGTGCGGATACCGCCCTGTACCTCGTGGTACTCGCGAGAGGCGAGGCTGTTTTCGTGTGTGTACTCGCGTACGCTGCGGAAGGCCAGGAAGGGCTGCAGGCGCAGTGTGGTGTCGCTGTGCGCGTCCACCAGGGTGTAGCGGATGATGATGCGGTCCTCGAAGTGCTGGAACATCTGTTCCTTCTTCAGAATCACACCACCCACACGATAGATGGTTGTGGGAACTTTCAGTGAGTCAAACTCACGGATGTACTTGTGTCCACGGGGTGCGAAGTTGTCGCCTGAATACTTGTGCAGGCCCAGATTGAACTCAGCTCCGTGCTGGATGACGGTGGCGTCCAGGCTGGAGAGCAGAACGTGGTTCTCCTGGTCCAACTCGGGCACTGGCACTACCAGCAGGCCGTGGTACTTACGAGTGTTGCAGTCAACGATTGTTGAGCAAGAATAGGCTCCGGAACGATTTGAGCGGAGGATTTCCTTGGGCAGGCTGTCCTCGAGATTCGTCATCAGAGTCTTGTCAAAACGTAAATAACTCATAGGTATTTTATATCTAGGTTAGTCTTTAGCACCTCAAAGTTAGCAATTTTATTTAAGATACTTTTGCAAATATGGATATTTGTCGTAATTTTGTGCCAAAGAACATATATAGCGCACATTAAATGCCTAAGAAGAGGATTCCCTGGGAAGAATATCTTGAGAAAATCAGCGATATGCTTGACACTCTCACTAACGAGCAACGCACAGAATTGCTCAATCACGTTTCTGTTGTAAAATTCAAGAAGAATGAAATCATATACAAGGAAGGCGATTTGCCCACAAATCTCTTGTGTCTGGTCAGTGGCAAGGTCAAGATTTACAAGGAAGGTGTAGGAGGACGTCCTCAGATTATGCGCGTACTGGGCGAAACAGAGTTCTTTGCCTATCGTGCCTATATGGCCAACGAACCCTTCGTTACGGCAGCGGCTGCCTTTGAACCTTGTGTGTTACTGAAAGTGCCATTGGGCATTGTTACCAACATGATTCAAGAGAATGCCACATTGGGGTGGTTCTTTATCCAGAAACTTGCACACGACCTGGGACAAAGCGACGAGCGCACCGTGAACCTGACACAGAAGCACATACGTGGACGATTGGCAGAAAGTCTTCTTTTCCTGAAAGACTCCTATGGCCTGGAGGAAGATGGTTCCACCTTATCTATATATATGTCGCGCGAGGACCTGGCCAACCTCTCCAACATGACCACCTCCAATGCAATACGTACCCTCTCTGCCTTTGCCAGCGAGAAACTGATTGCCTTGGACGGACGCAAGATAAAGTTCATAAACTTGAAGGAACTGGAGAAAATATCCCGAATAGGCTGATTCGTCCGCACCTCACTACCGCAACAAACAAGCACTGCACGTATGAGCAAATATCCCGTAGACCTAATTACCATCCTTGGCCCTACGGCCAGTGGCAAAACACCCTTTGCCGCACACCTGGCGCACAACCTGGGCGATGCAGAGATAATCTCCGCTGACTCGCGCATGGTGTACCGTGGCATGACTATTGGCAGCGGCAAGGATCTTGATGACTATATAGTGCAGGGGCAGCAGGTGCCTTACCACCTTATAGACATTTGCGAACCAGGATACCGCTTCAATGTGTACGAATTTCAGTGCGCCTTCCAGAATGCCTACATGGACATCACTGCCCGCCAGCGCATGCCCATAATGTGCGGAGGCACTGGCCTCTACATAGAGAGCGTGCTCAAGTCCTATGAATTGGGACAAGTTCGTTTTCCGGAACGCAAGAGCCTTACCATCGGATTGAAGATAGACCGCGACCTCAGGCGCGAAAAGATAACCCGCCGACTGAAGGCACGTCTGGAGGAAGGCATGATAGAGGAGGTGCAGAGCCTCTTGCAGACAGTTTCTGCCGAACGTCTCATACGCTATGGCCTGGAGTACAAATTCGTTACCCTCTACTGCACTGGCCAGTTGTCCTACGACGAGATGTTCCGCCAACTGGAAATTGCCATCCACCAGTTTGCCAAGCGCCAGATGACCTGGTTCCGTGGCATGGAAGAACGCCGAGGCATACCCATCCATTGGATAGATGCAACTTTGCCTCACGAAGAAAAGGTCAGTATGGTATTGGACATGCTCCAGAAGCAATGAAATCCACCAGGGCACCCCATCATCTAAACTTCCTTATACTTAAACCCAAACCGATCATTAGAATGTTACACGCTAATGAACGATTTCGGGTTAAATATCCAAAACAAGCATTGGCAGTTCTCCCTAAATGAAGTACCGCCAATGCTTTGTTATTGATTCACGTTGCACGAGAGCAATCAATTCTCGTGACAACGCTGGAGGGGAGGTGATAGGGTTTATTCGTCCAACTTGCGGTAGCGGATGCGCTTGGGCTCCTCTATGCCAAGGCGCTTGCAACGGTTCTGTTCGTACTCGGAGTATGAACCCTCGAAGAAGAACACCTCGCCGTTGCCCTCGTAGGCAAGGATGTGGGTGCAGATGCGGTCCAGGAACCAACGGTCGTGGCTGATTACCACGGCACAGCCGGCGAAGGCCTCGAGACCTTCCTCCAGGGCACGGAGTGTGTTTACGTCGATATCGTTGGTGGGCTCGTCAAGCAGGAGCACATTGCCTTCCTCCTTCAGTGCCATGGCCAAGTGCAGACGGTTGCGCTCACCACCGGAGAGCACGCCGCACTTCTTCTCCTGGTCGGCACCGGTGAAGTTGAAACGTGACAGATAGGCACGTGTGTTGATGTCGCGGCCGCCCATGCGGATGAGTTCGTTGCCCTGGCTGACAACCTGGAAGACGCTGGCATCGGCGGTGATGTCCTTGTGGCTCTGGTCAACATAGGCCAACTTGACGGTATCGCCCACCTCGAAGGTACCTGCATCGGGAGTTTCCAAACCCATAATCATGCGGAACAGGGTGGTCTTGCCTGCACCGTTGGGACCTATTACACCTACGATGCCGTTGGGGGGAAGCATGAAGTCGAGATCCTTGATGAGGGTCTTGTCGCCATAAGCCTTGCACAGGCCGTGAGCCTCTATGACCTTGTTGCCCAGACGGGGACCGTTGGGGATGAAGATTTCCAGTTTCTCTTCGCGTTCGCGCTGCTCCTGGTTGAGCATGCTCTCGTATGACTTCAAACGAGCCTTACCCTTTGCCTGACGGGCCTTGGGAGCCATGCGCACCCATTCCAGCTCGCGCTCCAGGGTCTTGCGGCGCTTGCTTGCCACCTTCTCCTCCTGAGCCATGCGCTTGGTCTTCTGGTCGAGCCAAGAGCTGTAGTTGCCCTGCCAGGGTATGCCTTCGCCACGGTCGAGTTCCAGAATCCAGCCAGCCACGTCGTCCAGGAAGTAGCGGTCGTGGGTAACGCAGATGACGGTACCCTCGTATTGCTGAAGGTGCTGTTCCAGCCAGTCAATGCTCTCTGCATCGAGGTGGTTGGTGGGCTCGTCAAGCAGGAGCACGTCGGGCTTTTGCAGAAGCAGGCGGCACAGTGCCACACGGCGGCGCTCACCACCGGAAAGGACGCCGCACTTCTGGTCGGCAGGAGGACAGCGGAGTGCATCCATGGCACGCTCCAGACGGCTGTCCAGGTTCCATGCGTCGGTGGCATCAAGGATGTCCTGAAGCTCTCCCTGGCGTGCAAAGAGTTCGTTCATCTTGTCCTCGTTCTCGTAGTATTCGGGCAGGCCGAACTTGTCGTTGATGGCGTTATATTCGTTCAGGGCATCCACCACGTTCTGCACGCCTTCCTTAACTACCTCCAGCACGGTCTTCTCGTCGTCCAGATAGGGTTCCTGTTCCAGGTATCCCACACTGTAGCCGGGGCTCCACACCACTTCGCCTTGCGAGGGCTGCTCCAATCCGGCGATAATCTTCATCAGAGTTGTCTTACCCGAACCGTTCAGACCTATGATGCCTATCTTGGCGCCATAGAAGAAACTCAGGTAGATGTTCTTCAATACTTGTTTCTGGTTCTGTGTGATGGTCTTGCTCACACCAACCATGGAGAAAATGATTTTCTTGTCGTCTACTGTTGCCATGTATAAACTTATTGTTGTATATGTTGTTACTTTCCTTAATTACAAAATCAGTCTGGACACACAAACGGCCGCTTATCGGCGTATGGGTTCAATGATGGTCTTCTGCCCCTTTATCTTCTGCCCTCCGATGCGTGCCATGAGCGAGCGCATGCAAGAGCGGTCCACGGCGGCAAAGGACCAGTGGGGGAATACGGTGACCATGCCAAGCTGGTCGCGCTCCAGGCCTCCCGTCTTGCTGAGGAAGCCAACGATGTCCACCTTGTTGACCTTGTCCTTCTTGCCTCGGCCTATGTATAGTGTTTCCCATTTGGAAGATGGAACCTGACATGTTGTGGGCACATCCATCTCGGCAATATCGGTGAGGCAATCCAGTTTGTCCATATTTTCCTCGGGACCCAGGATTAGGTAAGATGCCCCTGCCCTGTCCCATCGGGCGGTACGTCCGTTGCGATGGATGTATGCCTCGCTGTTCATGGGCAGATGGTAGTGTATGATGTTCCCGACGTCGGCAATGTCCAAGCCTCGGGCGGCGAGGTCGGTGCTTACAAGCACGTTGGCGCATCCGCTCTGGAAACGGAACAATGCCCTTTCCCTGTCCTTCTGCTCCATGGCACCGTGGAAGGCGGAGACGCAGAAACCAGCCTTTTGCAGGAACTGGTACACGCGGTCCACCGCCTCGCGATAGTTCAGGAACACTATGCTGGGGGTGCTTCCCAGGGAGCACAGCAGGTGGCCGAGTGTCTCCAGCTTGTCCTTCTGGGGAGAGCGAAGCAGGTACTGGCTGATGCGGTCGGAGTAATCCGTATCGGTATCGGCAAGGTAATTCATGCGGTGAACCCTTTCTGCACCCACAAAGGATGGTATCTCAGGGCTGTCCGTGGCAGATAGCAGGATACGCTTCCTGAGTGATGGCAGGAGGGCAAGAATGTCGGCCATCTGCTGGCGGAAGCCCAGTTCCAGGGACTTGTCGAACTCGTCTATCACCAGAGTGTCTATGTGGGAATAGTCGAAATTCTCCTTCTGCATGTGGTCAAGAACACGGCCGGGTGTGCCAACTATCATCTGTGGCGAGAGATTGCGCATGGCACGGTGCTCGTCCATGGCAGGGCGTCCGCCATAGCAGGCATAGGGTTTGGCGTCGCGGCAGAGCCTCGTGGCCACACTCTGCGTCTGTATGGCAAGTTCGCGGCTTGGCACAAGCACAAGAACGGTGGGGTGCACCTGAGGCTGCATCGCCTCCAGAATGGGGAGCATGTAGCCCAGTGTCTTGCCGCTGCCAGTGGGAGAAAGCAGCACAAGAGAGTCGTGCCGGCGCACTTCGCCGAGCATCTCCTCCTGCATGGGATTAAGGGCCTCGATACCTAAGGCACTAAGGTCGTATGTCATATCGGTATGTAAATATCGTCGTAATTATCTCAAGAAGGAATCTACCAAAAAGTATGTTCCAACAGATGTGGCCAAACCCAGCAAAACAAAGAGCGAGATGCGGCGGAAATACCACCAGACGCTCACACCCTCGGCACGCATCAGCGCAAAGCCAGCAACACTGCCTATGGGCAGAAGGCATCCGCCTACATTGCCGCAAAGGGTGATAAGATGCCAGTACTGGCCGTTCTGCATGAAACTGGCCTGATAGCCTTCCTGTACGGCCTCGCCTACGGAATAGATGTTGATGCCCGCCATCACCAGGGCTATATTATCCAGCACACTGCTCAACAAGCCCATAAAGGCACTGGCCAGGTATATGCTGTGTATGTTGTTGTCCAGCCATTCGGCAGCACTTCGCATAGCACCTATTTCCACAAGCACGTCCACGCAGAGGCAAACGCCCACACAATACATTATGACCTGCAGTACCTCGTATTGCAGACGCCGTCCCAATGATATGCTCTGAGGCTGCTCCGTGCGTATGCGGTTGGCGTTGATAATCTCATTGAGCACCCAAACCACACCAAGGCAACAAAGGGCGCCAAGGAATGGAGGCAACAGTGTTATTCTATGGAAAGAAGGTACGAACCACAAGCCGCCTATACCAAAGAACAGGAGCAGTCCCTTCTGCCACCAGGCAAGGATGCTGTCATCGCCTCGGAAGGTGTAGGTGGGACGGTCAAGGTCCAGATGCTCTGGCAACTGGCGCTGGATGAGTGCAGTAGGAATTATCGTGGCAACAATTGCTGGCAAAACCAGGGCTGCACTGAAGTTGGTGGCACTAACGGCACCCTTGCCCCATACCATAAGGCTGGTAACATCGCCTATCACCGTCCAGCATCCGCCAGCACTGGCTGCTATCACTATGGCAGAACCTATGTACATCCTCTGCTTGGCATTGCGGATGGTCTTGCGCAAAATCATAAGCATGAGCACGGTGATGGTGAGGTTGTCTATGCAGGTGCTCAACAAAAAAGTAATCAGCACCGTCAGCCACAGCATCTGGGCGGTGCTCCTGCGCCGCAGCCACTTCTCTATGAAGGAAAAGCACTCGTTGTTGGTAAGAACCTCCACTATAGACATGGTGGCAAGCAGGTAAAGTACCAGTTCGCCTACCTGACCCACATAGCGCAGGAAAATATTCTTGGAAATAAACTCCTGGCTGGACAAAAGCGTATGTGGCGCTCCACCAAGAAATTCCAGGTACTCTTCAGCATGCATGACATTGATGAACGATGTGCCTGTACACATGAACAGGACCCACCCTATCGTACCACAGAAAATGGCCACCATGGCCTTGTTGATGTGGGTTACATGCTCCATGGCTATGAACAGATAACCCAAGAGAATCACTATAACTATAGCTATCGTCATGTGAGAAACTTTTAATTGAGAAGTATGTCTATCTGGCTACAAAATTACTTAAAAAAAACAAATTCCACAAGTAGCGCCCATTGTTATTCCAGGAAAATGCGTAACTTTGTCTCATCATGAAGAAAAGACATCCCATAACCATACTTGCCAGCGCCTTGCTAATGCTGAACACCCCAGAATTGCGGGCACAGACCGTGAGTCTCTTTTCCGATGGAAAAACTCTGGAAATAGAGCACGTGCAAACACAGACGGAGATAAAACCGGGATGGAAAATTGTGGACATACAACTGAAAAGCAAGATGCTCAGATACCTTTGGGGCGCAAAGGCCAAACAATATGCCGATACGCCAAGACCAAAGTTCGTTGTGGACACAGACACCCTGCTGCTCAGCGACATGGCGCTTATCAGGCTCAAGACAAAGAGAGAATACCGCGCCATACCTAAACCACAGGTTCATGACAACAAACGTATCATGGTGGATTTAAGCACATTTACCATAGAGGCATACCAGGACGAATCCTTCCTGATACAACCATTGCAAGACCTCCAGCCAGGAGAGTACATATTCACATGGAGCACCAGAGCCACCGTGGGAGAATTGGAGGATTGGATTGTATGGCCATTCAGCATCCAGTAATCAAAAATCTGCCACACCTTATTTATAATATATCATATAGTACACACACACTCCCGAAACGTCCGTATGGTGGCTATATGTCTCACGCAAAGAGCGCAGAGAACACGTTTTTACGTTTATCGATTAACGGTGAGTGGTGAGTGGTGAGCGATGAGTGTAAACATCCAACAGTCATCGTTACTCGCCTGCGCTCATCAAGCTACGCAAGTCATCGTTTCACCGCGCCAGCCGTCGTGACGAAGTCTGCGACAAATTCTGTGGATTCATTCCATCAACCTGTTCTCTTGGTATCTTCACTCATTGAATAATTTCTGTGTATTCCGTGTATTCTGTGTGAGGAAATAAAAGTCTCAGTGCGAGCATGGGGATTATATTCACACAGAATCCACAGAATACGCAGATTTTCCTTTCAGCAAGAGTAGTTTTACGCTGGCGCTGGAATCCACAGAATAGCACCTGTTTCACGGTGCCCTGCTCAACGTTAAACGATAAACGGTGAGTGTAAACATCCAACAGTAGGGACGCTGCGTGCAGCGTCCGAAAGCGATAACAAGGCGTCCGAGAGCGATAAACAAAGAGGAAGCTGCACGCAGCGTCCCTACTTTGCCAGTCAACGTTCAACGTTAAACTTTAAACGTTAATCGTTATTCGCCTGCGCTCATCAAGCTAAAGCAGTCAACTTTCATTACGCCTCTGCGCTCTCTTGTCGTAGCGTAGCTTGCGACCTCTCCAGCGATGACTTTAATAGTAAAATCTTTGCATCCTTTGAGTGCGGAAACAAAACATCCGTGTGTGGTAGTTATATATCTCACGCAAAGGAGGCAGAACGCGGAGATTATCGTCATTACGCTAATGACCGGTTTGAGTTTAAAACTATCAACTATAGTTATTAAATCGTATTAGAACAAGGAAACAAACATACGAAAAACGCGTTTTATAAAATATACTGCGTGTTCAGGACAATTGTACTCAATGTTCAGGACAATTGTCCTGAACATTGAGTACAATGCTCCACAATATTGAGTTTATTTTATACAAAGTACTCTTTCTGCTTATGGATCTCATTCTTATTAGCTTTGTATAGTGTCGTCTTGACAAATCTACTGGCAAAGGCAAGAACAACAAAACCGCCCCCAAGGCCTTCAGCCAGGAAATCCGAGAACCCCGAGGCGTATACCAAGCCCTCGCCGACCTCGGTTACCGAGGCAACGAGCGCATCCTCACACCACGACAAGTGCAGGTGATAGAAGAGTTCCTGGGAGAGGCGTAGAGATACAAAAATCCGCAGACACTCTCCATCACTGGGGTGCCTGCGGACTGTATTATTACTTAAATTGCTAAACGCTAATCGTTAGTCGTTTATCACTGAATCATCACCTTGCCATTCTGGATAAATATACCCTTCTGTGCCTTCTGCACACGACGGCCAGAGAGGTCATAGACAGCGGAGTTTTCCTTTTTCACAGCTCCGATTTCTGACTTCAGTTCATCAATACCAGTCTCATCGTCAGGAAGGACACGGGTCATCTTTACACCAGTTTCGTTGAACCAGCCTCCTGCAAATTCATTGTTTGAAGTGAACACTGCGCCATAGAAAGAATTTGCTCCAAAATCCAGTGTATTTCCATCAGAAGAAACT